>JBAZXN010000004.1:0-125238 GCA_041659885.1 Tatlockia sp.
GGCCTCCTGTTCACTTTCTAGCGTCAGGATTAACCGGTTAACCCCCAGTTTGTTCGATTCTGGAATGATTGTTAATTGGGCATCGTTGGGTAGGTGCTGGTTTGCCTTGTAGTGGGTAATAACCCCTTGCAAAATCGCTTTAACCTTTGTACCACAGATTCCAAGGCACATAATTCCTGCGACTGAAAAATCGTCTTGAAAAATTGTATTGTTGGCCATTCCAGTCCTCTTATTAACGGGTAATGCTAACCTGAATAGTTCCGGCATTCTTTATGGCATGCGGTTTACTCACTGAAATAGAAAGTGTGCTTACTTGAAACTCTTTTTTAATCAGTGCTGCAATGCGCTCTGCAACCGTTTCAATCAGTTGAAAGGAATTGGACTCAACAAATTGCGTTACCATCTGGCAAAGATGAGCGTAATCAATGGTGTTCTCCAATTGATCTTCACACAGGCTAAAATCGGCAGGAATGGTGATGTCAATGAGCAGGCGCTGTAAAATCTGCTGCTCCCAGGCATACACCCCGATGTGCGTTGAAACGCTTAAATTCTGAATGCGGAGATTGTCCATACAATATGCTCCATGTAAAAAAATAGCATTACGCTAGCACATTACTGAAAGCCAGACAATTGATATTTTATACTTGTCACTCACGCGTTTTCAGTATTTAAGGCAATAGCATAAAAGCCGAAAACGCGTGAGTGACAAGTATCACTTTGCGAGCAAGGGACTGGATGATAAGATACCGCCTTTGAATCCTTTCCCTTGAGAACTTATGAGCGACTTAAACGCGTCCTTGTTTATGCGTGCTTTAGCGCGAAAACCTGTGCCAAGAACGCCTGTCTGGATTATGCGTCAGGCAGGCCGCTACTTACCCGAATACCGTGCGGTGCGCGCCAGAGCCGGGGATTTTTTAAGTCTTTGTAAAAATAAAGAGCTCGCTTGCGAAGTGACCTTGCAGCCTCTGCGCCGTTTTGCACTCGATGCGGCCATTTTGTTTTCCGATATTTTAACCATTCCTGATGCAATGGGGTTAGGTCTTCATTTTATGGAAGGGGAGGGGCCTTGCTTTAAATACCCAGTGCGTGAACTAAGCACCATTGAGGCGCTCACTGTTCCTAATCCCTTCGATGAATTAGCTTATGTAATGGATGCCGCCCGCCTGATTCGCAAGGAAATGCCAAGCGAATTGCCCTTGATTGGCTTTTCAGGAAGCCCCTGGACGCTTGCCTGTTATATGGTCGAAGGCGGGGCGAGCCGCGATTTTAAGCACATCCTCCATCTAATGTATACCCAACCGCAAGCGCTTCATCTTTTATTGGCCAAGCTGGAAGCGGCAGTCATTGATTACCTCAGCGCGCAGGTAACAGCAGGCGTTAATGCGCTTATGATTTTCGACACCTGGGGCGGTATTTTAGCACCCAAGTGCTATGGTGATTTTTCTCTTTATTATATGACGCGCATTGTCGCCGCATTAAAAAAGAAACATCCCGCGGTTCCCGTGATTTTATTCACCAAAGGCGGGGGGAATGGGTTGCAACAAATGGCACTGAGCGGCTGTGCGGCACTAGGCCTTGACTGGACAGTGGATATCGGTGCAGCACGCAAGAAAGTCGGCGACCAAGTTGCTTTGCAAGGCAACCTTGACCCTTCCGTGTTACTGACCAATCCGGAATGCATTCGGCGTGAAGTCAGTCAAATTCTTTCGTCTTACGGAAAAGGGTCAGGCCATGTATTTAATTTAGGGCACGGCATTACGCCGGATGTGCCTGTTGACAATGTGAGCGCCTTAATTGATGCGGTGGCAGCATTGAGTCCACAATACCATGAGGAATAATAGATGATCATCCCTGGCACGTTTAAACCGGCCTGGTGGTTAAAAAACTCCCACTTCCAAACCTTTTTTGCTACCCTTACCCGCTTTATTGAGGCGCCCGTGGATGCAACAGAGCGAATCGAATTACCCGATGGTGATTTTATCGACCTGGCCTGGGCAAATAATGGCTTATCTTTGGATGCACCACTTGTTATTCTTCTGCATGGATTAGGCGGTTCGGTTAAATCGAGTTATGCCGCAGGTCTCATGCATGAATTTAACCGGCAGGGATGGCGTGCGGTACTCATGCATTTTCGCGGTGCCAGTCAGGAGCCTAACCGATTCGCACGCGCCTACCATTCAGGCGATACGGCCGATCTCAATTATTTTTTGCATTTACTGGCAGCGCGGGAGCCGCACAGTAAAAAAGCGGTGGTTGGTGTTTCTTTAGGCGGGAATGTTTTGCTTAAATGGTTGGGTGAACAAGGAGAGCAAGGCCTTATCGATGCCGCTGTTGCGGTTTCGGTTCCCTTTGAGCTGCGCCTGGTTTCGGACCGAATTAGCCGAGGCTTTTCCCGGATTTATCAGGGGTATTTGCTGCGCCGTTTAAAAAATCTTTTTGAGAAAAAACGCAAACAGTTTCAGGGCGAGATGCCAGAGGCATTAAAAGAAATGCACAAATGGCAGTGCTTTTGGACCTTTGATGAATTTGTGACAGCGCCCTTGAACGGTTTCCCCCATGTGCATGCTTATTATGGGCAATCAAGCTCGCGCGCCTACCTTGATAAAATAACCACCAATACCTTGATTATTCATGCGCTGGATGATCCGTTCATGACGCCTGCGGTCGTGCCAGAAGCGTCTGAGCTGGGACAAAATGTCACTCTGGAACTGTGTTCCAGAGGGGGACATGTGGGGTTTATCAGCGGTAATCTTCCGGGAAAAGCCGTTTACTGGTTAGAAGAGCGCATTCCCGCCTACCTTAAACCCTTTCTGCGTTAAACTCACGGCTTAGCTGAATGGCCATTTCAAGCGATTGCTCGTAATTCAAACGCGGATCCACAAGGCTTTTGTAGGCGTGTTTTAAATCACTGGCATTCAAGCCACGTGCTCCGCCAATGCATTCGGTCACATTATCGCCTGTTAATTCAAAGTGCACGCCGCCAAGGTAGCTATTCATCTCGCGATGGATTTTTAAGGCTTGCTGCAATTCGGAGAGAATATTATCAAAGTGCCTTGTTTTAATGCCTTCTGCTGTCGTCTCGGTATTGCCGTGCATGGGATCACAAGACCAGGTGACCGGACATTTGGTGTGCTGAACTACTTCAATGAGTGGAGGGAGCAATGTGCCAATATCTTTTGCGCCCAAGCGCGTAATCAAGAGTAAACGGCCTCTTCCTTGTGCGGATTAATGGCTTCGATGACTTCCTGTAACCACTCTTTTGTGGCGCCAGGCCCTACCTTAATGCCAATGGGATTTTGCACGCCACGCAAGAATTCAAGATGCGCACTGCCTAATTTGGCCGTGCGCATACCTATCCAGGGTAAATGCGTGGATAAATCATACCAGAGGCCATCCCGCAAATGCCTTGTCAGGGCTTGTTCGTAATGCAGATGAAGCGCTTCGTGGGAGGTATAAAAATCGACTTTATTGAGGTTGCTTGAGCGAAAGCCATCAATGGCATCAATAAATTCAAGGGATTCAGACAGTGCACGCACAATGGCATGGTACTCTTCTGCCTGGTGGGAGTGCTCAACGAAGCGCAAATCCCAGCGGTGCGGGTAATTTAAGTCGGCAAATCCGCCATCAAGCAGCGCACGGATAAAATTAAGGGTCATGGCGGCGCAACTATAGCCTTGCAGCATTAATTTGGGATTGGGCTCACGCGATGCGGGAGTAAAGTCAGGTGAATTCACTAAATCGCCACGGTAACTGGGCAAGGTGACTCCATTAATGGTTTCAAAGTCCGAGGAGCGGGGTTTGGCATATTGTCCTGCAATGCGGCCAATTCGTACAATGGGCTTTCGCATGCCGTGAATTAAAATCAGACTCATCTGCAAGAGAATTTTAAGCTTGTTACTAATGATGTCCGAGCGGCACTCATTAAAAGACTCTGCACAGTCTCCACCTTGCAAAATAAAGGCTTCTCCACGTCCTGCTTTGGCAATTTCGTTTTTTAAGTGTTTAACCTCACCACTGGTAACCAGCGGTGGCAATTGACTTAACTGTGCAATCACTTTGTTGAGTTGATTTTCATTCGAGTAAGTCGCTGCCTGCTCGTAGTTAAATTGCTGCCAGGAAGTGGGTGACCAATTGTCCATAACAATTCTCATAGATAAAAAGACATCATACCCTAATTCGTTAAGAGTTAAATATTGTTAGCAGCATGCCTTGAATTTTTTTTAATCGTCCCCAGTTACAGTGACTTGCATACGGGAGATTTTTTTATGAAAAAAGAGAAAGGTAAAGATTGGCATAAAATCAAACGGGAAAGTGAGGCAGAAGCAAGTCAAAGCCCGCAGGGTGAGCAGGAAGAAAATGTTGGCGTCCCAGAGGCCGCGCTAGAACATCCGAGCTATACTCTTCTTGAGGAAAAACTGACTTTAGCCGAGCAAAAATCGCATGAAAATTGGGAAAAAGCAGTTCGGGCCATGGCTGAGCTGGATAATGTGCGCCGACGCGCTGAGCGTGATGTAACCAACGCACACCGTTACGGCCAGGAAAAATTGATACAATCGTTTTTACCGGTCATTGACAGCCTGGAGCAAGCCTTGCAGCTCACCGAGCAGCAAGCCGATGACAGCATGCGCGAAGGTTTAACCCTTACCCTTAAATTATTTATCGATGCGTTGAATAAACTGGATGTAGAGCAGATGGACCCAATCGGTCTTCCTTTTAACCCGCAGGAACATGAAGCCATGTCCATGCTGGAAGTGCCGGATGCTGCGCCAAATACCATTTTAACAGTGTTTCAAAAAGGCTATAAACTGAACGAGCGGGTTATTCGTCCTGCAAGAGTGATTGTTGCAAGGTAAAGACTTGAAAAGAGTGCATTGCATCCCCATATTGCAATTATTGCATAAATAAATACTAGATTGGAGCGTGAACAAATGGCAAAAATTATCGGAATAGATTTAGGAACAACCAATTCTTGTGTGGCAGTTATGGAAGGCGACAAACCACGTGTAATTGAAAACAGTGAAGGGCATCGTACCACACCGTCTATTGTTGCTTATACCAATGATGACGAAGTGTTGGTCGGTCAGGCAGCCAAACGTCAGGCGGTTACTAACCCTAATAATACCCTTTACGCGGTAAAGCGGTTAATAGGTCGTCGTTTTGACGATGCAGTTGTACAAAAAGACATTAAAATGGTTCCCTACAAAATCGTCAAAGCGGATAACGGCGATGCCTGGGTTTGTGTAAAAAATCAAGACAAGGCACCTCCGCAAATTTCTGCTGAAGTATTGCGCAAAATGAAAAAAACGGCAGAAGATTATTTAGGCGAAACGGTTAGCGAAGCGGTAATTACCGTTCCTGCCTACTTCAATGACTCGCAACGCCAGGCCACCAAAGACGCCGGGCGCATCGCAGGCCTTGAAGTGAAGCGCATCATTAACGAACCAACCGCTGCAGCCCTTGCTTATGGCATGGATAAAAAACGCGGTGATGCGGTCATTGCGGTATACGATTTGGGTGGTGGTACCTTTGATATTTCCATTATCGAAATTGCGGAAGTGGATGGCGAACATCAGTTTGAAGTATTGGCAACCAATGGTGATACCTTCCTGGGTGGAGAAGACTTCGACTTGACCCTGATTGAATATTTAGCAGCTGAATTCAAAAAAGATACAGGCATTGATTTGCACAACGATCCCTTAGCGTTGCAACGTCTGAAAGAAGCGGCTGAGAAAGCCAAAATTGAATTGTCTTCTGCGCAACAAACGGATGTAAACCTTCCTTATATTACAGCCGATGCGTCTGGTCCTAAGCATTTAAACATTAAATTGACCCGTGCCAAATTGGAATCTTTGGTGGAAAAACTGGTTGAGCGCACCATTGAGCCGTGCAAAACTGCCTTGAAAGATGCGGGCTTAAACATTTCCCAAATTAACGAAGTGATTTTAGTCGGCGGCCAAACGCGCATGCCTATGGTACAAAAAACCGTACAGGATTTCTTTGGTAAAGAGCCACGCAAAGACGTAAACCCTGATGAAGCAGTTGCCGTTGGTGCAGCAATTCAGGCCGCAGTCCTTTCTGGTGATGTCAAAGACATCTTGTTGCTTGACGTGACACCCCTCTCTTTAGGGATTGAAACGATGGGCGGTGTGATGACTAAACTGATTGAGAAAAATACTACGATACCAACCAAAGCGAATCAGGTATTCTCTACAGCCGATGACAGACAAACCGCAGTAACAGTTCATGTTCTGCAAGGTGAGCGTGAACAAGCGTCTGCCAATAAATCCCTGGGCCGTTTTGACTTGACCGATATCCCCGCCGCCCCAAGAGGCGTGCCACAAATTGAGGTAACCTTTGATATTGACGCCAATGGGATCTTAAATGTGTCTGCCAGGGACAAAGCAACGGGCAAAGCCCAATCCATTGTTATCAAAGCATCCAGTGGTTTGAGTGATGCAGAAGTGGATGCCATGGTGAAAGATGCAGAAGCCCATGCGGACGAAGATAAAAAGTTCAAAGAAATGGCCGATATCCGTAACCAGGCCGACAGCCTCATTCATAACAGTGAAAAGTCGCTGAAAGATCTCGAAGCAGAATTGTCGGATGACGAGAAAAAGGACATTGAAAAAGCCATTGCTGAATTAAAAGAAGCAGTAAAAGGCAATGACAAGGCCTTAATCGAAGACAAGTTGCAAGTGTTAACCAATGCATCAAGCAAAATGGCAGAGCGCATTTATGCGAAAAAATCAGCCGAAGGACAACCTGCTGAGGGTGCAAACGCAAACGCACAACCGGATGCTGCCAAAGCAGACGAAGGGGTAGTGGATGCGGAGTTTGAAGAAGTAAAAAACGAAGAGAAAAAATAAGTCCCAATAAGGCGTTTCTGTGCTAAAATAGCACAGCGCGCCTTTTTTTAATTCTTTTAAAGGATAAGAAAGGTATTTATTTACAATCATTCAGGGCGTGTTTACAATCTGAAGATCCTGTAGAATGCCCACGCACCGCGAGCTTGTCCGTGTCACGTGGGTGTTTTAGAGCAATTGTCAACAGCCCCTAATCAATTGGTGTATAGAGTTATGGAACAGCAGGATTATTACGAAGTACTCGGTGTTAGTCGTGATGCCGATGAGTCCGCTATTAAAAAAGCGTATCGAAAGTTAGCGATGAAATACCATCCCGATCGTAACTCTAATGACAAAGCTTCTGAAGAAAAATTCAAAGAAATTCAAAAAGCCTACGCCGTGCTCTCTGATCCGCAAAAAAAAGGTGCTTACGATCGTTTCGGGCATGCAGGCGTTGATCCTTCCATGGGGGGCGCTGGCGGCTTCGGCGGGGGTTTTGGCGGGTTTGGAGAGGTCTTTGAGGACATTTTCGAGAATATTTTTTCCGGCGGACGTGGCCAGGGCCGTCAGAGCCGTGGTCAACGCGGTGCCGATTTGCAATTCAATGCCTCTTTAACTCTGGAAGAAGCGGCATTAGGCAAACAAATTGAAATTACCGTTCCTCGCCATGTGGGCTGCGAGCCTTGCAGTGGCACCGGTGCTAAAAAAGGTTCAAAGCCCGTGACTTGCGAAACTTGCGCTGGAATGGGGCAGGTCCGTATTCAACAGGGTTTTTTCTCGATTCAGCAAGCTTGTCCCAGTTGCCATGGCGAAGGCAAAGTAATCACTGAGCCGTGCACAAGCTGTCACGGACAGGGTAGAGTGCGGGAAAGCAAAAAACTGACCGTTAAAATTCCGGCAGGTGTCGATAACGGAGACAGGGTTCGTCTGGCTGGAGAAGGGGAAGCTGGTATGCACGGCGGAGGGGCAGGCGATTTGTATGTTCAAATTAACATCAAATCCCATGCTATCTTTGAACGACAAGGCAGTGACTTGCATTGCGAAGTGCCGATTAGTTTTACTACCGCAGCACTTGGCGGCTCTATCGAAGTGCCGACATTGGAAGGACGGGTTACCTTAAAAATCCCGGGTGAAACGCAAACTGGAAAAGTATTTCGTCTGCGAGGCAAGGGGATGAAGTCTGTCAGAAGCCATAATTCAGGGGATTTGCTCTGCAAAGTCGTTGTCGAGACGCCCGTGCATTTGTCGCGTGAACAAAAGGAGCTGTTAACTAATCTACAGAGCACATTAGACGGAAACAAAACGCATTCCCCTCGTTCCAGCTCCTGGTTTGATGGGGTAAAAAAATTCTTTGAAGACATGAAATTTTAAGAGCCTGTTATGTTTAATAAACCAGCGATACTAGTGCTTGCGGATGGCACCATCCTGCACGGCGTTTCAATTGGTGCAAACGGAAGTTGCGTAGGGGAGCTGGTTTTTAATACGGCAATGACAGGTTATCAGGAGATGCTGACTGACCCTTCCTATGCGAAACAAATAGTCACCTTAACCACCGCGCATGTGGGCAATACCGGTTGCAATCCAGAGGATATGGAGTCTTCTCGTATCTGGGCTTCCGGTTTGGTCGTGCGAGAGTGCACGATGCAGCCCAGCAGTTACCGTGCGACACAATCCCTTCCTGAATGGCTTAAAAAAAGTGGCATTGTCGCAATTTCAGGAATTGACACGCGGCAATTAACCCTCAAGTTACGGGAAAAAGGCACGATTGCAGCCTGTATTAGTACGGATGTGAACCAGCCAGAACGTGCATTGGAAAAAGCGCGTGCTTTTACCGGTATGGAAGGAATGGATTTGGCGAAAGAAGTGTCTTGTGAAACCACGTTGCCCTGGAATGGCGGTCGCGGGGAGTGGGCTGAGGCGCCAAAACCCCTGGATTTCCATGTCGTTGCCTATGATTTTGGCGTGAAGCATACGATATTACGCATTCTTCAGGACAAGGGGTGCAAGCTGACTGTGGTGCCGGCACAAACAAGTGCCGAAGAAGTGCTTGCGATGAATCCAGACGGTATTTTCTTATCCAACGGACCGGGCGATCCGCTTGCCTGTGATTATGCTATCAAAGCAACGCAGGCGTTGTTAGAAACCACCGTGCCGCTTTTTGGGATCTGCCTTGGTTTTCAAATCCTTGCAATAGCCAGTGGAGCTACCTCATTAAAAATGAAATTAGGGCACCACGGCGCCAACCACCCGGTTGTGGAGCTTAAAGAACCGGCCAGGGTGTTTATTACCAGTCAAAACCACGGGTTTGCGATTGATGAAGCGTCCTTACCGGATTTCCTTGAGGTGACGCACCGTTCCTTATTTGATAACACCTTGCAAGGCATCCGGCATAAAGAGAAAAAGGCATTTGGTTTCCAGGGACACCCCGAGTCAAGCCCCGGGCCGCACGATATGGAAGGGTTATTTGACGAATTTATTACGATGATGCGAGAAAGCCGCAACACCTTGATTGAGAGGACCTAGTGTGAATGATTTTCATGTTTTTACATCCGAATCGGTATCTGAAGGGCACCCGGACAAGATAGCCGATCAAATTTCTGATGCGATTTTGGATGCCATTTTGGCCGAAGATCCCAACGCGCGGGTCGCTTGCGAGACTTTCGTTAAAACCGGCATGGTGCTTGTCGGGGGTGAAATCACGACGACCTCCTGGGTGGATGTTGAAAGCATTACCAGGCAGGTTATCAAAGACATAGGCTATAACAGCTCCGAAATGGGATTTGACTGGGCTTCCTGTGCAGTGCTTTCTGCCATTGGCAAACAATCGCCGGATATTGCCCAAGGCGTGGATAATCAGGAAACCAAGATTCTTGGCGCAGGCGACCAGGGCTTAATGTTTGGCTATGCGAGTCGCGAAACCGATGTCTATATGCCTGCACCCATCGCTTACGCGCATCGCTTAATGCAAAAGCAATCCGAATTAAGAAAAAGCAATCAATTGCCCTGGCTGCGTCCCGATGCCAAATCCCAGTTGACTTTAAACTATGAAAACGGCAAACCCGTTTCGGTGGATACGGTGGTTTTTTCAACCCAGCATGCCGCAGAAATTAGCCATGCGGAGTTAGTTGAAGCGGTACGGGAAGTCATCATTAAGCCCGTGTTACCGGAAGAATGGCTTACCCCTTCGACCCGTTATTTTATTAATCCAACCGGCCGTTTTGTTATTGGAGGCCCTCTGGGCGATTGCGGGCTAACCGGGCGCAAGATTATTGTCGATACGTATGGCGGCATGGCGCGCCATGGCGGCGGCTGTTTTTCTGGAAAAGATCCTTCAAAAGTTGACCGTTCCGCGGCCTATGCAGCCCGTTATGTGGCAAAAAATCTAGTGGCGGCAGGTATTGCTGAAAAATGCGAAATTCAGGTTTCTTATGCTATTGGCATTGCAGAACCTACTTCCGTCAGTGTAGAGACCTTTGGTACGGGTAATTTATCGAATGCCGAGATTATTGATTTAATCCACAGCCATTTTGATTTAACCCCGCAAGGTATTATTACCCATCACGATTTATTGCGTCCTATTTATAGAAAAACCGCGACCTACGGGCATTATGGTCGAGACGATGTGCCTTGGGAACGTTTGGATAAAGTGGAAATTTTACAAAAAGCGCTGTAATTAAATGCAAGAGGAAGACCGAATGAGTCAGTGTACTATAGAAAACAACAGACAGGATTTTAAAGTAGCGGATTGCGCACTTGCCAGTTGGGGACGCAAGGAAATAGCAATTGCTGAAACCGAAATGCCGGGCTTAATGGCTTTACGTGAAGAGTTTGGCCGTACAAAACCCTTGGCGGGGGCGCGTATAGCCGGTTGCTTACACATGACCATTCAAACGGCTGTCCTCATTGAAACCTTGATAGCACTGGGCGCGGAAGTGCGCTGGTCTTCTTGCAATATTTTTTCGACCCAGGATCATGCTGCCGCTGCGATGGCAAAAGCCGGCGTACCTGTTTTTGCCTGGAAAGGGGAAACGGAAGAAGAGTATTGGTGGTGTGTCGAGCAAACTTTGCAAGGGCCTGGTGGCTGGAAACCGAACCTGTTACTTGATGACGGCGGTGATTTAACCAAAATTATTCATGATAAATACCCGCAGCTCTTGCCTGAGTTAAAAGGTGTGTCGGAAGAAACCACTACAGGGGTTGCAAGGCTTTATGAAATGGCCAAACTTGGTCTTTTAAAAATTGCTGCCATCAATGTCAATGATTCGGTGACCAAATCCAAATTTGATAACTTGTACGGTTGCCGCGAATCCTTATTGGATGGGGTAAAACGCGCAACGGATGTCATGATTGCCGGAAAAGTGGCATTGATTTTAGGGTATGGGGATGTAGGTAAAGGCTGCGCTCAGGCTTTACGAGGGCAGGGTGCTACGGTATTGATTAGTGAGATTGACCCAATTTGTGCTTTGCAAGCGGCGATGGAAGGCTATCGGGTAGTGACCCTGGATGAAGTGGCCGAACAGGTAGACATTTTGGTGACTGCCACCGGAAATTACCATGTGGTAAGCCATGAGCACATGCGGCGCATGCGCAATCAGGCCATTTTATGCAACATTGGCCACTTTGACTCAGAAATTGATATTCAAAGTTTACGTCAATACCCTTGGGAAAACATCAAACCGCAGGTTGATCATGTCATTTTCCCTGATGGCAAACGGATTATCATCCTGGCTGAAGGCCGCCTTGTGAATTTAGGCTGTGCTACGGGACATCCGAGTTTTGTAATGTCAGCTTCGTTTACCAATCAAGTGCTTGCCCAAATCGAATTGTTTACTAATACCGCTTTTTACGCGAAGGAAGTGCATGTATTGCCCAAACATTTGGATGAAAAAGTAGCCCGATTACACTTGGATCGGATTGGTGCCAAACTAACAAAATTAACTGAAGAGCAGGCAGAATACCTCGGTGTTGCAATCAATGGCCCTTATAAACCTGCGCATTATCGTTATTGAACCCGGTAACATCAAGGCCGCCCCTTCCAATTTGCCTTCAGTTTAAGTTGATCTGTATGAAAGAATAGGGATAAAAACACACCGCTCAGACTGAGGAGGCGCACAGCGCCTCTTCAGTTCGAACGGTTTAATCCTGTCCGATTAGAACGGTCAATAAAAACGTAAGGCGCATTGGATGAGGCGTTTTTGACGGGATTTTCTTTTGTAGAGGAAATTTCCCTCGGATACGAGTACAAATTAATGTCGGAGCAAATTGCACTTTGTACGCGACAAAAATTGCCTGAACGGTTAATCGGTTAATCTGGCTCATAATATTAAACAGCAGTAGCCTGGTCTGCTTGCAACCAGGGTTCTATACGTCTCGCCAATGAATTTTGGTAAATATCTAAAAAAGTACTTGAAAAAAATTTTAATGAGATCATGCCTATAAGGCCATGAAAACATTGACTTCTTACAGAAGCACAAACGAATGAGCTTAGACGAGCCCATCGAGCTGCGAAAAATAAAAAAGACGCCGACAAAATCAAGGCGGTTTATTTACTGTCACGTGGAAAAACTCCTCAAGAAATAGCTGAAGTATTGATGCTTGATATAGAAATGATCTATGCGTTTTATATCCATATCCACTGCTTTTATCCTAAAATTCAGTAGATTAAGGCTTTTTGAGAATGAAAAAAATATTTTTTTTACATTACAGGTCGCTCAATGTGAGTTATAAAACACGGACCATGACCTAATAATGCACACTCAAATTTTTCATTGTTTATGAGTTCAATACTTGCCGTGAAAATTTAGAATCAATTTTTCTTTTGAGCGAGGCTGTCGTTTTCTTTCTGTTGTGCAGATTCTTTTTCCTTGACAGTGTTTTCTTGTTGAGCCGATCCACTAAAAAACAATGGCGACTTTGAGTCCGAAGAATGTATTTTCCCATCCGTTTTTTCTGGAGTTTCTTTAGATTCACTGGAGGTTTTATCTTCAAGTGTTATGACTTTTTTATCATTCTTGTATTGATCATTTATCATGTTGGCAAATTCAGGAATACTCATCAAATCAAACGTTTCACGGAGTGCTCTATTTTCCATTAAAGTTTCTGTTACGCCTCTATATTTTATAAAATCAAGAAAGGCATCAATTCTATTTGTGCTAAGAAGCCAATTAAGTATCACGTTAATGTGTTTTTGATCTAAATATTCAACCAGATGGTCAATAAGGTCAGAATTTGCAGAATAATTTTCCTTTTTTAAGTAAAGTTCTTTAAACGTCAATACAAAATCATTAGGTTCCAATCCTGAAACGCTAATCAGGCGGGCAGCCATCTCAATGGCATTCGCTTTAATTGCTTTTACAACCCATGCCAAAGCAAGGCGTTTGTGTTCACTCCAATAAACATCAGGGATATATTTCAAAGTCAATTGGAAAGGTCCTTTAAAAAATTCTGCCTGGGTCGACGAAAAAATTTCAGATATTTCATCGTCTGTGAAATGAGTCTTCTTTCTTTCAATTAATTTTATAAGAAACATTACAGTTGAATCATTAACCACGTCATATTTATGACAGGTTATCTTTTTGATTTCAGCGTCAATTTTTGATTCCATAATGTTTATGTCAACGGAATCCAGAAAAACAATACCCATCTCATGCCGATTATTTTTTGCAATCAGTTGAAATAACTCATTTTGGTATTTTACCATAATTTTTCTTGAAAACTCATCGGCTGCAAATTTCTTGAATAAATGAACATTATTATGCTCAATAATTTCGCAGACCTCTACGAGATATGATTTGAAATTTTCATACATGAATTCGGGAGTATAAATTGTATTTTTCAGATTAATTTTTCCAAGATTAAATAGATCTAAAATTATGGAACGATCCCAATCAAGTTCTGATGAGTTATCAGCTTTCAGGATAAATTCCCCTATATGAAAAGAGTCATAATTATCCAAAAGAACAGACAATCTTTTTGTCAAAATCTCCGTCCGTGTTCCTTCAAACTTTTTAAAGGAAAGTACTGATAACTTTTCTGCCGACATCGATGTACTTATTCCTTCAAGATTTTTAAACTCAGGAATCGCGCCTTTTTTTCCCAATTCTGAAATACAACTTAATAGTTCCGGGCTTGTGTATTTTACATTGAGAACTCGGGTAATAATATCTGAAAGAATTTTTTTATCCAAAGGGAAATCAGTAATTATTTTCTCAAGATTTGCAAATGATTCTTTATCAATTAAATTAAATAGTAGTCTGTCAAATTTTTCATGATTATTTAAAATCTTTTTAAGATCATCCTCTTTACACACCATACCATGTTCAAAAAAAGAAATGGTGAGTATCTCAGTAAACTCGGGGTTTTTTATCTCTTCCAAGATAGCATTAAATTTTTTCTCACCCAGTCCTAAGCTTTGATACCATAACTCAATATCATTTTGCAGCTGATTTTTTGAATCACCCTGTCGGTTAATGGCCTCTTCGATATCGCTTTGAGATATCTCTTCACCTGAGTTCGAGATATATCCCATTAAAGACAAAATTAATCTGCTTTTTTCATGTTCCTCTTCTGTAAGCAGGAGCATAATTAATGCCGCATCTATTTTTTTTAAATTAGGATCATTTATTCCCATTAAAATCCAATCAAGATCATGATAAAGTGTTTCCGAAACGGTAAATGCACAGGCAAAAGCAAATACTCTTGCTAAAAAAACAGAACGATCGTTTTCTTTATCTGAGTCCATCTTAAAACAAATACTTACGCCATAGGGACCAAATGAGCTGATGTTCATCCCCAGGGCTTCAGGCAATTTTCTATAAAAATTAGAAGCAGCTTTCAAATAATTGTTGGCACCCATTAAAGGAAAATCGTAGTTAATTTCCACATCTGAAGTATTTATATTGTAATTAATCTTAACAGAAGCGGCATGGGTACCCAGAGGCACATTCAATTGAATAAGTACATTACCCTCTTTAATTCTGGAGTCTGCAATGGTAGGCATTAATCCATTTTTAAAACAACCTGTGCTGGCATTTTTTATTTCATCCAAGAAAATATTCACCTTTGCCGGATACAACCTTTTAGGCAGTTGACCCGATTGCATATTCGAAAGAGCAGATACAATATTTTGATGAAACAAGGTATAGAAATCCTCCAGCGTCATCTCTACCCTTGTAAAACTACTGTCATACACATCCTTTGACAATATAGTGGCATTCATCACACTGAATTTACCGCTTGTAAATAATTGCTCACGGGTAATATTCTTAGAATCAAATAATTCAAATCGTTCCTTGATACGCAGAGACCTCTCTGCCGGTGTTGTATTTTCAGCTCTTCCAGATCGTTGATATGCAAATGACCCCTTGGCAGCAACGTGGACATCCTTATTCTTTTCGGAATCATCCATATTTTCCACTACTTTCTGCATCAGAGAATGGTAGGGAATTAACATGTTATAAAATAACTTTGCCTGTTCGATTTTTGATGCGCTGTCCTCATTTGCATAGTCTTGAGAACTTTTCATTATCTTAATGCTGGCATCTATGGTTTCTGTAATTCTGGCAATTTCACCCAGAACTTTTGTTTTCGCCATAAGAGGTAGAACATGGAGGGGACCAAATGAATCGATACATAGTAATACCTCTGCCACGTCTTTTTTATATTCCTTAATCATCCTGGCATGATTTTTCTTTCTACTCCAAAGAATCGATTTGGCCTCAAGCTCAGCTGATTTAACCTCTAAATCAAATATACGCTTTGAATAGGGTTGCAACTGATTCATCTGCGCATCCAATTCATTTATGGTTTCACTGAAATTACGGACATCAAGTTCATTGAAAACATTATTCATCAATACACTACCCAGCTCGTTCGCTTCGGCATAGTAAATAATAGATGCCAGTTTCTTTAGATTATTTTCCTTACTTCCTCTGTCAGCCATAGCAATCTGAACAACAAACCGTTCCCATGTATTTTGAATCTGATGCGTCGCAGCATATTTGCCAAATTGAGAGACAGCTTCAACCACGTTTCTGTTTTCTTCTGGCAAATGCGCATATATGGGATATTTTTCCTGCAGTTTTTTCTTAAGTACATGATGTTGCATCAAGTTATATACTGAATCAGAATACATGCCCTTCCTGCCAGGATTGGCGATAAGCGCTTCTAAACCATTGACCAAATCCAGCAGTCTTTTTTGCTGCTTATTTGAAATTATATTGCCATCTGCTTTTACGATTGTGCTCAAAAGGTTATCCACATCCAAGCTGTAGGCTATGGCATGCTTTAGAATATTTGACTTTAACTCTTCCTCCTGCTGAGTGCTGATTTCAGCTCCTACCCTGCAGGCATCCACTATATCCATGAGTATTTGACGTAATGCTTCTTTTGATTGCAAAACAGTCTCTGGTGTTGTGCTCTCAATAATTTCCAATTGATCAAGCAAGTCATCATATGTCATGTCTGTTTTCTTTTTAGCATCTTTTAAAAATGATTCTATTTGTTGAATGCTGTTTTCCTTAAATATCATTTCAGATTCTGGCAGAAGTGTTCTTTCTGCTGAAATAGATGATTTAAAAAGACCTTCTTTTAAGATATTCTCAGGATTGCCTCTATCCGGCCATTCAACAATTAGCCCCCTTTGAGGGTCGAATATACATTTTTTATTTCCTTGTTCTAAGGTGGATTTGATTGAATTTTGCTGAGTTTTATTAACATAGAAAACAGGAATGCTTACAGAGTTAAACATAGCTGCTTCATGCGAAGTACCTGGGGCATCAGTTGTAACAATTACCGCCTTGATTTTGGGCTCTTTCATATCTAAATATTGAGTCAGTGCATCCCCAACTGTATTGCAGATAAGCACCTCATCTGCATTTTGAACTATTTCCGCCCTGCTCGCTGCAACAGCAATTGTTTTGCCCTTATAATGTGGAGCTTTCGCTTTTATGTCTCTTATCTGTTCGGGCGCTATTGCTCTTGGAATATGCTTGACACTTTCCCCAAATGGAATGGGTCTGGCTTGCACAATATAAAGTTTATCTATTGTCTGGTCATATACAAATTCAATGTCCCTGTCATCATCATAAAATGCCTGAATCTCTTTTCCCAGCTTACTTAATCTCTCAATGACGTTCCCTGGAAGAAATGAATTTCTTACGGCACGTGAATTCTTTTGAACAATCAATTCAGACTGATTCATTTTGTTAATATAAGATGCCAATC
Organism: Tatlockia sp.; assembly: GCA_041659885.1. Classification (GTDB taxonomy): domain Bacteria; phylum Pseudomonadota; class Gammaproteobacteria; order Legionellales; family Legionellaceae; genus Tatlockia. Next base: position 17,067 of record JBAZXN010000004.1, read on the forward strand.
TAAACGGTTTTTCACAGATTTGTTGATGTACGGTATTATCACCCAGCACGAAATACGTATTAACCGGCCCTTTACTATTCACCACCAATTCACCAAAACCTGGCGCTTCCTGAATCGTAACCTTATCTTCTTTATCTACATACATCACGCCGGAATAAATTATTTTTTCAATAGATTGACCTTGTTCTTTTATTATTTCGCCCACCATCTTTTGTAAAAGAACGGGCATAAAGGGCTCACTTAGAATTGATTCTGAATCTTGTTGGGATTTTAATCTTTGCTCTAATGATTTTTCACTGAAATAGGATGCAATAACGTTTCCACAAGCAATGGATACTGATTTGATATCTGCTTCGATACCCGCATAAGATTCATTCCCGCCTGGATTCGCAAGTTCTGCCGAATCTTCTTTGCCAGTACTGCGGACCATCAGCACGTCATTGGACTCAAAATGATTTGTCAGATAATCAACAATTCCATCATCGTCCAGCGGAAACCTGATAAATGTTTCCCTGATACTTGCTCTTAATCTTTCCAGAATCTCATGCGTACCATTGACTAAGCCGCCTTGGTCATTACCTTGCTTTTGCTTAAATTCATCTAATATCAACTGCCAGTTTTGATTGTATTTATTCAAATGATTTAAACAGAGATTATGGCTTAATGGATGTATGTCCGGCACTGTGAAAAATTCTTTCATCACCATGAGGTTGGCTGATTTATTTCCATATGCTTCTGAATATTTATCAACCAATAACTTCGCATTGAGGGGGGGCATGCGTCACCATCAGACTATGTAACTAATAATATCATTATAGTCAATCGTGACGTAATTTGTGTCCTTCCAATAAGACTGCTCAACTTTAGATGACTTTGGTATTATGAAGAATCCACCCGATATCAAAACGAAAATAATGCACATACCCGCACCCTTACTATGTTACTGGATGGGGGGATCAGAATTAAGGAAAATCTATGGATTCTAGTGCTACAGTTGTAATTAAGGCTCTGATGCAAAAACGGATAGTGGTTTATAATTTAATCTAATCTCCTTAGGTAATGGAATATCACGATGCGATCCACAAAACCCATTGCATTTAAATGGCGACACTTTCACGGAGAAGTTATCCTGCAATGTGTACGCTGGTATTGTAAATACGGCATCAGCTATAGGGATTTAGAAGAAATGATGAGAGAAAAACCTGTTTTATTTGCAAACCTTGTCCCTCATCGTTCCCCAGCACACAAAGAGCCTTCTCAGCACCTGGCTTAACGCTTGGCATGGCCATCAGAACGACCCCATGAGATCGCTTACGGAATTGCTGAAATTGAAAGAGGTGGTGTCCCTTGAATGGTTTGATATCTTCATGGAAGAAGCAGGATTATGGAAACTCAGACAGATAGTATCCCCTCCAGAACTCACAAAGCAGGCCATAGAAGCCTTGCCAATCTATTATACCCATACTCTGCTAGAGGCTGCCTGTCTCAACCTGACGACAACTTCGAATTTATCGCCATGCTTATTCAGAATCCTGGTTGCAAGCAAACCAGGCTACTCCTGAAATATAGAAAGGGAAAAAAGCGGATAGTAATGTACTATTTTTGGCGAGGGCGGTTCCAACTTCATCGCTATTTTTTCAAGTACTTTGAATCTTATGATCCAGCGGCCATAGGCCCAATCCTCTGTTCTACGAACTGCTCAACTGTTTTTTGTCCACGTGGTTTGCCAAAAAAGCCAATTCGATGATGCGATAATTCCTCCCTGATTGATTTTTTATTTCCTTCCTTATAGTCTAAAAAGCTATTCATATAGCAGATAAAACGGGAAGGGTTCTCACTCTTGGCGAGTTGGTTAATCGCTGCATCGGCCCTCTTTATAGCGTTCGTAATGTGCGCCGCTTTTTTTCCATTTCCCCACAAATCAAGGCAACCTGCATTATCCTTATAACGTTTTGTAACGCGGTTTAACTCTGTTTTTAGGTTGTCAATCCACGGTAGGATAGCATTTAATTTAGTGATTTTCCTGATGTCCTCATGGTCTGATTTTAAACCAAGTTCTATGGTCTGGTGCTTCATTTCAATTCGTTTTTTTGCAAATAATAACGCAACCATTTCTGTCTGTTCTTCTCTGATCGCATATTGTATCGCCAGGTTATAAGTAAGTTTTTTTATCTTACAGTCCTCTGTCTGACTATTTAATAACAAGGTTATGAGGTCTATATCACCGTTTCTGCAAGCATGAAAGAGCGCATCACCATGGGTTGAACAGTAGACGTTAACTTTTGCTCCTTTTTGTAATAAAAGGGATACCATTTCTTTTCGCCCCAACTCTGTTGCTATGATTAAAGCAGTATGTAAGGATTCATCAGAATTTTCTAATAAAAGGGTAACTTGCTTTATGTCATTAATTGCGGCATAAAACATCAAGTCAGACCATTTCTTTTTTTCTTTTAAAGCGAGTTTCGCACCTTCTAAATCTGCGTTTTTTTGCTTTAAGACAAGGTCAATTGCAGCACACTCTTTCTTTTCAATAACAGCACTACAAAGCTTTGCCGTACAGGTATAGCCCGCATTGAGAAATAAAGAGAGGGCTTCTACGCCCACAGCAACTGCCGCGATAACGTCTTCTTCTTTTTTAATTAAGTCAGGCAAACCAAGTAAATAACGTACTACGCCGCCGTCTCGACTCTTTTTCATCGTTTGTAATGCACAGTGCAGAAAAGATTCATGGTTCTCCCAACCATCAAATTGACCTACCACGCGTTCTGTGTGAGGTTCGTTTATATCTAGAGAAGCCTTTTCATAGAGAGACTGAATAAGTTCAGGGCGGGTGCATTTCCTGAGTGCATTGTAAAAAATGGTTTCGTCCACAAATGCACCTTGTTCTATTAAAAACTGAGTTAATTCAAAATTACCAGAATAGCAAATGGCGTTCATGAGAGGGGTATGGGTACTATTTACATCCGCTCCTAATTCGATTAATCTTTTGACGACTTTCTCGTGGTTATTTTTGATAGCCACACATAGAGGCCTATCCAGATTGATTTCTGGATTAATCTTTAACGCTGCTTTAACTAACTCCAGATCACCTAATTCGGCTCCTATTGCTAAATACCGTGTTGTCGAGTCCAGTGAACAGTAATCGCACTCCAAGTCTTCAAGGCTTGGGAGTGAATGCCACTTGCGATCCCTGGGGTTTAAGGCTTTTATTTCTTGATACAAGGTTTCCCGTATGACTGGAGTATTTTCATCTTCTGAATTGCTTTTCATGAGATCGAACAGATAAAGGATGTATAAAAAGATTGCACCTGAACAAGCCATTTGATACAACTCATAGTATCTTTTGAAATCGTTATCCCTGTTTGCACGATACAGCGCAAGTCGTTTTTTCCGTACTTCAATTACAAGGCGCAATTCCTCTAAGCTTATTGCTCTATTAATCGTATTAGTCTCTTCAGTACCTGTCATGGATAGAAAACCTCTAATATAAATGATCCTTATATTACCATATTTTGGTCTTAAATAAAATCATTTGACTGCAAGTGAATCAAAAAGAATTATTTTATGACATTCAATCCTTCGCTCCATGAGGATTGGCTCTTCCAATCAGCCCGAACGGTACGTTTTACCCCTACTCATTCATAAATGCCAACTGAAACTTAACGTATTAGCCTGCTTCAGCACGCATAGGGCTTCCTCAGACATCAATCAACGCATCCAATGCCTTGTGTATTAATTCCTGAGGATGGTATTTTGAGAGTAAATTTTGAAGCGGGAGAAAAAGCAAGTCGGGTAGGGCATTGAGATCAAAAAACCCCCAGGATTCCACTTTATCAGGCTCACGGTTTTGAACGCATTGGTTGTAAGGATATTGAGCCGTTAATAGTACCGAAACATAGTGTTTATGGCTGTTAGGAAAAATATCATTCGTAACGGTTAATAATTTGGGCGTTGTTATCGTTAACCCTGTTTCTTCCTGCACTTCTCTCACAGCGCAATGTTCAAATGTTTCCCCATACTCCAAATGCCCGCCAGGAGGCCCCCAATACCCTTCTCCATGCGACGATTTTCTTTTTCCGAGAAGTAACTTATTCCCCTGAAAAATTAACACACCAATACCTACTTTTGGCGATTGCATTTTATAAGCCTCTCAATTTTGCAAATAAACCTAAACCCCATGCGGTTTTATCCAGCCCATGCTAAAGGCTAAAAATAAAAATAAAAACAAGGCGAGTGACAAACCAATCCGCCAGGTTAAGGCTTTAACGGTTCGTTTGGTGTTCCCTGCATCGTGTACCAGAAAAAACAGGCTGCTTCCTAAAGCAAATAAAATAATCAGCATGACAATTAAGATGATTGATTTGGTGAACATTTGGTATACTCCTGCATCGGATAAGTTGAGTATTAATTTGATGGCTAGTGTACCCTTTTTTAACGGCCGTTTCACACCGGATTGGCGTATGGTGCTAATTGCTATGATAGCAATTGCTTTTTTTACACGCCTTGGGTTTTGGCAGATGGCGCGTGCCGTGGAAAAACAACAGATGGTGGAGGCAAAAACGCAAGGGGCAGCGCAAGCGCCTGTTGCGTTAACTGCGCAAAAAGCGGCTGTGTCGCAATACCAAACCCTAAGCGTGCAGGGTAATTACTTATCCCACACCTTCCTTTTGGATAACCAGCATTATCAGCATCAATTCGGTTACGATGTGCTAACGCCCCTGCAATTGGCCTCAGGCGAAGTGGTGCTTGTTGACAGAGGATTTGTTCCAGGGGATTCTGCGCGCAGTAAACTTCCAATGCTCACCACACCAACTGCTTTGGTTTCCTTAACAGGCTATGCCTATTATCCTTCAGCAAAGGGGTGGATGCTTGGGCCTGCCTGGGAAGAAAGGGGGGAAACCACCGTAATTGAGCGGATTGATGTAAAAATAGTCGAACAAATTTTGCATAAATCACTATATCCGTTTATTATTCGCCTCGATAAAGACGCACACGATGGATATGTGCGCGAATGGCCCGTGGTTTCCATGCCGCCGGCACGGCATTATGCCTATGCAATGCAGTGGTTTGCTATTGCTTTTGTAGTGTTCATTCTGTTCATTGCATTGAATTTAAAGAAACGAGATAACTGATGACTAAACGTAATTTTTGGACCCTCTTATTGCTCGCCCTGATTTTTGCAACACCAGGCATTACGGCCTATGTTTATTTTCAACATCCCGCCTGGCTTTTGCAAGCCACCACTAATAAAGGGGAGTTATTAAACCCGCCCGTGCAATTTGCAGGCTTTGAAAACAGTAAAAAATGGCATTTTGTGCTGTGGTATCCGAAAAATTGCGACAAAGCCTGTTTAAACCTGGCAGACAAACTGGCTCGCGTGCGCCTTGCTTTAGGGCGTCGATTGTATGAAGTGGAGCAATGGGTGGTTGTGGATGGAGACTCGCAATCCCATCTTTCAGAGCTCAGTACCAATCTAAGCCAACAGGATATCCATGTATTTCCTTTCAAAAACAACGCATACCCTGTTTTTGGTTCAATACCTAACGTATTTATAGCCAGTCCGAACGGTTACCTTGTGTTGCGTTATGCAGCCGATGCAAATCCCCGTGATATTTTTCACGACATGAAACAATTATTAAATACAAACGAAAAGAGTGGTTAAGGATGCAATTAAACGCAATACGCTATGCCGCTACCGCGGCGCTCATGTTGGCTTTGTTCGTTGTTATGTTAGGCGCTTATACGCGCTTAACGGATGCAGGATTAGGCTGTCCCGACTGGCCTGGCTGTTATGGGCATTTGGTATTGCCAAGCAGTGAACAGGCTTTGCAAACGGCACAGGGGAGTTACCCTGAAATTCCTATTGAAGCCGGAAAGGCCTGGACTGAAATGGCGCACCGCTATGCAGCGGGAACCTTAGGCCTTCTCATTTTAGGGATGAGCCTGGCGCTTTTCTCACGTAAGCGAAAGGGCAATAAGCTGCCCTGGAAATTACCCCTCTTTTTACTCTTCATGCTGCTGTTTCAGGCCGCTTTGGGCATGTGGACTGTCACATTAAAATTGTTGCCAGTGGTGGTTATGGGGCATTTACTGGGTGGCATTATTATTTTTTCAAGCCTTGCTCTTTTGCGTTTGCAATTGAGTAGTCTTTTGCCAACGCATTTGCCCACGTGGCGATTTTGGATAGGGCTTGGCGCATGCATTGTATTTTGTCAAATTGCTCTGGGGGGATGGGTCAGTTCAAACTACGCAGGCATTGCCTGCATTGGTTTCCCCCAATGCAATGGCCAATGGGTACCTGCCTTGAATGCAGAGGGATTTAACCTCTTTTCGCCGATTGGCGCAAATTACCAGGGAGGAGTGCTCGATAGTGCGATACGAGTGACTATCCAGTATGTGCACCGTGTGGGCGCTCTGGTAACTGCCACCTACCTATTGATTTTATCCGGTTTATTGCTTGCCAAGGTGACTTACAGGCCGTTAAGGCTATTGGCAATTGCGGCTATTGGTTTGGTGATTGTGCAATTTATCTTAGGGGTCTTGAACGTGGTTTATCTATTACCCTTACCCATTGCCGTACTGCACAATGGGGTGGCAGCTTTGTTGCTGGCAACTGTCGTCATGATGGTTTATGTGACCCAGGGGGGGCTGTCGAATGCACGCTAAAACGGAGTCGGGTTTAAAAAAAGCGGTTTGGCGTGATTATTTAGAGCTTTGCAAGCCCAAGGTCGTTGCATTGATGCTGCTGACAGCCCTTGTGGGTATGTTTTTAGCAACGCCAGGTTTTGTGCCTTTGTCGATATTACTGGCTTCCCTAACGGGAATTGGTTTGTGTGCCGGTTCTGCGGCCACCATTAATCATCTGGTGGATAAGCGGATTGATGCCATTATGGCGCGCACCAGGCAAAGGCCTGTTGCCGGTGGGCGCATCACTGTGACGCAAGCCTTGTGCTTTGCAACTGTGCTGGCAGCACTTGGAATGAGTATTTTAATCCACTTTGTTAATGTGTTAACGGCAGTACTTACCTTTATTACCTTAATCGGTTATGCAGGAATTTATACCGGTTACCTCAAACGGGCAACGCCGCAAAATATCGTAATAGGGGGGTTGGCAGGGGCTGCTCCTCCTTTATTGGGTTGGACGGCAGTCACCAACCAGCTTGATCCGCAAGCACTGCTACTGGTACTTATCATTTTCACCTGGACCCCGCCGCATTTTTGGGCTTTGGCCATTTACCGCATTGAAGAGTATAAACACGCAGAAATTCCGATGCTGCCGGTAACGCATGGAATTCCTTTTACTAAATTACAAGTGCTTCTTTATACGGTTTTGCTTTTAGTGGTGAGTGTTTTACCCTTTGCGGTAGGAATGAGTGGCTGGATTTACTTAATCGGTGCGGTCTTATTGGGATTGCGTTTCTTACATTGGGTTATTCAATTGTATCGCCTTGAGCGGGCGGCAATTGCCATGCACACGTTTCGGTTTTCCATTGTTTATCTTATGATGTTGTTTATTTTTTTACTGATTGATCATTATGTATAAGAGGTTAAAATGTCTGCTTCCAAGAACGCCGTCACCTGGACTGTAATTGCTTTACTCGCCTTTGTGGCTCTGATTTTAGGCTTGTTTGTTTCCCAGCACCTTCGCAGCAAACAAATTGATGTGAGCCAATTTCATGGAACCTTGCTTGAAAAACCAAGGGAAATTGAGCCGTTTACTTTAACCAGCACTGAAAATACGCCTTTTAGTAATGAAAACTTGAAAGGCCAATGGACGCTGGTCTTTTTTGGTTTTACCAATTGCGGCTATTTATGCCCCACGACGATGGGAGAGCTTGGTAAAATGTACCGTAGGCTTGAAGAAATGTCGGTCAAGCCACTTCCTCGCGTGGTAATGATTTCAGTTGATCCCGAACGGGACAGCTTGGAAAAATTACACCATTATGTCAGAGCCTTTGACGCGCATTTTCTGGGAGCGCGAGGAGAAGATGCCATCATTAAGCAAATGACACGCGAAATGGGCATTGCTTATTCTAAAATTCCGAATGAAAAAAACAGCACCTATTATGAAATAGAGCACAGCGGGGCTGTGATGTTATTTAATCCCAAAGGTGAGCTAAGTGCATTTTTCACGACACCTCATCATGCGGATTTATTGGTGAAAGATTACCAGTTGTTAGTCTCATAAGCGTCTCAACAACAAAATATGAAGTAGGTTGGGCCTTGGCCCAACAGGACAGAACAAAAGTAAAACCCATGTTGGGCTAAGACCCATAGCCGTCAGGCTAAGGAAAATTTTATCCCCTCTCCCCCACGCGGGGCGTGGGGGAGAGGGGATTCTGTTTCCATAGCCTAACGGTTATGGGGCAAGGCCGAACCTACAGTACAGGTTTAATTTAGACCTATTGACATGTATTTTATTAAGGTGGTGTGTGTTGATTTCAATCATTCGGCGCTCTAGTGAACTCCTGTCGTTTTAACGTTTTTTCCTAAGCCTCACAATCAGATGCCAGGCTTTGGATTAAGAAAAAAAAATAAATAAAGGAAAAATTGATTTATGAAAATTGCTATTTTGGCCACAAACCCTCATTTGTACTCGCATCAACGGTTAAAAGCGGCGGGTGAACAAGCCGGTCATGAGGTCAAAATCATTAACCCCCTGTATTGCTATATGAATGTGGCGGCATCCAATCCCAAGGTGCATTACCGTGGCGGCGAATTATTGCCTCGGTTTGATGCGGTTATTCCGCGTATTGGTGCTTCAAATACTTTTTATGGTACGGCCTTACTCAGGCATCTGGAAACGATGGGAATGTATACCCTGAATGAATCCATTGCCATTTCGCGCTCCAGGGATAAATTTCGCTCTCTGCAGCTTTTAGCCCGCAAAGGGATCCCCATGCCGTTAACAAGCTTTGCCCAATCGCCAGACGATACCGAAGATTTGATTCGTATGGTAGGGGGCGCACCGCTGGTGATTAAACTGCTGGAAGGTACGCAGGGAAAAGGGGTTATTTTAGCGGATAGCCACCAATCGGCTGTAAGTATTATCAATGCCTTTAAAGAAATGTCGACCAATATTTTAGTACAAGAGTTTATTGAAGAGTCGCGCGGCATGGATATTCGCTGCTTTGTTATCGGGGATAAGGTCGTAGCTTCGATAAAAAGACAGGCTAAAGACGGCGATTTTCGTGCGAATGTGCACCAGGGCGGCAACGCATCCAAGGTAAAATTGTCAGCACAAGAGCGTGCAATTGCAATTAATGCGGCCAAAACCATGGGCTTGAAGGTTGCCGGCGTTGATTTGATTCGCTCAAACCATGGTCCCCTTGTTCTTGAAATTAATTCCTCCCCGGGTCTTGAAGGGATAGAAAAAGCAACACATGTGAATATTGCTGCTAAAATTATCCAATACATTGAAAAAAATGCGAAACCTAAAAGCATTAATCAACGGTTCCAGGGATGACCACCAGAAAGCCAATTACGATTGCAAATGAAACCATTAAAGGCAGGGGAGCCGCGTTGCGTTAAATTGGCGCTAGCCATGCTTCGCACGCCCACAACCCTTGAAATCCCCGTTTATGTGGTGCATGGTAAAAAGAAGGGTCTACCCCCCTGTTTATCACCGCAGCGATTCATGGGGATGAGATAAATGGGGTTCAAATTATCCGAAGGCTCCAAAAAGCGCCGCAAATCAGGCACTTGTTGACCCACTGGGGAATAATGAATTTCACTTAAATAGCCCTTATGCAGGCGCCATTATTGGTAAAACCAATATCCCTCTTGTCAATGCAGGGGATGCTTTATTTCACATTGCCCTGTTTGAGGATTTGAATGAAATAGAGCTTCCCACAGAAGACTCCAGCGATTGGGATTAGCTTGTTTTGTTATGCCGCTCCTCACTCTTACCCAAGAGCCAGTCCGGATTTACTTGAAACTCCGCGGCAATTTTATCAAGCAGCAGTTGATCAGGTAGGGTGGCGCCATTTAAGAGGGCATCGGCTTTAAATTTTGGAATTTTAATAAGCTTTGCAAACACCTCAACCCGCTCATCAATTCGCAAGGGCGCTTCAATCGCATCCAGCTCCTTGTTCAATCGCTCTGAAAACTGTTTGTTAGGCATGCTCACCTCAATAATATTACGCTATCTATGTTCTATAGCATAAAAAAAAAGTTTTGCCATGTTTTAACAGGTTTTATTCCTCTATTTGATTGCAGTATTGAAATGGTTCTGTTGATATTTCTGCGATCTCTTTTGTATTTTTTATAGACTACCCCAGCCTTGATAGCCTTTTTTGCCTTAGGAAATGATTTCAACAAGACCTTGCACAAAAAGTGCACTGGCATTAACACAAGGAATTAAAGTAAAGTGCTCGCCACCTAAAGCCTGCCACTGTTGTTTTGCACCAATTCCTATTTCCTCCAGCGTTTCAAGGCAATCGGATACAAAAGAAGGGCAGGCAATGGCAAGGCGCTTAATGCCCTTTTTTGCTAATTCAGGCAGAACCGCGTCTGTATAGGGTTGAATCCAGGGGGTTTTTCCAAGACGGGATTGAAACGAGGTGCCGTACTGGCTGCTCTCTAAGCCAAGCGCTTTGGCAAGCGCCTCACTGGTTGCATAACACTGCGTTTTATAGCAATCCCCTTTTTGGAGTTGCCGCTCCGGTAAGCCGTGATAACTGAATAAAAAATAGTCATTGCATTCCAGTTGCGGTTTGATTAATGCGGCTTGCGCGTTGATAAAGCCCGGATGCTGGTGAAACTCTGCAATTACCCTCAAGGAAGGAATAGTGTTCTCACGCGCAACTAGCCCCAGTATTTTTTCTATTGAGGAGCCGGTTGCCGCAGAGGAATATTGCGGGTAAAGAGGAAGGATAGTCACTTGCTCGCAGCCTTTGACTGCCTGCCACGCGCTGGAAAGTGCCGGATTGCCATAACGCATACCCAGCGCCACTTTCCATTCCAATCCAAGTTGTTCTTGCAAATTGGCTTGCAATGCCAGGCTATAGCGTAATAAGGGTGAGCCGTCCTTTGTCCAGATAGCTTGATAGTTTTTCACGGTTTTTGGGGTGCGAAAGGGAAGGATTGCGCCATAAACCAGGGGATACCGTATAAAAGCCGGTAAATCGATCACGCGGGCATCGGTCAGGAAATCGCGAAGAAAGCGTTTCACTGCGCGCGAATCGGGCGCATCGGGGGTGCCTAAATTGAGAAGTAATAAACCTTTGGTCATTTGAGCTGTTCTTAAAATCGCATCACGAAAGTCCCTAACAAAAGAGGACAGGGGGGAACCGTATCCAAAACCAACCAACGAGGGCTGGTAATTCCCCTTTCATCCCCTTTTCATGACTTTTAGCGGATGCTTAAGAACGCTTAGGCATCTGCCACTTCATTTAAGGGAACTACATTGGAGGCATGTAAACCTCTTTCCCCTTTTTCCAGATCAAAATTGACTTGTTGACCAGGAACCAGAGTTTTATAACCTGTGCCATGAATTGCCGAAAAATGCACGAATATGTCTTCACCGCCGCCCTCAGGCATGATGAATCCCCATCCTTTGGCATTATTGAACCATTTGACTTCGCCTGTAGCCATGTCTCCTCCTTTTGCTAAAGCGTATCAATCGTCAGTGGACTCAAAGCGCACTGAACAATTGCATTTAATCCTTAAATGACAATTGAAGAATTAACCCATCCAGCATGGGTTAATTCAAAAGTAACGCAAAAAGGTAACCCTTCACAATAGTTTTTATAAAAAATTGTGTAATTAAATGAAATTATTGTCAATAAGGGACTGGATAGAGAACAATTGATGTTAACGCGTTGTCTTTAGCGGCTCAATGTAAGAGATACTCGTGATCTTTCAAAAATAGCATTTTGAAAGATCACGGGTATAATAGTTTCTTCTTTTTAGTTTGGATAGATCGTATGGTAAATACCGCCCTGCTTGAGGGACTCAATGAAAGGCAATGTGAAGCAGTCACAGCCCCTTTAGGTAATGCTTTAATATTAGCGGGTGCTGGAAGTGGCAAAACGCGGGTATTAGTTAGCCGCATCGCCTGGCTGATGGAGCAACACCAGATGTCACCCCATGCCATTTTAGCCGTTACCTTTACCAATAAAGCGGCACTTGAAATGCGAACGCGGTTAGGCAATTTGCTGAACATGTCTACCGCAGGGTTGTGGGTGGGAACCTTTCACGGAGTATGCCATCGCCTGTTGCGCCGCCATTTTGAGGCAGCGAAGTTACCTGAGCAATTTCATATATTAGACAGTGAAGATCAGGCGCGCGTGATTAAACGGGTAATTGCTTCATTAAATCTGAATGAAGAAGAGTGGCCGGTTAAACAAGCCCAGGCCTTTATCAACGGCAGAAAGGATGAAGGACAGCGCGCATCGCAAGTCGAAGTGCTTCCTTACGGACCCTCCAAAACGCTGGCCAAAATTTACCAAACCTATGAGCAGGTTTGCCAGACCTCAGGGGTTATTGATTTTGCAGAGCTTCTGTTAAGAACCCATGAATTGCTCAGGAACAATACGGAAATTCTAAGCCATTACCAGCGCCGCTTTCTCGCCATTTTAGTGGATGAATTTCAAGATACCAATACGATTCAGTATGCCATTATCCGCTTATTGGCCAGCGAAAATGCCTCGGTTATGGCTGTTGGCGATGACGATCAATCCATTTACGGCTGGCGTGGAGCAAAGGTTGAAAATATTCAACAATTTGCGAAAGATTTTGCGCAAGCTGCCCTCATCCGTCTGGAACAAAACTACCGCTCCAGCGCTACCATTCTTGATGCGGCCAATGCCCTGATTAATAACAACAGTTCCCGCATGGGGAAATCCTTATGGACCAACGGAAGTGCCGGTGAGAAAATTACCGTGTACAGCGCCTTTAACGAATTGGAAGAAGCGCGTTTTGTCAGTGAAAAGATAGCGCTTGAAATAGGGCGGCATCGCAATCCCAGTGAAGTGGCGGTATTATACCGCTCCAACGCCCAATCGCGCGTAATTGAAGAAGCCTTGCTGCGCGCAGGCATTGCTTACCGCATTCATGGCGGAGTACGGTTTTTTGAACGCGCTGAAGTGAAAGACACCTTGGCTTATCTGCGTCTCCTGGCTAATCCCCATGACGATACGGCCTTTGAACGCATTGTCAATTTCCCCACCCGTGGGCTTGGCGAAAAAACCCTGGAGGCCTTGCGTGAATTGGCTAAAAACCAGCAGATCTCACTCTGGCAGGCGGCATCAGTCTTGCTGTTATCCAAAACGCTTGCTTTGCGCGCACACAGCGCGTTAACTCAATTTGTTGGGTTGATTGACCAACTAACCCTGCAAACAAACGACATGGATTTGGACAAGCAAATTGATGCCGTGCTGAAACAAAGCGGGTTATTCGATCATTTTGCAAAAATAAAAGGTGACAAGACCGAATCGCGGCTCGATAACTTGCAAGAGTTAATCAATGCGGCAAAACAATTCCGTTATGAGCAGGAAGAAGAGGATGCCGTGCCGTTGTTAACCGCTTTTCTTGCGCACGCCTCCCTGGAGGCTGGTGAGATGCAGGCGGCAGAACATGAAAATTACGTCCATTTAATGACCTTGCATGCTGCAAAAGGGCTGGAATTTCCGCTCGTTTTCTTAATTGGCATGGAAGAGGGGCTTTTTCCGAGTAAGTTGTCCCTGGAAGAGTCTGGGCGCCTGGAAGAAGAGCGCCGTTTGTGCTATGTCGGCATGACCCGTGCCATGGAAAAACTGGTACTTTCCTATGCGGAAATCAGGCGTCAATACGGGCGTGAAGAATACCACAGGCCGTCTCGCTTTTTACGCGAAATCCCCCAGGAATTACTGGACGAAGTGCGGGTCAATACCCGTTTTCAACCCGCAATGCCGCAAAAAGCCGCGCAAACGGCAGCCAGAGAAGCCGGGTTGCAATTGGGGCAAAGCGTCAATCACGCCAAATTCGGTCAGGGCGTTATTTTGGCCGTGGAAGGAGCAGGCGCGCATACGCGCGTGCAGGTTAAATTTGCAGAAGATGGCGAAAAGTGGCTGGTGCTAGCTTATGCCAATTTAACCTGATTTGTCAGGTAGCAGAGCGTTAATAGCATAAGTGACAAGTATATTGAATTTATGGGAAGCAGATGCTAGTGTTTGTGGGCTTAATCATTTTGATACTATTGTAAAGGGGAAAAGTGTGAAATTTACCAGAGTTTTAACTGCAACAGCACTCATGACAGCGATGGCCGCATCGTATGCCGATGCCACTTCGGTGGATTCAAGCACCAGTACAGTGTCGGACGCGCAACAAAAACAAATTGAAAAAATCGTGCATGACTATTTAATCAATAATCCGGAAGTGTTATTGGAAGCATCCCAGGCACTGCAAGCAAAACAACAACAAAACATGCAGGCACAGGCCAAAGCGGCCATTTTGGAAAATGCCGGCCAATTGTTTTCTGATGCCTTAACCAGTGTCGGTAATCCCAAAGGAAATGTTACCCTGGTCGAGTTTTTTGACTACCAATGCATTCATTGCAAAAAAATGGCACCGGTTATTAGCCTTTTGATCAAGCAAAACCCGAATCTTCGTGTGGTATATAAAGAGTTCCCCATTTTTGGCCAAAGTTCAGATGTTGCTTCAAAAGCCGCTCTTGCTGCTGCCATGCAAGGAAAATACCTGCCTTTTCATGAAGCATTAATTCAGAAAGAAGGGCGTTTAAATGATGAAATGATCATGGAAACGGCTAAATCCGTTGGTCTTAATATGGATAAACTGAAAACCGACATGAGCAGCAAAACCGTAACGGATGCGCTGGAAGCTAACCGTGCGCTTGCTGAAAAACTGCGTTTAATGGGCACGCCAGCCTTTATTGTGGCAGCTACACCCGACGGAAAATTAAAAGCAGACAGCACGCCTGCCTTTATTCCAGGCGCTGCAAGCCAGGAATCCCTGGAAGAGTTGATTAAGAAAGCGAATTCCTAATCCGTTTTAAGAGAGACCATACCCCTCTTTTCAGAGGGGTATTTCCTGAGCAACCCTTCGTTAAGTAAAAAAACGGATTAAATTTTATCGATTCTTTCACACAAAGCTGGACGTGGATTCTGTATTTGTGGAAAATGCTCTGATCACTTGTGTTGCGATTTTTCCACAGAGAGAAGTATGAAAAAACCAGGCACTTTTCAGGACATTATATTAACCCTGCAGCAGTATTGGGCCGCCGAGGGCTGTGTTATTTTACAACCACTCGATCTGGAAGTCGGGGCGGGAACCTTTCATCCGGCTACTTTTTTGCGAGCCATTGGGCCTGAGCCCTGGTCTGCAGCCTATGTGCAGCCTTCCAGAAGGCCTACCGATGGGCGTTACGGGGAAAACCCAAACAGAGTACAGCATTATTACCAATTTCAAGTCATTTTAAAGCCTTCCCCTCTGGATATTCAGGATAAATACTTGAATTCACTGCGTGCCTTGGGTGTGGATCCGCTCGCGGATGATATTCGCTTTGTGGAAGATAACTGGGAATCGCCTACTTTAGGGGCTTGGGGACTGGGTTGGGAAGTATGGCAAAACGGCATGGAAGTCTCGCAATTTACCTATTTTCAACAAGTCGGCGGGCTTTTGTGTAAACCTGTCACCGGTGAGTTGACTTATGGCCTTGAGCGCATCGCAATGTATGTGCTTGGCGTGGATAATTTATTTGATTTGCCTTGGGCAAAAACACCTTTTGGCGTTATCACCTACGGGGATGTATTCCACCAAAATGAGGTGGAGATGTCTGCTTATAATTTTGAGCATGCCAATGTGGCTTTCCTGTTTCAGCAATTTGACCACTATGAGGCGGAAGCGCAAAAACTCGTGGCCTTAAACCTGCCTTTGCCTGCTTATGAAATGGTGCTTAAAGCCTCGCATACCTTTAATTTACTGGATGCGAGGAAGGCAATTTCTGTGACTGAACGACAGCGCTTTATTTTGCGCGTGCGTCAGCTTTCAAGAGCCGTTGCCAAGGCTTATTATGAGGCGCGCGAAGCGCTTGGTTTTCCTGTGTTGAAGGTGTGCGATGGTAAATGATTTTTTGTTTGAACTAGGCTCTGAGGAGCTTCCTTCGGCTGCGGTGTGGCCTTTAGCCAATGCCTTGGCGGTGCATGTAGCAGGATCGCTTGATAAAGCACAAATTGCCTATTGCGAAATCCGTGCCTTTGCAACACCACGCCGCCTTGCAGTATTAATCAGCGGGTTGGCCTCTGAGCAGCCTGGCCAAACCACGGTGCGCCGAGGGCCTGCCTTAAGCGCTGCTTACGATAAAGCAGGGCAACCCACGCAAGCCTTACTCGGTTTTGCCAAATCCTGTCAAGTGGATGTGAGCGCACTGGCGGTAAACAAAACGGAGAAGGGGGAGTGGCTTTGTTATGAGTCGGTGAGCCAAAGGGCAAAGGTTGCCGATTTAATGCCTGCCTTTATTACAGAGGCTTTGGCCACCTTGCCTATTGCCAAACCCATGCGTTGGGGAAAGGGGGAAATGGAATTTGTACGGCCTGTGCATTGGGCTTTGATGTTATTTGGCGAGTCAGTCATTGCATGCGACTTACTAGGGGTTCGAACGGGCAATGTCAGTTACGGCCACCGTTTTCATCATCCCTCAGCAATTCGTATTGATAAGCCCGCGCACTATGAAAACCTTTTGCAAGACGCCCAGGTAATTGTTGATTTTGCTACGCGCCGCAATACGCTTTGCGGGCAGATACAAGCGCTTGCAACCAGTAAAAATGCCAAGGCGATAATGCCTGCGGCTTTGGTGGATGAAGTTACCTCGATTGTCGAATGGCCCAATGCGCTGCTTGCCCAGTTTGAGCAATCTTTTCTTGATGTACCGGCTGAAGCACTGATCGCTTCCATGCAGGCGCATCAAAAATGTTTTGCCTTGCAAAATAATCAGGGTGAATTATTGCCCTATTTTATCACCGTTGCGAATATTGAGAGCAGCAACCCCAATCAAGTCATTTCCGGCAATGAAAAAGTCATGCGCGCCCGATTAAGCGATGCGGCTTTTTTCTTTAATCAGGATAAAAAATCCCCTTTAAGTGCCTACCTTCCGGCTACTGAGCTGGTTGTTTTTCAGGATCAATTGGGCAGTCTGTCGGATAAATCAAAGCGCATTGAGGCATTAATGGCTTACTTGAGCGCGCCCTTAGGATTAGCATTGCCACAGGCTAAAAGAGCAGCACTGCTTGGCAAATGCGATCTATTAACGGGTATGGTCGGTGAATTTCCTGAACTTCAGGGCGTTATGGGCTGTTATTATGCCCGCCACGATGGCGAGGAGGAAGCCGTCGCTCTTGCCCTGCAAGAACAATACCTGCCGCGCTTTGCAGCCGATTCTATCCCGCACACGACTTTGGGGTTGGCGTTATCGCTTGCAGACAGGATGGATACGTTGGTCGGTATTTTTGCCATTGGCCAAAAACCTTCGGGCGTGAAAGATCCCTTTAAGCTGCGCCGTCATGCCTTAGCCGTGGTGCGTATGTTGTTGGTAACCAAATCCCCTTTATCCTTGACTGATCTCATTCATGCATCGCTCAGGGCCTTTGGTGATAAATTACCGAAAGCCCACACCCAGTGTGCCGAGTTGAAACCGTTTATCCTGGACAGGTTGCATTCTTATTATCAAAGTTTAGGTTTTCGGGCGGATTTTATTGCAGCAGTTGAAGCGCGTCAGAATGAGGAGCTATACGACTTTGACAAGCGCATTCATGCGCTCGTTTCGTTTATCAACCTGCCGGAAGCGTCTTCGCTCTCGCAGGCTTGTAAACGCGTAAACAATATTTTGCAACAGGCAGGCAAAGCGGTTTTAAGCGAAACGTTGGATAAAAAATTGCTGGAAGAGGGGGCGGAGCAGGCTTTGGTTTCGCACCTTGAGGCGCTGGAAGAGCGGTTAAAACCCCTTTATGCCCGCGAGGATTACGGTCAAATTTTAAATCAACTGGCGAGTTTACGCACCCCTGTGGATGCCTTTTTTGAGCAAGTCATGGTGATGGTGGAGGATATTGCCCTTAAAACGAACCGTTTAAATCTGTTGGCTCGGTTGCAGCACCTGTTACAAGGGGTTGCGGATATTTCACTTTTGCAATTAAGCGTATGAATAAAATCATTCTTCTGGATCGCGATGGGGTAATTAATCAGGATTCCTGGAACTACATTAAATCCGCGGAAGAGTTTATTCCGGTTCCAGGCAGCATTGAAGCCATTGCCCGTTTAACCGAGGCCGGTTACCGCATTGGTGTTGCCACGAACCAGTCAGGAATTTCGCGCGGGTATTACGATGAAGAGAAGCTTGCGGCAATTCATGGGAAAATGCATGCTTTAGTGCAGGAAGCCGGCGGAAATATCGATGCGATTGAATACTGTGTTCATCTGCCTGAAAGCGGATGCGCTTGCCGTAAACCCGAGCCTGGAATGTTGTTAGCTCTTGGCGAACGGTTAAAGAGTCCAATCCAAAATGTTCCATTTATTGGCGATAGAGTTTCTGACGTGCAAGCGGCTTTAGCGGTGGGTGCTGCCCCTATGGTGGTTTTATCGCCCATGACCGATAGGGATAGCTTAAAAAATTACCAGCACGTGCCGGTGTTTGATTCATTAGCGCTTTGTGTTGATAATTGGCTGGCTCAGCATGATTAAGCAGTTTGCAGTGGGCTTTGAAGACGAGTCACAGGCTTTGGAAGCGGCAAGCCTTGCCAGCCAGTTAAAGGTGGCTGTTGATAACCAGGCGCCTTACCAGTTGTGTTTAACAAGCGAAAGGCTTGTGCTCAAAGTGGATTCGTTTTCCCCTCTGTTTGCGGATTTTTCCAGTAAAACCTGGCAAAAACGCCGGGATGCCGGAAAAAAACAGGGGCTTGTCCGCGCATGCAAACCCAAACCGGGTTTACGCATTCTTGATGCAACCGCAGGCTGGGGAAGGGATGCGGCGGTGTTAGCCAGTTTTGGGGCAGAAGTGCTCATGCTTGAGCGAGAACCCATTATGGCCGCATTATTAAGAGATGCCCTCAATCGTCAAGACGAGCGGGCTAAAGCCAACTTAAAATTGCAATTGTGCGAAATGGATGCCTGTTCTTACCTCAATGCCTTAACGCCTGATTTGTATCCTGATGTGATTTATATTGATCCCATGCATCCCGAACGGCAAAAATCGGCTTTGGTCAAAAAAGACATGCAGGTACTTAAAGCCCTTTTAGGGCCAGATGAAAATCCGCTGGGTTTGTTAGAGCTTGCCTTGACCCGCGCTTTACAACGGGTCGTTGTCAAATGGCCGCAGCAAGCCGCACCCTTAATGCCTTCTGCATTCAGCATGCCTGGTAAGGTAGTGCGGTTTGATGTGTATTCTGTGCCACTATTAAAAGGATAAGTCGAACTCATCCAGTGCTTCGCGCAGGCGTTTTTCTTCTACGATATCTTCAATGCGTCGGCGTCTTTCAAGCTTTATGTTCAAGTCGTTGGGGCCTTCCTTGCCCTCGCGCTGATTGGTTTCTGTATCCGACTCATCCAAACGTTTTGCTCTCATTGCAAATCTCCCTCTCGCATAAGTTCTATCAAATTAACAGAAAATGAAAGGAAGGAACAGCAAAATTTAAGTGGGTCAGGTGATTTTTAAAGCGCCCCTTCTTTGTGAAAAAGAGGGGGCTAACGGTTTGTTCTTTAGACAGGGTTCTGATGATGGATAATATTTTCTTGATCTTCATCTTGATCTTGATGTTGATCCTCACCTGGGCCTTGTCCTGCCTCCTGGTTTTGATTTTGAACGAGGCCTTGCTCTTGCCCTTGATTTTGCAGTGTCTGAACTGCCGCCTTGAGAGCCGCCAGTTGAGTAGGTGTTTTCCTGACTTTATCATCCATTGTTTTGGCGATTTGCGCGCCAAGTTTCTGGGCTTTGTTAAATCGGAGCGGATCGGTTTTAAATAACTCGTTTTTCTCTACAGCCCCTTTGTTATTAAATTGCAATTTGGTTTCGCCATTCACGACAATCGTAATTTTTTTAGGATCAAACCCTGCTCTGATAGCCGCTTCGTATGCTTTGCGGCCTAATTCCTCGGCTTTTTTGGGATCTTTGCACTGGATATCCGTGGTAATGGTGGTATGGCCTTCCGCTTTAAGACGCTGCGCTAAACTTGCCATATCGCCATAGGCTTTCCGTTCAGTAAGAAAGAGGCGGTTTAGTTTGACCGAGCAGGTTCCGTCTTCCTGAACATAGATAGTATTGCCATTGATGGTTTCATCTGTTTTTAAATCTTTTACGTTGATATGTTTAAACTTATCTGAACCGATGATGCCCTCGTTACTAGCCCCCACACCAGGCGCGACTTCCCGCAATTGATCGACCTGTTGTTTCATTTTTTTACTGCGTTCGTAGCGATCGGCTATGTAACCAATGCGCTCAAAGGCAATTTTCATGGCATAAAAATGTCCATTGGAAATAGCAGTGAGCGTTTTCTCTGCTTTGGCCAATTCCTCTTTTTGCGATTTATCAAGCTTTCCAAGCATTTGGGTTTTCAGGTTGTTTAATTGTGTCTCGTCGTAACCAAGACCTTGTAGTAATTCTGCTTTAGAAGCTGGATTGTCAAACTTTTCTTTGAGCGCATTGGTTTCTGCCAGGTGCTGGGCATTAATGGCGGCAACGGCTTCCCCTTTTTGCTCAAGAATATAGGAACCCACCGTGTTATGCTTCCATTTATTGGGCTCACTGGCAACGAGTTGTGTCAGGTGGGAAAAGCGCGCATTAAAAGCCGCTATGGCATTATTCGTAGGATCTGTTAATTTTAGTGCTTCATCAAAATGAGCTTTGGCTGCCGCAGCCGCTGGCAGAGCAAGCTTTGCACCTAATGTGGTATCCCCCACTGAAATGTCATTAAATCCACTGGCATCTTTAATCCGTTTGTCTTTGTATTCATTTAAAGTTTGCCCACCTCGGACTTGCTTAATGTCTTTAATGCTGCCTTCGTATTTTTCTACCCAAGCCGCTTTCTGACTAGTATGCATTGCCTCAATGTAGTCATGAAGAATTGGACCTGCCATGATTCACCTTTAAAAAGATTGACACTAAGTAAAGTATACCACTGAATCATTAAAGAAAGATTAAGTACTAGCGATTGTCCAGAATTTCAATTGTAGGCCAAAGGTCTTTTAAACGAGGTAGTCTGGTCGCCTGCAACCGGTATTTTTTGTGCAATGGTTTGTGTAAACGCTGTGTTACAATGCCTTATTTTTACACTAAGAAGTTAATATGCCTATCACTCAGCTTGATAATACACCGCATTATCCGTTCACCTGGACGGATGATAACAACCAATTTCATTATTTTTTGCCCAAAATAACAAAAAAAACGCAATTTCCACGCAGTGAATTTCATTCACGATTTGGCTCTCTTTACCCAATGCGGGCACTTGCTCAATTCAATAGCTACCACCGCAGTGACAGTAAACATTTACATGAAGTGAAAAAAACAGAATTTATATTTAAGGGAAACCAGAGTGAAATTAAAGAAAGAATGTTTCCAAAAACTGGAAATTTTTATAATCCCTTTCATTTTAATCCTTATAAGGAAGCAGTAGAGCCTCAGAATAATCCGGATTCTATAATTGCTCCTGGGACCTTATATAATGATCTGCTTTGCTGGCAGAAAGACATGGCAAACTACCTCGTTGAACGGACACGAGGACATTTACACACTATTAAACTGAATTGTGATAACGATTACACCTGTGTGTTATTGCATTTCCCAAAGCCTGCCGCTGAAAAAAATTACTCCACATGGACTCAGTTTTTAAGCGTTTATTATATTGCGATAGTCAATAAATTAGCGTATGAACGTGGCATCAATATTGAACTCATCAGGCGCTCAAGCTTTGGCCACTTGCGACCATCGGTTGCTGATTGCGTAGAAAGTTTGCGCATTTCTGTAGGGTTATGTCCCAGAGAATATATGGATTGCCTAAGTGATGGGATTCTGTATTTGCAAAAAATGGTGAATAATAGCAGCCTGTTTAAGCGACCTTTTGCTTCGCAAGACCTTGCGAATACCTTGGAGAAATACAATTCCACGAAAAAAAAGAGCAACATTGCGGTAAAGGAAACGCTTTGGGACACGCTTTGGGCACCCGGGGACAGAAAGGGTTGTTCCTTTGCAAGTCAAATTTTTAGAAAATCCCTCACTATCGAATATTTCAGCGATCAGTTATTTGATGGACTTTTAAAATACCCTGTTGAAAAAATTTTTCAAACTAATTCCCACTTTATTGAGGTATTTGTTACTCCTATTGATTCATTACTTCAAAAATTCAAAATAATATCTCATGATACTTTGTCTTTAATAATCGAGAATTACTCGTTAAAAACCTATCAATGGGTAAGTGAAGTAACCATTAACCACGATGAATTTTGGAGCCTTGTTAAAAAATTTACCGCAATATCTCCTCGTGCTGTGGATGATGTGGAGCGAGTCTTAAAGCACAAAAAAACAACCCATTTGCATTGTTTTTTTGAATATCTCATGGATGATTTTATCTTTCATCCGCAAGATATTCCTAATATTGATGACGGTTGTGGCTCGGATTCCGATGAGGAGGGTGAAATCGTTTGGGAGAAAGAGAGGCTTCCCATTTACGCAAAGAAAATGATTACGGCCACTGGAATGCGGGCTATTCAACTAACGTATGCTGTTGCACGGGGGTATTTGGCAGAGCAGCACCACATTGATCCCCTAAATCTCTCAGTTGCTGCTGATAACATGTATTATGAAACAATAACGGCTTTAAAAGATCATCCCATTCCTATTGCCCAATACAAAAAATTATCGCCAACCAAAAAAGCAACGCTCACTTTTTTTGACCGTAATCACTGTAATAGCAAACAAAGTTTACCGGTTAATTTGGAAAAAGAGTTAATGAAAAACGACAGGCTTTGTGTTGTTGACGTAACTTCTGCTACAACCGATGAAATGCATCTGCTTTTACAAAAGCTATTTGGCCAGAATAACCGTCTGGAAATCGTGATGTTCGTTAGCAGCGGCCTTAAAAACGAACAAGGGATGGGTGATATGAATCCTTACGGAACAGTGCGTATTTTTACGAAAAAGAGCAGTGCATTGGCTACGATTTATGATAAATTATTCGATAAGGAAGTTACCGGAAACTATGTCCATCCTTCTATAAGCCATCTATTAAGAAAAAATGCCAAAAATTGTGGCCTGACCCCAACGAATGCTGCAATCCTGAAAAGGTGAAAAACCAGGCTTTTGGTGCGTTTCTATGTACCGCAGCCCACTGCGGTACGGGATGCGTTAGGGCAAGTGTTAATCTAGTCGATTACATTTTAAATGACCGTCATCCCGAACACAGTGAGGGATCTCCGGGAGTGGTATTGAGCGTACTTAAGGAGCCCCACTGTGTTCGGGATGACGTACTTAGGTCATTTAAATTTTAAATCACTATACTTAAGTATTGCCGAGCCTAAATCAACAATATTTTCCGAAAAATAATAGGGATCAATCAAATAATCGCGCGGGATATCGTTTACTTTCTGCATGAAATGGTCAAAGGGTGGAAGGGGGTTGTTGCTCACTACATACCCTGGCTGGTATGGTTTGAAAAAAAGAGAGAGTCCTTTTTCATCGTGTTTTTCAAGTAAGGTTTTTAAGGTGGCGATGCTTCGTTTATGCCAAATTAAATCCTGTGCATTGTCCTGATTTAACGCCTCCTCTAACAAATGAAAGACCAGGTTTTTACCCCTTAACTCGAATAAGTCATAAAAGTGATTAAAACACTGAAGAAGCGTTGCTGTAATGTAATAGGGTCTGGCAAAGAGAAGGGTTTTGATGAATTGCTGTAAATCCAGGCGCATGTTTTTTTGCAGAGGGGTTAGTTCTTCGGGCGTGGTAAAAGGCAATAACACCTGTTTTAATGCGTACTCGAATTGGTCAAGGCTAATCTTGCGTTGGTGAAAAAGTGCTAATTTCAAATACGCAAGACACCACTCCTGATTGATAAAGTCTTCTTTTTCCCACAGGGTTTCTTGAGCGCAGGTAAGGGGTTCCAAACCAAAAAATTGGTGAGCAATCGCTGCAAAAGCCATAAACCACTGTTCCATTTCCTTATTGACTGCATGGTATGGAGCATTCTTTTTTAAACGGTTAATATCAAGAATCGCATCGCCTTGCATCCAGGAAATCAGGTCTTGTTTCCATTGAGGTAGAGCACTCATTGTGTCAATTGTAGTTATCGATTTTTTTAATTGAAATACATTGAGCTTACTTTCAGAGCGAGCCAGGATATTGTTCTTTGGGCTTCTTTTAACCGAAACAATCAGTTCATCAACTAATTGTTTCACGGTATTTTGATCCTTTTCCTTTAAAAAGGGATAATTAAGGGAAAACTGGCGTATTAACTCACATTGAAACTCCGGGTTACCGACAGCAAGGGAATGCAGCGTTAAAAAATAATCAAAATGGTTCGTAAAGGCTAATTTGAAGGCGGGGAAATTTGCAAGCTGTTTTAATGCCTTATAAGGCTTTTTTGCCTGATCAAAAAAATTATTTATTTGACCAGCAAAGGAAGCTTGTTTCTCTGGATCAAGCAGGTGCGCGAATCGCGCTATCGTGATAAAGATCCACAACTTGTAAGGTGCATTATTAAGCCGTGGGTAAATAGAAAGGAGTTTTTCACAAAATAATTTGCTTGTATCGGGAAATAAGGCGAAAAGATCTTCGTAATCATCGTAATTGTATTCATTTACGCTATTAATTTTATGGCGAAAATAGTTTACCCGTTTGGCTTCCGGGATATACGCATGATATCTCTTCATAAAGCCATAATTAAGTGCTGCATTTTCTTTGCTAATGGGGCGTAAGCAGTTCCGAGCAATGACATTTCGCTCTGCTTGCGTAAAAAAGTGGAACTGTTTAATTAATTCGGTTGCATCGGGCTGTGAAGTAAAAAATTTGTTTTTTAAAAGAGAGGCATCCTTGGCGTTTAGGAAGGGTAATGCGTTTAAACCATTTGCCTGGGAGATAAAATGAGTAAGGTAAGATTGGTATTCCTTTTTTTCATAATAATGGTAAAGCAGAGAAAGCAATTGGGTTTTGAGCTTAATAGCCTGCATGCTCGTTTTTTCAAAAAGGTGCGTCAACTCCTGCTTTAAAGCACTATGCAATGGTAAAAGCACAGGCTTAATAGAGTAATTTAGCTGATGTAGTTCATTAAGCAATTCCTGGTTAATATGTCGCCCGGAGAGAGAGGATAAATACGGTATAAATTCCGCTATCTGCAGACAAATTTGCTGACCCACATCGATATATCCAAAGCGATAACAGGTTGTTGCGAACGTAATCATAAAGCTTGTCATGGAATTTTGAATGGCTTTCTTTTTACTGGTTCCTATTTGCTTTATTATGTTATTAAAAAAATCAGCTTGCTGTGTTAAATTACTCTGCTCAAGGCAGGTCATATAAATTGGAAAAATGATTTTCAAATAATGGTGGTGTTGGGCTATTTTAAAATTGTTAAAACACAATATCCCATTTTTGCGAATAAGCAATTGTTGATACATTTCGGAAGAACGCTTAGCCATGGTAGAAAACAAATATTTGATGCAAAAAGCAAGCAACAAATCAAAGCGCGTGTTCTTTTTTCGGAAATTCTTTAACACAAATTTTTCATCGAGCAAGCGAGAAACTAAATAATTTAGCAGTCTATTTTTTTGTTTTTCGGAAAGATCAGGAAGAAAATAACTGATTGCCTGAATTCTTTTTTTGATATACGCATTATCGTATTTTTTTTTCTTTGTTTCGCATGTTTCTCTGATTAAATAGGCTATTGTTTTTTTATAGCTTTGGTGAAGGGCTATTTTTTTTTCAAAAGAAGCCGGGCTGGTTTGATTTACAGGTGTAAATGAAGCAGGAATTTGTTCAAAGACATGGTGTAAGGCCCGCATTGCAAAAAAGTTTTTGTAGGATTCCTGATTTAAGTAAAAGCTTTTGAGTTGCTGCATTCGGGTTTCAAAAAGTTCTGGAGAAAGCACTATTTTTTTTTCTGAACCTAGCCGTAGTTGGATAGCCAATGCCAACGTAGTTGCTTTCTTTTGTTTATTTTGCTGAATCAAAAAGTTTAAAAATAAATTAAGATCAATCGGATTAATGTAGTGAAGAAATCGCGGTGAGGCGTAACAGGATTTGATATAATTCAGCAAATAATGCTTTGCCCCTCTGTCGCCTGCAACGGCTCGATTGATAAGATGTTGATAGCCAATTGCTAAAAAATAGCTTGAAGTAGGCATCGCCGCAATTAAATGCCTGGAATGCAGTCGGTTCAATATTTCATAGGTTACATCGAAATTGATTATTCCTTTCTGACTCATTAGAAATATCCTGGTTAGTAATAAATGCGTTAACCAAATCGTTTTCGCATAAGAATTCCCAGAGCGCCGAATGAGTTAAAACAACACCCATTAACTTGAGAAAATACACGTCAATGGGCATAAATTAAACCCATAATGTAGGTTGGGCCTCGGCCCAACATAGGTTTTGCCCTTGCTCTGTCCTGTTGGGTCAAGGCCCATGGCCATCAGGCCGAGAAAAAATTTTATCTCCTCTCCCCCGCGCTCAGCAAAGGGGATAGGGCATTCTGTTTCCATGGCCATCAGGCCAGGAATAAATTTTATCCCCTCTCCACCACGCTCAGCGTGGGGGAGAGGGTTAGGGTGAGGGGGTAAAAAAATTCATCACGCTAGTGATTCCTTTTTGTTTTGAAAATAAAACGATACCACCAAAAATAATTAATGAATCGCTACGCGACCCTATTTTTATCCCCCTCACCCTAACCCTCTCCCCCGTGCTGCGCACGGTGGAGAGGGGATCCTGTTTTCTTATTTTTATCCCGCTCACTCTAACTCTCTGCCCCTGTGCTGAGCGTGGTCGAGAGGAGATTCTATTTCCATAGCCATCAGGCCAGGAATAAATTTTATCCCCTCTCCACCACGCTCAGCGTGGGGGAGAGGGTTAGGGTGAGGGGGTAAAAAAATTCATCACGCTAGTGATTCCTTTTTGTTTTTAAAATAAAACGATACCCACCAAAAATAATTAATGAATCGCTACGCGACCCTATTTTTATCCCCCTCACCCTAACCCTCTCCCCCGTGCTGCGCACGGTGGAGAGGGGATTCTGTTTTCTTATTTTTATCCCGCTCACTCTAACTCTCTCCCCCGTGCTGCGCACGGTGGAGAGGAGATTCTGTTTGCTTATTTTTATCCCGCTCACTCTAACTCTCTCCCCCCGTGCTAAGCGTGGTGGAGAGGGGATTCTGTTTCCTTATTTTTATCCCGCTCACTTTAACTCTCTCCCCCTGTGCTGAGCGTGGTGGAGAGGGGATCCTGTTTTCTTATTTTTATCCCGCTCACTTTAACTCTCTCCCCCCGTGCTGCGCACGGTGGAGAGGAGATTCTGTTTCCTTAGCCCGATGGCTATGAGCCTTGGCTCAAACCAGGTTTTGTCCTTGCTCTGTCCCGTTGGGCCAAGGCCCAACCTACTTTATGATCAAACAAACAGTATAAAATCATTCGGCGCTCCAGGGGCTGTTGACCTATATACCCTGGGCAATGTTCCTCAGGTCAATAATGTTTTCAGAAAAGTCGTAGGACCCTATTAAATCGTTTCGTGGAATGTCCCTTATTTTTTGCATAAAATGCTCAAAGGGGGAGATAGGTCTAAATCGATAACAGCCATTGCTTGAGTTGAAAAAATGCATTAATGCGTTCTCATCCTGGGTTTCAAGTAATGTTTTTAATCGGCCAATACTGCGCTTATGCCACAGAACGTCTTGTTCATTGTCTTCCAGGAGCGTTTCTTCCAAAAGGTGTAGTACAAGCGTTTTGACATCCGCTACTTTAAATAACGCGGTGAGAAGATTCATGTGTTTTAAAAGAATGGGGGTCACAGCGGCATTCCGTTCAAACAAACTATCTTTTACAAACTGTTGCAATGCCGGGCGCATTTTTTCCTGTAAAGCGGTTAACCCAAAGGGGTTGGTATAGGGAAGAATAGCCTTAATCAATGCTTCTTCAAACGCTTGCGGTTTAAGTAAGTCGTTTCGAAAGAGGGGTAATGTAAAGTAGGCAATACCCCATTCCCATTCTTCTGCAATCCATTTATTTTTTTGTTGAATTTTTGGCAGATTAAAAAATTCTGCAGCAACCGCCTCGCAAAATACCAGGGATTGATAAATGGAATCGTCACTTGCGACTTCCTCAATACACGCTATCCTGTTGGTTTTTATAAAGCGCAGCAGAGGCTCAGGCTCCCCTTGCATCCAGCAGGTTAAATTCTGCATTAACTGCGAGGCGGGAATTTGCAGTGCATTGACAGCCGGCAGTATATTTTTAAAGTAATTCACTTTACTCTCTGCCGTGATTTCACTGGTGTAAGGCGTGAAAGAAGCGTTGTCCTGCGGTTGGATTGGTTCGATAACCTGAAGGATTTTGTTCTGGATTTTCCTGCTGAAAAGGGGATAGTTTGTAATAAAAAGCCCTAAAATTTTAAAACGCAAAAAGTCGCTTTGATCATAGAGTTTTAAAAAAAGAGCGGGATAGCGTGTAAGTAATAAGTCAAAGACAGGCTCTTGCGCAATATTCGCTAATATATCACCGTAATACGGTGAGGAGTTACCTAAAAAATAATACAATTGATTGGCAAATACATCCAATTGCGCCGAATCGAGTAGGTGAGCATACCGGGCTATCGTTCTAATGCTGTCCTCTTTAAAAAAGAAAATGTGGTTGACTAATTTAGGAGATAAAGCAAGCAGTTTTTCGCAATACTGTTTTTGTTTGTCTGGAAATAGAGCAATTAGCGGTTTAAGGTTTGATAACTTGGTCACACTGAGTTTGTCGATTTGGCTAAGAACAAAGGTGTCCCTCTCTTCCTCAGGAATTAAAGCGATACAGGTTGTTATAAGGTGCCTGATGAGATTATTGTCCTTGGCTATAATCGGTAGGTACGCTTTTAACCGCTCGCTTCGTTGCGGCTCGTTAACCCCTTGCAGGGCATGGATGAATGCAATTATCTCAGACCTTGACGTGGTTTTTTGCTGTTGGGGGGCGTTGGCCTTTCCGAGTTCTTTGTTTGCATAGAATTTATATTGATGGTAAGGAGCTGGTTTTCTTTGCAGAGTAACAAATAGTTCGCCCGAAGGCTCTGCTCTCTGAGTGGGTTGGATATGGAACAGGGAGATGGGATTTACTGCAAATAATTCCTCTAATACCTTTTGGTATTCTTTTGAGTTATTGTTTTGTGCAGGAGCGAGCAGGAGAGGCGCTTTACCTGTTGTTTCCACCGCTCCCATTTTTTCTAGCAGATAAGGATAAATTTCCTGTATTGCCTGGTAAAGTTTAGCGCATTTTGAATTGGGGTTGTCGATGAAATACCCTAACTCCTGCAGTTCGTTTAGCAGGATTCGGTTGATGTCTTCTTCAAAGAGCGTCAATAACTCAGGAATGAGTGGAGTCAGTTGCAAGCCCATTTTCTCAGCCTCTTCGGTGTAACCGAATCGGTAGTAAGTCAGTGCGGCCGTCACCATAAAACTTATCATACTGTGTTTTCGATGTTTATTTTTCATAACCCGAGCAGAAGGCATTATCACACTAAAGAGTTTTTGCCGCTCCTCCCTGGTACTGTTTTTTGCACAAAAGAGGATGAGAGGAAGCATGTCTTTAATATGGTAGGAATAAAGCTCATTGTAATTGCTAATCCGTGCCTTTTTTATAAATCGGGTAATCAGATTGCGTTGGTATCCAACGGAGGTAGCGGCTTTTAGCGTGGTTACTATTTGCCGGATACATAAAGCAATAACAAACTGAAAGGGCGAGTCTTGCCTCAGGTAGCTTCTAACAAAGTATTTGGAAAATAAAGAAGGGATTAATACGTCCAGTAGATCTTTTTTTTGTTTGGTTGATAGTTTGGGAAGAAAATAACTAAGCGCTCTCACTTTGTTGACACTGCCATACCAATCTTCTTTGGGGTTAATTGACTGAATGAGATGCTTCAAAAAAACGCTAAGGGGTTTACCTGATTTCAGGTGACACTCCAGACTTTGATTGGTTTGAGTAAATAAGGCGTTCAGTTGGGCTTTATTTCCCTGAAATAATAACGAAAAAGCCCACAAAGCAGGGAAGTGGGTTTTTGATTCAAGGCAAAAACGCTTTAACTGGAGTAATGCGGCATTCATCACTTCAAGGGAAAGGAGTAATTTATTTTGCAAGGCAAGGTGCAGTTGGATAGTGCGTGCTATTAAGGTTTCTTCTTTATTTTTTGGATTGTTTAATAGACTGGTTAAAAAGAGGTTGAAGTGGTTCGAGTCAACCTGCTGTAAAAAATAAGGCGAGGTGTAGCCGGTTTTAAGGTAATTAAGCAAGTAGTGTTTTGCCGTGACATTCCCTTGAACCGCTTTATTACCAAGCAGTTTAAAGCCCACGGCTAGAAAATCCTTTGAGACAGGCAAGCGTTGAATTACCTCCTTGACTGTCAGGTAACTTAATATAGTGTATAAAATCTCTAGCGCTAAGTCTTCACTCTCATCCATCTAAAAAACATCCTGTTTGTTTTATTATTACCAGGCAGGTATGGCATTGCTTCCAAAAAGCGCTCTGGCTTTTGCCCGTACTTCATCCGAATGCATTGCTTTGACAAAATTTGCTAGTTGCGCTTTTTTAGCGCTGTCATTGCGAATAACAATCAAGTTCGCAAAAGGGGAGTTTTTACCCTCAACAAAAATGGCATCGTGCGCAGGCGAAAGCCCTGCGGGAAGGGCAAAGGTAGTATTAATGACAGCGGCATCAACGTCTTCAAGAATGCGCGGCAATTGGGCTGCATCGAGTTCTTTTATGGTGAGTTGCTTTGGGTTTTTTATGATTGCGGCTAAAGAAACGACCACACCTTTTTTCAAGCGGATTAATCCGGATTGCTGCAATAAAAGCAGGGCGCGCGTTGCATTGCTGGGATCATTTGGAATAGCTATCACGCCTTTTTTCGGAATTTCTGCCAGGGTTTTGTGTTTTTTAGAGTAAACGCCTGTAGGATAAACAAAGGTTTTTCCAATCGGCTCCAGAGTATACCCATGCGCTTGCATGGCGGATTGCAAATAGGGCAGGTGTTGGTAGATATTGGCATCCAGGCTGCCGTCTTGTAGGGCCTCATTGGGCAGGTTGTAATCGTTAAATTCCACGATTTTTATAGTAAGCCCATAGCGGTTTTGCGCCACTTCTTTAGCCACTTCCACCAGGTCGGTTTCAGGCCCTGCAATCGTACCAATGGTTAAGGTGTCAGGAGAGGGTTTGCTGCAAGCAACCAAACTGGTTATCAATAAAAATACCGCTAAAAAACGCATAAAAGTCCTCATTAATTACGTGAATAATGGCTTGCCAGCCTGTCGCCTGCCATTTGTAATAACTGCACAATGATAATTAAAATCGCAACGGTTGCAACCATTATCGTGACATTAAAGCGCTGGTACCCGAAGCGAATAGCCAAATCGCCTAGCCCGCCACCGCCCACAGTTCCTGCCATTGCAGAGTAATTTACCAAAGTAATGGCGGTGACTGTAACCGCTTGAATAAGCGCTGGGAAGGCTTCTGGTAACAAAATGAAGCGAATCATTTGCCAGGTTGTGGCCCCCATTGAAAAGCCTGCCTCAATTAAACCTTGCGGAAGGTTTCGGTACACATTATCAACGAGGCGGGCAAAAAAAGGCGTGGCACCCAAAGTAAGGGGAACCATCGCCGCATGAATCCCAATGGAGGTACCAACCAATAAACGGGTGAGGGGGATTAACGCGACCAATAAAATGATAAAAGGAATCGAGCGGCAGATGTTAATAAAACCGGAAATAAAGCGGCTGATTCCTGCGTGCGGCTTGATTTTGCTGCTGGTAAAAAGAAGCGTGCCCAAGGGCAAACCGAGCAGAGCCGAAAAAAAAGTACTGGCTATGACCATGTAGAGGGTTTCACTCGTGGCCAGGAGTAAATCATAAAATATCGGCAGTGACATAGCCTAAAACCTCCACGGATAAATTGGATTCCTTGCAGCGGGCAATGAAGCGTTCCACAAGTACCTCGTTGGCTTCCAGTTCAACCACGATAACGCCGCAAGTGATGGTGTCAAAGCGATCAATGTTGGCAAGGAGGATGTTAATATTAACCTGCAACTGGCGGCTGGTTTCACTAATAAAAGGGACTGTTGCTGCCTCCCCCTGAAAAAACAAACGCAGTATCGGTCGACTTGTGGGCTGTGGTGACAAGTGGGCCTGCAGGCAAGCGGGCAATTGCGGGCTTAACTGGGCATACAGCATGGCGCGCGCGAGCGAATTTTCTTTGGAAAAGACTTGGGCTAAGGGGCAAATTTCGACCAGTTCCCCTGCTTCCATAACCGCTAACCGGTGGCAGATGCGTTTAATAACTTCCATTTCGTGGGTAATAAGGACGATGGTGATGCCATACAAGGCATTGATTTTTTTAAGGAGTTCAAGAATGGAGCCGGTGGTTTCGGGATCAAGCGCTGAGGTTGCCTCATCACACAGCAAAATTTTAGGCGAACAGCTTAAAGCCCGTGCAATGGCCACCCGTTGTTTTTGCCCACCGCTTAACTGGTGCGGATAAGCCTCTTTTTTTTCACTTAATTCAACTAAGGCTAGCAATTCCTCAATTTTTTCCTGAATCTGTTCCTCAGAAAGCCCTTGTATGCGCATGGGCAGGGCAATGTTCTCGTAAACGGTTTTGGTAGCAAGCAAATTAAAATGCTGAAAGATCATCGCCATTTTATGGCGGGCTGTGCGAAGCTTGGCAGGGGAGAGTTGCGTGAGCAGCTCGTTATCCACAATGACATCGCCCGCATCGGGCTGCTCGAGCAAATTCATGCAGCGCAACAAAGTGGATTTACCCGCGCCGCTTTTCCCGATAATGCCGAAAATTTCCCCTTCCTGAATAAACAGGTCGACGTGTTTTAAAGCCATGTGGCCTGCGTAGGATTTAGTTAACCCGTTTAGTTCAATCATTTAAAAAAAACCCTGGAGTTGCAGCGTGCGAAATGCTTTGGGGAGGGAGGTTGCCCTACCGCTTTAGCCGTATTTATCCTTGCGTGACGTATCACACAATGTGCGCCCGCAAGCTGATTTTCAAATCGGCGCAGGCCTGATAATACAATAAAAACCCTTATGCATCCAGTAGCACTCCCATTTAGTTTTGACAGGTAGCACTAACCCCCATTCGGCGCTCTAGCCTTTTGCCCGCTTTAATTTATGCAATTTCCCTTTTTTAAGAAAGCCATAACTTAACCCAAGGGATACTCCATAAAGCAGATAACCAAAAAGCGAATGCAGAGTGGATTGCACCCCTGTCATATTCCACAAGGCCGTAAAAGAGGCATGGTTTGTAATGGGGGCAAACAAGGTCAGAGGGCCAATAAGCCACATCAAAAGGCCAAAAACAAGGCCTGCTGCAAACGCGTACCCAAAAGAGTGGAGGGGGCGTCCCAGACTTAAGGCAAATACAACCCCTGCGACAATGCTAATAAGAAAATGCACCAGCAACCCGCCGAGTTTATTGGGCATATTAATAAGACTGCCCAAAGTCTCCGTCATGCCGCCCAATAGAATAAAAAAAGCGAGCACAACGCCCGAAAACACACCGGCCACAATCCCGTTACTTACCGTTTTAGGCTCAAGCATAGGAGGCTCCTGTCCAATAAATCCTGCTTTGATTATAGAAGAGAAACGCTTTATTTGCTTAAACTTTGCACTTAATGATCCCTTAATCTTATATCGATTATACTTAGATATAGATTGAGAACCAATAAAGGTGCGGATATGGTAAATGAAGTGCTCAAAGCGATAGCGAAAGATCAAAGCGAATACATGGATGCGATATTGGTTGAGGCCAATGACGTGGTGGAAACGCTTACGAATCCAGTTTTTGATCCACAAGGCCGCATTTTGGTTGAAATACCTTATGTCGATGAGACGTCTCACGTTACGACTTCAACAACGGTGAGTTTGGATGTTGAGATGGATAAAGGGCTAGAGGGGACGTTTATCGAATCAGTCGTTCAAGCAATGCCTGATGTACCTAATACGAATATTGAAGACCAGCCTAAGCGTAAGATTGAAATAGTCCAGCACTATCTTCAACAACCCCGAGGAAGCGTTATCTCCCTTCAGGAAGAATTTCATTTTCATTTAGCCCTTGCAAGCCGAGTGTATGAAAAAGCATTTACGCTGGAGCATCCAGGCGTGGAAAAAGCACACAAAGCCACCATGATTGAAGTAAACAAACAGGTGATGAACACTTTCGCGGCAGTGCTGGTAGCGGAATACAAAAAGGGTAAACCGTTTAACATTGCCAAAATCAATAAAGTCCTTGATAAAGCCAGAAAAGAAATACTCCCCAAAGCCCATACACTCTTGATGAAAAATATGGTGTTGCATGCAAAGGCTGAGTTATACAAGCTTAGAAAGAATGAACAAAATTTAAAACACATTGCAGAAGAAACCCCAGCCACGCCCAATGATATTCTTTACATCGAGCAAGATTTGGCAACGCTTGTGAAGGGTACAGAATACACGTCCCACCACCGTGAGCAAGGTGGTAATTTTGCGCACCGACAAATTATGGTTCATCCAATCAAGAATGGAAAAATTGTTGCCAATAAAAATGCACAAATTCAAATTCGTACCCCTTCACCGGTTGTTAAAGCGGTCAAAGGCTATAAGTTTCAAAACTATGCGAATGACGTTAAGCTGAAGCTGGAGGCAATAAGGGATAACTATAAATTAGCAGCCTATGTATCGCCAAATTCCGGTACAAAAGCCTTCATTTACAATAGCCTAACTGCATTGAATGACAGGCTGGATGATCTGCGTGGAAAAAACTTGCAGACAGAAAGTGCACAACATATTTTAGGGGGTGCGCACCAATACAATGCAAGCCAACTTCGCAAGGCAGAGAAAAATGTAAATTACACCCCTGTATTATGCTTTGTCCAAAACATTTCAGTAAATGGCTATGGCGATCGCTTGGGCTATGGAAATACCTGGCAACGTGAAACCACCCTGATGGCAGAAATCGCCATGCTGCATACCTTAAAAGACAGTGTGGGAACGGATTCAACCAAAATAGATAAAATTATTGATAAATACAAAGCGTATTTGCAATCACCAGAATATATAAGTAAGCCTTTTTCTTCCACAGCATTAGGAAAAGAAGCCATTAAGGACATAAAAAATCTTAAAAATGAGTGGAAAAAAAGCCCTCATACATCGCTTCATGCCGATGAAACCGTACTCGATGATGCCAAAAACGCCTTAAAAACCTTGATGGCTTACGATTTACCTATGCGCCACGATTTTGCCAAATTAACCCAAACGCTTTCTCTTTTTTGTGAAGAGATTGCGATGGGCGGCTGCAAAAGCGGCAATGAGCGTGCACAAGCCATTTATGGCCGGGTCGAGCTTTTTCAAAAGCTTCTCAATAGCAGTGTGGATGATAAACTTGCCAACCAATTGAGAACGGATCTGTCTCAACTCGCGAAAGGCAAAGGGGATGTATTGGATTTTGCAAAAAATCTCAAACACTCTATGGACACCAGCTACAATGCCAAGGGTTTGCAAGGGGCTATGAAACTAGTAAGTTTTGCAGACCAGGGTGCTGCTGCAAAAGTTGAAGCAAGATCGCGTTTCAGTTTGCCTAGCCGAAATATTGCAGAAGAAAGCGCTTCAGTTATGACCAATTTACACCAGTCGAAGGCCGGTAAAATGCAAGCGCACAAGGATTTGACCACACAAATGCGCGCAGCCTGGTTTGGTCATCCCAAAAGTTGGTGGGAGGAAATGAAAGGGGCATTTGGCGGACATGTTGGTGCATTGCTTGCTACTGTAACAGTGTTGCCTGCGCTTTGGGTTACTGTTAAAGTGGCTTCAAATAATGAAAAGAGAATGAAAAGCGCTAGTACTTTATGTGCAATTCCAGCCCCGGCAAACGGTAGTTCCAGAGTGATGGCTGGAATGGGAGGACACCCTGAAGATACGAACGCCAGGAAAGAGAAAAAACCTGGTATTTATGTAGAACCCAAATATCCGAACCTCGTTCTGAAAAATCGTTCCAAACAAAACATGGATAGTTCTAAGCCAAACTCTGATAAGAGTGAAGGATACCATCAATCTAATAAACAGTGATTGTTTTTAAAATAACCCAACGCCTCCGCATTGGCCAGTGAGTTGAGATTACTAATCTCCTGGCCGTGCACGGCCTGTCGTACAGCTACTTCAACGATTTTTCCACTTAATGTACGCGGAATATCCGGTACTTGCAGAATCTTAGCCGGTACATGCCGTGGCGAGGCATTGTGGCGGATGGTCTGGCGAATGGTTTCTCGAAGCGTTTCATCAAGAACCAAGCCTTCGCGCAATTTGACAAACAACACAATACGCACGTCATCCTGCCAATCTTGCCCAATGACCACACTTTCCAGCACTTGCGGGATTTTTTCTACCTGACGGTATATTTCTGCCGTACCAATTCGCACCCCGCCAGGGTTTAATGTGGCATCCGAGCGACCGTAAATGATTAATCCCTGGTGTGCTGTTATTTCAGCAAAATCACCGTGCGCCCACACGCCATCAAAGCGCTCAAAATAGGCTTTTTTATAGGCGGTTTTATCCGAATCATTCCAAAAGGCCACGGGCATGGAGGGGAAGGGTTTAGTACAGACTAATTCACCACGCTGCCCAGTGATGGCGTGTCCTTCCTCATCAAATACATCCACTGCCATGCCTAAGCCTAAACATTGCAATTCACCGCGGTAAACAGGCAGAATGGGGTTACCTAAAGCAAAGCAGGACACAATGTCGGTGCCGCCAGAAATCGAGCAAAGTTGTACATCGGGCTTGATGGATTGGTAGACGAAATCGTAGTTTTTAGGCAATAAGGGCGAGCCTGTAGAAAGAATCATGCGAAGCGTTTCAAGCCGATTGTGCTCCAGGGGTTTAACTCCTGCCTTTTCAACCGCGGAAAGAAATTTGGCGCTGGTGCCAAATACGGTGACTTTTTCTTCCTCAATCAGCTTAAACAAGCGGTTTGCATCAGGATAGGTGGGTGCACCTTCGTACAGTGTTAAGGTGGCTCCCAATGCCAGTGCTGAAGCCATCCAGTTCCACATCATCCAGCCGCAAGTAGTATAGAAAAAAAGGTTGTCGGCCGCACTGATATTGCAATGAAGGCCATGCTCCTTTAAATGTTGCAATAAAGTACCGCCCGCACCATGGACAATGCATTTGGGCTTGCCGGTGGTTCCTGAGGAAAAAAGAATGTAGACAGGGTGGTCAAAGGGCAGGGCTATAAATTCGCAGGCAGTGGCCGGCTTTAAAAAATCCTCCCAATTGATGGATTTTGCGCTGTGGTTTGGTTTATTAAAAAGTACCGGGCAAATAACTACCTGTTCAAGCGAAGCAATCGCCTCGGTGATTTCAGCTATTTTATCCCATTCTGCATGGGTTTTACCTGCGTATTGCTGACCATCACAACCAAAAAGCACTTTGGGATTGAGCTGTCCTAGTCTATCAATTGCGGCTTGTGCGCCAAAATCAGGCGAGCAGGAAGACCAGATTGCACCAAGGGAGGTGGTGGCAAGCATGGCAATCAGTGCATAAGAACCATTAGGCAACACGCCAGCCACCCTGTCTCCCGCAATAACACCAGCAGCCTTTAAGCCTGCGGCGCACTGTGCGACCAATTGATAGAGCGCCTTGTACGTTAGCACTTCACGGGTATTGTTTTCGTTCACGCAAAGGAGGGCAGGCTTTTCATCACGCCGCGACAGCAATTGCTCCGCAAAGTTAAAGGTCGCCCCTGTAAACCAACGCGCATCCAGCATGGAATCCGCGTGGTTTAGTATTTCCTGCGGGGGTGTTGTGAAGCTTACTGCAAAAAATTCAGACAGTGCCTGCCAAAATTGCGCCGGCTCGTTAATAGACCAGTTATACAGTGCTTGGTAATCGGGAAAGGAATGGGCGTATTTTTTCTCTGCAAAGCGCATAAACTGCCCCATTTGGGTGGTTTCAATCGCTTTGGGTTCCCATACGGCTACTGAGTGCATTTTAACAGTCCTTGTAACTTTTTTGCAGTCAGGATTATATAATCCTGACTTGTTTTACACAACAGGCACGCTTTAAGTCAATAAGGTAAGCGTTGGGCTAATTGCTTCAGAGCGTATTAATATTTACTTCAGAGGATTTGGTATAGGTTGCTTTCAGCAGTACCTGCTTCAAGAAGAACAGGCGATCGCTCTGGTCCAGATTCTCGCACTTGGTGAGCGTGAGCTCCTGAAGCCGCTGAAATTCCCGAAATTTCTCCAAACGTATTTTTTTTTGAGGTGATTCTGCTTTTTGTCCCTGGGTTAAGCTTTCTTCACAATGAAAGAAGCTTCGTTTTGTTAATAACGTTTCGTTAGATGTTAAAGAGCCTTGTTTCGAATTACGCATGGAAATCTCCAAATTGGTCAAAAAACACCATTTTATCACGAATTGACCAGTTTGTTCAATAAAAACAACCAATGCATTGGTTTTGCTACCATGCTCCGCTTCAGGAACCCGGCGCATGGACACTATTGACTGGATTTACCACGCGTATGGTTAAAGCAGAGGACGCTTTCGCACTGTAAGTGGGCACCGGCGTGGTACTGATTAGGGGTTGCAGGTTGTAGTTGCCGGGCTGATTGCTGGTTAAATGCAATTTCAAACAACAACTTTGTCCTGCATACAGTGAAAAAACAATGCCACACACGGTATTGATACCAG
Source organism: Tatlockia sp. (assembly GCA_041659885.1). Taxonomy (GTDB): domain Bacteria; phylum Pseudomonadota; class Gammaproteobacteria; order Legionellales; family Legionellaceae; genus Tatlockia. The sequence continues at coordinate 55,935 of JBAZXN010000004.1, forward strand.
GGCAAAACGAGGTTCCTGTCGTAATCGGTGAAGCGGTGAGGTTCGCATTCTCATTGATTTGAGCCAGGAAAAGCGTCAAGGCGACGTTCGGAGGAACAGCCCGATTGACGGTGACGGCATAATGCGCTGTCCCATAACTGTTGGATGCGAACGTGGTTTCTCCTCCCACAAAGGCAATATGGATTGGACTAAGGCCGGCAAAACTTGAAAAAGCATAGAAATACAACGCAATAGCACTCAAAAAGGAGCTTAATATCTTAGGCATTTGGTGTCCTTACACTAAAGGGGGAGCCAGTGCTCGCACAATATAGGGCCTGTTTACATTGGGTTTCACGGTCAAAAACCCAATGTAAACAGGCCCTAATCAAACAGATTATTATTTGTGAATAATTTCAAGCTGTCAATGCTTCTTTGAGAGCGGTTTGCGGGCGAGCCAAAGCGGATAAAACGGCTTATTGTGTTTTGTTAGTTCAAAAAACAGACTAAAAAAGAATGGATAGTGACCGATTTTGTTGGGAAATGAGGGGAAAGTAAAAGGAGCATCCTTGATAAACTTGCAAAACAGTTAAGCCAAAAAAGCCTGCCATTGGAAGAAAATTTATCGTTACGGCAATAAATTATAAAGAGAGAATCCAGTCAGGTACTAGACGAGTTGAATGCAATTCTGGCTAGACGTGCAGACTTTATTGTGGGCGGCATTTAATAATAACGCACACCTTGTTAAATCCATTGTAAGTCGCACTCAGGATGTGGATATTATTAATGCCAAAGACAGGACAGGCGATACCCCGTTACTCACTGCGGTGAAACAACATTGGCCTGAAATTGTTATTGCGATGTTAAATAGAGACATGCCAGAGGAAACGCTGATAACCCTGCTAAACACACCCGATAGAGAGGGGAATACAGCCCTTCTAAACGCCGTAGGTGGTGGTCTTCCAATAGACCGGGTAATCATTAAAACAATATTGTCAAAAAATTCGACAGCTGACGTGATGAACGCGGCGTGGCGTGGTCAAACTGCATTAATGGTTGCTACCTGAAAAGGGGATCTTGAAGTGGTTACACTTCTCCTGGAACAGGTCAGGGACCTAAGCATTCTCTATATAGAAGATAACAACGGAGACAGGGCGTTGAATTTAACAAGAAAGCCTGAAATCAAGGCGGCTATTGCAAACAAAGAAAATCAGTTGCTGCAAGTCAATCCATTTTTTTCACCGTTTAATAGGCTCAATGAGGCAGATCCCTTGTCGTTTAAAAAAGAATTCATTGATTTTTTTGCATTAATCAATCAAAAAGAAATGCAGCCAGAAGAATTGCAAGGCATAATACAAAACAGGAACTGGCCAGAAGAATTCCAACCATTAAAGTGAGTAATGCGTAGCCTTGATGCAGCGCAGCGCAATCAAGGTTTTCCATGCCGGGTTGGCATCGTAACCCTTGATTACGCGTTGCTGCATCAAGGCTACCTGTTAAAGTTTTTTTAATACCCGGGTGACTGCAGTGAACGCTTCCCATAAGGATGCATTCAACCCCCAATAAAGTGAGTAATGCGTAGCCTTGATGGAGCGCAGCGCAATCAAGGTTTTCCATACCGGGTTAGCGTTGTAAACCTTGATTACGCGTTGCTGCATCAAGGCTACCTGTTAAAGTTTTTTTAATACCCCGGTGACTGCAGTGAACGCTCCCTATAAGGATGGATTCAACCCTCAATAAAGCGAGTAATGCGTAGCCTTGATGGAGCGCAGCGCAATCAAGGTTTTCCATACTGGGTTAGCGTTGTAAACCTTGATTACGCGTTGCTGCATCAAGGCTACCTCTGAAAAATACCCAGGCGACTAAAGGCTGTTGGAAGCCACTGGAGCTAACGCATCAACCTGTTCTATCATTTTACGAATGCCTTTGTTTAGCTTCACGAGTTCATAGGTATTTTCAGGCTCGTTCTTATCAAACTTTTGCCAAAATAAACGTGTGGGGCAATCTTTATACGTGTCAGGTTTAGACATGGGTTCGCCGGTATACAGATGCGTTTTGTGTCCTTCCAATACGGCGAGTTGCTTCTTTGCAAAAATAAAACTGCTTAAAGGGACAATCTTGTATTGCTCCTTTTTTTTATACATTTTTATCAGAAAAATTGCTTCCTGTGGGCTAATGTCTTGAAAGCTTATGGGGCAATAGGGCGACTTGATGTTTTTTTGAAGCCCCTCCAGGCGCTCGTATTTTTTGTTCAATTGCTCAATAAGTAGTGCGCTGGAATGGTTTGGCAATTGACTCACCAGTTGCGTAACTTTATTTATTTCCGCAGGCGACAAGGCATTGTAAGGCGCTAGTGGTGGTTTGATTTTATCCAGCACAAACCCTTCTTCAAGCCCTTCGTTATTCTGCCCTTCAAGGACAGGTTCCGGCTCTGCAGCGTCATATCCCAGCAAGGGAAGCCCTAAATACACTCCGGTTAATACGATGGAGGTGAGGGTTCCCAGCGTGAATAAACTAATATTTACCGGGTTAGTTATCATTGGAATTAATTGTGCCGGGGGGGTGATAATTAAAAAAACCATTGCTCCCCAAAAAAAAGAGGCAACAAACAACGCAAACAATGTATTTTTAAGCATGAGACTCACTCTGAAAAATAATGGATCCAGGATAACTCCCAAGGTTATAAATAAATTGGTTTCACGCTGGATACAATACGGTCGAGTCCATATAAGACCCTAAACTAACGCCATCCTGAGTCTGGCTTCGTGACAGGTTGAACCCCTTCACTAAACGCTGTGATTACCTAACCTTGAGGAGTTGCGATTTTATCATAGTGGTTAAAAAAAATCCATTGTTGGAGGGTGTAACCTGGAATTAGCCCAGGTTTGCTAGCAGCGCATTGGCCACCTTAGACTGGTTTTTCTTTCGTAACACCTTACAAATCCTGTCCCCTGCGGCAACCACTTTATAAATATCCACTCCGGTTTCAATACCTAAACCGTGCATCAAATAAAGCACGTCCTCGGTGGCCACATTGCCGGTCGCACCCAGCGCATAGGGGCATCCACCTAAACCGGCAACGGCTGAGTCGAAATGGGTAATACCGCATTCAAGGGATGCGCAAATATTGGCAATTGCTTGTCCGTAGGTGTCGTGAAAATGCATGGCGAGTTGATTTGCTGGCAGGAGCGGGGCGATGGTTTTAATAACCGCCTTCGTCTGTTTCGGCGTCCCAACCCCAATGGTGTCGCCAAGGCAAAGTGAATCAATGCCTAAATCAAGCAATTGCTCGGCCACCAAAGCCACTTGTTGTGGCTTAATTTCTCCTTCATAGGGGCAGCCCAATACACAGGAAATGTAAGCTCTGATCGGTACATGATGTATTTTAGCCAACTCAATAACTGGCGCAAAACGCGCAATACTTTCTTTAATAGAGCAATTAATGTTGCGTGCATTAAAGGATTCACTGGCGGCCGTAAAAATGGCAATTTCTTTCACGCCGACTTCCATCGCTTCCCGCATACCGCGAATATTTGGAACTAGTGCCGAGTAATGTATGCCTTCTTTTTTATCGATACCGTTAAAAACATCGACATTATCAGCCAGTTGCGGAATAGCTTTTGCGGAGACAAAACTGGTTACTTCAATGTACTGTAGCCCGGTTTGGCTGAGTGAATTGATTAATTCAATCTTGTTTTCGGTGGGCACAAAAGCCGGTTCGTTTTGTAAACCATCCCTTGGTCCAACCTCAATAATTGTGACTTGTCTTACATCCTTCATCATTACTCTTTTAAGGCTAATAATTCAGCCCCCTCGTTGACTTGTGCGCCCACTTCGTAAAAAAACTCAGCTAATATCCCGTCTTTTGGAGCAAAAATAGTGTGCTCCATTTTCATTGCTTCAAGCACCAGCAAACTGTCGCCTTCTTTGACCGCATCCCCTTTCTTTTTAAGTATAGCGACAACGGTAGCAGGCATTGGCGCTAAAAGTTGGCCTTTTTTGCTAGTGGTTTCACTCGCACTATTCTGCCAGGTAAATCGGTGAACGGCCAAAGGCCCCTCGGGAAGGTAGAAGTGAATACTCTCCCGTTGATTGTCAAATTGAACAGGCGTTGTGTGTTCGTTTTGCGTGATAAATAAGCGAGTACCCTCAAGTCTTGTTATAATTTTTAGGCTGTTCTCCTCGTACTCAAGGAGAAAACTGCTTGAGTCAATGGGTGTTATTTTAACGCTGCAGCGCGCGTCATTCAGAACATAGTGCCAATGCCAATGGCTTTGGAGGTGCATTTGCCAGGCAAAGCTTTCCAAAAGCAAGGGGTCGCTTGTTGTGCTGATTAGCTGAAGGTAATCAAAACTTGCCGCTAAAAACAGGGCGAGAAGCGGATCGGGTTTTTTTAAGGTAAGCGCTTCTTCACTTAAAAAAGAAGTACCAAAATTTGCCTCGCGAAAACGCGTGCTTCCAATAATGGCTTGCAAGAAGGGAATATTGGTTTTCACCCCTCCGATAGCATAGTGCCCCAAGGCACGTTGTAAGCGGTGAATCGCTTCTTCACGGGTTGTGCCTGAGCTAATTAATTTTGCAATCATTGGATCGTAATACTTGCTAATGGCGCATCCCTGGGTTACGCCACTGTCAATGCGAATGCCTTCGCCGCCCGGTTCCTGTAAAAAATGCACCTGACCTATGGAGGGGATAAATTGCTGGTGCGGATCTTCGGCATAAATGCGGCATTCAATCGCGTGCCCCTCCTGGCGAATAGCCTCCTGTTTTAAGGGCAGGGGTTCATTGGCCGCAATCTGTAACTGCCAGGCGACCAAATCAAGGCCTGTTATTCTTTCCGTGACAGGATGTTCCACCTGTAAACGGGTATTCATTTCCATGAAGTAAAAGCGTGTATTGTCTTCTACTAAAAATTCAACCGTTCCTGCGCCGCGGTATTCAATCGCTTTTGCAACCAAAACGGCCGCATCCAGCAATTGTTGACGCAAAGAGGCGGGTAACAAAGGGGCGGGTGCTTCTTCAATTATTTTTTGATGCCGCCTTTGAATGGAGCAGTCGCGTTCAAATAAATGCACAATATTGCCGTGATTATCGGCCATGATTTGCACTTCGATATGGCGCGGATTGTTAATTAGTTTTTCAATAATAAGTGTGTCATCGCCAAAACTGGCCAACGCTTCCCGTTTGGCTGCGTGCATTGCTTCGGCAAATTCGCTCTCCGATTGTACTTGGCGCATACCCTTCCCACCGCCGCCGTTTGCGGCTTTAAGTAAGAGGGGGAAACCCATTTTGACCGCTTCTTGTTGCAAATGCGCTTCGTTTTGATTACTCCCGTGGTAGCCTGGTGTTAAGGGCACTTGTGTTTTTTCAAGCAGTTGTTTTGCGACTTGTTTAGAAGCCATTGCTTCCATAGCAGACACAGAGGGACCGATAAAAACAAGGCCAGCCTTCTCGCAGGCCTTCGCAAAAAGCGGATTTTCTGAAAGAAACCCATAGCCTGGATGAATGGCTTGTGCGCCAGAGGCTTTCGCCACATTTATAATGGAGTCAATATGTAAATAACTGTCACGGGCAGGGGATTCACCCACCCAAAAAGCTTCGTCTGCCTTTTGCACATGGAGACTGTCTTTGTCTGCGGTGGAATAAATCGCAACGCAGGTTATTCCCATGTTTTGCGCAGTCTTCATGATTCGGCAGGCAATCTCGCCGCGATTTGCAATTAAAATTTTAGTAAACATGCCTTATGTCCAGTCAGGTGATTCTTTATTGAGGAAAGCCTGCAATCCCTTTTGCCCTTCCGCAGAAACGCGCTGTTTGGCAATGCAGGTTGCAGTATAACGGAGGAGCTTTTCATCAAGGGGTTGATTGGCTACCTCATCCACAAGGCGTTTACAGGCAGTGAGCGCCTTTGGCGGCAAATGCGCCATTTTTTCTGCCTGTTCTACAGTAAAGTCGTAAAGTGCTTCGTCAGCAACACAATGTTGAACAAGCGACAGGTTTTTGGCTGTTTGTGCATCAAAAATTTCGGCAGTCATAAATAAATGCCGAGTAGCTCGTGCGCCAATGGCGTTTACTACATAAGGACTAATTACCGCAGGGATTAAGCCAAGCTTTATTTCTGAAAAACAAAAACGAGCAGAATGCGCTGCAACGGCCATATCACAGGCTGCAATAAGTCCTACTCCGCCGCCAAAGGCTGCACCCTGAACCATGGCGATAGTGGGTTTGGTACTTTGTTGCAGCGTGAATAAAACGCGCGCCAACACCATGGCATCTTCAATATTTTCCGCTTCATTTAACTGAACCATCCGTTGCATCCAGGCAATATCAGCTCCTGCCGAAAAATGCTTACCCGCGGCTTTGAGAAGAATAACGCGTACTGCCGGGTTTGCCAGGGCTTCATCCAGGCCTTGCTGAAGCAGAAGAAGCAAGTGATCATCAAATGCATTACACTTTTCAACCCGGTTTAAACGAAGGTGTAAGACCCGGTTGTGCAGCTCCATGACTAAATCAGACACGTTCTTTCTCCCATTTCGTTTTGGACCCTCACATGCGAAACACGCCAAATCGCGTTGCAGGGATTGGAGCATTCAGCGCTGCTGATAAACTTAAACCTAAAATTTTTCGCGTGTCGTTTGGGGCAATCACGCCATCGTCCCAAAGCCTGGCACTGGCATAATACGGATTGCCTTGCGTTTCGTACTGATTGCGCAAAGCCGCTTTGAATTCTTCTTCTTCATGGACAGACCAGTTGCTTCCTTGTTTCCGGTGCTTTTCCCGATTCACTTGTGCCAGGACATTCGCGGCCTGCTCACCGCCCATCACCGAAATGCGGGCATTAGGCCATGACCATAAAAAACGGGGATCGTAAGCGCGGCCGCACATGGCATAATTTCCAGCGCCAAAACTTCCACCGACAATCACGGTCAATTTAGGTACATTGGTGTTGGCTACCGCAGTCACCATTTTAGCACCGTGTTTGGCAATGCCTGCCGCTTCATATTTACTGCCAACCATAAAACCGGTGATATTTTGTAAAAAAAGGAGGGGAATTTTTCTTTGACTGCACAGCTCAATAAAATGCGTTCCCTTGAGCGCGCTTTCGCCAAATAAAATCCCGTTGTTGGCAATGATGCCGACAGGATACCCGAATAAGTGCGCAAAACCACAAACCAGGGTTGTGCCATAGAGGGCTTTGAACTCATCAAATTGCGAGGCATCCACAATGCGGGCAATCACCTCGCGGATGTCGTAGGGTTTTCGTGGGTCGACAGGAATAATGCCATTGAGTTCGTTGACATCATACAAAGGCTCTCTACTTTCAATCCGTAGAAGGGAAGCGTTTTTTTTACGGTTTAAATTGCGAACCACTGTTCGGGCAATATGCAACGCATGGGCATCGCTTTCCGCATAATGATCGGCAACGCCTGACTGGCGGCAATGTACCTCGGCTCCGCCTAACGACTCGGCACTGATAATTTCACCCGTAGCGGCCTTGACGAGCGGGGGGCCTGCTAAAAAAATATTGGCCTGGTTTCTGACCATAATGGATTCATCCGCCATTGCTGGCACATAGGCGCCACCTGCGGTACAAGAGCCCATCACCACTGCAATTTGCGGAATATTCTCTGCGGATAGCTGGGCTTGATTAAAAAAAATGCGCCCAAAGTGGTCGCGATCGGGGAATACTTCATCCTGACGCGGCAAAAAAGCACCTCCCGAATCCACAAGGTACACGCAAGGTAAATGGTTAGCGCGGGCAATTTCCTGCGCTCGCAAATGTTTTTTTACGGTAAGAGGATAATACGTACCGCCTTTTACCGTGGCATCGTTTACTACAATAAGGCATTCAATGCCTTCAATCCAGCCAATGCCAGTGATAATGCCTGCCGCAGGTACGTTGTCTTCGTACACGGCATGCGCGGCTAACTGCGACAGCTCCAAAAAAGGGCTGCCTTTATCCAGCAACTGCTGCAAGCGTTCGCGTGGTAACAATTTTCCATGTTGCAAATGCCTCTGGCGTGCTTTCTCCTCGCCACCTTTTGCAATTTTTTGAACGGTTAGCGTAAGTTCCTCCACCAGAGCCTGCATCGCGGCCTGGTTTTTTTTGAAGTCTTCACTGGCGGTAGTTAACTGACTGATAATTTTTGCCATGCCAATCCTTAATAGCGTATTAATACGATGCCAAGTACCAGAATGAACCATAAACACCAGGTAAGCTGGAAAAGATAAGGCATTGTCTTACCCTTGATTAACCGATAAAGCAGAGCAGGAATCGCAGCCACTGCGACCGGTAAAAAAACAAGCAGAAAAATTTTACGGGCAATAAAGCCTAAGCCGATTGCATTAAATACTGGAATAAGCTGGACATTCACAAAAGCATAGAAAATATCGACATACACTACCAGCATCGCGGCAAAGCGCGAAAAGAAAACGACAAAAAGACTCAATAATAAATAAATAAGGCTTTGTCTTAACATGGCTTCACTACCTTACGGGCCGCGAACTGCTCGCGGCATGCAAGGCTTTTCAAGCCAATTTGTTTACAAACTAACATAGATTATAAAACCTCCAACGCAAGAGCTGTTGCTTCTCCACCGCCAATGCACAAACTGGCTACGCCCCGTTTTTTGTGTTGATGACGTAAGGCATTGATTAAGGTGACTAAAATGCGAGCGCCAGAGGCCCCAATGGGATGGCCTAAAGCACAGGCTCCGCCGTGTACATTTACTTTTTCAGGATCAAGCTCAAGCTGAGTGATTGCAGCCATTGCAACCACTGCAAAGGCCTCGTTAATCTCAAACAAATCGACTTCGCTTTGATGCCACCCGGCTTTATTTAAGACCTTGCGCATTGCATCAATTGGGGCTGTGGTAAACCACTCTGGTGCCTGGGCGTGGCTTGCATGCGCAACAATGCGTGCCAAAGGGACTAGACCTAATTTTTTGGCTGTTTGCGCTGTCATAAGAATTAAACTGGCTGCCCCATCGGAAATAGAGCTTGAATTGGCAGCAGTTACCGTGCCATCCGGCTTAAAGGCGGGTCGTAATTGGGCTATTTTGCTGATTTTACTGGCATCAGGTCCTTCATCGCGGCAAACGGTGGTGGTTTCTCCTTTTCTACCCTTTACGATTACCGGTGCTATTTCTTCTGCAAAAACCCCTTCCTGTGCTTTAAGAGCACGGTTTAAAGAGCGCAGGGCAAATTCATCCTGTTGTTCACGCGAAAAGTGAAAACGGCTTGCCGTTTCCTCGGCAAACACGCCCATCAACTGACCGTTGTGGTAGGCGTCTTCCAGGCCATCCAAAAACAGGTGATCTTTTAATTCGCCATGGCCCAGACGATATCCTGAGCGGGCTTTGCTCAAAAGATAGGGGGCGTTGCTCATGCTTTCCATGCCGCTGGCAAGAACCACATTGGCACTTCCCACTTTAAGCAAATCATGGGCAAGCATGACCGCTTTCATTCCCGAGCCGCACATTTTATTAATGGTGGTTGCATTCGCGCTGTCCGGAATGCCAGCCTTCATTGCAGCTTGTCTTGCAGGAGCTTGACCAATGCCTGCTTGCAGCACGCAACCTGAAATGACTTCGTCAATGGCTTCCGGGGCAATGCCTGCCTGCTCAATAGCGGCTTTGTGCGCTACAGCGCCCAATTCGGGGGCAGTCAAAGAAGACAAACTGCCGAGCAAATTGCCCATAGGAGTTCTTTTTGCGGCCACAATTACTATATCATTCGTTTCCATTATCGTTCCTTCTCCCTAAGCAGTTTCTTTAAAAAGTTCCCGTCCAATTAACATGCGGCGGATTTCAGAAGTTCCAGCACCTATTTCATACAATTTGGCATCGCGCAGCAAGCGTCCTGTGACATATTCATTAATATACCCATTTCCACCGAGTATTTGAATGGCTTGCAAAGCCATTTGTGTTGCTCTTTCTGATGTATAAAGTATAACACCTGCCGCGTCTTTACGGCTGACCTTACCCAAATCACAGGCTTTGGCAACCGCATACAGGTAGGCGCGGGAAGCACTCAGCTCGGTGTACATATCGGCAAGTTTTCCCTGTATGAATTGAAATTGACCAATGGGTTGATTGAATTGTTTCCGCTCATGGACATAGGGAAGTACTGCATCAAGACAGGCTTGCATAATGCCGACAGGGCCTGCTGCTAAAATTGTGCGTTCATAATCCAGGCCGCTCATTAAAACGCGAACCCCTTGATTGACTTCGCCAAGGACATTTTCGACAGGAACGCGGCATGCTTCAAAAACCAGCTCGCAGGTGTTTGAGCCTCGCATGCCCAATTTATCCAGCTTTTGTGCGGTGTGAAACCCGGGAAAGTCTTTTTCGATGAGAAACGCGGTAATCCCTTTGGAGCCGGCTTCCTTGTCGGTTTTAGCGTACACGACCAACACATCGGCATCAGGGCCGTTGGTAATCCACATTTTGGTGCCGTTTAATAGGTAGCTGTCGCCTTGCAACTGGGCTTTAAGCTGCATGCTTACCACATCAGATCCTGAATTGGATTCACTCATTGCCAAGGCACCCACATACTCGCCGCTTATCAAGCGGGGAAGGTAGCGGGTTTTTTGTTCCTTAGTGCCATTTAAATAGATTTGATTAACGCAAAGGTTGGAGTGTGCGCCGTAACTTAAGCCAACAGAGGCCGAAGCGCGGGAAATTTCTTCCATAGCAATCACATGGGCTAAATAACCCATATTGGCACCGCCGTATTCTTCGCTTACCGTAATGCCTAACAAGCCCATTTGCCCCAGCTTTTGCCATAAAGGAGCAGGAAACTGATTGGATTTGTCAATTTCTGCGGCAAGGGGTGCAATTTCTTTTTGCGCAAATTGGTACACACTGTCGCGCAAGAGGTCAAAGGTTTCACCAAGGTGCTGTTGTAAACCGATATGCATAGACACTTCCTGTTAACGGAGCAAATAGGCTAGACTATACCCATTCAAATCGAAGTTGCAACATCAATTTAATGGGATGTGCAAAAAGGAGATGGGGGAATGCGGAAATTAGTACTCTGGGGTTACCATGCAGACGAATACAGGGAAATGTTTGATTTAACAGAAAAAGAGATGGTCAAAAAAATATTGGAATATGGTTGTGGTCCGAGTGCTGTCAATGCGGAACTATCGAAACGGGCAAAAGCCATGATAAGCTGCGATCCCTTGTTTACCCTCGACAAAGATACGCTCTACAGTAAGGTAAATTTAATTTTTCATGACATGACCGAACGCATTCTGCGCGATCAAAAAATTTTTGATTTTAGCCGCTACGGCAGCCCTCAGGTGTTAATTGATGCGCGGCAGGAAGGCATTACCACCTTTTTTGCCGATTACGAACAGGGCAAAAAAGAAAACCGATACCAGGGCGTGAGCGAATACGCATTGCCCTTTCCTGATTTTCATTTTGATTATGCGCTCAGCTCGCACTATTTGTTTGCTGATTTGGACGATCAGGACGTTGATTTTCATTTGGAAGTGATTAAAGAGTTAGCCCGTGTTGCCAAAGAGGTGCGTATTTTCCCGTTAATCGACCGCCACAATCAGCCTTCGCCTTTTTTAGGCCCGGTGTTACTTGGTTTGCAAAAGGAACATTTTGGAGTCGAAGTGCGGGAAGTGGCTTACCATCTCCAGCCCTGCGGCAATGCCATGTTAAGGGTGTGGGCACAACAATGTACTCTGTAAAAAAAGCCTTGGGAGTTCTATGTACGCGTTAATTCGTCCGTTTTTATTTCAACTGGAAGCTGAAAAAGCCCATGATCTGGCGCTGTCGCTTCTGCAAAAAGTCCCTGCCTGCTGTTTTAAACCGGTTTCGGGCAAGGCGGTTGACGCAATGGGGCTTAAGTTTCCCCATCCCATTGGACTTGCTGCAGGGCTTGATAAAAACGGGGACCATCTGGATAGCTTAAGTCAACTCGGTTTTTCTTTTATTGAAGTAGGCACAGTCACCCCACGGGCGCAGGAAGGGAATGCAAGGCCCAGGCTTTTTCGCATACCCAAGGCTTCTGCAGTGATAAACCGCATGGGTTTTAATAATAAGGGAGTGGATGCCCTGGTTTTAAATGTCAAAAAAGCAGCTTACCGCGGTATTTTGGGCATTAACATTGGCAAAAACAAGCAAACCCCGTTGGAAAAGGCAGGAGAGGACTACCTTTATTGTTTAGGTAAGGTGTACGCCCATGCATCTTATGTCACAGTCAATATTTCTTCACCCAATACCCAAGATCTGCGTTTATTGCAAAATGCACAGTATTTGCCAGCCTTGTTGCGCCAGCTAACGGAAGAACAAAAACGTCTGGCGGATCAATTTGACCGGCAGGTTCCTCTTTTAATCAAATTTTCGCCGGACGAAAACGATGAAACCTTAAAACGAATGGCAGATACCGTCGTGTCCCTGGGTATTTCAGGCATTATCGCCACCAACACAACCTGTGCAAAGGAGTCCGTTGCCACATTGCCTTATGGCAAGGAAGAAGGAGGCCTCAGTGGAAAGCCCTTGTTCAGGCAATCGACTCACTGTTTGCGTGTTATCAAACAGGTGGTTGGGAAGGATGTGACACTCATTGGTACCGGGGGGATTGACAGTCTTCCTGCGGCACGCGAAAAATTACAGGCGGGTGCTGATTTGTTGCAGGTCTACAGTGCGTTGGTCTATAAGGGGCCAGGACTGATAAAGGAACTGGCAGAAGGTCTGGCGAAATAGGTCAATCGCATTGTTTCCAGTTCCTGGCTTGCTGGATTGTCCTGTTTAGAGGTACAATGCAGCACTCCATGTCCAACAGCCGTCACGAATGAAAAAAAAGCTTCACAGCAAGACAGGTCCTTTGTATCGACGTTTACTTTCCTATGTTAAACCCTTTTGGCCCGTTCTTTTATTAGGCATTTTTGCCAACGTATTGTATTCCCTGATTGATGCTTCCTTTACCTACATGATGCGTCCTTTTCTTGACAAGGGATTTATCCACGCCGACATTGATTTTATTAAAACCATTCCTTTCATTGTGTTGTTAGGGATAACGTTAAGAGGGCTGGTTAGCTCGCTTGGCAGTTATTGCATGACCTGGGTTGCGCGCTCAGTCGTAAAAGTCTTAAGGCAACGGGTTTTTGCGCACATTATTAAATTGCCCGCCGATTATTATGACGAGGCAACTTCCGGTCAATTATTATCAAAAATTCTTTATGATGTGGAGCAAGTAGCCCAGGTCAGCGCGGACGCATTGACTGATTTTGTGCAAAATACTTGCCTGGTTATTGGGCTTTTAACCGTGATGATGGTCATTTGCTGGCAATTATCCTTAATGTTTTTGCTGACCGTGCCTTTTGTTGGATTGATTGTCAACTACACCAATAAACGGGTTCGCCGCATTAGCCACAAAGTGCAACAATCAATGAGTGAAGTCACTGAAATTGCCGGCGAAGTGATTGAAGGCTACCGGGTGGTGCGTATTTTTGGCGGTGAGCGCTATGAGCGGGATAAATTTAACCATGCAACGGAAGTGTCGCGTCGAAACGACATGAAAGTGGCGGTGTCCAAAGCAATTAACGTTTCAGGAGTCCAGTTTGTTATTGCAGTGGGTATTGCAGCCATCATTTTAGCCGCCATTCAGTTGGTTTCTGTCATTACCATTAGTGCAGGATCTTTTTTTGCCATCATTGCCGCCATGTTACAGCTGATTAAACCGATGAAAACCTTAACGACCCTGAATGCGACTATTCAACGGGGTTTGGCCGGGGCTGAGAGTGTTTTTGAGTTGCTGGATAAACCGGTTGAAACAACAGAAGGTAAGCGTTTACAAGCCAAAGCAACCGGTGCCATTGAGTTTGATAAAGTGGGTTTTTCCTATCGACAAGGGCAGCCTGTATTGCAAGAAGTAAGTTTTACCCTTGCAGCCGGAGAAACGGTGGCTCTGGTAGGGCATTCCGGGAGTGGTAAAAGTACGATCGCATCGTTATTGCCTCGATTTTATACCTTGACTGACGGTGCTATTCGGCTGGACGGCGAATGCATTACCACGCTTTCCCTTGAAAGCTTACGGGAGCAGATTGCTTTGGTTAGTCAAAACGTCACCTTGTTTAATGACAGTTTGGCCAACAACATCGCTTACGGCCGCTTTGATGCAACGCGTGAAGAAATAATCCAGGCTGCGCAATTTGCTTTTGCCGATGAATTTATTAGCCGTCTTCCCAAAGGCTATGATACGAAAGTAGGCGAAAATGGCGTGTTACTTTCCGGCGGGCAGCGTCAGCGCTTAGCCATTGCGCGTGCTTTTTTAAAAGATGCGCCAATATTAATTTTGGACGAGGCCACCTCAGCACTGGATAATGAGTCTGAATATTATATTCAGGCTGCCCTGGAAAAAGTGATGAAAAACAGAACCACTCTGGTAATTGCGCATCGCTTATCCACCATTAAGCGTGCGGATAAAATCCTGGTAATGCAACAGGGGAAAATTGTGGAACAAGGAACCCATCAACAGTTATTGGCGCAGGAAGGACATTATGCGCAATTATACCGTGTCCAGAAAATGCATGTTGAACTTGAAGAAGCGTTGGTCTAATGGCTTCCTTTATTGAGAAATGTTGGTACAAAAAGCATCCCTTGCGTTGGGTGCTTTGGCCTTTTTCTCTTTTATTTAGTGCACTGATAGTAGCACGGTTTGCCTACCTTACTCGCTTTAAACAGGTGCAATTTGAGGTGCCGGTGATTGTCGTGGGCAATATTACCGTAGGTGGTGTGGGAAAAACGCCACTCGTTATTGCTTTGGCTGAGGAATTCAAGCGTAAAGGGCTGGCAGTTGGGATAGTGAGCCGCGGTTACGGTGCAAAAATTACGCACTTTCCGCACGAAGTGTCTTTGCAGGATACGGCGCAATCCGTAGGGGATGAACCCCTCTTACTGGCCAGAAAAACCGATTGCCCTGTGGTTATTGCGCCAGACCGGGTGAAAGCGGTAAAGTATTTGTTAGCAAAGCATAAGTGCCAAATTGTATTAAGTGATGATGGGCTACAGCACTACGCCATGGGGCGAGCCATCGAGATTGCAGTGATTGATGGCTTGCGTCAACTGGGCAATGGGTTATGCTTGCCTGCAGGCCCCTTAAGAGAGCAGGGCAACCGGTTGCAACGCTGTGATTTTTTGGTCGTGAATGAAGGCAGCTGGCCTAATGCATACCCCATGCATTTGCAGGCAGGGCAATTGACCAATCTCCTCACGCAAAAAAAAATAGACGGGAGCCAGTTGGAAACGCCTGTTGCGGCAGTGGCGGCAATTGGTCATCCGGAGCGGTTTTTTAACACATTGCAGGCGATGAAATTGGGTATTAAAAAATACCCCTTTCCCGATCACCACCCTTTTCAGGAACATGAATTACACTTTGCAGAAAAAACAGTAGTAATGACTGAAAAGGACGCCATAAAGTGTTACGGCTTTGCTCAAGATTCCTGGTATGTTTTACCGGTTGAGGCAAAATTAAGTAACGCTTTTTGGCAGGCATTATGGTCGCATGAACGATTAAAAGGTTATTTAAGATGAAAAAGAATGGATTACTAATCGCTTTATCGTTGTTTTCAGCAATCGGGTTTGCACAAGAAGCTATCGTATCCGAAGCGCCAGAGCCAGTTGTCATCAAAAATGAAAACACGATAGCGATGGATGCCACGGAAGCGTATTGGGTTTTTTCAGGCTTGGTAACCACGGAAAACGGCGAGCGTTTTAATTATTATTTTCAGATGCAGCGAAAAGACCAATTGTTTCAATCGTTGGCCATGTTAATTGATAGCCAAACCAGTGAAGTGTTGCTGTTTGCACGTAATGTAACGGTGCTTGCCCACCCGGATGAAACGAATTGGCGGGTGGGCGATTCGTTCATGCATTTTAACCCGATTAATAACAGTTGGGTTTTTGGGGTAAAAGCCAAAGGCCATAAAGGGTTTAATTTTAAAGTGGATATGTTAGGGCAGTCACAAAACAGCACTACCCGGCAAAACCTGCGTTCTGGCATTGAATTGCTGGTTAATCAAACCGGGCATTTGAACGGCCACATTCAAACCGGTGAAGGGGAAAAAGAGCAGTTTGTCACGGCCCAAAAAGCCTGGTTTAAACAAATTTGGGTGAGTCAAAACCAACAGGCTTCGCATCCGCTTATGACCGTGTTATGCCAATTTCACGACGGCAGCGGATTTTATGCCGCCAACTTGCAGGAGTCCGATGCGCTGCGCGGTGCAATTGCCGGATGGCGCGACATGCAAGGCAGTGTTTCACCCATGTCGCAATTTGTTTCAATGAAAGAAGCCAAAGAAGGCGAATGGCAAATTGCTATTCCCTCTCCTAAAGTAAACCTTACTTTAGAAGATGCGTTAGCAAAAGAAAATGACAAGCACCAACTCATTGCCGGTATGACCAAGGGCGAAATGCCAGGTTTTTGTACTATCAGTAAAGATGAAATTGGTGTTCCAATTAGTTAGGGCGTGTCATCAATTACGTTTTTTGGCTGCAAATGCGGCTCATTGGCACCATTCGGTGCGACCTTTATCCAACTCGAACATCCAATTAGGAGTTGTCTTTTCGTTTTCCAGTTTTTCCCGTTTAGCCCAGCTAAGGTATCCTGCCACGGCCAAACCTGTATATAAAAGCATTAATGCGCTGTGGATGGGTAATTGTTTTTGAAAATATAAAACAAGGTAGATGAGGTCGGTAGCGAACCAAAAAAACCAGGTCGCTATCCTTTTATGACACATAAGCCATTGGGCTATTAAACTGAATGCAGTAGTCAGGGCGTCTAAAACAACAACTTTAGAGTGGGTGAAAGCCGTTAACAGCATAGCAATTACAGAAAATATTAGCATTGCCATGGCAAACACCACGAGCCTTTCCTTCTTTATTAAGCGCCGGATGGTTGTTTGACCCGTTGGTTTTTTCCAAAGGATTAAACCATAGCAGGTACTTAAAAAATAGAATAATTCCAGCGACATATCGGCATAAATTCCTTTTTTCCAATACAAAAAACCATTGATGCAAGAGGCTACAAGCGTAACTGCCCACGCTTTTTTATCCAGGCGAATAAAATACCAGGTTGATACCAAGGAAAAAAAAGCGCCGATAAGATCAAACCACATGCCAGGATCGCTCGATTGAAGTTGATTTTTTGAAGAGAACCGGATAGTAAATGGATTGGGCTTTTTTGACAATGAATTTTAAGAAAGCCGTATGGGAAACTCCTCTTTTTTCTGCTACTCTTAATTATCATTATCAGAAGTTGTCAAGGAGAGAACTATGTACAAAAGGGTATTATTCGCAACGGATTTTGATGAAGTCGGTATCAAAGCCGCTCACAAAGCGAAAAAAATAGCTGATGAGAACAAGGCGGATTTATTGCTTGTTCATGTCGTTGAACCCATTCCCGCCTATGCTTATCCAGGCTTCGCAGGCTTTGCTGAAGTAGAAGTTTCTATTCGCGAACAGGCAGAAAAAGAGCTGGCTTTGTTAGCAAAAGAATTAGGCGTGGACGCCAAGCACTGTCTGATTGAATTTGGTTCTACCAAAAACGAAATCCTGCGCGTTGCAGAAGAAAAAAAAGTGGATCTTATCGTCACCGGAAGCCATGGTAAACACGGTTTGGCTTTATTGCTGGGCTCAACAGCTAACTCTATTCTTCACGGCGCCGAATGCGATGTGTTGATTGTTCGCCCAATGGTTCATCACACAGAAAAAAAATAATGCATCGGGCCTGTTTTCTATCACAGGCATGCCTGAACTCCAAAAATAGACAATGAAAAAGTTGTCTATTTTTGGAGTTCGGTATGTTGGCTCAGATGACTATCTTAAAATACAGTATGGAGGTTTTCCGTTTAAAAGGTTAATATAGTCAACCAGTTAGAAGCAGTGCTTGGAGAATTAAACAGGATGACTCTTAAATTTTTCGGTGGTACAAAACAAGGTTTTGTAGTTAAAAATAGTCTCTTTCAAACGCAAGTCGCTAGTGCTGAGCTGCACTATAAAACGTTGGTAAACAGTAACCAATTTTCTACGCGTTCAACGACCAACCCCTTTAAACACAGCGATGGATTAATTAAACAATCCAGCTCCTCGTTTGAAAAAAATGCATCCAATCCCTTTTTACCAGCGCTGGACGAACGGATAGAAAGCGTGGGTAACAAGAGTGGGTTTTTCAAGAGTCCGTTTCCTCAAAAATCGACACCGCAAATTAAAACCATTCAAACTTGCATCGATCAAATATTAAACGATGATTGGGATGTATTAAAATCGATTCATCCCCGGTTAGTACGTTACGCAATACACATTATAAGTGCTCTTAATCTGCTTATTGAGTGCAAAAATGAAAAGGCAGCCCCATCCCCTGATTTACTGGAGCAATTTCATAATACGGCGATTAAGGTAGACTCGATACTCGGTGATATAAAGGATAAAGGATTCACGGAGAAACAAAAATCAGCCATTAAAAACCTGATGGAGGCTGTTAAGTGTTTCTGGGAAGATGCGGATGTAGTTAACCGGGAAACGTTTGGCAAGTACTTTGGCATGTAATGTAGATTGAAACCCGAAGCCTTGTTGCAAGCAACAAGGCTACCTTGCTGGCTATCAAAATGTGCTAAAAAGTGTTATTATAGTACGTTGTGTTTTTTATTTGCTTTTTCGGGGTTGTCATGGCTAAAAACTTACAGGATCGCGTCCCATTTATGTCCCAGTTAAAAACGGACGTAAAAGAGAGCATAAACCAAATAAGAGCGACAGGACAGAAACCTTCAAAAGGAGGAGCTCTTCCCTGGCCAACTCCAGAGGAATACCTGGCCGAATATGAGCAGGAAATTCCAGCGATTAAAGCAAGAATTAATGCGCTTCATGATAAGCAATCCGATTTTATGCAATTAATAGCGGACGAAACGCCTGACTTAGTGGATGACGCGTTTGGTGAGTCAATTGCGCGTCAATTCACAGACGCAATAGGGGTTGAAAGTAACCGTTTAGAAGGGATAAAACTTGATCAGGCTGTTTTGCAGGCGAAGAAAAATCCTGATTTAGAAAAAAAGGCTATCGCAAATTTGTTGGATCTAGCTCCCAAAGCGCTTCACGCAGCTGCAAAAACGAATACGTGGCATGCTCTCTTGATTGTTCAAACGTTAGAATTAGCCATTAAAATTCCCGAGAACGCAAGAGCCTATTTTGGGTGTGTAGTAGATGGGCAGAGTAATATTAACAAACGAATTCATGATGCGTTCTCCCAAATGCAGAACTCAACTCCTTTCGTTGAAGAGTCTATTGCATTATTAGGCTCGCGCCAATACAACCTGGCCATTGGGAGAGAGTTTGCCGAGCTCGTTGAAAAAAAACCTGAACTTAAGGGATATGCTGAAAAAATCGAGCAATCTGCTATTCAAAACTTATTAAATCTAATTGAACAACAGATTAATCTCAAGTTAAAAAAACAGAACCCCTGGCCCCTTGGGTTTTTTGGATCAAAGCACAAAATTGACTTTGAAGGGCGAAAAATAGAAGTTCCACAAGGAATTTGTGAGTTAAAAAAGACGTTAACCGAAGTCAAAACTAACAAAAAAACACCAAAGCAAGGTTTGGAAGCGATTCATAGTTTAGTATCAGAAAAAACATGGGCAAGCGCGGATGATTCGTTATGGGCTGGGTTTAAACGGCTTCTCTTCACCTTATTAGGATGCGGGCGTTCTGAGGAAACAGCTAACGAATACTATAAAATTTACCACACGATTGGCTGATTTACATTGTAGTAATGTAAAACCGGGTCACTCTCGCTACGTCATCCGAGCGTAGCTTGCGAGTGGTTTGACCTTGGTGCCATCTACTATGAGAAGTAGGTTGGCGCCTTGGCCCATAGGCGTCAGGCTAAGGAAACAGAATCCCCTCTCCACCGCGCCTCGCGCGGGGGAGAGGGTAGGGAGAGGGGGTAAAAAAATTTATCACGTTAGTGATTCCTTTTTGTTTTGAAAAATAAAATTATTTCCACCAAAAAACATTAATGAATCGCTACGCGACCTTATTTTTAGCCCCCTCACCCTAACCCTATCCCCCACGTCGCGCGTGGTGGAGAGGGGATTCTGTTTCCTTAGCCTGACGCCTATGGGCCAAGGCCCAACCATTGCGCGAAGCGCCTCATTAACCCAATGTGTTATAAAAACAAGCCAACTCTTCACTGCGCTCAAGTAAATGCACTCAAAATCTTCTTATACATAATCATTTTGATCAAAAAACAACCTAGCGCTGGACAAATGGTTTGTTTTTCTACATCATGGATCTCACAAAAAAACCACAGCAAGTAAAAAATGAGGTCATTTATGAAAAAAAACACGCTTTGTTTGGTCTTATGCTTCATAGCAAGCGCCTGGCAACCTCTCTTTGCCGCCAAGGATCAAAACTATGTAGCCATTGATTTGGTGAACCAAAAAGCTATTTTGTATTCGGTCAATGCGTACCGTCAAAAACACCATTTAGCACCGCTGCAATTCAATTCACTGATGTCAGAAGAAGCAGCAAGGCACAGCCGTGACATGGCGTCTCACCGGGTGCCATTTGGCCATACGCATTTTGATAAGCGCATTCACCGCCTGTTTGGCAAAATTAAGGATTCGCGCGGGGGCGCTGAAAATGTGGCTTACAATTACAAAAACGGCGAAGAGGTTGTGCGCAATTGGTTAACTAGCCCTGGACACCGCAGAAACATTGAAGGGCATTATAACCTCACCGGGATAGGTTTAGCGCGAGACAATAAAGGAAAACTCTACTTTACCCAACTGTTTATCCGCACCCATTAAGTTAATTTTTTCCTGGTGTAGAAAAGAGCACCGCCTAAAAACACCAGATACAAAAGCCCTGCCAGCGCACAGTACACAGCAAAATGGCTATTCCTGTGCGCTTCATAAACGATATTGCCTATTTCAATGCCAATAGCCTGGATGCACATGGCAATCATACTCATTAAAGCAGAGGTCGTGCCTTTGCCAACGGGGGTGGAAAAGAGAATAAAGCGATTCAAGGGCGCACCAGAGACCCCCATACCAAAAAAGTACAGAAGCAATCCTGGCATAAGCCAGAGGTAATTATTGCTTATTTGAGGTAAGGCAAAGAGGAGCAAAAACCCTGTTGCGAGTATGAGTGTTCCCAGAATGAGAATCTTTTTAACGGTTCCCTTGTGGGTTAGCCGCTGCAATAGCCAATTTCCTAAAATGATGGCGCCAAACACTGGAATTTGCCATAACCCGTACTGCAAAATCGTTAATTTTGCTTCAGAAACCAAAATAACGGGAGCCAGTGCAATCCATACCAGGCAAGGCAAACCCATAAGGCCTAAAGCAATGGAGCCGAGCATAAAGGCTTTGTTTTTTAGTAAATTGGTATAGTTACTGGCAATCACACCGGGCGATAGGGGAACCGGATGAATTTTTTCGCCGTCCAATTTAGTTTGGCCAATAGGTTCCGGCATATAGCGCCATAATCCCCACAGGGCTAAAAGGGCAAAAAGGCCGATAAGCACAAAAATAAGACGCCAGCTTAAATAATGGATAAACACCGCACCAAGGACTGGGCCGAGTAAGGGGGCTGTGGTGGATACATTGGCCATTATGGAAATGAGGCGAATGGCATCCATTTCGGAAAAAATTTCTTGTAAGGTTGCATAGCCAATCACGCCAATAAAACAAAGCCCCATGCCTTGAAAGAAACGGGCAACCAAAAATTGCTCAATTGAATTGGAGCAGGCAATAATCACGGTACAGATAAAAAAGAGCAAGGCGCCTGACAGCATGACAGGACGGCGGCCAAAGCGATCGGAGAGAGGCCCTAAAAAAAGTTGCAGGCTTGCCCCACCCAGGACGTAAGCGGTCAAGGAGCTAGCAATAGCTGACTCAGGGCCATGAAAGGATTCAACCACTTTAATCATTCCAGGCATTATCATGTCGTTGGCAATGTAGGTCAGGAATTCATAAAGAACCAGAAAACAGGCAAAAACCCGGGCTTGTTTGCTGGTAATAGGGATAAGCGGCTGTGCCATCGGGGTTCTCTGTTAAGATAAAATAAAGCGTAGCCAGGCAATTATACCTGAAGATTAAAGAGAAAGTGCATATCGCATCCGGTTAAACGCTAATTATTCGGCGCAGTGACGGTGTTTAATTGGAAACTCTGGTGTGAGTGGGCTAAAGTGATTTGCCTTAAGTCGAGTTTGGCAATAACGGCCATCATGGTGGTGTTATTAATTTTTCGTTGCCGTCTTAAACTTCGCAAGGCTTGTCGTGCATCCTCAAGGGCTGCCAGACGCATCGTTTCCTCAAAATACAGTGCTTTCATGCTGGTTTGTTTTTCCATTTCGTCCCCAACGCTTGAAGCAATATATTGCTTGAGCCCTGTAATTAGGCCCTGCGCCACCTGCTTGCACAGTAGCGTATCTTCCGCATTCAGCGTTTGGGCTAACGTGACCTCTTGCACTTCAATGGCTTTAATTGCAGCGCGTGCCGCCGCCGCAATGGCTTCATTTTCTTCATTATGAGAAGGGTTTGCAAAGAGCTTGTTTAAACCCGGTAGAATAAGCGGAAGCAGCAAGGTGGAGAGAAGCAAAGAAAAAAGCACGACGCCAACGACAAGGGTAATCATAAGATCTCTTGCGGGAAACCGGTTTATATCAGGAAGGAAAGCAGGCAAAGACAAAATGGCCGCTAATGCAATGGCTCCGCGCACGCCCGATAAGGAAATGACTGCAATGACGCGTAAATGCGGCAAATGCCAGCTCGACTTTTTGTGTTTGGCAAGAATGGCTTCAAAAGGCAAGGTTAAATAAATCCAGACTGCGCGCAGTAAAAAGAGCGCTAAAGTGATTGCGGCCACTATAGTAAAGCAATCAAGCAGACGATAGCCGGTATTTTCCAGCAATTTCAGCGCTTGAGGAAGGTATAAACCAAGCAAGATGAAAATGAGCCCATTGAAGGTAATATCCAGCATCCCCCAAATAAAACGTCCTTCAATGCGCATGGTGGCCATCGTTCTATCTAAAAAACCCGCCTTATCGATGGTAAAACCGGCCGCAACGGCTGCAAGAATACCTGAAAATTCCAATTTTTCTGCGACAAAATACACTGAAAAAGGCAGAAGCAATAACAGGAGGTTTTCTGTTGTCGTTTCCTGGGTGTGATTGGGACGCATCTGTCCCAGGAGTACAATAAAAAGATAGGTGAGCAAAGCCCCAACCGCCAGCCCGCCAAGGCTTACGACTAATAAACTAAAAAGCGCTTTATTCAGGGAAAAAACACCGGTTAACATCGCAGCTACCGCAAATTTGAAGGAAACAAGGCCGGACGCGTCATTTAACAGCGCCTCACCTTGTAAAATATGCATAATTTTATCCGGCAAACGGTTTAGGGTGGTAATGGCTTTCAGTGTCACCGCATCGGTGGGAGAGAGGGCTGCTGCTAATGCAAAGGCAGCGGGCAAGGGAATTTGTGGAATAAGCCAATGCACTAAAAAGCCAATTCCAAACACAGTAAAAAAGACCAGCCCAATCGACAGGGTAATAATAGGACGGCTATTGCTTAAAAATTCGCGCTTTGGAAAACGCCAACTGTCGTTGAATAATAAAGGCGGAACAAAAAGCAGCATAAAAAGCTCAGGATTAAATCCTATGCGAAAGGCAGGGAAAAAAACAGCAACGAGTGCACCGAGGGTAATTTGAATGATAGGCGCAGGAAAAGCACGAGGCATTATTCTTGAAATAATACCGGTAACAACCATTAACAACACAAGAACCAGGCAGTCTAACACACTTTCCATAGCGAATTGCTCTTTCAAAAAGACTAGAACTTTTTTATGGCAAATCCATTATAAAGTCAACCTGTTTATGCAACAGGTTGACTTTATGCCGTAAATCAAAGGGTTAAGGCGTAAATGCCCGCACGCAGCGCACTGCTTCTGCAATGGTCTTGGTAGCGGGAACAAGGGCCAGGGTAGGAAACTGTATTAGTTCGGCGAGAAGTGTAGGGGCACCACTATTCTCAGTCGAGCTCCAGTAAAACGTAGAGGCAAACCCTCCAACAGCAACCTGGTTGGTCTGGAGACAAATTAATTGATCCCGTGCCGGAAGAAACCAGTCATTATAACAGGTGTTGCCAGTCTGGCATGGCGAATTACCGAGTGAATCAATGGCGTAATTATCGCAAAGTTGCGCCGCGTAGGGTGTTCCACCGTTGTTTCCTAATACAGTCACAATGGTCGCGGTATTGGTACTGCCATCGGTAGTACTTTGGGCATTAGTGGTTACGGTAGCCCCCCATTCGATGGAGGAACTGTTATCCGCCGTTGCCGCTATTAAATTGTCTAATCCACCACCCAGGCAGGCAATTGTGCCGCCGCTTGCAGGTTGTCCAACGGCGGTTGTGACATAGGTATAGCCGTTGGTAAGGGTTGCACCACCGCCTGGTGTTGTAACCGCAACATCTACAATGCCTGCAGCATGGGCCGGAGTAACCGCGGTAACGGTAGTAGAATTCACTACGTTAACACTGGTTGCAGCAACGCCGCCAAATGTTACCGCGGTGGTTCCTGTCAGACCTGTTCCTGTTAATGTCACGCCAGTGCCTCCCGATGCAGTTCCAGAAGTAGGGCTGACCGAGGTAAGGGTACTGAGCTGCTGAATTTGAATGGCCGCAGTCAAGGTATTGGTGTTACTGCCTGCAATGCTAAAGTTGGTTAGAGGTACGGACGTGCCACCCGGAGTATAGGTAAGTGTGCAATCTGTTCCCGGCGCCACATTGTTACAGGTGTTTCCCGTCTCGGTTACCAGTCCGTCAAGGGCGGTTCCTGTGAAGTTTGAGGCAATATTTGTAGCAAAAACGTCAGTTGATGCATTGTGAACCGTTAATTGACCGGTAGAGCCATTGGCTGTCAGGGTTAAGGGTGAACCGCTGACTGAAATGACTGCATTGGTTATTGGAGAGCCAGGCATAATGTGTAAACTGTTTGCAGCACTCGGTTGATAACAACTGCTTAAGAAATTTGCCTGACAAACAAAGGGGCCAAAATGAATTGGACGCTGTAATTGTGCACCATTCACTAGCAAGGAAAGAATACAGGATTCCTTGCTTCGCAAGACAAAGCGTGCGCTGCACACACCAATGCTTGGGATAATTTGAGGAAAGTCTGTGCTAAGTTGGGTAATACCGGGTATCGGTTGCATGGCCAATGTGTAGGGTTGGAGCGATTGGTTAGTAATTTGGTATTGCACAATAGCGCTGCTGTTTGCAGGTACTGTAAGGGTTGTGGGGGTAAGCGGTACAAAGGTCCAAAGGGGAGTGCCTGCCTGAGCTATCCCAAATACGCCAAGAGCCAATAAACCTGCCATAAGCTTATGGGCCAGGTGCTTTCGCTTTTTAATCATAGTGATATCCCTATTCTACACGTCTGGTTAATGTGTTTTATATAAAAAAACAATCGATACGATTGCATCGTAAAAAGATTAAGGTAACATGCCCCCAATAAGCCAAAAGGGGATTTATCATAGTACATTTTAAAAGCGCTGACGCCAATCAATTTCTAAAAACTTACTGGCAAAAAAAACCATTGCTAATCCCTGCTGCCTTACCCGGATTTCAAAATCCTTTAACAGGTGACGAACTGGCAGGACTTGCCATGGAAGAAGAAATAGAAAGCCGTTTGGTAATTCAAACTCCTGATGCCGCTCCTTATTGGCACTTAACACGCGGCCCGTTTGACGAGACGGCTTTCAAAACCTTGCCCGCAACGCATTGGACTTTGCTGGTACAGGGGGTAGATCGGTTTGTACCGGAGGTGAGCGCTCTGCTTGATTACTTTAATTTTTTACCGCAGTGGCGTGTAGATGACGTCATGATTAGTTATGCTGTTTCACAAGGCAGTGTCGGACCGCATTACGACAATTACGATGTGTTTCTTTATCAGGCAAAGGGACGGCGCAAATGGTTGCTCACAAGCCAGGGCTGTGTGCCTGAAAATTACCAGGAAGGTCTTGAATTACGCATTATGAAATCCTTCCTTTGTGAACAGGAAATTATCCTTGAAGAGGGCGACATGCTCTATCTCCCTCCGCATATTGCCCATCATGGCATTTCGTTATCGGATGAATGCATGACCTATTCGTTTGGTTATCGAAGCTATCAGGCTGTAGAGTTGTGGAATAGTTTGGGTGATTGGCTTTCCGAACAGACAAGTTGCGAAAAGTTATACCAGGATCCCTTGTGGACAGGCACTTCAGGCACCGCTGAATTGCCAAAAGAAGCGGTGTTGCAAGCCAAAAAAATCATGCAGCAACTGCTTGAGGATGAAACGCAATTGAGCACCTGGTTCGGTAGTTTTGTGACCACACTGGATAACCAAGCAGAATCCCTTCTAATGCAAGACGTTGCAGACGATGCAACAGACGATTTTGCTGCATTTCAAAGCCATCTTGCCCATGGTGCACTCTTGCGCAATCCCCTTTGCCGCTTTAGCTATCAAACCCGGCAGGGCAATACAGTGACGGCGTTGTTCATCAACGGGGTGCAATGGGATATTGCCGAAGTTTGTTCAGAATTACTAAAAACCATTGCCAATAACCGCTCTATTTCCTGTGAACAATTAGCCCCTTACGTAACACGCGTTAAAAACCAGGAATTTCTTTATCACTTATGGCAATTGGAGTGGCTTTGGTTTGCTGATGAAGAATGAAGCAAACTCTGCTAGAATAGGGGCACGTTGTTGTGCTGTTTGAATCCATGAATACAGTAGATGCCATTATTGTTGGTGCGGGTGCTGCGGGTTTAATGTGCGGCATTGAGGCGGGAGCGCGGGGTCGCAAGGTACTTATCCTTGATAAAAGTAACAAGCCTGGCAAAAAAATTCTGATGTCTGGTGGCGGGCGTTGTAATTTCACGAATTACCACGCAAGCCATGAACAGTTTATTTCCCACAATAGGCATTTTTGCAAATCGGCACTTAGCCGGTATACCCAGTGGGATTTTATTGCGATGGTTGAGCGCTATAAAATAGCTTATTTTGAAAAAACCCTGGGTCAATTGTTTTGTGAAGACAAATCAAAGTTGATTGTTGATATGTTGCTTCAAGAATGCCAGGAAAAAGAAGTCACGGTTAAATTAAATCAAACGATAGAATCAGTGGTTAAAACAGGCGATAAATTCCTGGTGCAAAGCAATGGATCGCAGTATGTTTGCGAATCACTCATAGTAGCGAGTGGGGGCTTGTCAATTCCCACATTGGGCTCAAGTCCTTTTGGTTACCAGCTAGCCACTCAGTTTGGTTTGGCAGTTTACCCTACCCGTGCAGGGCTTGTTCCCTTTACCCTGCATGATAAAGACAAAGTGCGGTTTGAAAGTTTGGCAGGTATAGCTGTAGAAGCGCTAGTCCGTTGTAATGGGCAGTCTTTTGTCGAGAATATTCTGTTTACCCACCGCGGATTAAGCGGGCCTGCCATTTTGCAAATTTCCTCCTTTTGGACACCAGGGGATGAGGTATCCATTACTTTGTTGCCACAGCTTTCCTTGCATGAAATACTCCTTAAAGCACGAAGCGAATCGGCAGACAGCAACCTTAAAACGGTTCTGGCGAAATACCTTGCCAAACGCCTGTTGAGTGTTTTTTTTGATACAGCCCTCCTTGATAAACCGCTTAAACAAATAACGAATGAGCAACTCTTGTTTGTTGCCCATGGATTACAAAAATGGTCGATAAAACCGAATGCCACGGAAGGATACCGCACCGCGGAAGTTACGCTGGGCGGAGTAGATTGCAATGAAATCTCCTCGCAAACCTTTGAGAGTAAAAAAGTGCCGGGCTTGTTTTTCGTAGGCGAGGTATTGGACGTAGCAGGCTGGCTTGGTGGCTATAATTTTCAATGGGCCTGGTCATCTGGATGGGCTGCAGGTCAGGTTGTGTAACAACCAAAAAGAGTGATTCCCACTTATGTGGGAACGGCAAATCAAAAAAAAGTCCAGAACTCGCAATCTTGTCTAAATGCGGTATAATTATTTCTTTTTTTAATTAGAGAAGCATGAGGCTGTTGCGCGAAACGGAAGGGGGAGCTGCTTTCACGAGGGGAAGTGTTGCGACCATTGGTAACTTTGATGGCGTACACCTGGGGCATCAGGCTTTGTTGAAGGCCTTGCGTAAAAAAGCAGACGCTCTGGGCTTACCGCTTGTTGTTATTTTGTTTGAGCCTCAGCCTGGTGAGTATTTTCTCAAAGAGCAGGCTCCTGTTCGGCTGACCAGCTTACGTGAAAAATTGCAGGTGCTAGCGCAATGCCAGGTGGATTACGTGTACTGCCTAAAGTTTAATGCCCGCCTAGCCTCCATGCCAGCGTCTCAGTTTGCAGAGCAGTATTTTTTCTCCCGGATGAAGATACACTACTTGTTAGTGGGCGAGGATTTTCGCTTTGGCAGCAGGCGGTTGGGCGATGTTGCTTTATTAAAAGCCCTGGGTGAAAAGGCCGGGTGCCAGGTCGCTACCTTTCCCGATTTTGCTCTGGAAGCTAACCGGGTAAGCTCCACTAAAATTAGGGAAGCGTTAAGTTCAGGCTCCCTTGCCCTGGCAGCAAAATTACTAGGAAGACCCTTTGCGCTTTGCGGACGCGTGGTGAAAGGCAAAGGACTCGGTCGGCAGTGGGGTATTCCCACTGCTAATTTGGCACTGCGGCGCCTGTCGCTGCCGCTTTTGGGTGTTTTTTGTGTTAGAGTACAAAGAGCCGGTGAGTGGTTGCACGGGGTTGCCAATCTTGGCAACAGACCCACGGTCGATGGAGTCAATACGCTCCTTGAAATTCATTTGTTTGATTTTAACGAAATGATATACGGCGAAATGTTGCGCGTTCAGTTCGTACACAAATTGCGTGATGAAATGAAATTTTCATCCATTGACGCTTTAGTTGCACAGATTAAGGAAGACATCTCTGTAGCAAAGCGCAGTTTTGAACTAATTATAGAGTAAACAGCATGTCAGAATATAAAAATACCTTAAATTTACCGGAAACCTCCTTTCCCATGAAAGCGAACCTTGCCGAGCGCGAACCGATGCGCTTAAACGAGTGGCAAGAAAAAGGTATTTACCAAAAAATAAGGGCTATCCATGCAAATGATGCCCATTTTGTGCTGCACGATGGCCCTCCCTATGCCAATGGCCATCTGCATTGCGGGCATGCATTAAATAAAATCTTAAAAGACATCATCATTAAATCAAAAACCTTGAGCGGCTTTGATGCACCCTTTATTCCGGGTTGGGATTGCCACGGTTTGCCCATTGAATTGAATGTGGAAAAGAAAATCGGCAAGGCGGGTGTCAAAGTCAGTGCGGAAGTCTTTCGTGAACAATGCCGAAAGTATGCGGCAAGCCAGATTGATATCCAGCGCGATGAGTTTAAACGGCTAGGCGTTTTTGGTGATTGGGAAAACCGCTATGCAACCATGGATTTTTCCTATGAGGCAAACATTATTCGTGCATTGGCCAAAGTCATCGAAAACGGCCATTTGCAGCAGGGCTTCAAGCCCGTGCACTGGTGTATAGATTGCGGATCGGCACTGGCAGAAGCAGAAGTGGAGTATGAGGACAAGACTTCTCCTTCCATTGATGTCGCTTTTTTTGCACTTGCCCCGGAGCAGATTGTTCAGGCTGTTGATTCCGCTTTGACCGTAAAACCGGTTAACGTACCAATCTGGACTACAACCCCCTGGACTTTGCCAGCCAATGAGGCAGTTTGCCTTAACCCCTCACTGGACTATGCATTAGTGGATACCGGGTCGCAGTATTACTTGCTGTGTGAGGAATTGCTGGAAACGACCATGGCGCGTTATGGAATTGCACATTACCAGGTGGTGGGTCGGGCAAAAGGGGCTGCCTTTGAAAAAATGGCACTGCAACATCCTTTGTTTGAGCGCCAGGTTCCCATCGTGTTGGGGGCGCATGTCACAACCGAATCAGGAACAGGCAATGTCCACACGGCGCCTGCTCACGGGCCAGACGATTACCAGGTTGGCCGTGCCTATCAACTTCCGCTGGTTAATCCAGTGCAAGGTAATGGCTGCTACGTGGATTCGCTCCCTTTATTTGCCAACTTATCGGTCTTAAAAGCGAATGATCGTATTCTTGAGGTGCTTAAAGAGCGCAAGGTATTGCTGCATCAGGAAAGCATCCGCCACAGCTACCCGCATTGCTGGCGCCATAAAACGCCGATGATTTTTTTAGCTACCCCGCAGTGGTTTATTGCTATGGATAAAAACGGTTTGCGCCAATCCATTCGCGCTGAAATTGAAAAAGTAAACTGGGTTCCCGAGTGGGGCAAGGCACGCATTGCGGCAATGGTTGAGACAAGGCCCGATTGGTGTATTTCACGCCAAAGAGCCTGGGGTACGCCCATGCCTTTGTTTGTCCATAAAGCAACAAGAGCCCTTCACCCGCGTACGGTCGAGTTGATGGAACAAATCGCTGTATTGGTTGAGGAAAAGGGCATCGATGCCTGGTTTAATCTTCCCATTGAAACCTTGCTTGGGGCTGATGCCAGCGCTTACGACAAAATTACCGATACCCTGGATGTATGGTTTGATTCAGGCGTTTCGCATTACTGTGTGCTTTCGCAAAACAAAGCGCTTGGCTTGCCGGCGGATGTGTACCTGGAAGGCTCTGATCAACACAGGGGCTGGTTCAATTCCTCCTTGACAACGGCTGTTGCCATGCACGGGCACACTCCGTATCGCTCTGTGTTGACGCATGGCTATACGGTGGATGCGGAAGGAAAAAAACTATCCAAATCCAAGGGCAACTACATTGCGCTGGATAAATTAATTAAACAGCACGGAGCAGATATCCTGCGTTTGTGGGTTTCTTCAACAGATTATCGCCATGAGGTCAGTATTTCGGAAGAAATAATTAAACGCAATGCCGATGCTTACCGGCGTATTCGAAATACCGCCCGCTTTTTATTGGCCAATTTATTTGATTTCGATAACGAGACCGACCTGGTGGCACCAGAGGATTTGATTGCTCTGGATAAGTACATCATTAAACGCTGCCAGACACTGCAAGAGGAAATTAAAGAAGCCTATGCCAACTACCATTTTCATCTGATTTATCAGAAGGTACATAATTTCTGCGCAATGGATCTCGGTAGTTTTTATCTGGATGTCATCAAAGACAGGCAATATACCACTGCGAAAGAAAGCTTGGCCAGAAGGTCTTGCCAAACGGCCATGTACCATATTGTGCATGCCTTAACCCGTTGGCTGGCTCCAATCTTATCGTTCACCGCCGAAGAAATCTGGCAGTCTATCCCGGGTAAAAAAAGCGAGTCAGTCTTTCTTGAACAATGGTATGAACAATGGCCCACAATTGACAAAGTGGACGTTCCTTTTTGGCAGCAAATTCAGGCCGTTCGGGACGAAGTGAACGCAGCCCTTGAGAGCAAGCGCAAAGAAGGCGTGATTGGCTCAGCCCTTGCCGCGGAAGTGACCCTTTATGCTGAAGCGCCCTTGTATTCAATGCTCACAAGCTTAAAAGACGAATTGCGCTTTATTCTAATCACTTCCAGTGCGCTGGTAAAACCAATGCAGGAATGCGAAGAAGGGGTTATTGCTAATAAGGAATTGAAACTTGCTGTGGCAGTTTCTGCGAGTACTTGTGAAAAATGCGCCCGTTGTTGGCATCGCCGCAGCGATGTAGGCTCTTGTGCTGCGCATCCTGAGCTATGTTTGCGTTGTGCGGGGAATATTACAGGACAGGATGAGGTGAGGTGTTTCGCATGATAAAAAAATGGCCCTGGTTTCTTTTAAGTATGGCAGTGGTTGTTCTGGATCAGCTCAGCAAACAGTGGGCTTTAGAGCATTTGAGTCCCTACCAGCCGGATGCAATTTTCCCAATGCTCAATTTTACGCTCGCTTACAATACCGGGGCAGCATTTAGCTTCCTCAGTGGCACAGGCGGTTGGCATCGCTGGTTTTTTGCAGGATTTAGTATTGTGATGAGTGGGGTATTAATTGCCTGGCTTGTGCGTTTAGGAAAAGAGGCTAAATTGCAAACGCTGGCACTGAGTCTTATTTTAGGGGGCGCCATCGGCAATTTGTACGATCGCGCTTTTTTCGGCTATGTGGTTGATTTTATCGATGTTTATTATAAAAACCACCACTGGCCTGTGTTTAATTTTGCGGATACTGCCATTTGCGCGGGCGCCTTTTTGCTTTTGATTGACTTATGCAAAAACCCCAGCTGACAAGGCAGTTAAATGCTTGCTTTCAGGATTTAATATACTGACAGCGGCCACTGCAGGAAGGCTTAAATAATGCTCTGCTTCGTCCCATTCCACTTCAGCCGGGAATAAGCGCAACATAGGCAGGCATTTATTAAGTGACGCACAAAAAGCAAGGTTAGCCGGGTAGGGTCTTGCCTGGTGGTAACCTAGCGCCATCACTTGCATGGCCTCTGAAAGGGTAGCAATGCCTGGAAGGTAGTTAATGGAGTAAATAGCGGCTGTTTGCGCAATGGCGGGTAGAAAACCAGGGCTTGAAACGAAATGCGCGCCTGCATGGTAGCAATCTTCAAGCTGCTGGGTAGTGATAATATTACCGGCTCCCACGCGCAATGCCGGAAAATCTTGTAAGATTTTGGTTAACAATCCCTTTTCACTGCAATTGATTTCAACAACGGAAAACCCTGCCTGAGCAATCTGTTTGAGCCGTTCAAATAACAAGGCATCCACATCAAGGGTTACAATAATCGACTGATTTACAAACAATTTATCATTCATCATGATGATTCGCTAGCTAGCCATATTATTTCTCATGGTAGAAGAGTTAGCGCGCTATAGCAAGTGTTAAGTTGGGTGCACTCCTAATTAATTCGATATCCTGTGCGGGAGGAAAAATGGGCCGCAGTGACTAACCCGGTTCCGCATATTTCCAAAAAAATGCTTTAAAATGGAATGCCCTTAATTTATTATCGCCAGAGTTAATTTAACCGCAGATTTGTATGTATTTACCGCCTCCTGAACACCTTCAATTAACCGTTGAGTTTATAAAAAAGCTTATGGCAAGGCCTAATCTTGCAGCAATGAAAGCATATTACCAGACTCAAAAAGAGGTTTCCCCCTGGCTCACGCTAAAGGCAAGCGCGCTGCTGTTTGCTCTGGACAAATACAAACACCAGGACATCGAGGCAATCTACCAGGTTTTAGAAGTGGATATGCGCACGATTTTTTCGTTCTCTGTGAAAGAGGAAAAATTATTTTGGTTGTATTTAGCCGAAACCAATCAAGCAATGCATTTTCTGGGTATTTTTAAGCCACATCTGGTCAAACTGTTTTCAAGTAGAGCTTGTCTCTCACAATTTTCTGATGCCTTTCGGGCATTTAATGCGTCTGATTATGCAACACTTTATGCTACCCTGGAGGAAGCGTTTCCCAAGGAGCCATTTGGAAGACAAGCAGCGTTTTTACCCGGTATTTTCGTTGATCCATGGCTAAATACAAAAACAGAGTCTGAAAAAAAATTGACGCTTTGTAAACTGATGATGAACAAGTTAACGGCCTTTACAATGGCGAGTAGCGAGTTAGCGCAGCTTATCAACTCCCTGTGGGATGCGGATTGGCCTACGCCCTCCAACCTTGATGAAGTCATTACCGAACTGCTTGATAATGGGTATAAAATGACACTTATCGACGCAGAACATTTGTTCGATTTTATGCAAGATCTGGATAGCAATAAATTGGAGTATGTTTTATCTAAAATAGGTCAAAAAATCGCTTTATTCTTTCCAGTAGAGGCGTTAAATCAGTTTAATGAAAACTTTGAATACATCACACCGGATAATAAGCGCATTTTAAACCTGACTCGATTTAAAATCTTCTGTAACGCACTTGATCAAAGCCTAAGGATACATGGTTTAAATCAATTGATTCAACGATTGGATAAGGAATCTGAATCAAAGATAGAAACAAACAGTGATTCTTACCATGAAATTGTTGATCTTGTTGAAGAACTCGCCTTTTTTGTTCCGATTGAAAAAACAAATTCCGCACCGAATGTATCGCTCACCCGGCTAAAGCGGTTTTTTTCAGAAATGGATGGAAAGGCTCAAGATCCGGATAAAAAAACCAAATATGAAGCGAGTGACGACCCTAATGCAATAGTGATAACCCTGTCGAAATAGACTACACTTTAGTTTGCCTTGTTTAGCATGAAGAGAGATAAGAATGGATCTTGAATCGAACCGATTGTTTACCCCGTTTAATTTGGGCGGACTTCAGTTAAAAAACAGAATGGTTATGGCGCCTTTAACGCGGAACAGAGCCATTCATGCAAGCGATGCGCCGCATGCATTAAACGCTGCATATTATTCCCAAAGAGCCAGTGCAGGTTTAATTATTTCTGAGGCCACCCAAATTTCTCCCACTGCAAAAGGCTATGCCTGGACTCCCGGTATCTATTCGCCCAAACAGGTAGAAGGCTGGAAGCTGGTTACAGAGGCAGTGCATGCCAAAGGGGGGGCAATTTTTGCTCAGCTATGGCATGTCGGAAGAATATCGCACCCCTCCTTGCAGCCTGAGGGTATGTTGCCTGTTGCTCCTTCAGCGATTATTCCCAAGGGATTAAAAACCTTTATTGAAACCGGACAATTCACTGAAATTGAAACCCCGCGCGCACTAGCCTTACAAGAAATACCCGAAATTATTGCCGACTACCGACTGGCTGCCCGTAATGCGATTGCAGCAGGATTTGACGGGGTAGAAATTCATGCAGCCAACGGCTACCTGATTCAGCAATTTCTCAGTGACGGTTCAAACCAAAGAACCGATTGCTATGGCGGCTCTATACCAAATCGCATGCGTTTTGCACTGGAAGTCACCGAAGCAATCGTGTCTGAAATTGGTGCGCACCGAACAGGCATTCGTTTATCTCCGGTAAGTACGGTAAATGGCACTAAGGAAAGCGCTCCCACCGCCGTGTATTTCCCCCTGGTTCATGAACTGAATGCCCTCAATCTTGCCTATATTCATGTTATCGAAGGAGTTACCGGCGGCGAAAGGGAATTTTTTGGGTTTGATTTTGCATCCCTTAGAAAAACGTTTCAAGGGGCGTGGATGGTTAATAATGGGTATACCCGTGAAAGGGCAATGGAGGCCGTATCCAGCGGTTACGCGGATTTGGTCGCTTTTGGCAAACTGTTTATTGCAAACCCTGATTTAGTCGAGCGATTCGAACAAAACACAGCACTCAATACGCTGGACCCCACCACCTTGTATGGTGGATCGGAGAAAGGCTATATTGATTACCCTGCTTTATAACCCATCGCGCAGGAGATAAAAAACAGCTGCGCGCTTGCGCGTTTATTCACGTGGACGTGTGCGTTTCCAATTAACTTTAAGTTTCAGTTGACATTTGTTTTAGTAAGGATTTAACGTACCGTTCGGGCTGAGGAGGCGCACATCAATTTTGAGACTTACAACCCTTCGCTGCGCTCACCTTTACCCCCCATAAAGGCACGACTGACGTAACGCTTTCACCGGTTCAATTTGTGCTTCTTGAATTGTGCTAATGTGGTTTTGTTCTATTTTTTTGCCAGCAA
Organism: Tatlockia sp.; assembly: GCA_041659885.1. Taxonomy (GTDB): domain Bacteria; phylum Pseudomonadota; class Gammaproteobacteria; order Legionellales; family Legionellaceae; genus Tatlockia. The sequence goes on from JBAZXN010000004.1 coordinate 91,527, forward strand.
AAAATCCTATGGTTGTGCAGGTCGCTAGTCCAATAGTAGGCAAACCAAACGAAAGTGCGACAACGAGAGGAGCAAATCCTACTAAACTGATACCAGCAAGTGCTGCAATAAAAGTTCCCGTTGCTAATGCGATTAAGGGAATGCTTAGGAGAAGGGTGCCAATTACAAAACCGGTTAGTGCAAAAAACTTGGGATTAAACGGATTTTCAAGTTCCAGTAATTGCTTATCGAGCTTATTAAAGACCTGTTCTAACTGTTTAGGGGTTATCGGTTGCGTACTATCAGCCAGTCTTGCCGTAAATTTAGCAAAAAATTTGATGTAAATCGGCGTTTCTTTTTCGTCTTTGAAATCAGTTGTAGAAAAAAACCGGTTCTTGTCCAATTCCTGTTGTAACTGCCTGAGTGCTTGCAGAATACTCTCTTTTCGTGCTGGAGTGTATGCGCTATTTTGCTTTTCAAAATGCTCGGTACTTTCTTTCCAACGCGCCATGTAATAACTGCAGGCTAAATAACCTGGATACAGTTTATAAGTATCCTCGCAGGAGGGAATTTGGGCTTCGTTTGGAATCAACGTTAAAATTTTATGATCAATCGCCTTACAGACAAGGCTTGCTTTATCATTGTCTAATTGAGAAAAATTATCGAGGGAGTTGATGCACGTTTGAAAGCCTGGGTGGCTGAGTAGTGTGTAGGAAGACTTAGCGATGATATTGACCCAGTTTTTACTGAGTAAGAGGGCACCTTCTGGACGAGATAAGATGGCCTCCTCGATAAAGGGAAACATAACCTCCTTATCAATTAATTCCTCAAGACACCACATGATTTGTTTGTCGGTGGTAATGAGGTGAGCAAGTGCCTGGTAGTTTTCTGGGTTCAAATGGCATTTGTAATTGAGCGCTTTCCAAAAAGGCAAAGCTTCTTTCTGTTGCAACAAAGCGTGCAACGTAGGATCTTGCTGTTCCCATTGCAGTATCCGTAAGATTTCATCCACTGGGCGCTTTAATAGGGCTTCGCAAAATTTTTTATCCGCAAAAGGATTTTCAATTTTATATTCATCTCGCAGATAACGGATTAAAGGCTCCTCAATAAAACGCGGACTGCTGAAATGATTGAGTTGCCAAATCCAAAACCAACAATCGCTGAAAATTAATTTGGTTAAGCCTTTTCGGAGCGTATCGTTTTGCAAACGATTATTAGTCGTGAGGTTACTACGCAACAAAAGAGTAGAAAAATCCCCCACATCCAGCTCGTTTACAGCCTCTAGAGTGGGCTGATTATCTCCTCTTAAACGGCAAAAATAAGCAGTGTAAAAACGTTTCCCTGACCTGATACTTTGTATTAATGCGTCTGAAATGGTCGCTTGCGAGGGACGATTTGTACCTGTCAATTGGCATAAGCGTTGAATAGTTACAAATTGTGAATAATCCGTGCTAAAACGAACCATGTGAGGCAGTATTTTTGAAACCAAATTCGCTGGAATTTTGTCTTGTAATAGCTCGCAGAGAAAATGAATTTCATCTAGCTCAAGCACTTCTTGATCAAAGATTTCTTTTACTTTGTACTCGAGAGTTTCTGGAGAGGATGCCTCTTTCTGAGCTAAAAAATAACGATAAATAGTATTCGGTAATTTACTTTCAAGAAAAGAAAGTAAACGGGTGTGTAGCTCTCCTGATACGGTTTCCATGATAATACACAAATTAACCCAATTTTTTTGCTTCAGAGCCTGTTCTACAGCGACAAAACACTCTGCATCCGTCAATGCGTGTTTTTCGAGCGCATATTTGAGAAAAAAAGGATTCGTGTTCTCGCTTTTAAGCTCTGGTGTCAACCAATCAGGCCATTGAGTATTCAGCGCGTCAATGAGCGCCTGCGTGACATCTTCTTCATGGACTTGCTGTAAAATTTTGAGATAAGTTTGGCGTTCCTCACTTGAGCGAATCGCATCGTCCCTCTTAGGGAAAGTAGCTTGAATGGTGTTTACCCAATCACAGGAAACACCATTCTTTTTAAGGGTTTTAATAAGGGCGATTTTAAGTTCGTAGTGATCTTTTGGAAAAGAAAGGTGAAGGGATCTGAACCACCGAGGGCTGTACTTGTCTTCGATAAGCTCCCTTAAACCATCCACACGTGCCAATTGTTGTTTCCAAACGGCTTCTATAGACTCATAATTAGCCCTGGTAAAGAGTGATATACTGTGCGCACTCAATATTACATTCAATGCCGCATCGCATGCATCCCATTTGGCTAAGAGGGATTGAAAGGCTTTGGGATAAAGCAATAATAACTCAATCGCCTCCTCTGTGAGCAGCGGGTTATTCTCGAGAAAAATCTCTAGCAGTTCTTCATGTAATGGCGCAAGCGTTTCATCTACGTCGGGTTGTTGCAGTAAGGTTTTATACTGCTTCATCAAGGAGGGAAGTTGTTCTATTGCAGGATTATCTAAAGCCATTATGGTTCACTTGAAAGAGGTTAGTGCTTCTCAACAATTCGACAAGGGTATCATAAAGGATAAATACTGTACAGTATTTGGGCTTTTGTGGGGCAATGGAGTGGCCAATATACTTTACGGCGTATAGCGCGTTAGAGGTTAACGTGCAATTGCCAACCAATCAGAACTGTCTTTCCCGTGCAGGCGTACAGGCGTCAACTTAAGAAAAGACGGATATACGAAAGTCCTTACAATCAACACGGTTTAAAATAGCTACGCGCAAGCGCTCATTCACGTGAACGTGCCCGAAAAGCCCTTTGAAGACACCAAGCCCTACTTGTAGAATGGGATTACCAACTTTTGCACAAGGATGAAATCAGGTGACTTGTTATTAGGGATGGTTTCCATGCTGACTAAAATGGCTCGAACTTCTTCGGGCACGCGCGCGGCATAGCCGTCCAGCTAAGAAAAATTTCATCCCCTCTCCCCTGTGTGGGGGAGAGGGTAGGGTGAGGGGGTAAAAAAATTTATCACGTTAGTGATTCCTTTTTGTTTTGAAAAATGAAACTCTTTCTACAAAAAATTATTAATGAATCGCTACGCGGCCTTATTTTTAGCCCCCCTCACCCTACCCTCTCCCCCGCGCGGGGCGCAGGGGAGAGGGGATTCTTTTTCCTTGGCTTGACGGCTATGCCGCACACGTTCACGTGAATGAACGCGCAAGCGCGAATTTTTTTATAACACCCCTCGATAAACTAAACGTTTAATCAAAAGGATCGGTTGACAAAGGGGTTGGTCTTGGTCTTCGCATCTTCCTCACGGTAGGTCCATAAGCGGAAACCCCAAATCGCTCAATGTTTTTCAGCAAACGCTTCATCTGCTCTTTGGTGATGGGGTAGCCGGCTTTAATCGTGTTGTCAATTTGAGGGTGCGCCTCTTCCTGGTACCCTTTTTTGAATCGTTTAATACCTTCGGCAGTAGGGTTTGTGCGCATTAACCCTAAAATTTGGCGGTAACTTTGCCTTAAGATAGGTTGTTTATTCCCCGCTTTTTGAGTAGGTTTCGGCGTGGGTATTTGACTTAAGGAAGGGTTGGGTTGATTCATCACTAAAGCGGTACTTGCCTGGGCTGCCTGCATTAAATTAATTTGATTCGTTAGCTCAAGGATTTCCTGTTGCAAGGCTTCACTGCGGGCAAAGGTTTTATTGCGTTTTCTGTTAAAAGCCAGGTTTTCTGCATCCCGATTAGACTTAACTAAAACCTTCAAGCTGGCAATTTCAGGTTTTGCTTCTTCAAATTGCTGTCTGGCATTGGCTTTATCTTCGGCGGTCAGTGTGTTTAATGTTTGACCGCTTTGCACCAGATAATATTGGCCGTTAGCATCCACGAGTAATTCTTTTTGGGAAGATAAAATATAATCCGCCTCGTTGTAGGAGTGCATACTTGTGCCTGCTGCATTATAAAATTGTTTTTCCCCATTGCCTTGCGCCAAAATATCCTCAAGCCCTGCGCAATAAAGATTCAAGCCATTTAATTCCTGGATGCGTTGCCTTGCTTCTTCTTGCCTTGCATCTTCTTGCTTTGGATTAAGCAGAAGTGCATCTATTGTGTCGGTAAGTTGTTTGATTTCAAGCGACTTGTCGTGCATTTCGCGCTGGGTGATGGCCATTTTTTGGGTTTTGCTTTCCGCTGCATCAATTAAATCGACGGTTTTCTTGAGGGCTTCCAGTTGGTTTGCGAAAAGTTGGTAGCGCGTACCCCTTTGCGATTCTTCCAACTCTAGCGCCTGAATGTCCTCTTCCAACAAATGAGCTTCTGCCAATTTGTTTTCAAGCAGTTGGGTCGTTTCTTCCTGAGTAAGCGCTTGTGTGGGGTGTGAACCGGGCATAATTACTCTCTAAGTAGCTTGCATACTTTAAATTATACACGATTGGATTGGCTATTCAATAGTCAAAATGGTTTGATACAATGCGCCTACCAGCAAGAGAGCGGCGCGCGTAATCCCGCAGAGTTTAAGCGAAGCAGCGGGCAGAGGCTATCGTATTTTGCTTGCGCTCCCAGAGGCGTTGCGGTTAACGCAAAGTCTTCATCGGACTGGCTGATTAAGTTTAATTGATACCAATGCTCAGGAGAATACGCGCTGCCTAATATCTCTACCGTTGCGCGTTGATAACTTTGCTGTTGTTGATAATATTGTTCCATGCGCAATGCCAACTGCAACAAAGCAGTCTGGCCGTCAGTTCGTCTTGCACGCACCAGAGCGTTTTGATAAGCCGGATAGCTAAAGGTTGCCAAAATGCCGATAAGTGCAATTACAATGACACATTCAATTAAAGAAAATCCCTTGTTTTTCATACGGTTTGCCTGCGGGTTGGATTTGGCGATTATAGTTTAATGAACGCTGGTAATCCAGAGGCATGGCTGGTAAAATGAGCTAAAAATACACAGGATAAGCGGCATGACAAGTTATTGCGGTTATATTGCGCTGGTTGGGCGTCCCAATGTGGGAAAATCCACCTTGATGAATCGAATTTTGCATCAAAAATTAAGTATTACCTCGCGTAAACCTCAAACCACTCGGCACAGCATTTTAGGCATTCAAACGCAAAAGGAATACCAATTTGTTTATGTGGATACACCAGGCATTCACCAGGGCTCTAAAAAAGCGATGAACCGCTTGATGAATAAAACCGCCATTGCGGTTTTACAGGATGTGGATGTGGTTGTTTTTGTAGTGGAAGGGACGCATTGGCAGGAAGAAGAAGAGTATATTTTACGCCTGATAAAAGAAGCCGAAGTGCCTTGTGTTTTGGTGGTGAACAAGGTGGATAAAATTGCCGATAAAACCCAATTATTACCCTGGCTTCGAACCATCAGCGAGCGCCATGCGTTCAATGCAATAATCCCTTTGTCAGCAAAAACGGGATTTTCAGTCGACAATTTACAGCAGGAACTCACCCAATATTTACCCGAAGGCCCGCATTTATTTAGCGATGACCAATTTACTGACCGATCCATAAAATTTCTGTGCGCAGAATTATTGCGTGAGAAAATTTTCCGCAATTGCGGCGATGAACTGCCCTATTCAGCAACGGTAGATATTGAATCGTTTAAAGACGAAGGCAATGTCATTCGCATTCACGCTTTAATTTTAGTCGACAAAGAAAACCACAAGCGCATGATAATTGGCGATAAAGGGAAAAAATTGAAAGAAATGGGCACCAGTGCGCGCCTTGATATGGAAAAATTGCTTGATAAAAAAGTCTTTTTGCACTGTTGGTGCAAGGTCAAATCAGGCTGGGCTGACGATGAGCGTTTATTGCAGCAATTAGGTTATGACCACTGAGGCGCTGCAAGGCTTTGTTTTGCATAAAACCCCGAGCGGGGATACCAGCGCGCGCGTGACTTTTTTTACGCGGGAAAAGGGTATTTTACTTACAACGTATAAAGGGGGGCGAACGCCTAAAAAGCAGGCGCTCTTGCACCCTTTTTCGCCTTTGTGGATTGCGGTGGATTGCCGAAAAGACTGGCATTTTGTGCGCAGCATTGAAAGTGCGGCGCCCTTTGCTCCGCTTAAACACGATGCCCTTTTCGCAGGCCTTTATGTCAACGAGCTGCTTTACTATGTGTTAAAACCGCAAGACCCCCATCCTGTTTTATTTAACAGTTACGAAGAAACCATTGCCCACCTGGCAAATTGCCAGGATAAATTACTGACCGAAGCGCTCTTGCGCCGCTTTGAATGGAACGTGTTGGTCGCTTGCGGCTACGCGGTTTCCTTCACCCATGAGATTCATCAAAACCCCATTCATTCCTCCCATTGTTATCAATTCCTTCCCGATGCGGGGTTTGTTCGTGCAGAAAAAGGCATTTCCGGAGCAATCCTTTTGGCGCTGGCCGAAGGGCAATTAGAAGACCGCGCAGTGTTGCGTGTTGCCAAGGGAATTATGCGCAAAGCGATTGAACAGTTATTAAATGGCAGGGTATTGAAATCACGGGCTTTATTTTTGGCACATAAATCGCTTGGTAATTAAATTCAAGCGCTCAGGGGATTTACACTTAGCTTTTGAAACGTCAAAATAGCAGCCTATTTTAAACGGGTGAGTAAGATGTCTAAACCAATTCTACTGGGTGTTAATATTGATCACATTGCTACGCTAAGGCAGGCACGCGGCACACGCTACCCTGATCCTGTGGAAGCTGCAATACTTGCTGAGCGTGCAGGTGCGGATGGAATTACCCTGCATATGCGGGAAGATTTACGCCACATTCAAGCGCGGGATGTCAGGCTTATTAAAGCAGTATTGCAAACCCGAATGAATCTTGAATTGGCACTGACTGAGGCAATGCTGGATTTTGCTGAAGAGATAAAGCCAGAGCATGCGTGCCTTGTGCCTGAAAAGCGCGAAGAATTAACCACGGAAGGAGGGCTTGATGTGGTAAGCCACTTTCACAGTGTGCAGGATGCAGTAAAGCGCTTGCAGCAAATGGGCAGTGAAGTATCGCTTTTTATTGATCCAGACCGGCATCAAATTGAAGCCGCAGCACAAGCTGGCGCACCAGTGATTGAGCTGCATACTGGCTGTTATGCCGATGCACAAAACGAGGCGGAGCAACAAAAGGAATTAGAGCGTATTAAAGAAGCCGCTGAGCTGGCAGCCAGTTTACACCTTATTATAAATGCAGGGCATGGCTTGCATTACCACAATGTGGGGGCGATTGCGGCAATTAAGGTAATCCATGAATTAAACATTGGTCATGCCATTATCGCGCGTGCGTTATTTAGTGGCTTGGAAAATGCAGTCAAGGACATGCGTCAACTTATGCTGGAAGCAAGACACTATGGCAAATACTGAATCAATTGTAATCCGCTTCACGGGTGACTCAGGCGATGGGGTGCAACTGGTGGGGGAGCAATTAACCGTTACCGCGGCCTTAACCGGACGTGATGTGCGCACCTTACCGGATTTTCCAGCGGAAATAAGAGCTCCTGCCGGCACGGTTGCCGGTGTTTCAGGCTTTCAGGTTGCCATGGCAGAAAAGGCCTTATTCACCGCGGGTGAGTCACTGGATGTGTTGGTAGCCCTTAATCCTGCTGCTTTAAAAAACTCGCTGGAACACTTGAATCAAGGGGGCTTGCTTTTTATTAACGAGGACAGCTTTAGCGAAAAAGATTGGCAAAAAGCTAAATTAAGCCCAAGTTTTCTACAAGAAAAAAGCGAACATTATCAAGTGATTTCTTTTCCGCTTATCACGCAAACCTTAAAAGCGGTTGAGTCCTTGAATATAACCCACGCGCAAGCTAAAAAAACAAAAAATTTTTATATTTTAGGGCTTGTGCTTTGGCTATTTGATTTACCCACCGAACACTGCCTTGCATTCATCAACAAAAAATTCAGGAAAACCCCCCTTATTGCTGAAGCCAATGCCTTGAGTCTCTTGGCCGGTTACAATTATGCGATGACGCTTGAATTAAGCCGACAAGCCTTTGTTTTAGGCCAGATAAGCCGTGAAGACGGCGAGTACCGGCAAATCACAGGCGTTGAGGCAATTGGCCTGGCGCTGGCCACGCTTTCTGTCAGCACCGAAATTCCGTTATTTGTTTCTGGATACCCCATAACACCCGCTTCCGCCATTTTACAAGAATGTGCCAAACTGGCTGATTACGGTGTGCAACTCTTACAAGCTGAAGATGAAATTGCAGCACTTTGCGCCTGCATTGGAGCAGCCTTTGGTGGCCGACTTGCTTTAAGTTGCACCTCAGGCCCGGGGCTTGATTTAAAATCGGAAGCATTAGGTCTTGCTGTGATGGCTGAACTGCCTTTGGTTTTGGTTGATGTACAACGTGCTGGCGCATCGACAGGCTTACCGACCAAAACAAGCCAAAGCGACTTGCGTCAGGCCTTGTACGGACGGCATGGGGAAGCGCCACTTCCTGTTTTAGCAGCCAAATCCGCTTCCGATTGTTTTGATACCCTGATTGAAGCCTTTACCATTGCAACGCAATACATGACGCCAGTGATTGTATTGCTGGATGCTTATCTTGCGACAGCAGCTGAGCCATGGAAAATTCCAGCCTTAGATAGCTTAGCGCTTCCGCACATTGCATTTAACCGCTTTCCCAAACCCTATCAGCGGGATGAAAAATTGTCACGCAGCTGGAATGTACCGGGCACGCCTGGATTTATCCACCAATTAGGTGGGTTAGAAAAGCAGGGTGAGGAAGGAAAAGTCAGTTACGATGCGGAAAATCACCAGCAAATGGTTGCATTGCGGGCTGCAAAAATTGCAAACATTGCTAAAGAATACAATCAACTGGTCATTGAAGGAGATCCCCATGCCAGGGTATTACTGATTGGCTGGGGGAGTACTTACGGCAGTTTAAAATCGGCAATCAAACGCTGTGAGGAAGAGGGTCTTTCCATCGCTTTGATTCATTTAAGGCATTTAAATCCGCTCCCCAATGACTTGGGTGAATGGCTAAAAGCCTACCCCACCGTTTTGGTTGCGGAACTCAATTCAGGCCAGTTATGCCAGCTATTGCGTGCTGAATATTTAGTGAATGCCAGGTCAATCAGTCAATGCAATGGGCAACCTTTTACCGTAAGCCACCTTGTTAAAGCCATTAAAATGGAAACCAATTATGAACAACAACCGCTATGCACCTGAAGATTTTAGCAATGCAACCGAAGTGCGCTGGTGTCCCGGTTGTGGGGACTATGCTATTTTATCGGCATTGCAGCGCGTACTACCGGAATTGGGTTTAGCACCGGAAAAGCATGTCTTTGTTTCAGGCATTGGCTGTGCGGGCAGGTTACCCTATTACCTTAATACCTATGGGTTTCACACCATACATGGCCGCGCTACCGCCGTGGCCACCGGATTAAAAGCCATGCGTGACGATCTCACCGTGTGGGTCATCACCGGTGACGGGGATGCCTTAAGTATCGGAGGAAACCATTTAATCCATTGTTTACGGCGCAATGTCAATGTGAACATTTTGCTATTTAATAATCAGGTTTACGGTTTAACCAAGGGGCAGTTTTCACCGACCTCGCAAAAAGGGTTTGTGACAAAGACCTCACCTAACGGTGTGGATTACGAGCCGATTAATCCGCTTGCTATTGCGCTCGCTTCAGGTGCGAGCTTTGTGGCGCGCGCGGTGGATAAAGATCCGAAGCATTTGGGACAAATCTTAACAAAGGCTTACGAGCATCCCGGTTGTTCTTTTGTGGAAATTTATCAAGATTGCAATATTTTTAATCATGGTGCTTTTGATGAATTTGCACTAAAAGCAAACCGTGCAAACCAAGCGGTGCTGTTAGAGGCCGGTGAACCCTTGCTTTTTGGTGCAGAGAAACAGTGGTCTTTGGAGTTAGAAGAAGATACTTTTCAAAAAAAAGAAAAATCAGCAACAGCCGGCTATTGCCATAATCCAGCCGATTTTATGGCGGCAATGCGCCTGGCACGTTTGCAATTTCCAGCCTTTCCCGTGCCGCTTGGCGTAGTGTATCAAAACCCGCGTGAACGGTTTACGCTGGATAAACCGGCCACTAAAACAAAAAAAGATTTGCCTGCCTTATTCCGTGCCAAAGCCAGTTGGAGCCAAAACGCCTGACGGCCTTCGCAAGGAAAGCGATCCTCTGATACTAAGGGTTATATTACAAAGGAGAAAAAAGGATGAGGGAACATATAAAACGGGTTGCCAGAGGATTACTGTTTGCAGCGGTTTCCTTGCCGCTACACGCCGCAGAGAATAAGCTGCCCACAGCCGTGACGGAAGAAACCGCGGCAGCCCCAATGGTCACTCCTGAAGCCGGTGCGCTGAGCAACGATCCTAAAATCACTGCGTTTTTGCAAAAAGAAGCACCCCATATTACCTCAGACTTTCCCTACCGCATCAATCTTTTTTCTCAAGGGCAAATTGATAAAAATAAAGCCGGTTTACGGGTTGCAGAAACCGCAAACCAGTTAAAATCCGACACCAGTGGATTGCTGTTTTATTATGAGCTTGTTAATAATGCAATGCGCGTTCCGCACTGGCACTCGAATGCAACAGAAATCGGTACCGTTTTAAATGGCAAGATGCGGGTCACGATTTGGGAAGGTACAGGCTCTGCAAAAGTCTATACCGTTGAAAAAAATGGCACCTGGATTATCCCCAGGGCCAAGCTTCATGCGCTGGAAAATGTAGGCCAGGACGATATGAAATTCCTTGTAGCTTACGATTCGCCCATTGCCGCGGACAGGGATTTTTTAACCGCCTGGGCCTCTTTGCCAGATGCCGTGCTTGCGCGTGCGGTGGGGTTATCGGAAAGTGATATTTCAAGCATTAAAAAAACCACGGTGAATCGCTTAAGTGGTTTTGATCCTGCTGCAGAGCCTGAGAAGGCCGAAGCCTTTAGTGTGTTATCCAACAATTTCAATACGATAAAACCCTTATATCAAACCAGTCTAGGTTCAATTACTCGGGTTGATCCAACGGTTAATCCGAATATGAAAGCGATGGCTTTACAAAAAACCATTATGAAGCCCGGTGCCTTGCGTATTCCGCACTGGTACACTTCAGGGGATGTATTGCTCTTTGTCCAAAAGGGTAATGCTTATTTTACAATGATGGATGATGAGGGCAAAGTGTTCCATGCACTGATTAAACGCGGTGATGTGATTTCCATTCCGGTGGGTAATTTCCACAGCTTTTTAAATATTGGCCAGGAAGATTTGGAAATCTATGAAGCATTTAACCGAGTGGAAAACATTCATGAAATTACGTTGCTGAATGGCGTTCACAACTTTAGTGTGGGAACGATTGAGGGCGCAACGCAATTGAGCAAGGAACTTGTAACCAAAATGGCACAAGAAAAAATTGAGCCGTATATGATTCCCTTTTAAATCAAGGGTCAATTTTTGTTTCATCGAAATGCCGCGCAATCGCGGCATTTTTTTAAACACAAATAATACAAATTACAAAAACAGTGAATTTATCAATCAAAATGGATGGATAATTAAAATATTTTGTGTATAATATCGACCCATATTGATTAATGATGTAGAGTTGAAAATGGTACGCAAAGTTTCTTATTGGTCTGATGTGATTAAAAATGCAATTGATATGGAGGAGAATCCCGACGTAGCCAAGGTAGTCGATCAGTTAATGGATGGCGAGACGCAATCGGCTGATCTGGAGCTTATGGGCCGGTTTAAAGGGGAAGAGGTCTTAAGTGCTCGCATTAATGATACGCACCGCTTGCTCGTTACCACTGCAAGGGAGAAGGGCGAAAGCTTTTTGCGACTTCTTGAGATTATTCGAAAGCATCGATACGATAAATCAAAAATATTAAATGATAAAGGTTTTGAGCGTTTTAAAGAAAAAAATAACCCAGCCTACCTGGAGGAAGTAAAGCAAATCCTGGCTAAAAGAGCGAGTGAGCTCAAGGTGAAAGGCGAACCCTTCCAATTAAAAAAGGTCGAGTTATTTAACGAAAAATTTATCGAGCTGACTGACGAGCAGAACAATGCAGTGGAAATTGCACGCTTGATAAAAGAGTATTCTTTAACGCAACCCAGTTTCACTTTATCGGTAAGTGGGGGGCCAGGTTCTGGCAAATCAGTCACGGCTTTGGCGATTATTAAGCAGTTATTGTGTCAGGAGCCTGTTGTGAGGGAGGAGGAAAAGCCCTTACCTATTCTTTATCTCTGCCATTCCATTGATTTAGTTGAAGAAATGCTTAAATTGTTGCCGCCGCTTCTTACCGTATCCGATATTAACAAGCACCATGCGCCGGTTGAGTTTAAAACCTGCCACCAGTTTTTAGAGGCTGCACTGAACAGAACCATTGGCAAGAACGATTTGGCCAACCCCCCATTTTTTATTGATTGGTGCAATAGCTATAGTAAAACACAAACGAAAATTGCCCGAGCGACCAGGCGTTTTTTTGATAGCACCTTGTTTTCAAAAGAATTTGAAACCGTTTTTCAGGAGTTTCGTACGATATCAGGCTATGAGCGGGATGAGAATTATGAGCAGGATGCGCGTTATGAGCAGGATGAATACGTTCAGTTGGGTGAAAGGCAATGTTTATTTAAGTCTAAAGAAGAGAGGATTATGCTTCGCAATGCTTACGAAGCGTACCAAAGGCACCTGGTTGCAAACAATAAAATTGAACCCGCCTTTCACCGTCTCGACAAACAAATACGTTACCAGGCTATCGTACTTGATGAAGGGCAGGATTTATCCGCTTTGCAATTAAAGCAGGCCTTTGAGTCAACCCTTAATTTTGTCCTACTTTTTGACATGCATCAAAGTTTTTACAGTAATTATTTTCCCATATCGGCCTATGTGAAAAAGCTGTGCAGGGAAAATGGCAGAGAACTGACTAAAATAAAATTGCCAGGATCTGCGCGTTGCCCTGCCAAAATATTGGAATTAGCCAATGGAATTGTTGATTTGAAGGTGAAATTAACCGGTGGGTTAAGTTCGAAAGAAGGCGAATTACGCCGTATTGCGATCAAAGACAGCCAAAAAGAGAATCCCGGTGAGGTACACTGGTTTACTGGCTCGCAGGGAGAGTATTTTAATAACCACATCACGCCCCTGCGCGGCAAAAGCCATTTTGCAATCATAACTGATCTCGATGCCAATGAGGTAAACAAGGAATTTAACCATCCGCAGATCTTAACTCCTGAGCAAGCAAAGGGGCTGGAATTTGACGAGGTTTTACTCGTTTCGCCCTTTAATTCCCCTCTCTTTAAGGAAGCGAACAAAAAATTGGAAGGCATTAAAGAGGAAAAAACGCAGGAAAACCGTGCCAAACGGGAGTACGACCCCCTCTTTAATACTGTGTGTAACAAACTTTATGTCGATGTGACACGCGCGAAGAAAAAGTTATATATCCTTCAGGAAGACAGTTTTCATTTGCAAAACATTCTTAACCCGTTAAAAGCAATCACCGCAACCTGGTCGAATACGAATCAATTGGTAGCTGAACCCCAGGAGAATACGTTAACAACGCGCGTAGAAACCCTTACAGCGGAAGAAGTGGAAGAAAAGAAAAAAGAGGAAGAAAGGCAAGAAGAGGCGAATTGGGTAAAACAATTTGTTCATTTTATGGGTAGGGGTGAGTTTGACGTTGCCAGAAAAATATTCTGGAAGCTCATTGGACGAAAAGACGAGGAAACTTTTTTAGCGCATCGCATTTTATTTGAGTACGATGATTTGTATGAAGAGGCGCTTGTCCGATTTCTTCAGACACAAAAAAACGAAAGTGCAACGCCATTGGTGGAGCCAGAAAAGAGCACTCCAGCCAAAAAACAGCCCAAAAAATTAAGCAAAAAACAGCGTAAAGCCAAACAAAAAAAGGCAGAAAAACCTTCTTCTTCCGTTGAAATAAATACCTTTCTTCAGGCATTCAATAAAGTAAATCTGATGAAAATACTCAATAAGGCCAATTACATCGAGTTATTGTTTAATACCCCGGTTGAAGGCGCTCCGCATTTATTGCACGCATTGAGTAAAGACCACCGGTTAGTTAATAATCCCTGGGTTTTAAAAGAATTGAAAACCAAAATGACAATCAATGCATTTCATTCTTTTTTGACCTTATATGTTAAACAACGCGCAAAGACAAACACGCCGTTTTTTACAGGGTGCAACGACTTTATAAAAGAGTTACTCCTAAAGCATGGTTTTACAAAGCTGGGAGAGAAGAAAAAATCAGCCCTTTTACTGCTTAGTCAAATAAGCGAATGGGTCGAACTCCTCGATGAAACGGATAAATTGCTGTCATTTAAAGGGGAGGATTTGCTCTTACGCTGCCCGGATACCAACAAAACTGTGCTGTATTATCTCTTGACTACAAAAAACAAACGAGGTAACGATTTATTTACTGAAATTTTTACTCGCTACACCCCCGAAAATGGCGGGATACAGCAATGGATGATGACCTATGAACCCCTCCTGGATTCGCTCTCTGCTACAATGACAGTTCAGCATCTGATTGAGACGGACAACAATACCCCCTCACTTCTTGAATTATTTACCCAAACAAACGCACTGGTAAGGTGGGTAGACTGCATTATTTTTGATAAAGAGGAATTCTTTGCTATTCCTGCTACCGCATTTTTTACCCGTTCAAATCCACGTCAAGCATTTCCGTTTACTTTATTAATGAAAGGGGCAGATTATTTCAGTGCTTTAAAAAATGATAGTAAAAAAAGAGAGCAAATTTGGGATCTATTTAGAAGACACATCCCCAGTGAGACCTTGTTTGAGAAAATAGAGGGGGATGAACTGTCGTTATTTCATGTCCTTCTTGAAAATCAGAACTATGAGGCATTACTGGCATGGGTTGAGCACCAGGGTAATGCGCTTGCTGTGTCTCCTGGGCTATTTTTAGAAAATCTGCCTGCCAGCAAGGAGGAGAACAAGCGTCTATGCAACCTGCTTCAAGATCCATTCGGTTGCCGTGTACTTTTAAAACTGATTAGCGCCAATCAATTGGTTTTGCTTCCTGTGTTGGTGTGGTGGCTACTAAGCGATGACAACCTGGAGGCGCAAGAGAACATCATTAAGAATACCGAATCGCATTCGATTTTAAAGCAATTGCTGAGCTTCCCCGTCCAATTAAAGCGTATGATAAAAACCCAAACCGTATTTAAAGACAAATGGGTAAGGTGGGTTTTTCACGGTACAACTAGAAGTTACCTGGATATCTTCGCTCAAGCGAGTGTGGATTCCTTTGCTGTTCCGGCACTTGAGTTTTTACTTTGCTCTCAGGATGGAATACGCTGTTTGCAATTAGTGTTGGCAAACTCCAAAGAAGGCGCTGTTGACCTTACTGAAGAGAAATTGTTTAAAAATCATCTTGGCGTGCGCATATGGGACCAGTTTATTCACTCAAAAACTGGTGCAAGCGATCAGTTACTCCAAGCGCTTCATCAGCTATGCCCAAACCTTCAACCTTTAATTAAAGAATACCTTTCTAAAAAACAGGAGGGTGTATTGCCGCTCTATTATGAAGGCCAGGATGTCTCCTTATCCTTTTTTTCCAAATTAGCGGAAGTGGAAACCAAAAAATCTTCTCTTGAAAGTCAAGTGATTGCATTGCCGTCTGGCGACAAAGCCCCGGATGCTTCCTTATCCTTTTTTTCCAAACTATTTGAACAGGATGTCAAAGGGGAAGCAAAAATCCACGGGATGCAAAAGGTGCCTAAATAGCAACAGGCGCGTGAAGGCCATAGCCGTCAAGCTAAGAAAATTTTATCCCCTCTCCCCTGCGTGCAGCGCGGTGGAGAGGGTAGGGTGAGGGGGTAAAAAAATTTATCACGTTAGTGATTCCTTTTTGTTTTGAAAAATGAAACTATTTCTACAAAAAATTATTAATGAATCGCTACGCGGTCTTATTTTTAGCCCCCTCTCCCTACCTCTCCCCCACGCAGAGCGCGGTGGAGAGGGGATTCTTTTTTCTTAGCTTGACGGCTATGGCGTGAAGGCGCGCAATCTCTGTTACAGTTCCACATCATGAGCAAGTAGGCGTCTATTTGCTCTAAAATAACTGATGGGGGATTGCTTGAGAACGTCTGCCAATTTCTCCATGTAAATACAGGCAAAGCGATCCACCTGATAGGCGAAATAACTTTCCTCCGCTCCTGCTCGAAACACACGTCCCCATCGCGGGTTATAAAAAGATCGTTCTTTTTGTAATAATTGCGCAATGTCACTGTCAATGGCCGCAATGTTTTGTTGCAATTCCATAACTTCGGGTGAGCTTGTTTCTGCCTCTTCTTCAATCTCTACGGTGTGTAAGGTGATGTATTTTTCTTCAAGCTCTTTTTTGACCTGCATGGAGGCAACAATTTGTTTTTCAATGGGCATGGCTTTTCTTTGCGAAGCAATTTCCTGGCCTAACTCTTCCACTACAAGGGCGGTGCGCCAGTTGCAATCTTTTTTTAATCGTAAAATATCGCCGTAAATATGATCGCCAATGTAGAGGATTTCATCGCCGTTAATTTGTAAATCTTCGGTGAATTTGCGAGCCGAGCCGCCTTGATAAATACCCGGACGGATAGCGCCTTGCGCATTGCTCATAAGCCCTGTATCAGGCGAAATGGCTAAGAATTTCAAGTTATCAAAGAAAAAGCGGGGTTTATTGGCAAGCGTTATCACGTATTCAAACAACTCTTGCCAGGTTTCACCTTGAAGAAAAGGGTTAATGGCGTAATCGAGCAACAGTTTCGTGTAAAAATATTCTGAATTGGTCAGTATAAAAATTTTCTTGCCGTGGCGAATATACTGCTTTAAACCCGCCACTACTTCAGGTTCTTTCAAAACGTAATGTTCTAAATTTTGGCTGATAAACCCTTTTAAGCTGCCATCTGAATGAATTTTGTCTACGGTACTTAATACATCCAGCGCAATGGTGGCGTAATTGGGTAGTGCCTCCGGGTGCATGTCTTTGTAATCAATCAATTGGCTGTAGAGTACGCAAAAGGCAATCGAAAAAGAGGTATCAATAGCAAAATAGTTGGAATCGTTTAAATCGACATAGGTACTGCGGTAGATTTTTTTTTGTTCCGCGTAGTCAATATGCCTTGTGCCATGGTAACTGTGGCGAATAGCGCCATAACGGCTCAGTTTTAAAATATTACCGTTTTTGCTGTCAATGATGAGGCCGCGAATGGCATCGTCAAATTGAAAGGTAAAGGCTTTAATTGCTTTGGGGTACTGTTTGTTGGCAATAAGTTGTTCAACGACAAGTTGGTAAACCAGTGTTTCAAAGTTTTTGGTGTTATAGCGGATTAGGGTGTGATCCATATCCAAACCAATAAACTTAATCTTTTTCATGTTTAAAATACGATTGACAAAAACGGTTTGATTCATTTTTTTCCCTAAAAAAACCCGGTCAAGAAACCGGGGTTTTAGGGCGTGTCATCAACTAATTTTTTGAAGCGAAAACGGTGCCAATGAGCCACATTTGCAGCCAAAAAACGTAATTGATGACACGCCCTAAGTCCCTTGGTATTAATCACGCCCTGAAAAAGCACTGAGTAAATTCAGCAGGCTGATAAATAAATTGTAGATGGAAACATATAAGGAAACCGTGGCAGAGATGTAGTTGGTTTCACCACCATGAATAATTTCGCTGGTTTGAAATAAAATTAAACCGGAAGAAATCAGCACAAAAGCGGCAGAAATAGCAAGTTGTAGCGCCGGTATGGTAAAGAAAATGCCGGCAATCATCGCAAGCACTGCAACCATCACGCCGACAAAAAGAAAGCCACCCAAAAAGCTGAAATCTTTTCGCGTTGTTAAGGTGTAGGCGGAAAGCGCAAAAAAGATAACGGCAGTTCCTGCAAAGGCGGTACCAATCAGTTGTGGGCCATTCGAAAAGTTGGCAATATACAGATTAAGCAATGGGCCTAAGGTGTAACCCAAAAAACCGGTAAATGCGAAGGCACTTAAAAGACCAAGCGGGCTGTTTTTTAATGCACTGGTTAAAAACATCAAGCCGTAAACGCCGACTATCATCAAGAGAGGATTCATGGGTCTAACGTGCATGGCAAAGGAAGCATAGGCGGTTAACGCACTGAATAAAAGGGTCATACTTAATAAAAGGTAAGTATTGCGCAATACTTTATTGGTTGCCAGGGCTGACTCGCTGCGCTGACTGACCAGGATGTCATTTCTATTCATGTAATAACTCCAAATGATTTATATTCATTTTAGCATAGATGCGTATGCTTCGGTTGTTTTTCAAGTGTAATACGGTGATTTTTAACTGGCAAGCAAACTTTTTTTGCAATAGGTTATAATTTAAGGGGTGACGGAGTAATTATGGCAAAAATAGCAGCAGTACAATTGATTTCATCTTCCTCAGTAAAAGATAATTTACACCAGGTTGAACACTATTTCCTGAAAGCAAAAGAAGAAGCGGTTGATTTATTGGTATTACCCGAAAATTTTGCTTTCATGGGTAAAAGAGAAACTGATAAACTGCAATGCGCTGAGCGCTTTGGGGAGGGTGAAATACAGGATAAAATCCGCTCGCTTGCCAAACGCTATGGAGTATGGGTTATTGCAGGCACGTTACCTGTTCAAGGTGCGCACAACAAAGTGCGCGCCAGCTCGCTAGTTTATGATAATCAGGGGCAATGTGTTGCACGCTATGATAAAATTCACCTGTTTGATGTGCGGGTTTCAGCGCAAGAGGCGCACCAGGAGTCCTTAACGGTTGAGCGGGGCACAGAACGTGTTGTGGTCGATACTCCGGTGGGGCGGGTTGGTTTAAGTGTGTGTTACGATTTGCGATTTCCTGAATTGTATCACCAGTTGGCGAGCCTGGGGGCAGAGCTTTTCGCCATCCCTTCAGCCTTTACCGCCTTAACAGGCCTTGCGCACTGGGAAGTGCTATTAAGGGCGCGCGCAATTGAAAATTTAACCTATGTGGTGGCGGCTAATCAGGGCGGCTTGCATGAAAACGGACGGCAAACCTATGGGTGTAGCATGGTAGTAGAGCCCTGGGGCAAAATAATAGCACAGCTTGAGACAGGGGAAGGCATGGTCGCTTCCGAGATTGATTTGCAAAGGCTTCATGCTTTGCGACAGCAGTTCCCCTGTAATGCACATCATGTGCTCATAAATGAGGTTGAAAAGATAAAATGATGACACAGGCACTGGCAATCGCCAAAGAGATGTTGTTAAAACCCGCCGCCCTCGATGAGTCGGCTTTAGAAAAATTAATTCGCTCCATGATAAACCGTTATGTGGACGATGCCGATTTGTATTTTCAAAGCAGCAGTTACGAATCCTGGTACCTTGAGGATTCAGAAGTAAAAAGCGGCAGCTATTCCATTGACCGCGGCGTGGGAATTCGAGCAGTCAGTGGGGATAAAACAGGCTATGCTTATTGCGATGATATCCTCTTGCCCGCCATGGAACGTGCAGCAGAGGCTGCGCGCTCCATCGCTTTTTCCGGTTCAAATGTTACGCAATCGATTCAGATAGCCAGTGCGCCGGTTAAGCGGTATGCCGATCTTAACCCCATTGAAACCCTCTCCAAGCAGGAAAAAATTGCGCTTCTGGAAGCCATTGATAAAGAAGCCCGGCGCATGGACCCTCGGGTGGTTCAGGTGAATGCCTCATTAAGCGGTTGTTATGAAGTCGTGATGGTGGTAGGAATTCATGGTGAAATGCTTGCCGATGTGCGGCCCCTTGTCAGTGTGAATGTGAGTGTACTCGTTGAAGATAAAAACGGACGGCGCGAGTCTGCGCGCTCGGGCGGGGGAGGGCGGGTGGCTTATTCCTACTTCACCGAAAAAGAAAGAGCGCTTGAATACGCCCGCGAGGCAGTCCGTGAAGCGATTACCAACCTCGATGCAGAAGCCGCTCCGGCAGGCACCTTTCCGGTTGTTTTAGGTCCAGGATGGCCGGGTGTATTATTGCATGAGGCAGTAGGGCATGGTTTGGAAGGGGATTTTAATCGCAAGGGGTTATCTGCATTCTCCGGTCGTTTAGGTCAACAAGTGGCCGCAAAAGGGGTAACTGTGGTTGATGACGGTACCCTGAAAGACCGACGCGGTTCGCTCACTATTGACGACGAGGGCACGCCATCCCAATGTACTACGCTCATTGAAGACGGCGTGCTAGTCAATTACATGCAAGACAAGTTGAATGCAAAACTAATGAACATGAAGCCGACTGGCAATTGCCGACGCGAATCCTATGCGCATTTACCCATGCCTCGAATGACCAATACGTATATGTTGGCAGGCACCCATTCGCCTGAGGAAATTATTCGTTCAGTCAAGAAAGGCATTTATGCGGTCAACTTTGGTGGTGGTCAAGTGGACATTACTTCCGGGCAATTTGTATTTTCAGCCAGTGAAGCCTATCTGATTGAAGACGGTCGAGTAACACGGCCTGTAAAAGGGGCTACCTTGATTGGTAATGGCCCTGAGGTAATGAAAAAAATATCCATGGTAGGTAATGATTTGGCATTAGACGGTGGAATTGGTGTGTGCGGTAAGGATGGGCAGTCAGTACCTGTGGGTGTTGGCCAACCGACTTTAAAAATTGATGCGCTCACGGTTGGCGGAACAGGTTAATCGCATGGGATTGCACTCTTTTTGGGTTTACATTTTACTTTGTGAAAACAATAGCTATTACACAGGCTATACAAATAATCTTGAAAAACGGTATCAATCCCATTGTGACGGAAGCGGCGGTTGTAAATACACCCGCAGCTTCAAACCCCTTAAAATTGCAAAATCCTGGGAAGTGGAAGACAAAACGCTTGCTTTGAAGCTTGAGCGATTTATTAAAAACTTAACCCGCGATGAGAAAGAACAGTTCATTAAAACGCCTAATCTGCTTCTGCCTGCCTTTGAAAAGGCAAAAAGTGACAAAAAAACGCGTAAAAAACCGAATAAAAACCTCGAGATGGATGAAAAATTCACAATTAACCAAGAAATAGAGTATAATTGACAGATAAAATTCACATTGAAAGTCGCATACCGTTTTTTAAATCCCGGCAACCTCAAAAGAATAGTATCGTTTCATTTCAACAAATACGTTGAACACCATAAGGAATAACTATGAGTTTCCAAGCCTTAGGCTTAATTGATCCTTTAATTCAGGCAGTAACCGAATTAGGATATACCACTCCTACTCCCATTCAGGCGGGGACAATACCGCTTATCTTAAAAAAGCAGGATCTATTGGCTTCTGCACAAACAGGTACTGGCAAAACCGCGAGTTTTGTATTACCCATTTTGCAATTATTACATGAAAAACCACGCGCTAAAAACAATCAGACGCTGGTATTGATTCTGACTCCGACTCGAGAGTTAGCAGCACAGGTTTTTGAAAACATCAAAGAGTATAGTGCGAACCTCAATCTGCGTTCTACTGTGGTTTATGGTGGGGTAAAAATTAATCCTCAAATGATGAAATTACGTTCCGGTGTTGAGCTTTTAGTTGCTACTCCTGGCCGTTTAATGGACTTACATCAGCAAAATGCTGTTCATTTGGATAAAGTGGAAGTCTTTGTTCTGGACGAGGCCGATCGCATGTTGGATATGGGCTTTATTCATGACATTAAACGCATTATCCGTTTGCTGCCCGTCAAGCGGCAAAATTTGATGTTTTCTGCCACGTTTTCGCCCGAAATAAGGGCTTTAGCCAAAGGGATTTTAAACAATCCAGTCGAAATAGATATCGCACCGCGCAATATTTCTGCGGAAAAAATTAAACAGATGGTTTATCCCGTTGATAAGGGGCGCAAATCGGCTTTATTGTGTCATTTAATGCATAATAACCCTTGGGAACAGACCCTTGTGTTCTCACGCACAAAGCACGGTGCAAACAAGCTTGTGAAACAGTTAGCTGAAGTGCAGCTTCAGTCTGTCGCCATTCACGGTAACAAGTCCCAGTCACAGCGCACCAAGGCTCTGGCTGATTTTAAAGAAGGGAAAGTACGTATTTTAGTTGCAACCGATATTGCAGCGCGCGGTATTGATATTGAAAAACTGCCCTGCGTGATTAATTTTGATCTACCGCAGGTAGCCGAAGATTATGTGCATCGCATTGGAAGAACAGGACGCGCAGGCTCGGAAGGGTTAGCCTTGTCGTTAGTGAGCGCTGACGAAGCCGGTATGTTGAGTGCGATTGAGCGCTTAATTAAGAAAAAACTGACTCGAGTCGCACTGGATGGGTTTGAGCCTAATCACCAGGTTCCTCAATCCGCTCCTGCTTCACATACTCCTCGCAGGACTGCCGCTGTGGTAACAAAAAGTAAACCGAAACGGTGGTTTAACAAAAATGCCGGGGGTTGAGGGGTATTGTTGGGCTGCGGCCCAACCTACGCCTGGTAAGCCAAGCCAAAATAACGTGCTACCCAATCTTCTCCCAAATACTCGAAGCAACTTTCAAGAAACGCGGTAAATTCCTCGGGGGTTAATGCGTATTCTCTACCAACAGGCTCCATGTCATGGTGAAAATAGCAGGCAAAGTAATGTTCACAAAACGCCATGTAATCACGTGTGTGTAAGATAAAAGCGTGCCACATCGCATCCAGTGGAATTAAAGGGCCGAATAAAAACGTGTGATGACGTAATTGCTTGCGTTTTTGGGTGAGCCACATCCAGGATAGTAAATCCTTAAAAATCACTTGGCTCTGGTCAAAAGACAAGTCTGGATGGTGATGACAATAATAATGAATCACCTTTGTATTTTGGTATTGCAACAGGTCGTTAAGAGCTGGCAGCTTCATAAAAAACCGCAACAGGTCTTTTGCCATTGAGGGTTTTTAAGAAAAAAACGAAGGATGCGGTCTATTTTCTCTTCTTGGGACATAGTGTTCTCCTTTAGCTTAAGTAAACTATTCTTCTCTTGCCACATCAAGCGCATTTTGAATGGTCTCTTTTTTATTATCCGTATGACAAGTGAGAGAAAGGGTGGCTTTGCCAAGGGATGCATACAATGCTTTTTGGTCTGGATCGTTAAAGGCCTGCAAATGGTGTTTTATAGTCGTAATATCGCCTCGTTGAAGCGGGCCTGTAAGGGATTGTTGAGGCGACAGGCTGTGTTTAAGATTAGCCACTGTGCCTTGCATGATCTGTGTGATAAGTGGCATGGCGAGGTCGTCTTGAACGCCTGCTTCCATAAGGCAAATGCGGGCTTGTTCCGCTAAGGTGACTAAATAGTTTGAAGCAAACACGCCTGCTGCATGGTATACCCCTTTTTTTGCTTTATTCACTTTATAGGTAATGGAGCCAATTGCATCGAAAAGCGGGCCGATAATACGCAAGGCTTCTTCATCGCCCTCCATTGCACAATACGTGCCGGCATAGGTTTCCACACTGACAGAGGGATTTGCAAAACTTTTCATAGGATGAATACTTGCCACATAACAACCCCTTTGCTTCATTGCAAGGAGCACATCGGAAGTCAGCGAACCACCGCAGTGCACAATGAGGCTTCCTTCCAGAATGGATGCATTATTACTGAGTAAATTAGCGCTTGCTTCAATGTAATCGTCAGGCGTTGTGATGAAAGTAAGCTGGGCGGGAGGTAATTCACTGATTGATGCACAAACATTTCCACCGCCTATAAATGCAATGGCGCTCACCGTGCTGTTCAATGACGTATTGCAGATTGCACCGGGGGAAATTAAGCCCTTGGTTACCAGTAAACGCCCAATACTTTTGCCAAGATTACCTGCTCCAATGATATTTACGGATAAGGTCATGCGAAAATCTCAAAAAAATTAAGCTTTAATTCTAACATGGCGATTTATTTTAAAACAGATGGAGGGCGCGGTATAACATAAAAGTGTATTGGAAAATCCTGACCGACCCTTTGTTCTGTTTTTCTCAGATGCTAATTGGGTTAATGTATTCGCTGTTATATTGATATTAAATTATCAAATGCTACAATCAGGCGAATTAAACTTAAATAGATCTTAAAATGCGATTGCTCCTGGCCATATTTTTACCCTTTACGGTGTTTTTTACCATCGGACGTCCTCTGGCAGGTATTATCTGTCTGGTGTTACAAATCACGCTCATTGGCTGGATCCCTGCAGCGTTATGGGCCGTCTACTCCCTGTCACAATACAATACAGACAAAAAAATACGTGAGATTAAAAAGCGGATGTAAGGTAGCAGCCCTGACGTGGTACCTTTGTTCAGATAAGCAGTGAATGTTTTTTCCTACGGCTTGGGGACGCACCCTGGTTAATCTTATGGTGCTTATCTTCAAATAAGCTATGCTGCACATCAAAACCTGTGTGTATTACCCAGAAATTCAATTGCAGCTGCACTTGAGTCAGTTGGTTTTATTTATTTCTTTATGATAAGTGCAGAGGGAGTTTTATTGAACCCCTCATCCGTCGCGTTGCGCCACCTTCTCCCCCTTGGGGAGAAGGGAGGGTTAGAGGAGAGGGTTGGTTTTTCTTTTCTTATGCGAGGTGCTGGGGCGTTTTGTTGAACCCCTCATCCATCGCGTTGCGCCACCTTCTCCCCCTTGGGGAGAAGGGAGGGTTAGAGGGGATGGTTGGTTTTTCTTTTCTTATGCGAGGTGCTGGGGGCGTTTTGTTGAACCCCTCATCCGTCGCGTTGCGCCACCTTCTCCCCCTTGGGGAGAAGGGAGGGTTAGAGGGGATGGTTGGTTTTTCTTTTCTTATGCAGGTGCTGGGGGGGCTTTATTGAACCCCTCATCCGTCGCGTTGCGCCACCTTCTCCCCTTGGGGAGAAGGGAGGGTTAGAGGGGATGGCTAGCGTTCTGAGTTTATAAAACTGGAAGTAAAATCCCTTCTCCCCTCCGGGGGAGAAGGTGGCGCAACGCGACGGATGAGGGGGGGGTTAAACCCCGCTCTTTTCAAGCGCTCTCAAAACGGTTTCTAATACCTCGTGTATTGAGTTAAACACTTCATTGTTCCAAAAACGCAACACCCTATATCCATTTTCCATTAAATACGCTGTTCGGCGTTGATCATATTGCGCGGCATCCAGATGTTGGCCGCCGTCAATTTCAATAATTAATTTTTTATCTCGACAAACAAAATCCGCAATATAAGAACCAATCACATATTCCCGCACAAACTTATATCCAGCCAATCGTCTGTTTCTTAAAAAATACCACATACGATTTTCTGCGTCGGTCAGGCTTGCTCTTAAACTACGGGATCTCTCTTTCATAATCGCTTCAATCAGAGGGGCTTTTACTGAGCCGCTCTGATTAATAGTTTGATGGGAAGCGTAAGCGCCACTACAGAGCCCAATCCTAAAAGCCATAACCCAACAAACCACAGCCATTGCTGCAGTTTGGGGTTGAGTTTCTTCGCGATGCTTTTCCTAATACATATGCTCATGGCCTGTTTTACCTCGGAAAATATAATAACAATATCCTGTGTAAGCTAAAATGAGAGGCAGCATGGGAGCTACACCTACCAATAGTAGAGAAAGCCCAGGACCTCCTGCTGCAGCTTGCCAAAGGGTAAAATGGAAGGGAACCATCCAGGGATAGAAACTAATCAGGATTCCAAAATAGCACATCAAGAAAATGCCGGTCGACAACAGAAAAGGTCTTGCTTCTGCTTTTTTCTTGCGCAGATCATGCCAGGTCAGGATAAAAAAGAGGAGGGAAAGTAAAGGGAAAATGCTTAAAAAATAAACTGCATTGCTATGAAACCAGAATTGCTTGATGTCATTATTGATTGCAGGCATGGCTATCGTCACCAATACCACAAAAATACCCACGCAGACCAAAGAAAAGAGTGCTACTTTGCGCGCCCAGGCCTGTGTTTTATCTTCTGTTTTCATAACCAGCCAGGTTGCACCCAATAAAGCATATCCAAAAACCAGAGCAACCCCTGTCAGGAGTGAAAACCCGGTAGCCCAATCAAAGGGATCTCCAGCAAAATTTCGGCCCTCTACTTTAACTCCTTGCACAAAAGCCCCTAAAATAATTCCCTGAGCCATTGCTGCAACTAAAGAGCCAATGTGGAAAGCGATATCCCATAAGCGGCGTGTTTTCTCTGCCTTAAAGCGAAATTCAAAGGAAACCCCGCGCAGAATAAGCCCTAAAAGCATCAAAATGATGGGCATATAAAATGCCGGTAAAAGCACCGAATAGGCTAAAGGGAATGCGGCGAATAAGCCCCCACCGCCAAGCACCAGCCAAGTCTCGTTGCCGTCCCAAAAGGGCGCGATGGAATTCATCATGCGATCGCGGCACTTATTCGAAGGGGCATAGGGGAACAGGATTCCTACCCCTAAGTCAAAACCGTCCAGTAACACATAAACCAGAATACCAACGGCAATAAGACCTGCCCAGATAAGCGCCAGATCAATTGAAGATGAAAAATCAAACATGACTTTCTCCTTGATGGGTTAACCCTTCGACAACCGATGCTTCGGTGCCGTGTTTGTAGTATTGTTCGTCCTCTTTCGCAGCTGGAATGCCTTTACGAATAAGCTTTAATATATAATAGCTTCCTGCACCAAAAACCAGAGTATACATGAGGACAAAAGCCAGCAAAGACCAGCCTACCTGGTGACCTGTGATGGCAGGCGACACGGACTCGGCTGTGCGAAGTAACCCATACACGGTGTAAGGTTGTCGACCCACTTCATTCACAAACCAACCGGCTAATACAGCAAGGAACCCGGAGGGCATCATCAACATCCAGGAGGCTTGTAAAAAACGGCTGTCAAACAATTTATTACGGTAATATTGCACAGCGCTTGCAAGACTGAGCAAAATCATGAGTACGCCTAAGCCAACCATAATCCTAAATCCGAAAAATACCCACAGAACAGGCGGTCTGTCCTCTTTACTAAAGGACTTAAGCCCTTGCACTTCCCCATTATAATGGTGAGTCAGGATAAGGCTTGTAAGGTGAGGAACAATGATTTCATAATGGTTTGTTTCATTTTCCGGGGAAGGTAGCGCAAAAAGTCGTAATCCCGCTCCTTTTTCATTATCCCAAATGCCTTCCATTGCAGCAATTTTTGCAGGCTGGTATTTTAAAGTATTTAAACCGTGCAGATCGCCAATAACCAGTTGCAAAGGAGAGGCCAATGCCGTCATTAACGTGGCCATTCCCAACATGATTTTTGCCTGAGGCAAATGCCTTTTATTCCACAAGTAAAATGCTCCGATGCCACCCACTACAAAGGCTGTTGTAAGGTAGGCCGCAGTCACCATGTGTGCTAATCGGTAAGGAAAGGAGGGGTTGAAGATAATTTGTAACCAGTCAAGCGGGAAATAACGACCCGCCTCTCCCACTTGAAAACCTTGCGGAGTTTGCATCCAGGAGTTGGCAGCGAGGATCCAGAATGCGGAAATTAAAGTGCCCACGGCAACGATACAGGTCGATGCGAAGTGCATACGCTTGCTGACCCGTCCCCAACCAAAAAGCATAATGCCCAGGAAGGAGGCTTCAAGGAAAAAGGCAGTGAGTACCTCATAACCTAACAACGGCCCCAACACATTGGCTATCTTGTCTGAAAACACAGACCAGTTCGTCCCAAACTCATAGGACATCACTACGCCTGAAACGACCCCCATACCAAAAGCAACTGCAAAAATTTTAACCAAAAACTGGTAGGTATCGAGGTAGTTTTTATTGTTGGTTTTAAGCCAGCGCCACTCCAGTACCGCAAGAAAACTCGCAAGTCCTATCGTAAATGCCGGAAACACAATGTGAAAACTTACCGTAAATGCGAACTGAATACGGGCCAGGAGAATTGGATCAAGGGTGATCATAGTATTGTCCTTATCATCAGAGGATGATAGTTATCGTGTCAAGAAATATTTTTTTAGACTGTAAGTTGTCCCCACTAGACTACCATACATTTGTCCTTTTGATAATGACGCAAATTAAAAAATAAACCCTCTGGAGGCTTATCTTTTATCCTGGAGTAAATCAGGTATCCGACCTCCTCAGCCAGAGGCATTAATTCCGGATTGCCAATTTAGTGAGCAGGTCTTTAATCTCCTGAATAGTGCCTTCTACCGCAGTACTTTCCAAATTAAAACAAAGGCGCGTTGGACCTTCGAGTTTATAACGCTGTGCATGCAGTTGAATCAAGTGAATTAAGGCGCCCGCATCAATAGCGGGATTTTCCCCAAATTCTATTTTTCCTTTTTGCTGGGACGCATTAATTTTGCTAATCCCTAATTTGCTTGCTAATAATTTTAATTCTGTTACTAAAAGCAAGTGTTTTGCAGGAGGCGGTAACAAGCCAAATCGATCGATCATTTCAATTTGCAGCTCGCGCAGTTGGTCGGTATTTTTGGCATTGGCGATGCGTTTATACATAATCAGGCGTGTGTGGATGTCGCTAATGTAGTCTTCAGGGAGCAGGGCACTGGTGCGCAAGTCAATTTCAGGGCCTTGATGCAGCGGCATTGAAAGTTCCGGTGTTTTTCCTTCTTTTAAATCGCTGACTGCTTTATCGAGCAATTCCATGAACAAATTAAAACCAATGGCATGCATATTGCCGCTTTGCTCTTCCCCTAATAATTCACCCGCACCGCGAATTTCAAGATCATGGGTTGCCAAAGTAAACCCTGCGCCCAAATCTTCGAGAGAGACAATGGCCTCCAGCCGTTTCACGGCATCGGTTGACAATAATTTTTCATTGGGCGTAAGAAGGTAAGCATAGGCTTGATGGTGAGAGCGCCCAACCCGACCCCGTAGCTGATGCAATTGAGCCAAACCAAATTTGTCGGCTCGGTCAATAATAATGGTATTAGCTGTGGGAATATCAATGCCTGTTTCGATAATCGTGGTACAAACCAATACATTGAAGCGGTGATGGTAAAAATCGGACATAATCCGCTCAAGCTGGCGTTCGCGCAGTTGCCCGTGTGCGCTCTGTACCTTGGCTTCAGGCACTAACTGCTGCAACTCTTCACAGATACGGTCAATAGTCTGAATATTATTATGCAGAAAAAAGACCTGCCCGCCGCGTAAAATTTCCCTTAAGAGGGCTTCACGCAACAAGGCATCGTTTCGTTCATGCCAAAAGGTTTTTATCGCCAAACGCTTGGCCGGCGGGGTTGCAATTAAGGAAATATCGCGAATGCCTGCCATTGCCATGTTAAGGGTTCGGGGAATGGGGGTGGCTGTCATGGATAAAATGTCTACATGGGTACGCAAGGCTTTAATGTGCTCTTTTTGTTTTACCCCAAAGCGGTGTTCTTCATCAATAATCAATAAGCCCAATTGTTTGAACTGGATGCTTTTGGAGAACAGTTTATGAGTTCCAATGACAATATCGACCTGGCCATTTTGAAGGGATTCTATTACTTTGGTCGCGTCTTTTGCACTGCGAAAGCGGGATAACAGCTCAATAGTAATAGGAAATTGCGCAAAACGGTCGCGAAAACTGTCGTAGTGCTGGCCTGCCAGCAAGGTCGTAGGAACCAATACGCAAACCTGTTTGCCGTTTTGTACCGCAAGGAAGGCTGCTCGCATCGCCACTTCGGTTTTACCAAAGCCTACATCGCCGCAAATGAGCCTGTCCATGGGACGAGGAGACTGCAGATCGTGAATAATTTCTTCAATCGCTCGCAATTGATCTTTTGTTTCAGTAAACGGAAATCCCGCGGCAAACAATTGGTACTCTGCTTCGGGGTATTGATAACTGGTGCCTTCGGTTGCCTCGCGCTTTGCGTAAATATCCAGCAGTTCAATGGCTATATCGTGGATTTTTTCTGCAGCTTTTTTCTTTTCTTTTTGCCACTGATCAGTACCCAAACGGTGTAAGGGTGCGTGCTCGCTGTCTGCACCGGTGTAGCGGCTGATGAAATGCAAGGAAGTCACGGGGACGTAAATTTTGTCCTCGCCAGCATAAGAGAGTAGAAGAAACTCATTGGCAGTTCCCTGGTTTTCAATGGTTGTTAACCCTTGATAACGGCCTACTCCAAATTGCAAATGCACAACAGGCGCACCGAGACGCAGTTCTGCGAGATCACGAATAATTAAATCAGGATCGACCGATTTTTGGCTGCGCGACCGTTGAGGAGTGGTTTGCTCGCCAAACAATTGCGACTCAACCACAATGCAAAGGTCCTGTGCAATTAATTCCGCCCCATACACCAGGGGGCCAATTGCCAAATTGACTTTCGCCTCGCTGCAAAGAAACGCAGCCCAGGAAGACTGATTTACCGGTTTTATCTCGGTCTGCTTCAAGAGATCAAGCAAGGCTTCCCGGCGGCCAGCACTTTCCACGACCAAAAGAAAACGCTTGTTGGCTTGGCTTACATACTCCTCAAGAAGGGCTAAGGGATGTTCGCTTTGGCGATGCAGGGGTAACGGCTTTGCTTTGCCGATATTAAAATTATATACGGCCCCTTTTTTCTCTACCGGGCGATGAAAACAGCGAATTTGCTGGTATTTATTTGCTTCGGTGAACAATTCGGTCGGCGTGAGAAACACCGCATTGGGAGGAAGGACCGGGCGCGACACATCATAATGACGCTGCTCAAAACGAGAAGTCACCTCATGCCAGAAAAGATCGGCATTATCGGTGGTTGCCTCCACCATGCAAACGGTAGCATCCTTAGGTAAATAATCAAAAAAAGTGGCCGTTTGCTCAAAAAAGAGGGGAAGATAATACTCTATCCCAGAGGGAAATTGCCCCTCGCTGACCGACTCATAAATGGGGCAGTGACTTGGATTTCCTGAAAATTGCTCTCGAAAGGCGCGTCGGAACAAAGTAATGCTTTGATCATTTAAAGGAAACTCACGTGCTGGTAATACATGGATTTCAGTGATTTTTGCGACAGTCCGCTGGGTGTCCGGGTCAAACTGGCGCAGGCTGTCAATGGTGTCATCGAATAATTCAATGCGGAAAGGAAGTGTACTTCCCATGGGGAACACGTCAACAATGGCGCCGCGGATTGCATATTCGCCGTGCTCCAGCACTTTGTTAACACAGTAATACCCCGCCTGCTGCAATTGATGTCGGAAATTATCCAAATGCAGGCTTTGCCCCTCTTTGAGCATTAAGGCATGCTGATGTAAAAAAGAGGCAGGGCAGAGCTTGTGCATGAGCGTGCTGATGGAGCTAATGACAATGGCATTCGTGCTTTGTTGTAACCGGTTTAAGGTGGACAAGCGTTCTGAAATAATGTCCTGATGCGGTGAAAATTGATCGTAAGGAAGCGTTTCCCAATCCGGAAAAAATAACAATTCCTGTCGATTTTCTGCCTCAAGAAAAAACGCAAGCTCCAAAAGCAATTGACCTGCTGTCAGATTGTCTTGTGTAATAATTAATTTAATGCCGGTCTGTTGCTGACAATATTCAGCCAGAGCTAAAGGGAGGCTGCACCCATAAAGTTGTCCAAAGGTTTGTTTGAAGTCAATTTTGGGGTGTGCAAGAATCATAGAGGGCATGGTTAATCAACTGCTGCATGAACGGTTTGGGCACAAAAGTATACTCCATCTTCCCTTGAGGAGAAAGGAGGAATTCCCTTCAGAGGGTCTGCAGGGTACGGAGAAGCGCACTGGTGGCAAAACCTGCCACCAATCCAAACAAGTGCCCCTCCCAGGAGACGCCTTTTTTGCCGGGGAAAATGCCTGCAAAAATACCCATAAAGTAATACAGGCTTAGCACACCGAGAATGACTGCCGTTAAGGTGCCTTGCTGGTAGATATCGCTTACTAACAAACCCCAATAGCCTGTTACCAGAGCGCTTGCGCCGATGTGAATTCCTTTTTTGCCAAAAAGCCAGATTAATATTCCGCTGATGAATGTAATAAGTGCTGTCACCACAAGAAAATAAGGCAGCCCATTCACCAGGATAAAATCACTTAACACCAGCAAGGGAATGGAGTTAAAGAACAGATGGTTAAAATTACCATGGAGTAGAGGGGCAAACACAATACCGGGCAAACCCAACAGATGCCTTGGGATAATGCCTAAATAGAGTAAACGATTATTCACAAGGCGATTAATACCATACACAACCCAGGGGATTAAGAGAATAAGACCAAGCAGGTTTGCATTGATTTTCGTTTGCTCAATAATAAAATTCAAACTGTCTGTTAGCGAATCAAGCACCATCAGAAACACACTCCTCAATTACGCAGGCAAGGCGACCGCGAGACAGGCGAACGGTAATTTTATCACCGGGATTAACTTGCTGGCTAGTTAAAAGCACGGTCTTGTTGTGTTGGGCAATAGCATAACCTCGCTCAAGCGTTGCGAGGGGACTAACCGCTTGCAAGGTTGCAATTTGTGCACCAAACCGCGCGCGCTCTGCATTGTATTGCCCTTGCATGCAGCGCAAAAGGTCTTGCGCCAAGGCCTGCACGGCGGCTTTGGTTTGTTGCAAAAAAGCCATGGGATTTTTGGTATTGAGCGTACTGGAAAGGGTATGCAGCGTGCGTTGCTTTTGATGCAATACAAGGTGCATGGCGTGATACAGTTTTTGTTCCAGATTATCAATGGATTGCCAATAATGGTTAATTAACTGGGCAGGTGATAAAAATTTGGCTATTTGATAGGACAGTAACAGTTGTTTATGTTGTAAACAGCGTTTGATGGCACTTTCGGTTCTTTTTTCAAAAGCCACAAGCCACAAAAGTAAATCCGCCTGGTTCGGGGTTACGGCTTCTGCTGCGGCCGTTGGAGTAGCTGCACGTAAATCAGCAACAAAGTCGGCAATGGTAAAATCCGTTTCATGGCCAATCCCGGTGACTACAGGAATAGGGCTATTTCGAATGGTTAAGGCCAATTGTTCGTTATTAAAAGCCCATAAGTCTTCTATGCTGCCACCGCCTCGCGCCAGAATGAGGACATCGGCACTGGCTTGTTGATTTGCAGCATTTATAGCTGAAATGAGTTGTAAATGCGCTTCTTTTCCCTGTACTTCGCTGGGATAAATCCGTACTGTCGCCAGCGGGAAACGCCTGTTTAGCGTGGTTAATATATCCTTTAGAGCAGCCCCTGTGGCCGAGGTCACCACAGCGATTGCCAGTGGGAATGCAGGGAGGGCTCTTTTTTTGGCTTGATCAAAAAGCCCTTGTGCCTGCAATTTGGCTTTAAGCACTTCAAATTGCTGATACAATTCACCAAAGCCCGCATCAGTTAACGATTGAACAATCAGTTGGTAGTCGCCTCTGGCTTCATAAAGGCTCAAACGCCCTTTAGCAATCACTTGCTGGCCTTCTTGCAGGCTTTTGCTGTGGTTATCGTGATGATTGCGAAAAAAAACGCAGCGCAACTGGGCTGCTGCATCTTTTAAAGTAAAATAATAATGGCCAGAGCCTGGTTTGGACAGGTTTGAAATCTCCCCAAGCACTGCGACTTGACCCACTTCAAATTCCAAGAAGGAGCGAATTTGCCGGTTTATTTGGGTTACAGTCAATGCGTTTTGGGAAGGTTCCATGCTCTACTTGTCGCTCAGGAGTTTTCGGTATTTTAGGCGACTTGATTTTTTTGTTCAAGACTTTAAAAAAGACCCGTATCTTGTTGCAATAGATGCCGCGAACAAGTCGCGGCATCCAGGCGTTGGGAACCAATTGTCAACACACCCTGGTTTATTGCAAGTCTTTTTTAACGTCTTGCGCGAAAAAATCGATAGCATAAAAGCCGAAAACTCCCTGGTGTCAGCATATCCTTCCCCATAAGTATGGTTAAAAATTAGCAGGAGTATAAAAAGAAGATTATTTGTAACTACTCAGATCCCTTCTCCCGCTAGCGGGAGAAGGTGCCCGAAGGGCGGATGAGGGTGGTTTAAAATATAAGAAAAAACACTTGCAAAAACAG
>JBAZXN010000005.1:0-106536 GCA_041659885.1 Tatlockia sp.
TCCGATCTCCAGTTTGCAATTGAGCATTGGCCAAAGCAAACTGACCGATAATCAGAGCAGCGAATCCTATACCCAATTCAGTTGGCCGCAAAACGATGCCAAGCTGGTTTTAAATTCAATTGAAGGAAACCATTATGAGCTGGCAGAGACAGGCCCCTGGGCCTTTTTCAAAATGCTTGAAAAAGTCAATGTGCTCGTTGACAGCCACGACAGTTCGGTTTTACAAATTTTATTTGAAGTAAATGGCAATTCCGGCCGCTATGTGTTGAAAACACAAAACCAGATTAACCCTTTTAGCCCTGGGATTTTAACCGGGTTTGTGCTGAAGCAAGAAGTTACCTGAGCGCCGAATGATTTAAAACAATACCAATGTTCCATGTTCAATAAACTGGACTTTAGCCATTTTTGCCTAGCGGCGTAGATTTTTAAAAAAGAGGTTGCCAACGCAAACGAACTCATTATTATGTGTTTCGACCAAGAACTACATGGAGTATTAACGTTGACGACGGATATTTGAGCAGTTTTAGCAGCATTTTCATCTGAATTTTCACGACCTACCTGGAAAAACATCCAAATTCTTCTTTGTGGCGCAATTCTTTGTCGCGGACCACGCCGTGTCAGTAGTATTTTGCGTGTTATGGGGCTTGCTTCGATCCGTAATTTCTCAAAGTATCATCGCGTGCTCAGTCGGGCTGAGTGGAGCAGCCTGGCTCTTGCCAAATGGTGAACTGATTTTCTCCGATATCCTTGTCATCATTAGGCGCGAAATTTGGTCTAAAAAGCATTTTTCAAAGTCTGAAAATCGATAAATCAAAGTCGTTTTTGCAACAGAGCCGTTTCCTGTATAGACAAAAAATAAACGGCTTGAATTAATTTTGATACATGATAAAATGCGCAACAGGTTAAAAAAAATCATTTTAGGCAAATAAGATGCAGAAAAAACAACTTACAGAGTTAATAGGTATTTATAATCGGGCCATTCAAATAGTGCCTTTTTCAACTAATCCGGACCTTTATCGTAAAGGATGGTTTAAGTATTTATTTAATACAAGAACTCACGGTATTGCTATGCTAGAACAATTTCTTGAAGGCGAGGGGGTTAACGCGTTATCACCTTATGAAGAAATAACCGGTAAAAACTTAAAAACCCTTCTTTCTATTATTGATGAACGCAATAAAAGAATAGCTGGAACCAGCAGGGATTATATAAATCAACCTAATAAAAGCACGAACCGCATTTATCAACGACTTTGCGACTTACTCTTGTTTGACTTAATCGCAACAAAAACTACTGAGGAAGCCGGGATTGAAGCGATTTATCGGCGGGTGCTTTTTGAGCATTACGCTAATCTTGTGAAGGCCGAGATAGAAAAAAAGACCCTGCAAGAGCATTCTGGGGAAAATATTATCCTCCCTACCCAACAACCCCCTGCATTTGATAGCGATGAAACGCAAAGCGTGCTTGGGTTTGAAAACCAGCACATTGTGGTTTCTTTTCAAAATAGGAATAAGCAATTATCTTCTGTCAAACTCCTGCAGGCTCAAATTGCCTTGAAAAAAAATTCACAAAAGACGGCAGATGCTGTTAATGGTGAAGAAATGGTTGCGCTCAAAACCAATGAACCTAAAGTAGTGGCTGATGCTTTTGAAGCGTTAGGGGTTACGCGGGATAAGGTTTTACAGACTTTAAAGAATTGTGCTTCTAAAGATGCCGACCGGAAAGTATTAGCCGCTGAAATAGTTGATGCCTTAATAGAGGGTCGCCTACTCGGTCCAGTGCTAAGGGGTTTTTGGTTGTCAGAAGGCAGCGTACTTTATAATCAATACAGAGAGCAAAAAAAAGCATTCGATGAGTATACGCGTAAACTGGAGAGGAATGGTTCCTCGTCTTTGGCATCGAATCCTTCTTTGTTACATACTCTCTGTAAACAAGCATGGGATAGGCTACAGGCTTTCGGTGCAAGAAAAATAGTTTATAACGCTTATATCAATGAAATTAAAAACGGTATGCCGTTAAGCCATGCAAGTATTTTACTGTTTGCCAAAGCAAGCAACTGGAGTGTTTACCTTTGGCGGGAAGGAGATGAAAGCCGTGGGGAAGCGGATACCGTGCTTGACAAGAATTATTGCTACGAAGCAGAAAATGCATTGAGCAGGGTCGAGTTGTTGCATACGGGGAAGTACGGCCAGTTTAAGTGCTTGGAAAAAAGCGTATTCACTCAAATTGATACGCACACCACAGAAGAGGGTATTGCTTTTTCGGTTGAATCGCCGGATGAGATAACCTCTACTAAGGTCCTGGCGCTTTATGAGGCAATTAAGCACATTCGCGTTGTGCCAACTCAAACAGTAGCCGAAGCAGACGAAATCACGACCAAAGCCCTTGACGATGAGAAAACACGTTTACAAGCCATTTTATTGGGTTTAGCGGAAAACCAAGAAGCACAGAAAGTGGTGTTCGAGACTCGATTACAACGCGTTGAGCGTATTTTAAGCGAAAACTTAGCTATTCGAGAGCGCTATCAAAAAGCCATAGCCCCATATCCGCATCGCATTTTGTATTACCAGCGCCTGCGAGCGGAAGTGGCTGTTAACTTTAGTGCTGTTTTACTGTTAGCCAGCAAGCTGATTCACCCATGGGGCGGTAAATTAGACGATGCGTCTGCAAGTCAGTCGAAAATAGCGGGGACTCTCAACATAAGCTCCTTATGCGCGGAAATCTTAGAGCCTGCGTTTGAGGGAATAACCTATCTTGCAGAGCATGGTGAGACGGTAGTGAAGTTACTCTGTGAGACTTTGAAAATAAGTGCCAAAGGTGCGGGGCAGGCAGCAAGCGGCATCCCCATTGTAGGGAATGCTATCGGTGCCGGCATTCAGCTTATAGGAAGTGTTGCAGGCTTAGCGGAATTTTGTAGCGAGCTTAATCAGATAGGCCATGGGCATGAGGCTTTTCTTGATTTAACCCCAAAAGACGTTGAACTGTTAGCAGAAAAAATTGCACTTATCATGACGGAGCGTGTCCAAGAGGTGTTGGAACTTTTAACCGATGAAGGGATTCATCAGTTAGCCTTTTTTGATTACCGGCGCCTGTTACTGGGTTTACTCCAAGGGGGATTTCAAAAATCTATCCCGCTGGGAGAAACCATTGATACCCTGTGCGACCATCCACTCAAGCAAGGTCGTTTTTTATTTCGCATACCACTGACAGGCAATGTTGCTTTGCAAAAAAACAAGGTGGTGAAATGTATACACTCCCTTCATCATTTGTTGGTTGATGAATCGCAGATACCGGAGATCTTCGAAGAAAATTGGCTGCATCATGGCCACGAACTCATGATACAGAAACTGTGTCAACAACAACGAATTGCTATTCCTGAGAGAAGAAAAAAAGCGGAAAACATTATTATACTTGAACGTCATGAGACGAAGCAGGAGAAACCAGACGTCATACCAACGCCCTTACCCCCTGTTTCTCAAATAGTTGAACCCCAGGCACTTTCAAGGGTTAAGGAAACGATCGTTATTTATAACGCGTTGCATGAGCTAGAAAGTAAAGCTAACGAGCTTGAAACAATGATAAAAGGTCAAAAGGTCAAATTAGCTTCGGAAGAGAATGAAAGGAAGGTGTTAGACAAAATGTTGACTGACTACCAAAAAGTGACCAATCAAAAATTAGAGAAGCAACAGGGTGAAATTAAAAAGTTAAAAGAAAAAAACACCAAACTAAAGCAGAAGAACATCAGCCAGCGACAAGAAGAGCTGCATGAAAGAAATATACATCGTTATTCAAAAGGACTAAAAGCCTACAAACAAGGAAAAGAGGAGTATAAACTCAGCCAAGATGAAACAATTGTTCTCCAAAAAAGAGTAAACCATTGGGGCAGCGCGCGGTCCCTTTTCCGTCATGCAGAATCAGCTATAGAAAAAGTTAATCTTGCTGCATTGCAACCACAATACCCTGTGGATATTGCTAAATTAAACAAAAAAGTAGAAAAATGGACGTCGCTCAGTAATGCAAACTTTCCTGAGCCTAATGATTCAAATGAAAGCCTACCCCTCAAAAGGAGCTAGTTCATGATGAGTCACAAATTAATAGACCAAATAAAAGCCTGTGAAGAGATAAAAGTGATAAGAAATCCTCTTATTCAGGCATTATTACGTTTATCGCAAGAGCAGCAAAATGCGGCGGTGGAAACGCTTGCAAGCCAAGATATTGCTGTCTTATGGAATGCACAATACGAGGTTGACCAGGTAGCGCTCCTGTCCGCCCTATGGCCTCAATTAAAAAATGCAGAGAAAGAAAAACTAATTGACCCTGTGCGGCATGTAATCAAAACACAGGGCATCGAAACATTGAACTTCATTTCCAAAGAGGATGTGGATTTAATTTTTAAGGGATATGATTTAAAAGCATTAAACTGGCCGTGGCCAGAAACCCAGGCTTTGATGATGCGTTTCTCAAAAGAGGAGCGGAGCGAGCACATGGGGCGTTATTTTAAGCCTTATATGCAATCGTTCTCCACTTATAAACCCTTTGCGAAATGGGACGCTTTTTTAGACCCACTGAGTGATAAAGCGCGTTATTGGATTTTCAAGCATTTGAATGAGGAAGATTTCAATGCCTGTTTTGCAAGGATTGATTTCTTATTTAAGTACCTTACACCCGCATACAGGCTTGCTATTTTACAACAACGGGTTAGCAGCGATTTGATTTTTAATTACATCAATGAAGATATTGTGGATGACGATGACAGACTGAAAGATTTTTTACAAAAATTTAATCCAGAAGACCGAAAAGAAGTAATCAAACATCTGGAACCTGAACCAGTCCGCACTGTTCTTAGCAACTTTTGTACTTTTAAAGAAACACTAAGATTATTTCCCCAAACAGATAGATTGGAATTTTTAAATTACTTAGGGAAAGAGTTTTTACAGACAATATCTTTAGAGGGAGCAGATGAAGAGAGCAGAGGGGAAAGCCTTTCTTTTCACTTAGATGCACTTTGTAAACTTTTACCCACCGACCACTACATTACTTTTCTTACAAGCTTTGACCCCGATTATTTGGGGTTGATGAATGATAAGTGGTCTAATGTGGCGCGAATAACTGAGCATTTAACGTCCGATGAGGATGCCATTTTTTTTAAATACCTCGATTACGCTGTCATTGAACAATCTATTGTTAAAGAACGACGCATTAGGGATATTATTTATCCGCTACGCAAGGAAAAAAGAATAATATTCTTGCATCTTATTCATAAACATTTTCCTGCGCTACTCGAACAAATATTTGTTAAAGGAACAAATGATAAAACTGCCCGTAGCTTTACCAGCATAACAGAATTATTACCCAAAAAAGACTATTTTTCCTTTTTTGAATTATTTTCTGAAGCTGA
Organism: Tatlockia sp.; assembly: GCA_041659885.1. Taxonomy (GTDB): domain Bacteria; phylum Pseudomonadota; class Gammaproteobacteria; order Legionellales; family Legionellaceae; genus Tatlockia. Next base: position 5,397 of record JBAZXN010000005.1, read on the forward strand.
TTTACGTGAATTGTATAATATTATTCAACATTGGGGAAAGGCAGGAGATAGACTAGGTTGTTATTTAACCACGAAAGACCCCAAAAAAGAGGTTGCCCTAGTAAGAAAGGAGACCTTCAATATCTTTATCGCGCCCGAACCTCTAGCTGTAACCTATCCCGTTACACCGCCTGATTCAAATAAAATTTTAAATGTCAGAATACCCACAACTGTACCTAAGAAAGCAGCCCTATTTAGCCATCTGCCCCGGAGGGATAGGAGCGAACCTCAAAAGCTTTATTTTGAAGAGTTGGATAAGGCAATTGCAGGGATTAAAAATGACTATACTTATAACTACTTCCGTGGTGCGGTAGACATACTAAAAACGGCACTTTTAGAGCGCTTTAAAAAAGTGTGTCGTCAGGATAAAAGTATAATCTGGAAGTCTTCCTCTTTAAAAAAGATAACCGAGGCAACAACAGAATTCATTAATTGCTTCATAAACACAAATGAAGCGCATGAAAAACTAGCAATTATTAAGCACTATGAAAACCAAATTCAACCTGATAAAAAACTAAAAACCATTGGAAAATGCTTGGCGGTGGTTCTCATTACGGCGCTGTGTTTGGTAACTGGGGCAGCTTTGGGTTTAGGACTGGGTGCTCTTGCTGGTTGTTGGACAGGTCCTGGCGGGGTTGTCACAAGCTTTGCGGGTTTATTTATAGGCGCTGCAAAAGGTTTCACGATTTCGAGTATGGCCGCTGGTAGTTTATTAGGAGGTATAGGGGGTATAGGCGGTGCTAGTGTATCCAGCTTTCTCTTTTTTAAACCCACTACTATCGATAAATCGGTAAATCAGGTTATTACTGCGGCAAAAAGCACGTTGACTTAGTTGAATAGCACGTGTTTTCTTTATCTTATCTAACTCTGGCGATATTCAGTGTCACTTAGGGGTATCCAGTAATATCTTCGGTGCAGGCAGACAAAAACTCCAATTCTTTTGGATGAACCCTAGGGCGAAGTCGATGACAACACTCATTAGCTCTCCGGTATATCAATACTAATTTTAGAGCCAAAGGCTATCCTTAAGGCGTTTAGAATAGCCAGTACGTCAATAACCTCCTGAAGCAGTGCACCTGTGACTGGAGGAATATATCCTGCGGCAGCAAACCCCATTCCGATGAGACTTAACAGCATTCCTCCTACCGCACTTTGCGCTACAATATTACGGGTATTGATGCTCAGATGCAGCAGCTCATCGACTTTGTTTAAACTGTTTTCCATAATCACGGCACCTGCTGCTTCTGCCGTGACACTGCTGTGTTGCCCGAAGGCGATGCCAACGGTTGCAGCCGTAAGCGCTGGTGCATCGTTGATCCCATCGCCCATAAACACCGTGGGTGCTTTTTTTCTTTCGCGCCGCACGATCGCTAATTTTTGCTCAGGGCTTTGTGATGCATAGATTTCAGTAAAGGGCACGATATCGGCTAAATAATTCACTTCAGATTCCCTGTCGCCTGAAACCAGCATAATTTTCTTAAATCGATGGGCAGGCATCAGATGGCTAATAAAGGATTTACTCTCAGCCCGTGGGGCATCACGAAACTGCAAGGTTGCGGCGTAGTGGTTATCCAATAAAACAACACACTCTAGCCCCACCGCAAGAGGTGGCAGTAAGGACTGGCACTCAGGCATTTTCTCCAATAATTTTTTGCGACTAGTGATTTGCACCATTCTCCCGTTAATAATTCCTTGCAATCCTTGCCCTGGTTTTTCGGATATCTGTGAGGATTCAATGAGTGGAATACCTTGCTCTTTGGTTGCAGTGATAACAGCCGTGGCCAGCGGGTGCTTTGAATACCGCTCAAGGCTGCCCACACATTGCAATAGGGTTTCTTTCGTGTAGTTTCCAGACACAACCAATTGGGTTAAAACCGGTTTTCCGTAGGTTAGCGTGCCGGTTTTATCAAAAATTGCTGTGGTACAGGCAGGCAATTGTTCCAGCACAGTGGGATCTTTAATAATAATTGCCTGTTTTGCCGCTTTAGAAATTGCACTAATGAGGGTAATGGGAATAGCAATCAGTAAAGGACAAGGGGTAGCAATGACCAACACCGCAAGAAAACGCACTACATCCCCACTAAAATACCAGGCCAGCACTCCCGAAAACAGTGCAATGGGTGCAAAAATAGCTCCAATTTGATCCCCCAACCGCCGAATGGATGGCTTTTTTTGCGACGCGTCCTCCAATACTTTTACGATAAGAGAAAACCGTGAATCCGTCGCAAGTTTGGTTGCTCTGATGTAAAGCACCGATTCCCCATTGAGAGCGCCTGATAAGACGAAAGATCCTGGCGACTTGGCAACGTGATAAGGCTCACCGGTGAGGTAAGATTCATCCATTGTGCTGTTTCCCTCAATCACCAGGCCATCCACAGGACAGGCTTCGTGAGGATAAATGACCATTTCATCCCCAATGGCAATGTCGGCCAAAAGAATATCATCCATCCGGTTATTTGTTCTTCGATGCGCGGTCTGCGGCATCCGACTAACAAGGGCTAATAACACGGAGGATGCCTTGGCTAATGCATAGTGTTCCAGCATTTGACCGCTGGCTAACATCAAAATAATTAAGCTTGCCGCCAGATATTGATGCAAAATAGCCGCCGTCACCAAGGCAATGGCTGCAAGGGAGTCAGCCCCCAGATTTCCTCGAAGTAATTTAAACACAATTTGCAATAAAAGAGGCAAACCCCCTAGAGCAATCAAAAGCAACAAGGCAACGTCAGCTACCTCCGATTTAAAACCCTGAAGAACAAAATACATGCCTATAGCCACGAGTGATAACAAGGCAATATAAGATTGCCATGAGGTAAGCAAGTGTTTTTTAAATGCGTTCATATTAACTCTAAGCTCCCAAGCCTTCGCGCACAGAAATTACTGCCGACCCACTAAAACGCCCATAACGCAAATCATCCAATGCCCGATTAACGTCCTTTAACGCATAGGAATGCACTTCGGTTTGGACAGGAATAGTGGGAGCCAGCGCCAAAAACACTTCACCGTCTTTTCGAGTCAAATTAGCCACTGAACAGATACTGCGTTCCCCCCAAAGCAACTCATAGGAAAAACTCGGAATATCGCTCATGTGAATACCTGCACACACCACAACGCCCCCTTTTTGGGTGTATTGCAATGCTTGAGGAACCAGTGCGCCAACCGGTGCAAAAAGGATTGCGGCATCCAGAAGGTGCGGCGGGGCTTTATCGGAATCCCCTGCCCATTGTGCGCCTAATTGACAGGCAAATTGCTGGGTTATCTTATCGCCTGGCGAGGTAAACGCATACACTTCCCGCCCTTCCTTGCGTGCCACCTGGGTAATAATGTGCGCGCTGGAGCCAAAGCCATAAAGACCTAAACGCTTTGCATTGCCCGTTTTTGTTAATGCGCGGTAACCAATAAGCCCTGCGCAAAGCAAAGGAGCCACCTGCAAATCGGAATACCCTGTTGGCAGTAGAAAACAAAAGCCCTCCTGGGCAACGCAATACTCGGCAAAGCCACCATTGAGCTGATACCCGGTAAATAAGGCGCTATCGCACAGGTTTTCACGCTGAGTTAAACAAAAAGGACAGCGCCCGCAACTGCTGCCAAGCCAGGGAACCCCTACCCGGTCACCCATTGCAAAGCGGGTCACTTTTTCGCCCAAAGCTTCCACGACACCCACGATTTGGTGGCCGGGAACAAGGGGAAGCACCGGGTTTTTTAATTCGCCATCAAGTACATGCAAATCCGTTCTGCAAATCCCACAAGCACTTACTTTAATAAGCACTTCATTGGGTTTGGGAGCAGGCTTTTCAATTTCCTTAAAAATTAATTCCTGATGGCCTTTTTCCATTACCATGGCATGCATTTTCATGGGCGTGCTTTCAAAGAGAGAATAGGATTAGTATAGCTCTTTAATTACTATCCTTGCGTCAACAGCTATCACCTCTTTGTCGTTAACAAGCAGCGGATTGATGTCCATTTCCTGGATGCAGGGCAATGCACAAACCATTTCAGAAACGCGCAACAGCGTCTCAATTAATTGCTGCTCATTGGCCGCCGCTTTGTTGCGAAAGGGCTTCAGTAATTTTGCAAGACGGGTTCTTGCGATAAGCTGTTTAATAATCAAGGGGGTTAAAGGCGGCAATGCAATGGCCCTGTCGTGGATAATTTCCACCAAATGCCCTCCCATGCCGAGCGAAATGACAGGCCCAAAAACTTTATCCTGAATCACGCCAACCATCAGCTCACGGTTATTGTAATTACTAAGCATCGGCTCAAGAGTAACTCCTAAAATCCTGGCATCCGGTTGGTAGCATTTGGCATCGTGCAGCATCTGGCTGAATAGGTTGCGCACGGTTTCAAAGTCCATAATCCCCAATCGAACCCCATTCACGTCCTGCTTGTGCGTGATGTCCGGTGAATTTATTTTCATTACAAGCGGAAAGGACAAGGTTTTTGCGGCCAGTAAGGCTTCCTCAAGGGAGCTTGCGGCCAGGGGGCTTGTTACAGGAATGCCAAAATGTTGCAACAGGGCTTTTGATTCCGGTGTAGTTAAGAGCGTTCTTTTTTCAGAACCTGCCTTTTTAAGGAGGGCATCCACCTCTTTTAAGTCAGATAAGTCAGGATTAGAGCCTACAGAGCAAAAGGGTGGCGATTTGCGCAACAATTCCTGGTTGCGTTGGTATTCGGCAAGGTAGGAAAAGGCTAAAACCGCCTCTTCGGGTGTGTCAAAAAAAGGGATTTGGTGTTTTTCAAACTGTTTTTTTGCCGAGCGCACATTGCGCCCGCCCATCCAACAGGCAAGAATGGGTTTATTATGCGTTTTTGCATCGGCAATCACCTGTTTTGCCACTTCAAGCGGGTTTGTCATGGCCACGGGAGTCAGGATAATGAGTAAGGCATCCATTGTTTCCTCCTGCGCGACAAGCGTAATGGCCTCATGGTAGCGCTCCGGTGTGGCATCCCCGAGAATATCAATCGGGTTTTGGTGTGACCAGGCTTTGGGAAGGACTGCATTGAGTGCTGTGCGTGTTTTTTCACTTAAAGTGGGAATACAGACCGTTAATTCCGCGGCCCTGTCTGCTGCCAATACGCCCGCACCACCTCCGTTGCTAATAATAGCCAGGTGATTGCCTTTGGTCCGTTTACTTTTGGAAAACACATTGACCGCAGAAAACAACTGCTCAAGGGTCATTACCCGCAAAGCACCCGCGCGCCGCAACGCCGCATCAAACACATCGTCATCCCCGACTAAAGCCCCCGTATGCGAGTGGGCAGCACGCATGCCCTGTGCAAATCGGCCGCCCTTAACCACAATAACCGGTTTTTTAAGCGAGGCGTTTCGAAGCCCTTCCATAAAGCGGTTGGCCTGATGAATGCCTTCAATATAAAGTAAAATACTGCTGGTTTCTTCATCGACCGCCAAAAAATCAAGAATTTCCCCAAAATCCAAATCGGCTGCATTGCCCAAAGAAACAATGGTAGAAAACCCTATTTTTTTATCACAGGCCCAATCGAGCACGGCAGCGATTATGGCACCAGACTGGGAAACAAAGGCAATAGAACCGGGCAATGCATTGTTATTATCAAAGGTTGCGTTAAGATGAATGGAGGGACGTATCAAACCTAAACAATTGGGACCAATCAGGCGAATACCGTATTTTTGGGCCGTTTTTTGGATTTTTTTCTCCAACCGCTTGCCTTTTTCGCCCGTTTCGCTAAAGCCTGCTGAAATAATGAGAACGGCTTTTACTTTTTTCTCCCCGCATTGGGTAAGGAGATCAAGCACCGTTTCGGCCGGGGTAGTAATCACTGCAAGGACTATGTCCGCATCAATTTGGTTAATGAAAGAATAGGCTTTGATGCCCTGAATCTCGGCGTGTTTCTTATTTACCGCAAACAGTTGCCCGCGGTAGTTGCCTTTCAGGATGTTTTCAAATACCAGTTGCCCGACCGAATGCAATTTGTTGCTTGCCCCAATCACGGCGATTGAAGGGGGATTAAATAGCGTATAGAGCGCATGTGTTTGCACGACAATCCTTTTTTATAAGCTAATAATCATTTTAATTGCTTCTTTATTGCTGGCATTTTCAAAGGTTTCATAGGCTTTCAGGATGTCATCAAAGCGAAAATGATGGCTTATGAGCTTTGAGGGATCTATTTTCTTTGAGCATAACAGCTTGAGCAGCAAAGGGGTGGTTACCGTATCCACAAGCCGTGTAGTAATGGTGATGTTTTGCGACCACAAGCGCTCCAGATGAAGCGGTACGGCGACGCCATGCACGCCAATATTAGCAATTGTCCCACCGGGCGCTACGATTTCTTCACACAAGGCAAAGGTATCCGGTATTCCTACCGCTTCAATGGCGGTATCCACGCCCTGTTGGGTAATTTTAAGGATTTGTGTAACGGCCTCTTCCTGACTGGAATCAACTACGTGGGTAGCCCCCAATTGTTTGGCAATGGCCAACCGGTGCGCATCGTTATCGACCATAATCAGCACCGAGGGAGAATACATGGTGGCAGTTAACAAGACCGCCAGACCAATAGGGCCTGCACCAATTACGGCCACAGTAGAGCCTGGCGCAATTTTTCCATTCAATACGCCGCATTCAAACCCTGTGGGGAGAATATCGCTTAACAGCACCATCGCATCGTCCAAGGTGTCCGGTATTTTGTATAAGCTGGTATCGGCATGCGGTATACGCACGTATTCTGCCTGCGTTCCATCAAGGGTATTCCCAAGCACCCATCCCCCCTCTACGCAATGCGAGTACATACCACGCCGGCAATAGTGGCATTTGCTACAGGAAGAAATACAGGAAATAAGCACCGCATCGCCGGGGGTAAACCCGCTTACATTACTTCCCACCGCTGAAACAATACCTATCCCTTCATGGCCTAAAATGCGCCCTTTTTTACAGGTACTGACATCTCCTTTCAGGATATGCAAATCCGTTCCGCAAATGGTGGTTTTTTTAACCTGAACAATGGCATCCGTTGGGTTTTGGATGACCGGTTTAGGGCGTTCTTCCACTGCTTTTTTATGAACATCCTGGTATACGAGTGCTTTCATGGGCTTATCCTTCGCATTGCTTTCCTCACAGTATATACCCGTGATCATTCAAAAGGCTATTTTGGGTCTATCGCTTTTTTCCAGGGCGTATTTTTAAAATGTTGACAGGCCACGGGGATAGTGGCTTTTGCTAACCGAATTAAAGTTTAAATGGAAAAACGCGATAACCTGTACAGGAACAACTTTACCTTATTAAGGATTTGTTTGAAAAAACTAGGGGTGTATTTAAAAAAATCAGGGTTTTTTTTAGGCGTATTGCTCATTATCCTGCTAAGCATTGCCTATAAGTTAACAATGCGACTGCCCTCCCCTGTTTTAAACCATATAAAGACGGAGGGATCTGCTTTTTTTGCAGCCAATCGTCATGAAATCGTACTCACTTCCGGGTTAACTATTACCTTGTTTTGTTTACTTCTGATTTTTTTAAAAGCCGCTAAAATGCGCTACCATTCATTGCGTCGCATCGACAAGGTTGAATTGGAATTTGCCTTGAATACGGGAAAATTGGGCTTCTGGAATTTAAATACCGATACCCATCAGGTGGACTGCTCTTTATTGCATTATCAAATTTTTGGTTACTCCTCTAAACCCCAAAAATCCACTTACGAACGGTTCTTGCGCCATGTCCATCCGGAGGATTACGAAACCGTTGACCGGATTGTACGAAGCGGAATTGCAACGAAACTGCCTTGGGAATTTGAATGCCGAATTTACCGTGCAGACGATAAATCCCTTCGTTGGATAGCGATGACTGGCAAAGCACTAAAAATCGGGAAACGCAATCACATGCTGGGGTTAGTTCAGGATATTACCGAGCGCAAGCAAAACGAAGATGCCCACGCGATGCTTTCTGCATTGGTCAAATTTTCAAATGAAGCCATCGTTGGCAAAGATTTAAACGGGACTATTTTTAGCTGGAATAAAGCGGCCCAACATTTGTATGGTTATTCTGAATCCGAAGCGGTGGGGCAATGCATTAAAATCCTTTTTCCAGAAAAGAGGAAGGAGGAATTTGAGAATATCATTCACATGATAAAGACTGACAAACACATACGGCACAAAGAAACATGGCGCAGGCATAAAGACGGGCATCTTATTCCTGTTTCCATAACGATTTCGCCCATAAAAAATTCGAAAGGAGAAATCATTGGGGCCTCCACTACTGCACACGATATAACTGAGCAAAAATTATTCCAGGAAAAATTGAAACATTTGGCAGAACACGATGCCTTAACCGGATTAATCAATCGCGCCATATTTGAAGATCGCATGAGCCAGGCCTTGTCTTTAGCAAAACGCGAAAAATGCAACATGGCAGTCTGTTTTTTGGATATCGATAATTTTAAGCTTATTAATGACAACTACGGGCATGTCGTGGGCGATCTCTTACTGCGCGAAGCCGCCAAACGCATGCAATCCTGTATTCGCGATATTGACACCGTAGGACGCTTTGGAGGAGACGAATTTGCCTTAATCCTGTCTTATATTAAAGAAGAGAAAGACGTTATCAAAGTGGCCAAAAAACTCATTGACAGGTTCTCAAAAAGCTTTGTTATTGAGGAGCACCATGTCACCGTGTCCTTAAGCATAGGGCTTTCCCTCTACCCAAGAGACGGGTCAACCGAGCTGCTTGAAAAAGCCGATGCCGCTATGTATTACGTCAAGCGGCGCGGTAAAAACAACTTCATTTTTTATAATGAAATGGAGGAGCAAAAATAGATTTTTTGGCTAACCAAAGTCCATAGCCGTCAGAGGAAGTAAACAAGCTCCCCTCTCCACCGCGCGCAGCGCGGGCGGTGGATCCCGCGGACAAGTGCGGGAAATCGGGATGGGGTCAAAGGGTCAAAAATTCCTTAACTTAGTGCCATTAGGCCTTGGCCTGACGGCTATGAACCAAAGCCTAACCTGACTTTTTAAGTTAGACTGGCTTGCAGGCTAGTTTTCTGCTCTTTATGTATTTCTTTTTCCCCATGCTTTACCTTTAGGTTAGCAATAAATTGAGCGGTGCTGGTCGGTCCATTACTGCAAGAAAGTCCTCTGACGAGGGGGTCTTGACTTTCTGTTGAGCATCTTCGAAAGCCTTTCCTACTTCACAGGATTTAGGGTCATATTCAGTAAGTATAGGAAGAAAAGCAGGATGATTTGCTTTTATATAGTCTTCAAATTCTTGCCCGCACCATTTCTCCCCTTCGTACTGCAGGTTACTATACGCCTCTCTCTGTTGGCTAGTCTCCGCCCATTGGATGTCCTTGGTAGTAATCACTCCATGTACTTTAAAACCCTGCTTTATTAAATAAGCCTTTAATTCAAGTCTCTCTTTAATGCCGTTTTCTGAGAGTGACATATGGGTAAACAAATGTCCCGGACTCCCTTCTTTTTTAACGAATCAAGTAATGTGTCATTGTATTGAATTACATTACCTTTTTTAGTTAATACCTCAAAAATTAACGTTCCATCTACATCAACTAAGGCAACGGGCCGTTTGCTATTTGACATGGGTTTCTCATTGTTGGCTATGTCCTATTATTATATATACCCAAGAAACTTCAAAATGCTATTTTTGGTCTATTGCTTTTCACGCCTCCCGTTCAGAAAAAAACTCGCAATAGGATTGCTATTACTCGTTTTTTTCTGAACGGGAGGCGCAAAAATCAAGCCGTCCAAAACCTAGCATTTTGAAGTTTCTTGGGTATAGGTTAAACCTTAATTGCGTATTAAGAACGATACCAACTTATTCTTTATTAACCGGTAATTTTTTCACATTTGGATCTTTCGAATAGGCATTCAAAATATCATTGACTAAATGCTCAATGACGCTTTCTTTTGCATCCTCCTCAATTAATCCCGTTCCCTGGCGCATGGCAGCCAACCGTGTTTCAATTTCTTTGGCGACAGAACCATTGGGGAATAAGCCAGCCAATAGCCTGCGTGCCTCCGCAGGACCTATATGTTGGTACAATTGGTTTCGCACGCTTGCATCTTCCGCTGTGGTGCTAAATGCCCATACTTCGACTGGTCCTAAAGTGAGCGTTAATAATTGCACATTCACCCCGTTTTTGGTTGCGTATTGAACAAGAAAAGTCGCGCCACCGAGCCGTGGGCCATGCACCCTTGTTCTTAACGCCACTTTCGCGGTGTTGGATAAACCAAATATCTGGCTGGTTTTTTCAATGGCTTGTGATGGCCCTGCATCCATTACATAAATAGCAGTACTAAAATCAATCATTATTGGATCGAAGTCATCTACGGATTGCGAGAGCAAGGCAATTTGCACCTTCCATTTTCTTCCTTCCCGCATATCAATAATCACTTGCTCGCGCACCGCCTGAGAGCGAGAAGTGCGATGGAATTCGTCATAGACTATCCGTTTTGGATCTTCCCTAATCTCTAAAATACGCTCTTTATGGTATTCCTTGTATTGATCCGGAATGTTGTTCATGCTTTCTTCAGTCAAATAATAATGACGTGCCAGAACATAACGCGCTAACATATACATCACTGCCGTTTGCCTGTCGGCTGCATCGCCGCCGCTTTTTGCAACTTCATCCAGATCAAGCGAAACCACACGGGCATCGCCAATATCAAAACTGGTCACGCGAGATAAAATGGAATATTCACGTACAGCGCCTGAAATCATACGCGAAAAGGCATTAATTAGGGATTCGCCAGTGGGGGCTGTGACCTTCTCATACAAATCTTCAATGGAGGGAGTTCTGCAAATGGACGCCGCATCGGCCAGCAAAGGCATGGCATACCGTTGGGCAAGCATCGCCTCATGCGCAAATCCTGCTGAATACAAAGCATCCGTGACTTCCCACCAGGTGGATTTGGAATCCCTGACGAACCCAATCTCCTCAAGAATACTGTCAAGAAACTCCTCAACACCGGGCGCATAGGGTGTTGGGTTAAATTCATCCGCAAGGCTTTTGTATAATTCATCTACCACCATACCGGCTAAATCGGGCATCCCGTCGTAGGGCTTGGCAGCGCCTAGCGGTGTGGTTAACAAGGTTAAAAAGTTCACAAGGAAAGAGCGCTCGGAGGCGGTCGGATAACGGCATCCTAATTGGGTATCAAAGGGGTTAATTGAATAATCCGGCGTCATACGCAAGCGGTGGTATGCAACCAAATGGCGTTTGGAAGCCGGAAGTGCCTCTTTTAATAAGGAGATCAAGCCACTGCTGGATGGGCCAATATCAATAATTGCAATGCGCGGTAACCGGGTGAGCCCCCCGGATAAGCAAAGTGCCAGGTTTAACGCATTTGATAAAACAGACTTACCCGAACCAGGACGCGCATACACCAGATCAATCCAGGTGGTTTGCTGAGTGGAACCCGGCTGAAAAGGCCAGGGCTTGCCATCGGGTGAACGGAACAATAAAGCCCCTGTTTGCCAAGGAGAGGCCGGTCTTGTTATCGGTAACATCGAGATAATATCGGATAAGGGAGCCACAGAGGCCACCGCGGCACTGTTATGCGTTGCAGCTAGCATACTTGACACAAAGCCTGCAAAGGCATCTCCGCAAATCTCAGAGACATCCGTTGAACCCCAGCCTTGTATGGCCTTCACTAACTCTGAACTGCGCCTGCGCAATAATTGCAGCTCCCCTTCCGGTGCCCAGGTAGTCGCTACAACCCGCAGTCGCACAATGGGATCATCCGTATTAAGCTGTAAATATTTTAATAAGTTAACCGAGTCGCTTATCAAGCGGTTTTGAGCGGAAGAAAAACTTAAAATGGCAGACAGTAGCCCCTTTAATTTAATCGTATTTAACCCCTCGCTTTCCAATAAAAACGAAATACGCCAGGGAATATGCGAAGGCAGAATACGGGTAAATAGATTGATAAAAGGCCGCGTTTCCTTCGGAAAAAGATCAATGTAGGCGGAAGAATAAATTTTGTTTCCCACACGAACGGTACGCAAATCCAGTATTTCACCGTCTCGCGGAATAACCTGTTTTGCCAGGGAAGGCCAGAGCAAATCGGACGGGTCGCCTGAAAAACCCTCTACTTCCCTTGGAACGATTTTATCGCCAGGCAGTGACGCCTGCCAATCATCCGCGGTAAAATCCGGATCGGCTGTCATGCGAATAGCATGCACCGCTTCGTGTGCAGTCAACAACTTGGTAAAGATATTAAGCGTATCCAAATCGTTGAGAATCGAGCGTACATAAGCATCGTGTGTATCACGCAACTCGGGAACCGCCGCAAATACCGTCTGGGAATTCTTAAAAGGCGGCAGTTTATTTTCTCTTAACGTTTTCAGTTTGGCTTTATTTGCGGCCTTCAGTTGATCCGGCGGCAAATTAAACGGGCGGGTGAATAAAACAAAATACAAGCGTTCCTCTGCACAATATTGGGAAAGAAAATTGACTCGCTCTTGAAACAAATCGCTTAAGTTTAACTCCAGTCGATTGGCAGTAGCTTTTGCCGGCGCATAGATGTCCTGGATGACCTTACGTATATTTTGCTTATCATGACTAAATAAAACCTGTAGCGAATGGCCTGCACGCCCCATAGCCGGTTGAAAGGCATTACTTAACCCTTCAACCAGCCGATCAAATTCTTCAGCCCCTGCAAGAGCGGTCACCCCTTCAATTTTTAAAATAGACAACAGTGAACCGTCGTGATTCACTAAAACCGTGGGGCTGTCCGCGGTTTCAAGATCACAGTAGGATTCCGTTGTCTGCTTTAATGAGGTGCTTAACCAGGCAAAAAAGGTATCAACACCTTCAAAAAATGATTCTACCCACTTTCCCATGCCAGTATCCTATATTCTAAAGGCTTTGTATAAACGATTGCACCGCAGGTAGGGTGATACACCCACAAGGGTACTATTTATTCTCGGTTATCTCTTCCAGAGCACTCGCGGCCCATCGTTCAATTTGTCTTCTAAATTTAGCTCTTGAAGGAAGCAATCGTATGTTTTTAAATAATTTTTCGGAAGTCTCGCCCGTTGTGACACCAGAGTCAATGATCAATTGGCCAAATATGGCGGGATCACTTGTTCCCTCACCAAATTTTTCCTCTACCAGTTGCGAGCGAAATTTAAAACTTCGGTATATATTTTGTGCGGTTGATTTGTAACCGGTATTATTTGTTATAGCACAAAAAAGAACGTGGCATAAACTGTTTAATTCAGGCTGCGCCAATTCGGGTAAATACACCAGCGTCCCTCCGCCATAGCCACCAACACCAACCGACTCAACAAAAAAACATTGCGCACAAAAACAGCATGCCGTAACGAGATTAGCTAATTTATTGTTTGTGAAATCATGATCCAGATTAACCACTTCCTGGAAAAGTTTCGCTTGAAAACCACAAAATTGGCATGTATAGCGATCACGCTGGAACACCTTCAGTTCAAAGCCCTTAAACCGTTCATCAGCTTTCCTTGCTGAATATAAACGCCAGGAACCCGGGCTCGCAACAAGGGTTAACTTATTACGTTCTTGTTTCTCAGCCATCTCTATACTCACCATTAAAAAATATCGATTAGAAGTTCATTTCCAAAAAGCGCACTCACGCGCCACAACCCGCTGTCCCACTCTCAACTTAAAACAGTGGGACCTCGTTTTTGAAAAGGAACCATACTCCGACTTTTCTTTAGCTGCCAAACGTAGTACCCGTAGGACCTGCAGTAACGCCACCACTGGTTCCAAAAATAGTATTACCTGTAACGTTTAATATTGAAGGTAAGAACAACAAGGCGGCGGCCACTAAAGTCATCGTAATAGGGGTGCCGAGAGGGATTTGTGTTGGTTGCTCTTTATGTGCCCTAAATTTTAAAATGGCACCAATTGCAAAACCCAGTCCTCCAACATAGGAAAATCCAGTAATAAGGTTTCCGACATTTGTAAGACTTGCTGTAATATTGGAAGCCACGCCCCCTAAATTAGAAGCAAAAACATCTGAAACCACCATCATTCCTAAGCTTAAATAGGACCATCTTAGCAATCTTGCACTTTCTTTTTTATTATTATTAAGTAGCTTTTTCACGCTTATCTCTCCTTTATTATAAGACTTCAACTAGTACCATATAATGTATTATTAATAATTTCCAGTGTAGCAATAATATTCATTGCAAAAATTCCACCGAAAACATGCATTAATCCTTTTCCGGTGCCTCCTGGAGGTTGTCCGCTGGATGCAGCGCGGGCGATTAGCACCCATCCGCGTATAAACGCAATTACACCAATGGTCTGAATAATAATGGTAAGCGGCCTGCCCACGGTTGAATCTGCACCGAAAAGAAAACTAATTCCCGGGTTTGTGCTTGTGACCGGTGCATACTCCAAAATACTGGATGCCCCAAAGGTAGTTTGGAGCATCATCGCCAAACCGGTTGGGAAATAAATTAAAATCCCCGCTATTGCAAAATAGATAAGCGGCTCTTTCAAGTCTTTTTGATTGGACATCATCGAGCGTGATTCACCATAGCTTTTCAAAGTATAAATTGCCTTAATTGCAAACAGAATCCCGATAATATAGGCCGACCCTGTAACCAATCGCTGAACAGACAGCAAATTGGATGCTATGTTGTTTAGGATATCAACCTGGCCTGAAACCCAGGCTTGCCAACCGCTTGGAGAAGACATACATTCCTCAACTGTCTTGTTGACTAAACCTAATCACTTGACCAGAACTCGTCACCACTCTTCCCTGATTAGGGTCAATCAAAGTAATTACGCCATAACCGGCTAACTGAGTCCCTTCTCTTACGGTAATTGTAGACCCATTTGCCGCAATTAACCACGCCCGGCCAGGAATGACTGCCTGGATATGGTAGACGGTTCTAACATGCCTTGTTTTAACCACAACATGCCGCACTGGTTTTGGTTTTGCCCTTACTGCGGCCATTGCAATATCATTGGATTGCCTGTCTAATTTTGCTTCAAGCGAAGCAATCAACTGATTTAAACTGGCTATTTTTTCAGTCAGTTGGGTTACATTCGAATTAATACCAGCCAATTGATTCCCTACGCTATTTACTTCTGTCCGTACATTTTGCTGACCAATTTCTAATGAAGACAGCTTTTGGCTCATTTGCGTGTAATCAGGCGCCTGTTGTGCAGGAGCAGGAACAGGCGCAGGCGCAGGCGGGCTAGCCGGCACGACCGAGGTTTGTTCTTGCGGCACGGTAGTTACAGTGCCTGGTTGCCCTGCTACCGGGGTTAAAGAGGGAATGCTCACAGGGATTCCCGTCGTTTCACTTTTTTTCGCAAAATAATTGCTCACCATTTTATAACCCAATAGGGCAATAACAATAAGAATGATCACAATCAATGCATTGCGCATGACGTTTTTCTTCTCTGGCTCCATCGCATAGGGCGTTTCCGTCTCAAGCCCCTTTTCCTCATGTTCCAGGGAATCAGCGTCCATGGTGTCTAAATCGGAAAACTGATACTCATCAAATTGATCGTCTGCCATTTCTTACCTGCTCATGTTAAATTGTGACATCTTGAGTAAATAAAATACCTAAGCCCGTTCCTGAATATACTTCCACCGTAGTAGGTGTACTGAATTGTTGCTGTGCTACTTGTCCCCATGCCTTTCCTACTGACGATAAAGCAATTACCGTGTTTTGCATAATGGAGCGGTTAATTCCGTTTTGCACGGTAATGTTTTGACCACCACCGGTACCACCGACACTTACCGTGGTATCGGCTGACTGGAATGCATTGCCTATTCCTTCCATGAAAGAAGAAGCGAAGAGCGAACCATAACGCAACATGTAATGGTGATCGGTGCTACTGGATAAGGCCGTACGTGCAGTATTGGGATCAATAGCATAGGCACTAATTCCTACCGTTTTTGGCATGCCAGGTATCGATAGGGTATTAAAACTGATAACCATTTTATCTGCATTGCTTGGGAGGTTAAAACTGCCAATGAGTTTTGAACCTTTCAGCTTGCCAGAAACAATGGTAGCTAAAATAGGTCCTGGCTCATCACTATTGACGGAGGTATCCAGCACGGCAAACAAGATATCCCCTGTTTTGATATAGACGCCTCCACTGCTCTTACTCTCAACAGAAAACCCATCGCCGCTAAGCACAGTTTGTTTGGTTGAAGTCACGATGGTTTGAGTCGTCGCGCCTGCTTTCTCTTTTTTCGGAGCGGTTCCTGCAATATAAACCTGCGTAGAAACTTTTTCCCAAAGTTGCAGGGATTTATTGGCTGCTCCCATCATTTGGCTAGTACGCTGTTGAATTCGCTGTTGGTAACGTTGATCATTGAGTTGCTGATTTTGTCTTTGCAAGATGCTTTCCAGTTGTTTGGCATTCGCGGCTTGCATGGCGGCACTGGTCGCTGGCGGAGTAGTACCTATTCCTGGAATCCCGGGGAGCGGCACCACATTTGAAGGAGCGCCTGTGAGCGTTGCGGGCTCAAGGCCTGCGACTTCAGAGCCTGCATTTTGAATCTCAGCGTCACTGTATCCTGCATTTTTTAACTCAGCGGCTGAAAAGCCCGCTCTTACCAGATCTTTAGCAGAAAACCCGGCTTTTTTAAGTTCGGAAGCATCAAAACCGGCGTCTTTTAAGGCTTTGGCACTATACCCGGCAGCTTTAAGCTCAGTGGCTGAAAATCCCGCATTTTTTAATTCAGCAAGATCAAACCCGGCGTTTTTTAAATCAGTCGCACTAAAACCGGCATTTTTTAGATCAGCAGCACTATATCCTGCTTTTTTTAATTCCGCTGCACTAAATCCGGCATTTCGAAGCTCCGCTGCACTAAACCCTGCGTCTTTAAGATCGGCGGCTGAAAACCCCAGATCTTTCAAATCCTTCGCGCTAAATCCCGCTTCGCGTAATTCTTTTGCAGTAAAGCCGGCACTTTTTAATTCTGCTGCACTGAAACCGGCACTTTTAAGTTCAGCTGCCGTAAATCCTGCATCCCTTAACTCTTTTGCAGTAAATCCTGCCGCTTTGAGTGCGGCGGCACTACAGCCTAAGGTTTGTTTGATGGTGCTGGCACTTACCCCTGTTGCCTTTGCAGCCTTTAAAGAGCTCTCACTGCAATTGGCTTCTCTTCCTGCTGCTATGGAAGCAACCGTGCGGATACCTGCCTGGGCTAATTGCTCGGGCGTAAAGCCGGCGCCCAGGAGCTCTTCAGGCGTAAACCCTGCATCCGATAACGCTTTTGCACCAAAGCCCGCATTTTTCAGCGCTTCAAGACTGCATCCGTTTAACTCCCTGATGCGCTTTGCAGTAACGCCCAGGCTAACAAGCGATTTCAGTTTGGTTGGATCGCATCCTGCTTCGCGAATTTTATCGTCAAAGCCTGCACCTGCTGCACTCACCTCTTCAGGACTAAATCCGGCTGCCAGCAATTCTTGTCCGGTAAAACCGGCATCCGCCAGCTCTTTTGCGGTATACCCCGCATTTTTTAATTGCAACGCACTGCAACCGTTTAACTTATGCACTAATTTGGCAGCCACCCCTTTTTTGCGCAAGGCAGCAACCTTGGCCGGATCGCATCCTGCAGCGCGCACCGCACCATAGACCGCAGCAATTGCAGCACGAACTTGCTCTGGTGTAAAACCGGCAGCAACCAGTTGCTCAGCCGTGAAGCCTGCGGCGGCCAACTGTTCTACACTAAATCCGGCCGCTTTAAGTTGACTGGCTGTAAACCCTGCATCGGCCAATTGTGCCGCATTATAGCCTGCCGCTTTCAGTTGCTCTGCACTGCACCCGTTTAATGCACGTATTCTTGACGCCGATACCCCACTGGCATTCAACGATTTTAAATTGGCGGCATCGCAGCCTGCTGCACGTATTGCCGCATCGCTGAGCTCGCGCGCTGTGTTAATTTCAGCAGGGGTAAAGCCTGCGTTGGCCAGATCGCCGTTGGTAAACCCGGCCTCTTTCAATGCGCGTGCACTGCATCCGGCATATTGCCTGATTAATTTTGCGCTGACTCCGGCTAAACGCTCATTTTTTAAAGCCACGGCACCGCATCCGGCTTCTTTCACATCGGCAGGAGAAACGCCTGGAGGAAGCTCTGATTCTGCAGCAGCAATCTCGGCGGGTGTAAATCCTGCATTTGCTAAATCATCCGAGCTAAATCCTGCATTCAATAGATCCCTTGCGCTAAAACCAGCCTGTTTTAATTCGGAGGGACTAAACCCTGCTTTTTTAAGATCGGCCGCACTGAAACCGGCTTTTCTTAAGTCCTCTGCATTGTAGCCAGCCGCCTTTAACTGAGTGGCGCTGCAACCGCTAATTCGGCGCACGGCCGATGCAGAAACACCGGCTGTGCGAAGCTTGTTTAATGCGTCTGCCTGACAATCTGCCTTGCGTACATCCTCTTCGGTTATCCCATTAGGTAATCCGCTTGCTTTCGAAATTTCATCGCTCGTGAAGCCTGCACCTTTGAGCTCACCGTCAGTAAAGCCGCCGTCTTTCATTTCTTGTGCAGTAAATCCTGCATTGCGCAACTCGCAGGCATCAAAGCCACAAAGCCTTAATTGCCCCGCAGTTAAGCCTGCTTCCTTAAGTTGCCTTGCATTGACTCCGGCAGCCCTTAGTTCTTTGCAAGAGCAAACCTGGCGCAACTCCGAAACGCTATAGCCGCTGTATTTTAATTGCGTGCAATTACACCCCTTTTTTAAATCACCAAGCGTTGCCCCCTGGCTAACCACCTGCTTTACGCTGGCCTTTGAACAGTTGCTTTTTTGTAAGGTTTGTAACCACAGGCTGCGTTGCGCACCGGCTTCGTCTTCGCGAGCCAGGGTAGCAAAACCAACGCCATTGGTGCCTGAGTCAGGCAAGCCAACCGGTGAAACCCCTTCCCCCAACGTCTGGGTGCGGATAATAGTAGGAATTGCACTGCCACCTGTTTTCAACGCAGACTTCGCCTGATTAATATTCTGCGCTTCTTGCAGTTTGGCATACTGTACAGTCGGGTTTAATGCACCAGGAATCGATTGAATGCCAGGCGAGTGAGCAATCTTGGCTTGCGCCGAAGCACCCAAATTATTCGCATTTCTTAATTTAATCACTCCAATGGTGACCGTTGTAATCAGTAATATCGCCGTGAAAACAAGGATAACCCGGGTACGGGTATTTTTAAAAAGTGATTTCAGATTTTCTTTTCTTGCTGCCATTTGTTATAACCCTTCTACCTTGAGTTGCATGACTTTACCATGCCAGGAAACAAGCAAAACTGGTGATTTTTGCATCTCATACGCGTGCATTCCATCGGCACTGGTCATGCTGCCTATCCAGCCCGGTGATAAAATAGTAAGGTTTGTTCTTACATACATTTTTTCGTTAAGAAACCAGGCTCTTGCATCACCACCGCTCACGCTTAAACGCTGGCTGCCTGCTGGTGGCACCCCATCCAAAACATGTAAAAGGACTGCGTTGGCGCTGGGAGGAATACCGGCTTCCATCGGCATGCTTTTAGCTTGTGGGCCATAGCCCTGAATGCGAAGATCAACCCGATAATCGACTGCTTTTTGTCCGGGGATTAAGGTTAACATGACCGGCGTATTTAAACCGCGTAACCGTACCGCCAGGTTGCCGTAATTGTACAATTTTAACGCCTGTATCATTAAGGTATTGCCTGTTTTATCCCATTGGATATTAAATGCGGAAGGATCACCCAAATCGTAAGCGGCTATTGGCCAGGGCGAGCCGGTTGAATCAAGAAATACCAGGGAAGTGACAAAACCTTGCGACAAACGAATAACAGGTGGGGTTGACCCCGGCGAAAGATTAACAAATTGCGAAGTTGCCGTAGGCTTTGGAGGAGTGCCTGCCGGCGCTGCTTCCGCGTATTCATTGGCATGATAAAGCTGCTTTAATCGCAAAATCTCTTCAGTCGAAAGCGGGTAAAGTTGACGGGTTACCCCTTCAAAGGCTTTTGAATCAATGAGTTCATTCTCTGCAACAGATAACACCTGGGCGTCCTGATTCGAGGCACCTTTTGCTGACGGCGCATTTTCAACTGCTGCCATAGGAGGTGCATTGGAGCCTTGCGCCGGGGTAATTTGAGCAGGTATGCCAGAATTTTGACCTGGAACCTGTGGAGCGTTTTGCCCCTGTGCATTCGGTTGCTGTGGCCCTTGTGCCAGGCGTTGCTGCAGCATGCGCAACTGTTGCAGGGCTTGTTGCGCTGAATCCGTTTGCTCTGCCGCGTACGTTTGCATGGGCATTGAGTGAATAACTACCAAAGCAAGCAAACCCATTCCAATACGTTGCAACTTCAACCGGTAGGGCAATAAGGTAAACAGCAAGGGAATTAAGGGTTTTCTCATCAAACTACCCCACCACTGGCTGGTCCTACGACAAATTGTGATATCCCAATACCACGAGGCGAATTTAACGTAGGCACTCGCGTTACTAACATAGTCACGACATTATTCTGTTGCGAAAATTCACTGGCACTTTGATAGGTTACAAGAATGGGCATTTGGATTCGCCAGGAGTATCTGCCATTTAACAAACCCTTTTGTAGAATAATAGGGGCACGCGTGGCCACCGCAGAAACAATCAATTTCTTGGCTTTTACCGCATCCAAGTTGTTGGATTGTTGCAAAGCGGTTAAAAATTGAGTCCATCCTTCGGCAGTAAAAAAGCCTGAGGAAGCCTGTAGTTCGTCGCGATAATTTACAAAATTATAGGTAAATGCCGCAATAGCAGCCTGATTTGCCCACTGCAATACCGCCGAGTCAGACTGGTTTGGTTCATCCAGTGGAAATAGTGGCGTAATGCGCCCGTTAATGCTGGTTGCAAAATACTTGGGCGCAGGCGGATGGGTTATTATATAAACCAGCATGGAGGCCATAATAAAATTAACAACGATAGAGACCAATAAAATAATAATGGTCTTGCGTTGACTGTCCCGGTAAAAATTATTTCTTATCGCAACTGTAGCTAGCGCGTTTTCAGCCATTTTATCCTCGTTTATTGCGGTATAACCTTTGCTGTATTTTCTTCGGACCGTTCTTCATCAAGCAGTGGAGTTGATGAATAATTAGGCGTCTTTAATGCATTTAATTTAATCGGTGAAATTATGCCGCTTGTCGCATAAAAATCCCGATGCGGCTGATGAAAATATAGATAATCTATCACAAGGCCTAACACCAGATTTAACAGAACGGACACAGCAATACCCGTTAAGCATGCGCGGTAAGTGCGAACATAAAACGACTTGGATTGTATCATTATATGCCAATTCTCACGACCCATTCTTAACACCTCAACCGGTAAAAAAACGCTACCTGCAGTGCCTTACATCAAAGCACCCGCCAGTGAACCTCATTCAACAATCGCATCCCTAAACGTAATTTCAATCCGCGCATTGCGTGTTTTGTCGCCACCCGAAGTTAAGCTCATAATGGGCTTATCACTTCCCAAACCCTCGGTGAAAATAAAGCGGGTATCTACCCCTTGAGACCACAAATAATCAGCAACAGAGCGTGATCTCGCTAATGTTAAAGCATGTTCTCGCTTAGGGGAAATATACTTACCCGTATAACTTGTTACATTTACAGCCACTTTACGAAATTGTTTAAGAAATTTAACCACATTATTAAGCAAACCGTAAGATGCCCAAGTCAATTCCGGCGATTGATTTGGAAAAAGCGCAGGTGCTGGAATGCTAATTAAGTAATCCTGACCAATGGTTATGACCGTAACCCCGCAACGGCTCAGTGTTTTCTGTAGCTGGATGATGGCCCTGTCTTCTGCGCCAGCCACCTTTCTCGGTAACTTTAAGGCGGCATTTTCTTCAGGCTGATATACTTTTGTCTTGCAGCCTGCAACCAGCAAAAAGGCTATCAACAAGGCATGCCCTATTGAAACAGGAAATAAGCCAACGCGCAATCGCTTCACTAAAACCTCACGATGGTTAATTACTTTTTAGGATTATCATTGAAATAAAAACATACAAATCATTGCGTTACAAGCAGTTCTTGAAAATTCCAGAAATTAGTTGCAATTCAGCTTAAAAATTATACTTTCATTTGATTTTTTTCACTGGAAAGGAAGCTTGCTGAAGCAAGCCAGTCTTGAAACTTGATTGAGGTATGGGGCGGGATTTTATTGCCAGGTTAATACCCTATTCGTCTTCGCCTTTTAATTTTGCGTTAAGACGCTCTTCTTTAATTTTTTCAGTAAGTCCCATGGCAAGTTCTGCGAGCTCTTCTGCAGTGACTATGTCGCGCTCCAGAGGTGGGTAATTGGTTGCTACTTGAAAATCTTTGATCAACTCATTGGCTAATGTGCCTGCAAATTTGTCTTTAGCCCCACTTGCGCGTTCAATGGTTGCAAGGTAGTCGCGCGTCATATTTATTGCCAGCAACGATTGGGAGAAGGCTTCTTTATCCTTAACCAGCAAGGGCAGGCTCCCTTCGGATTGCCTCAGCTTGCTAAAGATGGTTAATACGCCCTCTTCCTCTTCCTCCATTAACTCTTCAACAGGCTCTGGCTCATTATGGCCATGGTAAGCAAGCAATGCCGCAACGCTTCGCTCAATCGGCTCAACAATTTGCGTGTTTCTCAAGGAGGTGGTAATTAACGAAATCTCTTCGTTTTCCACTGTTTTTTCGATGCTAAGCTCACCACTTTCAAGAATGCGTTGAAATCCAATGAGTTGTTTTTGTAGTTTGGCAAGGTAATCATCCGGTGGCGGCTCTACCTTCAGGAACTGATTGACTTTCAATTTCTTAACCGGCTGGGGATTTGCGTAAAACATGCGCGCCCGAACAATTTTCGATTTAAAGAAAATGTGCGCTTCCCCTTCGGTTTGATCTTTTAAATCAAGTAAATCAATGCGGGAGCGTTTTTCGAAAGAAGAACTTTTTGTGTCCATGTAACTATTGACCATGCTCGTGTCTTTCGTCTGGAAGGAATCCACCTTGGTAACGTAGGCTTCACCGGCTGTTTTGGTAAAGAAATCCCAGGTTTCGCCGGGATCTTCAAGCTTCATGCAAATTTTGATGTTGGTGTTTGCACCGATGGAGGCCGCTTCCTCTTTAGAGGCTTTTTGGAAAGCCGGTAAATCCTGTCCTGCAAAAATAGCCGAGAAACCAAGGGAACGCGCCTGAGCAGGAACTACGGCAAAACCTTGTACGGCATAATACCCGTACTCGTCCAGAATACACATGTAAGGCGTTGGTGCATTGGTGGCTTTTCGCTCAATTACATCACGGTAATCGCCTTCAACCTGATCCCCCAAACCCGCTGCCATCATTGCTTTGAGCGAAGAAACAATTACTTTGCCCAAGTTGGACAATTCATCTGGTGATTTTTCAAGCGCTGGCAAAAGTACAACCAGAATACGGCGATTCAGAACCACGTCTTTGAAGTCGACCTCGGCAAGGTTGGTTCGGATAATATGCCCGTAAGTATCTGCCAAAGAGGAAAAAACCCGCACTAACTGCATGGTGATAAACCCGTGCTGTTCCAAAACCTGAGAAACCTGTTTTCCTTTTTTCTCTTTATTGTAACCTGGCAAGTTAAACACGTAGTTTCGGATAGGATCGGTCACAAGCTTTGGCACTGATTCAATGCTGACACTTTCCTGCTCGTCCCGCGGAAAGACCTTATCGACCACAATCGCTTCAAGACGGGTCAGTTCAAAATAATTACGGATGCTGTTGGCATCAAGTAAAATAGCGCCTTCATCCCGCATGTAAACCAGTAATTTCATCAAGGCTTCAACGAAGGTGATAGCACGGCCTTTCCACATATCGCCGTCAGAGGATTGGTTGGAAGACCCCATCAAACTCACTACAAGCTGCGTTAACATGCTGGATGACCCCTGACAGAACGGATTTAGGGTATTGGATAACCGTTTCTCCTGAGGGCCAATGATGTCGCGTGCACCGGTCATAAAATTAATAAGTAATAAATCGTCCTCTCGTCCCATGCTACGAACCATGGAAAAGATTTTGGCATAGAGGGAGTTATCCCCTTTTCCATCCACATAAATAAAACCACTGGCCTGCACCAGGGCGTTATACGCCAGGGAAACCAGTGCCTCTGTTTTACCGCTACCGGTCGAGCCAAAAATGAGTGCATGGGTTCGTAAATCTTCGTTGGCAAACCACAATTCCGCATTGGTTTGCTTGTCATTACCAAAAAAGGCTATTCCCCTTGCGGTGTTGGGCGTTCCAATTCCTGGTTTTAAATCGTTGTAATCTTTTACTCCCGCAATTTTAGGTAACCGAAAGGGCAGTTTTTGTTTGCGTGAGAAGGTATACAGGAAAATGAAAAGTCCTATCCCCAACATGATAGTGGCAAGTTCTGGCAAGTAATAAGCGGTGGAAGCGACTGAAACTAAAACAATGGATACATTGGTTGGATCAGAGAAAAAGTCGCTCACGCGCCGACCAAAACTTCTGGTGTCGCGCAGCAACATGGTTGGATCGATTTCGTGTCGCGAATCTATACCACGCATTATGGTTCTAACTCCCGCATTTCTTTTGGCGATAATTTAATTTCTTTCACTGCAATTTCAAGCGCTTTGATGGCTTCATCAATCATTGGGATTAATGAGCGCCGCCCCATTGCCTTTTCTGCCCGCCAATGAGCAAAAGGCCCACCCACCTCGCTGTAAGGGGTTTGCCTTCCTATACTGTTAAGCATATACCATAATCGCCTGTCCAAGGGCTTTAACCATAAAAATTCTGCGGTCGGCACGACCCCATCATCGCGAGCGGCCGCAAGGAGGGAGGCAATAACGGTCAGTTGGTACGCGTGAGTGGCTAAAATTTCCTGGACAATTTCTGTATTTTCGTATTTTTTCAAGATGGCTTTAGCTACCGTAAAATCCGGTTTGCCCAAGGTAAAGGAACGGTCGAGCGTGTCCAGAATCTGGCTTGCTGCATTTTTATCGCGATTGATACGTGCCAAAAAAACAGCAGCCAAGGCATTGACATGCGGTGGACACCGTTTAAATCCCTCCCAATAAGGACCTAACTGCAAGGTAAATACCCGCTTGGCGTCCCCTTTTTTTATGGAGGCGGTCATTTCCTGTCCCGGAACCGGGTTATCAAGAAGCGCATCTTCTTTTCGCAATAAATGGTATTTTCGAGCAAATTCAATAGGGGTTAATGCCATAGCCCAAGGCCCCTTATTGACATCGGTATTCACTAAATCTTCTTTCACGATTGGCATAATAGCAAGCCAGTTGTATTGTTCTTGTGCCCGCAAAGTCTTCATGTTGTGTGCACGACGAAATTTAAGCGTGATATCGGATTTATATAAAACGATCGCTAATATAACGATGGTGACAATAACCGGATAACGAATGAAATTTCCTACGCTGCGGGTTAAGTTGACAAACTGACTCCACTCAACGGTTGCCGGATCAATGGTCGACATCAAATACACATCATTCTCAAGCTGCGGGTTGCTCACAAAAAAACCGACTAATTTGGCTTGCAGAATATTGAGGTAAAACACGAACGCCACGATGTATTCATGGGCAAATTTCCAAATTAAAAAGCAAACCAGGCAGAGGATAACTGAAATCCACAAGGGTGCAAGTGAATTATCGCCCCCACCTCCCTGCTGTTGTGATTGTTGTCCCATTAGCCTATTTTACCTAGTGTGATTTAACTCAATTATAACCCAATTTTTCTCAGATGCTTATCGGGCGTGCTTTTAAAGTTATTGTCAGGCTGCAAAAGCGATAAATTGGTCTGAATTTACGCTTCGGTCAAAACGTTAAAAACACGCCCCCCAGGACTATTGTTTAATTAAGCGCCCTCTTACGTAGCTGTACTCTTGAGACAAATGCACAAACCGGGTAATGTGTTCAAGCTTTAGCGAACGATCCTTGATATTAAGCAAGGGCTTGCCAAATTTATCAATGGGTATTTTATCTTCTGCCATCAATAGCACATCTTCTTCGTTCACGTAAGCGCAGACATAGGCCTCATTCATTTTATTTTCTTTTGATTTGATAAGGTACTGTACGGCCTCTTCATTGGAATAGATAGGTCGGGAAACAATCTGACGTGGTAAATTAGCCAGAATGCGCTCCCAGGATTGCATATTGTTGCCATCCGAAGAGTAAAGGGAGATAAATATTTCCCGCTGGCCTTCATGGCGAGCGGGAGCTGGTATAAAAGTCGTACCACGGCGTATCGTTTCACTTTGAGCGTTTTTTAAGTGGTTAGCAAAGTTATCGCGAATTGTGCGCAAATTCTTTCCTATCACGCGCAGAAAATTAGACTCATCCCAAGGGCCTGTCTCAATTGCTTCATCCAACGCCTTTAAAATGGCGTCGGTTTGGTTTTCTGTTAATTCATCTTTCATAAGAGAGACAGTCAATCTCATACATTGATTAGAATAATTGAATTATAACAGCATTCGGAAGTAAACACCGAATGCCTTGATTATTTCATAGAAGGCCCAGAATAGGTGGGTTCTTCTTTAGCGGATTGCTCCTGTTCTAATACAGTACTATTCGTCTTCTGGTAGTCTGCTATTTTACGCAAGGCGCGATCAAGAATAGTTACACCCCTGGCAACTGATTCCGCCAAGCTTCCTGCGCCAAGTTTTTCTGTTAGCGTGTTTTGCTTGACGATTGCATCCTGACTTCCTACGCCCAGTTTTACAGCGAGCATTTTTTTAGTTTGCTGAGACAATGTGCTCAGCGGACGCGATACAATTTCCTGAACTGCATTTGAGTTTGAAGTCACCCTTTTCTGAGTTTGGTTCGTCTTATTGGCTTGGCTAAATGTACCTTGACGGCTCAGTAAGGAGGCGTTACTTGGCAAAGCTTTATTTGGCATACTCAACTCCAAAACTTTTTGATTCGAATAAATATACTTTATCAGATCTTCCTTAAGCGAAGATTAAAAGAAAAGAACCTTTCACTTTTTTTACATTTTATTTAATAAAAAAGAACAGCCTAACCTAAAGTTAATCATACATCAACTCATCCAGTGGCGTATAATCCTTACTAGGCCCTCCTTGAATTAACTCGGTTAATACATCGGTCATGCAAAGCAGACGCAAGGCATTGGGCGTTACGTCATCAAATATTACCCGAATGCCCAGCAAGGCGTTTTCGGCTTCATCAAAGGAAGCGCCCAAGCCATAGCCTAAACAAAGCGAGCAGAGCTGATCAGCACGCTTGGCAATAGCCGGAAGTAAGCCCGTGTCGGCAAAGACTTCCTCATAAGTGACAAAACGGTCATTTAAATAATACTTGGCATTTAAAGCGCCAGAGATTTGAGCCATGTTTTTACCAAGATCCGTTTCCATTTATCGCCACCAGGGTTGGGAAGACTTAACGCTTCCTGCTAAAGTACTTCTAATCCAGCGTAAAAAAACCGGCACCGTAAAACCATAATGTTCAATAATGCCAAAAAACACAGCCGAAACAAGAACTAAAACACCTGTCCAGACGCGAATATGCATTAGAAAAAGAAAAATAGGGAAGGCCGCACGCGCATCCACCACAAAAAAACGGGCAGTTCTCGCAGAGTCGCGCCAGTGCGAAGTTTGGGAAAAGGCAGCCATAACAACCTCAGAAAAGGGTGAATACTATAGAATAAGTATACCCAAGAAACTTCAAAATACTAGGTTTTGAAGTTCCTTGGTATCGCGTTAGGCTTTAAGAATTCAAGACCCCTTAGGATTTAGGGGCCAAGACAGGTCCACCCTTGGTTGGGGTGTTCAAAATAGTTGCAAGCAGTTCTTCACCGATCACTATTTCTCTTGACGGTTGCCTTGTGGTTATTTCGTCTAAACCTGCACTATCACGCGTTCCACCGGGTGTGTTTATTTTTTGCATGATAGCCGTAGTACTTTCTTTCATACGAAACTCCAATTAAACGAATAGGTTTAGGGCGTGTCATTAATTAAGTTTTTTGGCTGCAAATGCGGCTCATTGACACCATTTTCGCTTCAAAAAATTAATTGATAACACCTAGCATAGCAATTAAAGCTTAAGGGATTATTAAGAATAATAAATCCATTTTTATCGCAAGTTGCTAAAAATTGTCAATCCCAACTTGAAGCACGTTACAAACCCTTACAAAATCTTAACAATCAGGAACAGGCTTATACTTTATACTGTTTTTATATTCACGTACCCGTATCCTTATGCGAAAGTACAATCCCGATGAGGCGTTGTTACAGGCCTGGAAGCGAAAGCTTGAAGCGCTTGAAAAATCCACAAATCCAAAGCGCATCCTACTTAAAGCGAACTTATTGCAGATATTGGATGAGGACAACGACGCCTGCATTCGGCTCAGTCATTTTAATACCAAACGCGAGCGTTTGCTTGGCAGCGATCACCAGCAGGGCTTTACCTGGAACAGGCATTTCGCCTGGTTTTGGGCTATTGTTTCCCTTTTTACATCCAATGCACCCAAAGGCGGGTCGCGCTTGCGTGCGGCATTAGAGGACATACCAATAGAACCTCTGTTTACCGAACTGCAACGCAATAAGGCAGCACCACCCGTTCCCGTGGAATTGGATGAGAAAGCCTTTGAAAACGCCCTGTTTTTAGAGCCTTCAAAGGCACTTTCTGATCTTGAAACGCGCATCACGCGATTAGACTTTAACGCGGACAGAGCAGAATTAGCCCCCATACTGGAACGCTTGCATGCCCTCAAATACCGGCTTTCCTCCGACAGTTACCAGGATTTTTTAAACTTCTTTTTTGAAAAATACCCGCTGTACACCCTGACTTATTTTTATAATCAGTACCTGAAAGACCCTCATGAATCCCCCACAAACCAGGATTTCATTGAGCACGAATTGATAGGGCGTTCCTTATTGGACAACTTCGTTTTAAATCAAGGTCCTATTAAAAAGCAGTTATATGGTTTGCAAACACTTATCATGGCCCTTGCAATGCAACGTACTTTAAAAGAGGCGCCATTACAAAAGTTATTGGTCAACACTGCAACGCAAGAAATGCTCATTGAGGAGCTGGATACCCTTTATTTGGGAACGTCTGAAAGGATAGGGCTTAAGGGGAACATTCTTAGCCTGTTGCCTAAGAAAGTAAAAGAAGAGGGACTGGGGCAGAGCAAGAGCGATGCGGACCCCAACAAACCCTTTGATTTGCCCTTTGCTGTATTGGAAGCGATGTTTCAGCATGGTGATCAATTCAAACTGAAAAAGAAAGACAACCTGCTTATCCATATTGCCCATCTGGCTTGCCAAAAATTATTGCCTGTTCTCATTAAGAAAAACATAGCCGATATCCACCGGCAGGAAATGCAGACCTTTAACTTTCTTAGTGAAAAAATACTACGCAATGACAAAGTCATGAAACATTCCATTGAATCCTATGAATATACCTTAGATCCCATCACCATGACGACACGAATCCCTCAGGAATACCAATGGCCGGTTAGTTCTACCGGTAAAATTCTGGCAGCCACTTTAATAGGTGAGGAGTATACCCGGAATGTAGTAAAAAAATTAAGCACAGAAAAACCATCCCACCGTCATGTGAATTGGGTAATCAATAGTCTCAAATACTTGAAGCCGCAATTTTTAAACACCATAGTTAGCACCTTTAGCACGCCCCTTCGCTCAGAATCCTCAACGTCGATTCCATCCGAAGAAGAACCCCGTTCTCAAGCACTCTCCAATGCCAAATAATGCATTAACTGCGCAACTAAGGGGTGCGCGCAGTTAAAACTGGTCGTTTCAAACGATTTGACCGCACGAATGCCTTGCAAGGCATTGCAGGTAAACACAGCCTCTGCCGCAAGCAAATCCTCTTTCGTTAAATACGTCTCAATACAGGGAATATTGTTTTTTTTGCTTAAATCGAGAAGGCGTTGCCTGATAACCCCTGCTAAAATTCCACTATCCTGACATGGAGTATATAAAGACTCGTTTTTAACCAAGAAAAGCGAGGCGATGGGGGTTTCCATAAGGTGGTGTTCACTGTTAAAAAAGAGCACCTCATCGGCGGCATGCTCCAGTGCATAGCGGCGTGCCATAATGGCTTCAAGGTAATTTAAAGATTTTAGGCGATAAATGGGGTTTTTCGCATCGCGCACCCAGGGCGCGCTCATTAAGTGTAGCGGGGTTGAGTCAACCTGATAATGAAACCCATGCAGGAAGAGCGTTGAATGGGTACTGTGCACATGCAAGCCCCGAGGCGCCTCTTTACTACAGAGAATGGCTTTCATTCCCCCTTGTTGCAATGAAGTGGTATCGATTAGGTGTTGAATACTCGCTTGCCAGGAGGCAAGGGAAAGATCAAAAGGGATATCCAGAACCAACGCCCCCTGACGCAAACGCTCCCAATGCAATTGCGAATACTGTGCCTTTCCCTGTGCTATTTTTATCGTCTCAAAAAGCCCTTCACCAAGAAACACCCGATCATCCAGGGACAACAAAACGCCTTTGTTGTTTTCCTGCAGTGAAACGGTTGTTTTTTTCATGACTTAATAATCCATGAAATCATCAAGCTCGGACTGTAAACGCCGCTCTTCCAGCATGTTTTCAAGCCGTCTGCGCGCATCCAGTGTTGCGCCTTCACTTACATCCATATCGACCGTTTCATCGGAGCCAACAAAGGGATCGCCTTCCACTAAGTCATCTTCTTCATCAAACATATCGCTCATACCAATCTCACAAAAATTAATCCAATATCAGGTTGAGAAACCACTTAAATTTTTCAGGTATATACCTTATTTTTTTTACTCTGCCTAGCGTTTTTTAAAAAATTCTTACTTGAACTCCCTTCCCCTTCTACGCAATAATCAATTGACTTCATTTGAGAACTTGAAAACATGGCCGATCGGTTTAAACGCATCTTGAGAAAAACGTACAAAGGCGTGCGAGAAAGCCTCCCCATAGCCTTTCAGCACGATGCGGCGGCCAACGTGTTTACGCAAATACGCGCGTTACCCCAATACCGCAAAGCGAAGCGGATAGCACTTTATCAGGCCGTTCAAGGAGAGATTAATCTCCATGCGCTATGGCATAGTGCGCCTTTGCAGGGAAAATTTTGCTATTTCCCCTCGCTAAATGACGACAAAACCCTCTCGTTTTTACCCGCATCGCCTGCCACGGCATTTAAAAAAAACCGATTTCAGATAGAAGAACCGGATGTCGATAAGGAAAACGCCCTATCGCCAGACCAGCTTGATCTCCTTTTTGTGCCCTTACTGGCTTTTGATACACAGGGTACACGCCTTGGCATGGGGGCAGGCTATTACGACAGAACACTCGCGCATTATCCAGAAACGCAATTGATTGGGATTGCCTATGATTTTCAGCGCGCGCCTTTCTTAAAGCCACAACCATGGGATATTCCGCTCACCGCAATTATCACGCCCAACCACATTTACTGGAGTCCGAAATGACCAACTATTGGCTAATGAAATCTGAACCGTCCTGCTTTAGCATTGACGATTTAAGAGAGGCGCCGAAACAAACCTCGCCCTGGGATGGCGTGCGTAATTACCAGGCTAGAAATTACCTGCGTGATGACATGGCAATTGGGGATCTCATTTTATTTTACCATTCCAATTGCAACCCTCCGGGCATTATCGGCATTGCAGAAGTCAGCAGTAAACCCTATCCTGATTTTACAGCCTTTGATCCCACCTCAGAACACCCTGATCCTAAAAGCAGCCCTGAAAATCCCCGCTGGTTTATGGTGGATATTCGTTTTAAAGAGAAATTTAAACGGCTCCTTCCGCTGGATGAGTTAAAACGCTACCCTGAGCTTGAAAAAATGCCTCTGGTTAGAAAAGGCAATCGCTTGTCGGTAATGCCGGTAAGTGAGGAAGAATGGCAGTTTATCACCAAAGAATTGGCGCTATAGAGCTTCCACTCCCACCTCGCCTGTTCGAATGCGCACCACCTGCTGCAATTCATAGACAAAAATTTTACCATCACCTATTTTACCGGTGTAGGCTGCTTTGCAAATTGCATCAATTGCAGCCTCCACCATGTCATCGGCCAAGGCCAGCTCGATTTTTATTTTGGGGAGGAAATCCACCACGTATTCTGCCCCGCGATAAAGCTCTGTATGGCCTTTTTGCCGTCCAAACCCACGGGTTTCTGAAATAGTAATGCCTGGCACCCCCATTTCAATCAGTGCTTCATGCACCTCATCCAATTTAAAGGGTTTAATTACCGCCGTAAGCATCTTCATGGAATTCCTTTTGTTATTGCCGCTAATCCTACAAAAATAACGTATCGCTAATTAAAAATACAGTAGATTTGCAAGCGAAGCATTGCTAGACTATTTCCTGGCAAATCACAGGAAGAAAACATGTTTGATCCCAAACAATTCGATGACATAGCAAAAAAACTTTTTTCTACCCTACCGACTCATTTTCAAGCGTTTGAAGAAGACATTCAGCAAAAATTCAAAGACATTTTACAGGCCACTTTTACGCGAATGGATTTAATTACCCGTGAAGAGTTTGATGTGCAAATAAAAGTGCTGGCAAGAACACGTGAAAAAGTAGAGGCTTTGCAAGAACAGGTGAGTGCGCTGCTCGCTAAAAAAGCAAGTTAGACTTGTCGCTCATGCGTTAGTGATAAGTTTCCCCCTTTAAGTCCAACCTTTCAGGAAAAAAAATGAATCTCGCGTTCAGTAAAACACGCTCGACAGTGGGGCTTTTGGCAAAATCCGTTTCGGTTGAAGTCCATTTATCCAATGGATTGCCCGCATTTACGATTGTAGGTCTTCCAGAAACCGCGGTAAAAGAAAGCAGGGATCGCGTGCGAAGCGCCATCATTAACAGTCAATTTGAATTTCCCTGCCGTCGCATTACCGTGAACCTGGCTCCTGCCGATTTACCCAAAACAGGCAGCGGCTTTGACCTTCCGATAGCTTTAGGCATTTTAGCCGCATCAGGACAAATCCCTGGCAAAAAATTACATCATCATGAGTTTATTGCAGAATTGGCATTAAGCGGCAATTTACGGGGAGTGCCGGCCATTATTCCGGTTGTATTGGCAGCACACCGCGATAAACAACAATTAGTGATCGCAGCAAGCAATGCCGAGGAGGCAGCCCTTGCAAGCAAGGAAGGAGTGTATATTGCCCATACGCTGCGCGAAGTATGCAGCTATCTGTGTCAGGATACCCCACTTAATAACGTGCCACCAAGACCTGAGACCCTCCCTGATTCAAATGACATGGACTGGTCTGATGTAAAAGGGCAGCAGCAAGCAAAACATGCGCTGGAAATTGCGGCCTGCGGCGGGCACAGCGTATTACTCTGCGGGCCACCTGGCAGTGGGAAAACCATGCTAGCTAAACGGTTTAGCACCTTGCTACCGGAGCTCAGTGAAACCGAAGCGCTGGAAGTTGCAGCCATCAACTCCATCCATGGTCGCCCGCTCAATTTTACCAAATGGCGTACCCCGCCCTTTCGCGCCCCCCACCACACCGCCTCCCCTGTCGCGTTGGTTGGTGGAGGAAATCCGCCAAAACCGGGGGAAATATCCCTGGCACATCGCGGGGTGTTATTTTTAGATGAATTGCCAGAGTTTAACAAAACGGTGTTGGAAACCCTGCGAGAACCGCTGGAATCAGGACAGATTTGCATTTCAAGAGCGGCAATCCAAACGGAGTTTCCTGCAACCTTTCAGTTTATCGCAGCAATGAATCCTTGTCCTTGCGGACAGTGGGGAAACCCCAATGCGAACTGCCTGTGCTCGCCTGATCGCATCCACCGCTATTTAGCCAAACTCTCAGCCCCCTTGCTGGATAGAATTGATATGCAAATCAATGTACAAGCCATACCGCAGGCGGAACTTGTTAAACCAGGGAATGGGAGCCGGCAAAGTGATGCAATACGATTAACCCTTGAGGAAATCCGTGCAAGACAAATAAGCCGGCAAGGTTGCATTAATGCCCAGCTCACTGCAAGGGATTGTGAACGGGTTTGTGCTTTAGGCGAGACTGAGCGCAATTTTTTAAGCCAGGCGCTCGAGCGCTTGAAGCTGTCGGCACGGGCTTACCACCGCTTGTTGAAAGTAGCGCGAACGGTGGCAGACAAGAAAGGAGAGGATGAGGTCAGGTTAAATAGCTTGCAACTTGCCCTCTCTTTTAAACAAACCATTCAATCGCCAAAATAAGGGCAAAAGCTCCATGCAGAACTGTCTTTCCCGCGTAGGCTCAACTTAAAAAAAGACGGGGATAAAATTTTTCTTAGCTTGCCAACTCAGGACTCTATTTTCGAAGAAGGATTCAACAAGGCATCCAGTATTGCCATACGCATGAAGACGCCATTGCTAACCTGTTGCAAAATAAAGGATTGCGGCCCATCTGCCACAGCGCTGCTAATTTCGACCTCCCGGTTGATGGGGCCTGGATGCATTATCATGGCATCCGGCTTGGCAAAGCGCAGTGTTTCAGTGGTCAAGGTATAATCGCGCAGGTAGGTGGGTAAATCGATTGTTTCGTTTTGCAAGAGCCGTTCATATTGTACCCGCAAACAGATGACGACATCAGCGCCTGCCAGTCCTTCTTGCAAAGAGGACGTGACGCGCCCGTAATGCACCTTTTGAGGTTGCCAAATTTCGGGGGCTATCAAAACCAGTTCGCCCACTTGCAATTTGGCACAAAGGCACTGCATGGAGTTGGCGACCCGCGAATGGCGTATATTGCCTAAAATTGCAATTTTAAGTTGCGACAAATCGGGCTTTTTTTCAAGAATAGTCATCATATCCAGCATGGCCTGACTGGGATGGGCATGTTGGCCATCGCCGGCATTAATCAAATGCGCCGGGTTATTGCCTAATTGTTCCGCTAACCAATTGGGTAAGTTATCCTGCTTATGCCGTAATACAAAAACATTGATACCCATAACCCCCAGGGTTTTAATTGTGTCGGTAAGGGTTTCTCCTTTCGATTCCGAGGAGTGTTGCATCTCAAGGTTAATGACTGAAAGGGATAACTGTTTTGCCGCTATTTCAAAACTCACTCGGGTACGCGTGCTGTTTTCATAAAAAAGATTGGCCAGGGTATGCTTGGAATAAACGGGGTATTGCGTCCCCTTTTTAAACTCAAGCGCCCTGGCAAGCAGGGCGTGAATCTGGCTAGTGGTGAGTTGGCTAATTTCTAAAAAATGCTTCATGCTTCACTCAGTTGGGTATTGCAGCCACTGCTCAAGGATAATACAGGCAGCGAAACTGTCGACTTGGGAGCCTTTGATTTTACGATATCCCCCTTCGGCAAACAACTGGGCACGTGCCTCAACAGTAGACAAGCGCTCATCCACCAGATGCACGGGCAGGGAAAAGCGTTTATTAAGCTCTTTGGCAAATTTTCGCGCGGCTTTGGTTGTGTATTGCTCTTCGTCATTGATGCAGGTTGGTAAGCCCACAATGAGCGCTTCGGGGCGCCAGGAATCAATTAATTTTTGCACCGCACTCCAATCAGGCACTCCCAAACGGGCATCCAGCGTGGTTAAGGGCCTTGCGCTGCACGTAATTTGCTGCCCTACCGCGACCCCAATGCGCCTGTAACCGAAATCAAATCCAATAAAAACGCCGTCTGGCATGCAACCCTCAATTGATATGTTTTTTAAGCATGACCCGCATTGGTGCTTAATTGATTCATTTTAACGCCGATGGTTAAACCAGCATACTCCCAGCGCTCAGGGAAAGGGACTTCGTACAGAACTTCAGGGGAATAAGGACAAACCAACCAAACATTGTCCAAAACCTCTTGCTCTAACTGGTTTTCATTCCAGCCCGTATACCCCAAGGTAACCAGCGCATCTTTAGGCCCCTGGTCTATCGCTATGGCGCGGATGATATCATTGGAAGTGGTAACCGTCACGTCATCGCGTAAAGCAAGACTCGAGCGCCATCCTCCAAAGGGGCGGTGAATGACAAAGCCTCGCTCCGGTTGGATGGGTCCGCCAAAAAGAAGCGGCAATTGTTTTTGCTTGCTGGCAGCCGGTTCAATTTGCATTTGCTCAAAAACCAAACCAAGCGGGAATTGCATGGGCCGATTAATCATTAACCCAACCGTTCCCTGAACATGGTGCTCACAAACATAGATAACAGAATGTGCAAAATTCGGATCGCCCATTGCCGGCATGGCTATCAGAAGGTGATTGGCCAGCGAGGAGTTATGTGCCATATCAACCTCCCAAGTGCGCTAGATTAATTTAAGTATATACCAAAATATCTGTTCTGATTTTATCCAGGTAGTGGGGCAACCTATCCTGTTAAAAAGAATGGCGACATACGTGCCGCCCCGCAAGCCATCTTGCTAATTTTAAGTACTTATTGTAAAATGTTATTTCAAGTAGGGGGTATGGATGCCTGTATTTATACCCTTACCCATTAACTGCTGGCATTTTTTAATGCGGCTCTGAGCGAAATAAGTATATTATGAAACAAAATACAACACTACAAGCAATTCACGTAGCGCTTCTTGAGAGCAAAACCCCTAATCAGGGCGCAAAGTTAGTGGAGGCATCGCTAACCACGCTTGATAGAATTCTTGCCAATTTTTTATATGATGGCAAACCGCTGACTTATCCCCTTTTAAAAAAATTAACTCCAGCCGAGGTAGAAGCCAGCTTCCCAACCAGGTATTACCAGCCCGTAACAATCCCGTCTAAAACAAAGCTGAGAGACTTTACCCTGGAAGCAATTCATCAATGCATTTTAACCAACCCGAATGAAGAAGAGGCCGCGTTGCAATTGGGCACTTATGTTACGCCACTGGAAGTGCACCTTGGCAAACTTAGTCTTGATAATCAGTCTCTTTCCATAGCACTTTTACGCACTTTAGAGCCTTTCCAGTTAAAAAACGCTTTTTCTGACCGGTATACAGTCCCCTTGAAGCAAATCATACCCAAAATAAAGCTGGGGGATTTCTCCATGGCGCAAATTCATAAAGTTATTGTAACGTCCAGGAACCAGACCGAGGCGATAAAACAACTTGGTGCTGATCTGGAGAGCCTAAAAAAACGCTTGAGCACAATGCGCTTTGCTGGCAAAGCACTGTCTATTGCTTTTTTAGGCACACTGCCTCTGGAAACGCTATGGTATGAAGACAGTTGGAATTATTTTGTTCCTTTAAAAAATAGAACCACTGCAGAAGTCCTTACTTCACCGCGTGCTCTGGAAAGCGACAATCAACCCACACCAAAACGACAGCCTGTGGACATTCAAACGATTCCCTTTGCAAAAATTCATCAAGCAATATTGGAGAATAAGAATAACCAACGCCTTGCTGCAGCCCAATTAGGTGTTGGTTCGGAGGCACTGCTCATCCATCTGGTCCACTTTTCCTATCAGCTAGAGCCGCTTTCTTTTGAGATACTGGCGCAGTTATCAACTGAAACACTGAAAACCCATTACAAAGAGGACTATGATAAGCCGTTAATATGCGCTAATCCTATAAACCCGAAAGATTACAGTCTTAAAGAAATTCATAAGAATCTATTGAAGGCACCCAGTGCAAGACAAGCTACGATTAAAATGGGTATTCCCTATGTCCAATTAGAGCGGAACCTCAAAAAGCTGCGTTACCATAATGAACCTTTAACCATTCAATTATTGCGAACTACTTCAGTAAAAGACATCCAATCGCAATTTATTGAGACCTACGATATACCCTTGGCCGAGGTTCAAGCCTACCTTAAGCAAACGCTTATCGGCAAAAGGAAACTGCCCGAGTACGAGCAAATCATGACGTTGGATAACCGACAGAAAAAGCGCCCGGATTTTTTATTTTTCTCATCCAATAATCCAACAAATGCCAATGAGCAATCGCGTACCGCTCAAGCCCCCCCAGCCCCCTCAATAACACTCGAATGAGAGCCTTTAATCCTGCGTAAACACGCGGGATTAAAGGGTTCTTGAATTATTGCACCGCTTTCTGTAACGTAGTTCACCAAAACGATACATTGAAAAACTGGAATTCCATCTTGCCAGTCTTCCCTATAACGGCAAGCCTTTGTCTGCTGAAAAATTACAAGCACTGACCAAAGCGGAGCTCATATTCCATTATCCCGAGACCTATCAGCAGCCCATACCCCAGAGAAAGAGGGTAAAAATCGACACCATTCCTCTAATTGATATTCATAAAGCAATTCTTGAGAATAAAACCAATCAAAGCAATGCGTCAGCACAATTGGGAGTCTCTCCCCCTACACTGAAAGCGTACCTTGCCAAACTCTGCTACAAAGACAAACCGCTTTCTTTTGAGATAGTATCCGAATTAACGGAAGAAGAAATACTCACGGTGGATTGTCCTAAACCGCATTCAAAACCAATCACATCAACGATAAGTCGTTTCACACTTCAAGAAATTCATCAGCTTGTATTCGCAGCAAACAATGTTAAAGAGGCCATCAAGGACAAGGGACTTAATTACACTATGTTGCAAAGGAACCTGAACCGACTTACTTATCATGGCAAGCCTCTGACGGTGAAACATTTAAAGACCCTTCCCAAAGAAACCATACGAAACGCGTTTCCTGATATCTACGAAAAATTATTAGCGGAGGTTTTATGCTCACTTCCCCCTGTCGAGAACAAGATGAGTGGCAAGAAGAGAGCCGCTGAACCAAAGGGTATCGAAGCCTTTGAAACAAGAAAAATAACAAGCCCCTATTTTTCGTTTTTTCCACCCCTCGATGATAAAGGAGGCAAACAGTCGGATTTTGACTTAAGCAACACATTATTTGGAGAGTTGGATACCCTTTCACTCTTCTAGCAGCCCTTAGAACCTGGCATTTTGAAAGATCACGGGGTTATACTGGTCACTAACGAGTGAAACGTGAGGGAGTTACGTGGAAACAGTTGAGCTTAAACGAAGAACGGTTTTCTTTTTTCGCGCCATGGAAGCCGATGAATTTGTATTGATTGTGTTGGGGTTGCTTTTAATCATCCTGTTGATTTCGGTTTATCTCTGGGATAGAACACAAAAAAAGCATGCCCTTTTACGCAATTTCCCCCTGGTTGGGCATCTGCGCTATGGTTTGGAATACCTTGGCGTGTTTCTGCGCGCTTACCTTTTTGCAAGGGAGCGCGAGGAGCTGCCCTTTAATCGGGCGAATCGCAACTGGGTCTATCGCGCGGCTAAAAATGAGGATACAACGATTGGCTTTGGCTCCACAAGGCCCCTACACAGCACAGGAACCGTGTATTTTGTCAGCGCCCCGTTCCCCCCTTTAGGCACAAGCAAGGCGGCTATCAAACCCGTCATCATTGGTCCTTATTGCAGAACACCCTATACCACCACCCACTTTTTTAATGTATCCGCTATGAGTTATGGCGCCATTTCAAAGCCTGCAATCCGTGCGTTAACCAAGGGCGCCAAAAAAGCAGGCTGCTGGGTGAACACTGGCGAGGGCGGGGTTTCTCCTTATCATCTGGAACAAGGTTGTGACATTGTTGCGCAAATTGGCACCGCCAAATATGGTTTTCGCGATGCAGAAGGTAATTTATCGGATGTGCGACTCAAAGAGCTAGCGGCCTTTGACTGCATTAAAATGTTTGAGATTAAACTAAGCCAGGGGGCTAAACCGGGTAAAGGGGGCATTTTACCGGCTGCAAAAGTGACGGCTGAAATTGCTGCCATTCGGGGGATTTTACCCGGGCAAGATTCAATCAGCCCAAACCGGCATACCGACATTGCCGATGTCAGCGATTTATTGGATAAAATTGAGCACATTCGCCAAATTACCGGCAAACCAGTCGGCTGTAAATTCGTGTTAGGCAGTTACGAGTGGCTTATGGATTTGTGCCTGGCTATCCACGCGCGGGGAAAGGAATCCGCACCGGATTTCATCAGTTTAGACAGCGCAGACGGGGGAACCGGTGCTTCGCCGCAAGGGCTTATGGATTACATGGGAATACCCATCCAGGAATCCTTGCCTAATCTTGTGGATATTCTTAATCTGTTTAATCTGCGCGAGCGCATCAAAGTGATTGCAAGTGGCAAGCTCATTACGCCAGCTGAGGTCACCTGGGCACTGTGCGCCGGGGCTGATTTTATCAATTCAGCCCGAGGCTTTATGCTGGCTTTGGGTTGCATTCAATCCATGCAATGCCATAAAAACACCTGCCCTACCGGTGTGGCCACCCACAATCCGCGCTTGCAAAGAGGGTTAATTATCGAAGACAAGGCCGAGCGGGTTTATCATTATGCCACCAATATGGCAAATGAAGTGGCGGTTCTTTGCCATTCCTGTGGAGTCGATGAGCCCAGGGAACTTCGGCGAAGCCATGCACGCATTGTGCGTGAGAATGGCTTTTCCGTTTCTTTGGCTGAGTTATTTCCAGATCAAAAACCGCTACCGGAGTATGCCTGACTCAGAAATGCATTGCCGCAAGGCTAAAATATGCTCTGCAAGCTGCCTTTGCTCATAGGGTTGACCTGGAACATTGGGCTGCCAAATGCCATGCGGCCAGGCCTTGTCGTCTTTAAATCGTCCAACAAGATGGATGTGAAGTTGCGAAACCACATTGCCCAAAGCGCCCACATTTAATTTATCCGGCTTAAAATAATCCTTCATTAGTTTGGAAAACAGCACAATTTCTT
Source organism: Tatlockia sp. (assembly GCA_041659885.1). Taxonomy (GTDB): domain Bacteria; phylum Pseudomonadota; class Gammaproteobacteria; order Legionellales; family Legionellaceae; genus Tatlockia. Next base: position 45,979 of record JBAZXN010000005.1, read on the forward strand.
CCATCAATTGTTTTTGACAAGGCTCGGATAATTGGTAAATTTCCTGCAGGTCGTTTTGTCTGGGCACCAGTATGAGCCAGGGAAAGTCGGCTTCATTTTTTAAATACACTTTGGATAAGGGCGCATCAACTAGCCACTGGCTGGAGGATGCAATTCTTTCATCTGTCAGGAATTCCATTTATAGTACTCTTTTTAGTATAAAATGTAATAACACAACCTATTTTGGATTGCCATGCACCCACTCTATCCTGCAATAAAGCCTTACCGCTGCCATACCTTAGCCGTTGGTAAAACCCATCTGTTGCATATTGAGGAAACCGGCAATCCCGGCGGTATTCCGGTTATTGCCTTGCATCAAGGGCCTGGAGCCGGTGGCAATCCGCACTTACGGCGCTTTTTTGACCCGGAATTGTATCGCATCGTTCTTTTTGATCAAAGAGGCTCAGGCCAATCCACCCCCCATTTTGCTTTGGAAGAAAATACCACCGCGCATTTAATTCAGGATATTGATGCCATTGCAGCCTTTCTTAATCTCCCGTCCTTTATCCTTTTTGGCGGCGGCTGGGGCGCTTTATTGGCATTGCTGTATGCACAAGCCCATCCTGAAACCGTTTCTACCTTGTTGTTGTACCAGATTTTTTTAGGTCGAAAAAAAGAAGTGGACTGGTTTTATAAACAGGGAACCAACCTTTTTTACCCGGATTATTGGCAGGAATTTATTGATTTTGTACCCCTGAAAAAACGCCAGCATGTTTTGCAGTATTATACGGACTGTTTACAAGGAAATTACGATATCCTGCGTATGGGGGCTGCCAAAAATTGGGCTTTGTGGCAACTGCGATGCAGCAGTTTGCAACCCCATCCTGCGGTTATCGAACAATATAACGACCCGCATTTTGCCTTAAGTCTGGCAATCCTTGAATCCTATTATTTAAAAAATCATTATTTTATAGAAGAAAACCAGGTGCTTTCTCACATCGAAAAGATACAACATATCCCCACTTTTCTTATTCACGGCCGCCAGGACATGATTTCCCCTCTGGATTCGGCTTATACCCTGCACCAGGCGCTTCCCCATTCCCATTTACGTATTGTTGAAGCGGGACACTCCGAGCAGGAACCAGGGCTCATTGATGCCATTGTTGATATCAGCAAGGCGCTTTCCCATCAGGGGTTGGACGTTTCCTGAAGTCTGTATCGAGCAGGAAAAGAGTGCGGTTAAAGCCCATAAAAATCCTGTTCAATGCCTTCTTTTTGGGGTAACATAAATTCTCGCAATCAAAAAAAAAGAAAAATCATGCGGTTAACCGGCCCCCTTCTGGCAAGCACTCTCCTTCTTTCTGCCTGCGCACAAAAAGGCGGCAACCCTATGGATCCTTACGAACCCATGAACCGCAAAATTCATGATTTTAATATGGCAGTGGACGCAACGTTATTAAAACCGCCCGCCAAATTGTATAAAGCGGTCGTTCCCACGCGCCTGCGTAACGGCATCAACAATGCCTACAATAATGTGTTAATGCTCCCCACTGTCGCAAACGATCTCATGCAAGGCCAGGCGCAATACGCTATTACCGACAGTTGGCGCTTTCTCATTAACTCAACCTTTGGGCTCGCAGGCTTTATTGATATCGCGGACAAACGCTTTAGCTTACCCCCCCATTACAACGATTTGGGATTAACATTTGCCAAATGGGGCAATAAAAACTCGCCCTATGTGGTCATTCCCCTTTTAGGCCCCAGTACGATTCGCGATGGTGTAGCACTGCCTTTTGATTACCTGTTTACGCCTTATTTTTATCTAAGCGGCGGCGCAATTACAGGCCTTGCGGCACTGCGCTATGTTGATTTACGCTCGCAATTGCTTAGCACAGAACCCATTCTAGGTGAGGCGCTTGATAAATATGCCTTTATACGGGATGCCTATCTTCAGCACCGCCAATACCAAATAACCGGTGAAGGAAGTGAAAACCCCACTCTGTATGTCGATGATGGCGCGTCCAGCGATTACATTGAGGAAACGCCTGCTTTACCTAAAAAAACCCAAGCGAAAAACCATGTTGCACATCATTCTCTACCAGCCAGAAATACCCCCCAACACGGGTAATATCATTCGATTATGCGCCAATAGTGGCGCACAATTGCATTTAATCCATCCTTTGGGTTTTACCCTGGAGGATAAACGCATGCGGCGTGCAGGCCTTGATTACCATGAATGGGCCACTGTGATTCATTATGAAAACGCACAGGATTTTCTTGCCAAAAACAGCCAAAGAAGAATCTTTGCCTGCTCGACCAAAGGGAAAACCAATTACAGCGAACCCCATTACCAGGACGAAGACATGTTTTTGTTCGGTGCGGAAACACGCGGGTTACCTGCCGAATTAAGGGATGCCTTTACCGTTATCCGCATACCGATGTCGCCCAATAACCGAAGCCTTAATTTATCGAACTCGGTAGCCATTATTTTATTTGAAGCCTGGCGACAGCTTAATTTTATTGGCAGCCTCTAATTGAATACACTATTCTTATAATGTAAGGTCAATTTGAAGATAAAACGAATCGTTTTAGTTATTCTGATCTTATTGATTTCACCTAAATACAGGAGATGAGGCAATTATGGCAGAGTATAGTTATAGGGGTTTTAATATAACGTACCAGGTTGATAGTAAAGATCATCGCTTATACAAAGCAAACGGGAAAGCAATTAAATCAGAAGAGAAAACAACCCCTAACAATGCACGGAAATTTCATACCGAGCACCCCACCGAAAACGGGGCAAAAAAAGCCATCAAAAAATTAATTGAAGATTATGTGGATTTTGAGTGGAAGGAATATTACGAAATGCACTAGTGCCGTGCGCTCTAAATACGCAACCACATAAATCTGGGTAAGTTAAAACCACGCCGTAGGTTGGACCTTGCTCTAAGGCCCAACCTACTTCATAATTAACACAAGCCGCATCAAATTGTTCCATATTATTTAGCATGGAACATTTGTATTGTTTTAAATCATTCGGCGCGCCAGAGCCTGTTTAAGCTAAACCTGCGTTGCCAAAAACTGCAAATACTCTTTGGCAATATCCAATTGGGTTGCTGTGGAAATTTCCCGTATACAAGTGGGGCTTGTCACATTCACTTCCGTTAAATAATCGCCGATGACATCTATTCCGACAAAATACAAGCCTTTTTCTCGCAAGGTGGGAGCCAGTTGCTCACAAATCCAGCGATCCCTTTGCGTAATGGGAACCACTTCCCCACGCGCACCCGCTGCGAGATTACCCCGTAACTCACCCGCTGCCGGAATACGGGCTAAAGCATAGGGCACCGGCTCTCCATTAATGAGGATTATGCGCTTGTCTCCTGAAGTATGGATAGCAGGAATATAGTGCTGCGCCATAATAGTTTTTGTCTGATTTTGCGTTAACACTTCAAGGATAACCGACAAGTTGCGCCCTTGTTCATCCACGTGGAAAACTGAATTACCTCCCATGCCATCGAGCGGTTTGTAAATTACATTGTGGTATTCATGCCAAAATTGACGCAAAGTGTCGGCGTTAGAGCTCACCAGTGTCGGTGGACAACACTCGGGAAAGTGGAGAGTAAAAAACTTTTCATTGGTATCACGCAAACTTTGAGGCCTGTTTGCTATCAATACGCCCTCTTGCTCTGCCAATTGCAAGGCATAGGTTGCATAGATATATTCCATATTAAACGGAGGGTCTTTGCGCATAAGCAGGATATCAAAGGTACTTAAGGGTTTTTCGCCCAAGACCTGTACCTCGGCCCAGTGCGCTGAATGAATGTCCCCGATGGTAATGGAGGAGACGCTGGCATAAGGTTTTCCTTGTTTACAATACAACTCGTTCTGGGTAAAAAAAACACATTCCCATCCCAGAGCCGCTGCACTTTGCAGCATGGCAACGGTAGAGTCTTTATAGGCCTTTACGGTGTGGAGTGCGTCCATAAATACCGCTAGCTTCATTATTCTCCTCCAATTGCTGCAATTTCTCTTGCCGCCGCTAAAGCGGCTAATCGCGCGATGACGCCGTAAGCATAAAAACGATTAGGGCAATCGGCTGCTGCCAGGCGGGAACTGGGGACATTGCAAGCCTCTGCAAAAGCCAGCGGCTCAAAGTGCATGCCTGGGGCATTGAGGTTTTCGTCTTTCCCGCGTCCCTGATGCACGCGGTAAAATCCCCCGACTACAAATTGCCCAATCATATAGACTACCGGCTCAGCTACGGCACCGTCTGCCATTGTTTCAAAAGTATAGACCCCTTCCTGTAAAATGACGCGATTTACCTTGCGGCTCCCCTTGCTTGCCGCCATGCTGGTACGCTGCTTTCGATTCAGTTGTCGCAACTCGTCCCCTTCGTGCACCATCATGACACTCATGCCATAGGTGCCATTGTCTGCTTTGACAACGACAAAAGGTTTGTCTTCAATCTGGTATTCGCTGTATTTCTTTTTTATCTTTTCAAGCAATTGGTCTACACTGCGAGCGAGGTTGTCAACGCCTTCCTGCGTCATGAAATCAATGCCTTCTACTGCATTAAAATAAGGGTTGATTAACCAGGAATCCATTTTCACTACTTCGGAAAACTCATTTGCCACCTCGGTAAAGAATTGAAAATGGCTTGATTTCAGTCGATTGTCCCAGCCTAATTTGGTAGTAGGTCTGATGGGTTGCTCGATTCCTTGCAACAACTCAGGCACTCCAGAGGATAGATCGTTATTTAAAAATAACATGCAAGGGTCAAAATCCTGCAAAATAAGCCGGTTGCCCTGACGAATAACAGGCTCAAGCAGCAGGGTCTCGTTTGAGTCTGTTTTCATTTCAACCGGCGCGCTGTATTCGGGATTCAGGCTGCCAATGCGCACAGTAAACCCTGCTTTCATTAAAATATCACGCAGTACCGCAAGGCTTTGCATGTAATAGCGGTTGCGCGTGTGGTTTTCCGGCAAAATCAGAATTTTTTTACAATTGGGCAAGTAATCAAATAATACGGATTGAACCGCCTGAACGCATAAAGGTAAAAAATCAGGATTTAAATTATTAAATCCCGCTGGAAAAAGATTGGTGTCGACTGGCGCCAGTTTGACTCCCGCATGCCGTAAATCAACCGAGGTCGTGATAGGAGGCGGCGTTTCCTGCCATTTTTGCCTGAACCAGGTTTCAATACCCACCATTTGATCAAGGACAATTTTTTCAATACGGTGTAATGGCCCGCTGGAAGCCGTTGTCAAATGAGGTACCGGGATATCCTTAGCGTGCATATTTTCTCCGCTATTAACTTTCAGGCGATGTTAACTCAGGTAACGGCCTCTTTGAAGCAGAACTTTAGAAAAACCGGGTGTTTTGTTTAACAGGCTAATGGTATTATAAGAATTATTTTCAGCCGCAGAGACCGTGTGCATGTTAACTGATCTGATACAGCACTACGAAGGGCAAATACAAACACTCAATTATTTACTCCTTTTGATTAGTGCCATTCTGCACCTGCTTTTTGCAGGCGCTGTAGCACGCGATGCAGGCAGTCTGTATCAATTAGGCCTTCGTCCAGCACTCGTATCCGCAGGAACCTGGGCTTTTGCCACCTTAATTGGCGGGGTATTTACCGCAGCCATTTACTGGTTTATACACCATTCCACCTTAACAAGACCCTTAAACAGAGAAAACCACTATGAATGAACTGAAAATTCTCATAATAGACGCTAAAGAACTGAAAAAACGACAGGATGCTAACCCCAAATTGTGCTTAATTGACGTAAGAGAACAGGACGAGTGGGAAGCACTGCATATCCCTGGAGCCTTGCATATTCCTAAAGACGAGCTGCCAACCAGCATTCTTGCCAAGGCCTTGCAGCAGGATCAACCCATTTATTTGCACTGCCGGGCGGGAGTACGCTCACTGTATGCAGCCCATGCGCTTCTTGAGCTAGGTTATCAGGAAGTGTACTCTGTTGAAGGCGGGATTGAAGCCTGGCAATCCTGTGGTTACCCGTTAAACAGTCAATCCTGACCGCTTGATTGCTTGTGATTGGAAATCGCATTGGCAGGATGTGAACGCAAAACCATAAAGATATTGCGTTCATGCAATAATCTGAGGATAATTCCTTTTTTGCAGTACAATAATTAGGTAAAACATGGCACAGCTAGGACAATTTATTATTAATCATTGGGCGCTTTGGCTCGCTTTACTCCTTATTCTTTTACTCATTTATGTAAATGAATTACTTGCCCGAAAAAAGCAGGCTAAATCCGTGTCGCCTCAGGCATTAGTCCAGTTGATGAACCACGAGCATGCCGTGGTTGTTGATTTGCGCGATGCCGATGCCTTCCGCAGTGGGCACATTATTGGTGCCGTGCGCGTAACCGCCGATGCCTTTAAACAACAGCAAATGGATAAATACAAAACAAGCACGCTGGTGCTGGTTTGCGCCAAAGGCATACTTTCCGCGTCATTGGCTGCACAATTACAAAAAGAAGGCTTTGCCAAGCCGTTTGTATTAGCGGGTGGAATGGGTGCCTGGCAATCAGCGGATTTACCGGTCATTAAGGGAAAATAATCATGCCAACCGTTCTCATGTACAGTGTTGCCCAATGTCCTTATTGTGTTTTGGCAAGGCAACTTCTTGACAAAAAAAACATAAGCTATATCGACATTCGAGTAGACGAAGCACCTGAAAAACGACAGGAAATGATTGAAAAAAGCGGTCGATACACCGTGCCGCAACTCTTTATAGATGGCCAATCCATTGGAGGCTGTGATGATTTATATGCCTTGGATGAGCAGGGAAAATTAGATAAACTTTTACAAAAATAGGAAAAACCATGTCAGAACAAAACAGTACCCCCGTAGAAGCGCAATTTATGATTCAACGCATTTACGTCAAAGATTCCTCCTTTGAAACGCCAAACACACCTGCTGTGTTCCAACAGAAATGGGAGCCAGAACTTGCGCTGGATCTTAACACGCAACATAATTTGTTAGAGAAAGACATTTATGAAGTAATTCTGACGGTCACTGCCACAGTAAAAAACCAAAAGGCCGTTGCTTTTCTGTCTGAAGTAAAACAAGCCGGTATTTTTACCATTCAAGGGGCACCCGCAGACCAACTCGAACAACTATTAGGTAGCTTCTGCCCCAATATTTTGTTCCCTTATGCACGCGAAATAATTACCTCTCAAGTGATTCAAGGTAGCTTCCCGCAGTTAGTCCTGGCGCCTATCAATTTTGACGCGCTTTTTTTACAACAGCAGGAAGAAAAAAAACAAGCGTCTAAAAACAAAGAAACCGCTGTATCCCACTAAGTGTCAATTCCGAGATCCCGTGTTCCATGGGATCTCGGAATGAGCGGAGTAAATGCGATGAAGCGGTCAACGATTGCCATACTTGGTGCCGGTTCCTGGGGCACGGCTGTAGCGATTCATCTTGCACATTGCGGGTATCCCGTCTTATTGTGGGCGCATAACCCACTCCATACCGCAGAAATGGTTGAACAAAAAAGCAATCAACGCTATTTGCCGCACAACCCTTTTCCGCCTTCGTTAGTTCCCACCAACGATTTAGCCTACTGCCTTAAACAGGCTTCGCAAGTTATTATTGCAGTCCCCTCGCATGCTTTTTCTGAGCTACTTGGGAAATTAACCGCCCCTTCCCATGGCATTGCCTGGTTAACCAAGGGAGTTGATCCGGTCACCCATGAGCTATTAAGTGATTTGGTCGCTAAACGCTTCGGGCAAGATTTTCCAGTCGCCGTGATTGCAGGCCCCTCTTTTGCGCGTGAAGTTGCCAATTTTTGGCCAACTGCTTTAACCATAGCCTCCAATGCGGCGCGTTTTCAGCGCAGCTTGAGCGCCCTTTTTCACCATAATAATTTGCGCGTTTATTTAAGTACCGATCTCATTGGCGTGCAATTATGCGGCGCTGTAAAAAATGTCCTGGCGATAGCCTGCGGCATCAGCGATGGATTGGGCTACGGTGCAAATGCCAAAGCCGCCTTGATAACCCGTGGTTTAGCTGAGATGCGCCGTTTGGGGACGCAAATGGGGGCACGCGAGGAAACCTTTATGGGATTGGCAGGCGTTGGCGATTTGGTATTAACCTGCACGGACGATCAATCAAGGAACCGCCGGTTTGGTCTGCATTTGGGGCATGGCGTAAGCATTGCAGAGTCTGAAAAACAGATTGGGCAGGTTGTTGAAGGGAAACACAACGCCGCACAAATTTGCACTCTGGCAGCACAACATCGCATTGAAATGCCTATTTGCGCGCAAGTCAATGCGCTATTAAAAGAGGAAATAACGCCTGAACAGGCGGTTAGTAATTTGATGAGCCGTTCGCTGCGTGAAGAATAGGATTATTCTCCGCATCCCCAGGACGCGCCGCAGCCTCGGTCAAATTGGTGCAAACCGATACCTTGCACTGTATTCCTTTTAACGGCCTGAGTGTTAACCATTGTTTGCCCTACTTCCTGCTCAAGCAACCGAAGTCGCTTGAGCGATGCCTCGTCAAGTCCGTTTTGTTCAGGAGGATTTAAGTGGATACAAGGGCTGCATTCCAGGCTTTGATGCGGCAAAAAAGACAAGCCTGTTCGCTTTACCAGCGCCCTGAACTCCTCATCGCCCACTTGTAACAGCGGGTACCAGGTAGGTCTTTGGTACAGTTCGTTTTCCTTTTCAAACTCACTCAATTGACTATAACGTCGCGAGTCTTGCCGCCTTTTCCCTGAAACAATCACCGCATCATAAAAGGGGTCGAAGGTATCTAAAAAAGTTAAAACAGGCAGTCCCTTTAAAAAACTGGCACACCATTGAAATTTGGGGCTTGGGAATTGGTTGCGGTCTTTAACCATTTCAGCAAAAGAGGCGGGGGAGGCGATTTGATGCACACTAACACCCTGGCGTTTAGCCCACTGTGCACCTTGTTGCACTCGCTCAGTCCAGGCGCTTGCCGCCCATCCGGTATCCACACACACAAAATGTAAATCAGGCAGGTTTTTTTCAATTAAGGCTTGCGTTACCGCAACGGAATGATTGCCAAAATTTCCAATAATCAGGTATTGCATGGTCAAACCAACACAGAACAACAAAAGTAGATAGTTTAATCGATAAACAATCAGAATACAAAATGGATTAGCAAACCCGGTTTTAGAGTCATGGCCTAAACAGGATAACACCTTGTTTTCTCTTCACTTAGCTCATCAAGGGTATAGAATGGTGTAAAATTTTACTTCTCTACTTATCGCGACTATTATTAAATTGCAAAACCGCTTTTAACCAATGGATGGTCCCCGGAGGGAATCGAAATGAAAAAAATACTACTTGCCGCAATCATCACCGCATGTAGCGCTCAAGCGCTAGCTGACAGTGTAATCGTGACTGAAACAAACACCTGGAAAAGTGTTCCAATCGTTGTGGATTCTACGCAGCACACTTACACAGTGGAAGGCCAAGGTCCCTTACCCGAAGGCGATTATTATTACACCTATTCGGGTTACCGTTGCCTGACCACCAAAAAAGACATTTCCGGTGTCGATGCCATTACTTATAATGCAGGCACACCTGGCGGAACGGACATTTATTGCTATCCAGAGCAATAACAAAAAAGGGGCTAATTGCCCCTTTCCTTTTTTTTAAAATTGGCCTTATCCTTTTTCAACCTGATTTTTTAAATCGGCCAATCCTTTGTCCATGTCTTTTCCAAGCATCGTTTTGATAAGCAGGCTCATCCAGCGTTTGCCAAAGTGCTTGCCCGAATTGCCCTGGTCAGTCCAGGTCAGGCGAGTTTCTTCGCCTTGGGGATGAAAGGCAATTTCGCCGTGTAAACGGGATTGCGATTGCCCCATGTTGATGAAGAGATCGTAGGCAATACCTTGCTGTGGTTCAGCAAAGGTCATTTGCATGGATCCCTTGCCCATTTTTTTACTCTCCCAACGCTGCTTTGCACCAACTCCTGCGGCAGGCCCTTCGTACTGGTAATGCAGGCTGGCATCCTGTGTACTGTTCCAGGGAGACCACTTTTCCCATTCCTGAAAATTACTTACCAAAGGATAAATTTGCTCAGGACTGGCATGCACGGTGATTGCACGAGACACCTTCCATTCTGAAGGAATAAGTAAGCCACCACAAATAAAGATTGTGCCTAAAATAAGGAGCGCCCGTGATAAAAAACGAAGAACACGCATAAGTAACCTCAAGGTAAAAAGAGCACACAATTATACATTTTTATTTGATTTTTTCCATATTTCGCAAAAAACCAATGAACGCCTTGAAAAGAATAGAGTAAAAATGGTTCAAACACCCCATTTTTCCCTAAAAAAAACTATACTTAACTTAAAGCAATGAACAGGGAAACTGCGATGAATACATTATTTCTGGCGACTGTAATGGGATGGTACCTTGTGATCTTTGGCCTGTTTGTATTCTGTAAACAAGCGCAATTAAAACTTATTGCAACAGAGATTCTCACTCAGCGGGGTTTGTTTTTCGTCTTTGCACTCCTTACTGTTATATTAGGATTGCTCCTGGTGGCAAGTCATAATCTTTGGGTTATGGGATGGCCTGTTGTAATCACCCTTTTAAGTTGGCTTGTCTTAATCAGCGGCTTAGTCAGGCTCTTTTATCCGGAAACTGCGATGAAAATGGCGCGCGCCTTCTTTGATCACCCCATGCGTATGAAAGTGAATGCAGCGGTGTTCTTTTTAATTGGTTTATTCTTATTGTTTAAAGTCTATTATTAATGGATGGCAGTGTCATGATGCACTGCCAGAAACAGGCAAAAAGAAAAAACCTACGCATACGATTCGTAACGTGATTCATTCCATGGAAATTTTTGACCCAAAGAAGCTCAAACCATAACCAGGATGGTTGTTTGACAGTCATTCAATCTTGTCTATACTTTCAGATGTACTCTTGAATAAACGGGGTTTGTTTCATGGCGTTTAAGATACAGCTTCCTGCAAAATGTATTTTGGGAGGAGAGTATACGATTCTCAACAAAGGAATAGGCATTGTCTGCCCCTTTTATAAGTATCATCTCACCCTGGAGTACCAACCTGATACGATGCAAACCTGTCATACCATTACCGGTGAAGCATTTAACTCCATTCAAATCATTATGTGGGGCGTTATTGTCAGCGCGTTAAATGCACTCGGAAAAAACCCGAGGGATTTAAAAGGGCATTTTGTCATTGATTGCACCATCCCCCCTTGTTCCGGTTTAGGGTTTTCAGCAGCCCTTTGTGCGGCAGTCTGTGAATGGTTAATCAGCGCTAACTTGCTCGCCAGAAAAGAGTTGTTGCCGTTTGCGCAGCGTTTGGAAGACAGCTTTCATTTAAAAAGCAGCGGGATTGATCTTATTGGTGTGATGGCCAAAAAAATGGTGTCTTATTCCTCGGAACGAACGGTTTCAGAGATAGCCTTAGGCTGGAAACCCCAGCTTTATGTATCCAATTCAGGGCAACGAAGTATCACACGGGATTGCATGGAACATATTAATGCACAACGCGCCACTTCCCCGGAAAAGATTGCTCGTATTGAAGAGCAAATGATGGCAGCAACTTTTTTAATTAAAGAGGCGCTGGAAAGCGACACCGAAGACAGATTAGCTTTGCTGGCCAAGGGACTTAATCTCGCGAATGAATGCTACTATGCGTGGGGACTTGTGTCCAATAAACTAAATGACCACCTGACTGAAGTCAAACAATATGCGCTCGCATGCAAAATAATCGGAGCGGGTTTCGGTGGGCATGTATTAAGTTTATGGAAAGAGACTCCTCCCTCCTCGCTACCATTCAAATTGTATCCCTTGTTATCTTAGTTGAACATTGAACAGGTATCTATTATGACTATGAAAACAGGTATATCGTCTATTGGGCTTGCGTTTCCCCCTCATTTTATCTCTGCAAAATCACTTGCAGAATTAAGAAATGTGGAAGCGAGCAAGTTTACCGTGGGTCTTGGCTGCAAAGACATTGCGCTATGCCCTGAAAACTACACAATCGTTGAGATGTGCGTAGAAGCCGCTAAACGGGCTTTATCACGCTGGAAGGGCGATTTAAAAGACATTGGTTTAATTGCGGTCGGAACAGAAAGTGCGGTGGACATGAGTCGCCCGCTCTCAGCCTTTGTTGCAGAAGAGCTCCATCTCTCAGGACAGGTGCGTTCTTATGAAGTAAAGCACGCCTGCTATGGAGGCACATTGGCTGTTCGACAAGCGGTTGAATGGAAAATGGCAGGTGTTGCGAAAGGCAAGGCGGCCCTGGTTATTGCGGCAGATATTGCCCTTTACAGTTTGGGCGATCCCGGCGAGCCAACTCAGGGGGCTGGCGCTGTGGCCATGATTATTGACACCCCCGATATTGCCGAAATTGCACCCGCTTCTTACGCGTACAGCAAACCGGTATTTGACTTTTGGCGGCCTGTTAATGAGCAATTCCCCATCGTGGATGGCGCTTACAGCATTGAATGTTATAAAGAAGCGGCCGAATTTTGCTTTCGTGCCCTCCTGGCGGATAAAAAATGGAAATTGCCTGACCTATTCACACATTACGAAGCGCTCTGCTTTCATGTTCCCTTTCCTAAAATGGTAAAAAAAGCGTTTGCCGAGGTCTGTAAAGCCAGAAACTATGATGACGAGCAAATCGAAGCACTCTATCAGGAAAAATTGGCACCCACCATGGAGTGGAATAGCCTGTCTGGAAACTCCTATACAGCAAGCCTTTGGATAAGCGTTGCCCGGGCTTTAAAAGGATTGCATACTGGCCAGTCGATTTCTGCCTTTTCTTATGGCTCAGGGTGTGGGGCTGAGCTGCTTGTACTTACCGCAGGCCCTAAAGCACAAGAAGGGTTGTGGGCAAAAGATGTGGAAACCGATATGGCAAAACGAACTGAATTGACTGCGGAAGAGTACGTAACCTTGCGCAAAAAACACAACCACAATAAACCACAGCGAGAACACAGGTGACAGAAACCCTTTCGGTAGGTGGTAAAACCTTTCTTTTAGGCGAGTACGCGGTGTTGCATGAGGGACCAGCTCTGTTGCTGGCTACAGCACCCCGTTTTGCCTTAAAAGGTAAAAAAGAAAGCCAGACTGCGACCGACTTGTTTTCGCAAATAGCGCCCGAAAGCCCGGCAGGGAAGTTAATTGCGAAAGACCTACCCTTTTACCAGCAATTTACTTTTGAATTTGTTGACCCTTACCAGGGCTTGGGCGGGCTTGGGGCATCCAGCGCGCAATTTGCTTTATTTTATGCGTTTAAAGAACAGATAACGCATTTTCTCCCTTCCCATTTGCAAGCCTGTTTAAGTGAATACCGTGAATTGGCGCATGCTGAAAAAGGATTCACGCCCAGTGGGGCAGACATTATATCCCAACTGCAAGGCGGGCTTTGTTTTTTTTATCAAAAAAACAAATTGATTGTGCAATTGGCCTGGCCTTTTCCAACGCTTTATTTTTGTTTAATTCATACCGGTAATAAAATGGCAACCCATACGCACTTAAGTACCTTAACGCATTTACCTGCCAACACGCTGGAAAATCTCGTTTTTCAAGCCAAAGCGGCCCTTTCACAGGGTTTGGCCGCGCCCTTCATCCAGGCCGTTGGAGAATATGGTTTAGCCCTGGATGCAATGGGGTTGGTTGCTCCTGAAACCCAACATTTGCTTCACCACATAAAAAAAATACCCGGAGTGTTAGCGGCAAAAGGCTGTGGGGCAATGGGGGCTGATGTGTTGCTTTGTTTGCTTGAAAAAAACAAGACAAAACCGCTTGAAGCCTGGTGTGACGCAAGGCAATTGAAGCGGTTATTTTTAGGTAATAAAGCAACCGGTGGGTTAGAATGGTCTTCTCACGAGGAGTAGCACAATGAAGTCAGTTAAGGCAATTCGGGTTCTTCTGGTAAACCCGCAGGATGAACCGATAGGAGAAGAAGAAAAGCTTATGGCGCACCGCTATGCCATGCTGCATCGCGCCTTTTCCGTGCTGGTATTTAGAGAACCTTCGAATAAAAAAGACGTCTTGCTGCAACAAAGAAACTTAAAAAAATACCACTGCGGTGGGCTTTGGTCTAACACCTGCTGCAGCCACCCAGGGCCTGAAGAAAACGATTTGCAAAAAACAGCGCAATCGCGCCTGCTGGAAGAAATGGGGCTTGCAATTCCTTTAGAGGAAAAAGGCGTCTTTCATTATGTCGCAGCCTTCGATAACGGACTGTATGAAAACGAAATCGATCATGTGTTTATCGGCTTTGCAAAAGACGTACCGATACGGATTAATGAGGAAGAGGTAGCCGCTTACCGCTGGGTCGATGTCGAATTTTTGCAGCAGGACTTAATCCAAAACCCCAAAAAATACACGCCCTGGCTCGCGCAGACGCTGCGCATTGCATTGGATTAGGGGGCTGAATCAACAGCTACGCGCTTACGCGCTCATTAAGGAAAAAAAATCCCCTCTCCACCGCGCCCCGCGCGGGGGAGAGGGCTGAGGGATCCCCTCATAATATTTCCTCACTCCAAGCCATTAAATTTATTGAATACTGAACTTCATGAATTGAAAGAATAATGTCTTGCCAGTGTACCTGGAGCTCTTTTTTGATAACTCGACAGCCAAGAAAAAACAAAGAAATAACACGTTTATGTTTGTAAGTATTGGCTTGAAATTGATAATGCCATTTATTTTTTTCAGCTACCATCCCAGTAAAATAGGCGATGAGCGCAGTAATCATTGCAATCATGAGTAAGATTTGTATTCTTCTAATTTTGGTGGAATGCGCTTTCTCAAAACTAAACCCAAATTGTGAGGATTTTAAGTCACGATAGAAATATAACATTTAACACATCAAGCTCAAAGCATAGCATTAATGGAGTATGGCTAATCCTACCTAGATCCACAGCACTATTTGGTAGAGATTAACTGATTGTTTCATTGAAAATAACCAGTTATATTTTCAACAGAATGATGAGCTGAAACACGCACAATCTTTTGTGCACATTAAAGTTCTTTTACATTAAAATGCACTTCATTAGAAGGAAACCTGGCGATAATATCAAGCTCCCCACCCATGGCCTCAATATATTTTTTCAGGGTAGAAAGCTTCATGTCGCGTCGTCTTTCTGTTCTTGAAACATTGGCCTGCTTGGTATTCAATTTTTCTGCAACAGTTTCTTGGGTAATATGTAATTGCTCCCGAATTTCATATAAAAGAACTTCTTTAAGTAATTGGCTAGTTTTCTGCTCAACTGCTTTTTGCGCGGGCATACTCATTTGGTTTTTTAATGTCGAAAAGGACTTAGCCATTATCGTTCTCCGCTTTTAAAATTAAAAGGTGCTCTTGATATAAACGCTCTGCTACAGGAATATTTTTTTCATACCATCTATCATCCCCAGTCTTATTTCCACCAAGAAGCAATATAGCACTGCGTCTGGGATCAAAGGCATATAAAACCCGATAGGGTTGACCCGCATGTTGAATACGCAATTCACGCAAATGCGAAAGCTTTGATCCCTCAATGCCAGATGAGAACGGAAATTTAAGATTCGGTCCACAAGATTCGAGTAGATTAACCGTAGCTGCTACATCAACTTGTTCTTTCTCTGTAAGATCATTCCACCAAAGCTCAAACTCATTGGTATATTCTACATCCCATGACATTACTATAGCCCAACAAAACATTACATGCAAGTAATATTACACCAGTGTAATGTTGGACGCAATCAATAAGACATAACTTATTTAATAATTATTTCTTACCACTTATGCAATAAAATCATCTACGACGGACTCTCGACAAAGCTATTCCTTTAGATGTTAGCTTAAGGGGGGTTCCAATAGATAACTGTTTTACACGACGAGCAGTAGCAGCATCAATTGGCAAAACGATGATATGTTCACCATGCTTTAAAAGAGCTAACATTTCAAAGTCAACTTTGCGAAGGCCAGCAAATAAAACCATTCCTTCATCTTGAGGGCAATGTCGCCTGTGCAGAGAAATATCAGCTACCTTTTGGCGCATTAACTCCCGCTCAGCAATGTATTTATCCGCAGCATCAGCAATAAGTTTTACTGCTCCTGCCCCAGAAACATTCCGTCGCAACCCGTTATCTGATTGGGGTCCTTGGTGCTCCACGTGACGAGATACATCACTCTGCAATAACACTTCACCTCGGCTGGTGAACTGAACCACACCGAGTTGGGACAAGCTTCGCAAACGGTTTTTACTTTCGGGCGGCGGTTGCTGTCCAATGCGCCCAATGTGGGGCTTGGATGTGTACCCAACATCTCGATTTCCTCTTCCGGCACTGGATGTGATGATGTGGGGTGATCTAAAGCCTTCATCACTGCTTCTAGTTGTTCCTCGACGCTTAAAGTCTGGCTGTCTTTGTTCATGATTGTTTTCCTTCATTATGGAGTTAATTTTTATTAAATTTTGACGTTGAAGCTCAAGCTTTGGGTTGTCAAACGTGAGGTTTAATTTTAATTTTGCTGCAACTTGGGCAACTTGGTTTTTAAACGGCTCACTGCCATTGACTGTAATGCAGGCTCCATAACGATCAATGGCCATATGAAGCGCTGCAACAATCCCTTGTTCTGAAGACCCACGCGAAATTTTAATGAGTTCTCCATCGTCTCTAATCGCAGAAGTACCGACACGATAAATGATGGTTCCGGTTTTAGTAATGTTGTCAGGTACTACCTCAGACTTTAGAGTAGCCTTTGACAACCCCTGTCCTGTAAAAAGATTTCCTTGAAGAGGTTGACGCATCTCACGAGAACGAAGGGCATTGAGCGCTTCTGCATTTCCTTCTGTGGCTTTTAATTTCAACCAATCAGCCCACACACCCCGCTGGTATTTTAGATAGATGGCTTCACGCTCTTGTAAATATTTTTTTTGAACCTGTTCTATCCTGGCTTTTACAGCCTTACTTGCCAAAGCATAAAGAATCTTTTTATTTATATTTTTTTCACGCAAAAGCTTGATTGCTGCTCGCTTTAATCGGCCGCTTTGCTGACTCAATCAATTGATTTTTGCGTGCCCGAAGACGAGCGAGTTCTAAAGTACAATTAGATTTGGAGTTGCTCTGCTCTGCTTGATATTGAGAGTAAAGGCTGGCTGTATTCATTTTCATATGCACCGGTTGCGGTGAATAGTGAGGACTTTGTTCCAAGCGAATTGATTGTAGCTGTTGAAAATTATATAACTGATTTTGACTGCGAGGCGGTGGTTTATGACCGACTTTTGCAATAGCAGGTTTTTTTGCCCTGGGAGGTACGAAGCTACAAGCTCCACCTATCATAGCTGGCGCTATATTTGGTTGTTTTATTATGATATTAATACCTAGTAGGATATTAACTTATTTCTTTGCAGTAGCAACATTATTACTGGCACTTAAATCTGGATTAAAATTATATAGCGAATCATCTCAACAGCTAATACATAAAACTACTAGCTGGTATTTCCGTTATTTTGGTAGTTTCCTTTTAGGTGTAATATGTACTGTTTCAGGTTCTGCTTCTTTTGTAGTGCAATTTTATGAACATATAGGTCTTAATATTAAATTAGCTATTGGAACTACCACTGTTTCTGTTTGGCTATATTCTATTTTTGTTGTTGTTATTATGATTATCTCGGGTTTAAATCAAAATGATTTACCTTCTGGTAATATCGGATATCTGAACTATCAGTATCTATTGCTGTTTATGAGTCCTACAATTCCTGGGGCTATAATTGGTGCTAAATTATCTAACTACTTACCAGACAGAAAACTAAAAATAGCATTTACTTTTTTACTTTTAGCAATTGGTATAAGCATGTTGTATTCAACAATAATCTAAAAACTGGATGGTCAACTAATTATTGATAGCCATGTAATTACTGATCAAATTGTATTAACAAAGGAAGAACTTGATTGATTTACTCTGTTTGCAAAGACGACAATTTAATAAATTTAAACTTCAATGATTGTATTTTTCATAAACAATTTTACTATGAATGTAAGTGCGTAACGGACTTACATTCATACTATTAAAAAATAGGTGTAGGTAATATATGCTAATTGACTTAACGTTAAAAATTAATCCTAAAAATGCTACTACTTCAATTGCTAATTTAGGACACTATGGCACACATCTTGATATTATGGATAATGATGATATTGATATTCATAAATTTATCACTACTGGAAAATTAATTGATATTGAGCCAATCAGGGATAAATTAATCACTGTAACCGATATACATAACAGTAAAACCAATATTACAAAAAACGATTTTGTAATATTCCGTTCCAATTGGTTACAAGACCATGGGTATGAAAATAAGAATTATTTTATAAATCACCCACATTTGGGAGACGATGTAATTGATTATTTGATCAGTAAACAAATAGCATTCATTGGATTAGATTTCCCTGGAGCTCAGCGTAAAGAAAAGCACGTGCTAGTAGATAAAAAATGCGCTAATCATGGCATCTATCTAATTGAAAATCTTAATAACTTGCATCTTATAAAGATTAATACATTTGCAGCATATTGCTTTCCTATGCGTCTATCTGGCAGTACTGGGATCCCAATCAGGGTTGTTATTAACGTTTAGAGGACAGTAACCCATTAATTAACCTCACTCTTCTCCCAAGGGGCTTTTCGAAGACACTTTAAGTTGCGCATTATCGAACAATCTTTTTATTTCATCCAATAAAGGCTTTGTCTTTTTGATGCGCGTCATCAAGACAAGAGCAGGAAAGATGTTTTGCTCTTTAAGTTCCCGTTCTATTTTGTAGAGTTTGTCCATCAGCTCTATGACTTGGAGAGCAAACCCTTTCTTTTTCCTCCTCGTATAAGGTTAAGGCTCGACCATTTGCCACAACTGCGGCTCTCAAGAGATAACAGGTCGTGTTTGGAATGTGGCTCCAATCCACAATAATCAAGGGCGTAGGCGTTGAAAACTGAAATGGCAACAGCCCTAAGCGTTTCGCCGCCGCAAGTCCTCAAGCAGGGTTTTTACATCCGATTGCGAAATTTTATTGTTTTTAAGCAAGGCCTTGAGCAAAACTGTTTTTAATACGGGGATCTCTTCCTCTTTGGCATCCGAGGAGAGAATGAGGTTAGAAAGGTGCAATTTCATATGGCCTTGCGTAATACCCGTGGTGGCAAGTGCACGAATTGCGCCTAAATTTTGAACTAGCCCTACCGCGGCGACCAAACCTGAGAGTTCGTCAGCAGAGTGCAGGTTTAACAGTTTAAGGCATAAGGCGGCTATTGGATGCACGCGCGTCATCCCCCCTACAATGCCAACCTGAATAGGGGCTTCCAATTCGCCGTGCAAATCCCTTCCGTTCATAAACCAACGCGTAATCGAGCGGTACTGACCGCTTTTTGCGGCATAGGCATGTAAAGAGGCTTCTACCGCGCGCCAGTCATTGCCTGTTGCCATTAAAAGGGAATCGATTCCATTCATCACGCCTTTATTGCTGGTGGCTGCACGGTACGGATCAAGCTCTGCAAACAACGAAGCCTCGCTTATTTTCTCACCCAATTCAGGCTCAATATCGTAAAGAATCACTTGCGCTTTGGTTACTCTTGTATCGGAAAGATTGGATAAAATCCCCATTCCTACTTCTTCCTCACTAAATTCGGTAATCCAGCGTTTGCAGCGTTCACAAATTTGATTAATCAGGTTTGCCCCCATGGCATCGCAGGTATTGACCAAAAGATGGATTACGGCCATCGCGTTACCATCCGGGCGGGGAATGGTGCGTAGCACAATGTCTTGAACGCCCCCGCCCCTTTGCGCCATATTTTTTGCCGTTTCCTCGTTTAAAACGGCCATCAATGTTTTTTTATATCGTTCGATAATACTTTTTAGTTTTTCAGCATCCTTCACCCGCGGAATTTGGACTTGACCTATCCCGCAATGCCCCTTCACTTCGGCTTTAATTTCACCGGACGTATTTATCCATTTGGTGGTTTTATTGAGGGCTGCAACAATCGAGGTTTCTTCGGTAACCATGGGAACCGTGTATTCCCGTTTATTTACAGTAAAATGCACGGCAACGCCCAAAGGAAGGGAATAGGTGCCGATGACATTTTCTATTAGTTGCTCTGCTACGTTATTTTTAAGTGCACTTTCTTCATTCAGAATAGCAATGTCATGGGCTTGTAAAAACCCTTGTTGAATCAGATAGGCTTGCCTTTCGCTGAGTGTAAAATGGGAAAAATGTTTTTGCTCTGGAGGAATCGTTGCTTTAGTCATTGCCTACTCCTGAGAAAGCCGTTTTAAGTCACTGCAAAGCGTTTGCCTAATCGCAGGGAAGCCATCAATAAAACCAACATAATCACGCCATACCCAAACCCCACATACCCTGCTACAAACGCAGCATCTAAAATAATAAGTCCCAATATGCCTTTTTTGACCGCATGGCGAACCGTTTCCGGCGTTTTTAAAGTAAGCGCTTTCATGAGCGAGCGGAAAATAACGACGACTAAAAAGAGGATAAACAAAGCGGCTGAAAGCGGGTGAAACGGCGGAACTGGATTAAGAACAAAGAAGGAAAGAATCGCAAGCACATAAAACACAAAAGCGGCTTTCAATAATCGGTTATTGCCACCATGCACCTCGCCTTTACTAATTAAGGTCACGGCGATGATATAAAATAAGGGAATAAAGGCTAAATACCAGCACAAGGCTAACACGGGCATGACAATGCTTATTCCCAAACACAGGTTTAATGCCCGGCAAAGCGCCATATTAAAAGGACCTAAAAAGAGGAAATCTTTCGTTAAGCCATCGTAACTTAAGGCAAAAAGTGCGATGAACAAGGCCAGTAAACCGCTTAGCCAACTCACAAAAAAAGCAGCCACAATACCTAGCACTAACGCACCAAGACCCAAACCAATCGCTTTGTCCTTGCTTATTTTGCCACTGGGGATAATCCGCTCAGGACGCTCGATTGCATCGGTTTTGGCATCAAATACATCGTTCATGATAATTCCACCGGCATACAAAAAAGCGGTGGCTAAAAGCAAACAGAATAACGCCAGGTAAATCCCGTGCGGCACTTCATTCATAATATAGTAAGTACTCGCATAGGCGATGGAAAAACCTGCCAATATATCCGCTAAGGCCGTGATAATGTTGGCGGGGCGAACAAATTGCAAATAGTGGATCACCTTGTCCATCGTTTTTATCCTTATTGTATGCGCTGGGCTTTAACCCATGTCCGTCAATCTAAGAAAAAATGTTATCTCACTGCCATTAAGTGAAGGGTTTTGAACTTCCGTCATCCCTCGCTGCGCGAAGGATGACGGGCTTAACTTAATGGCAGCAACCCTAACCCTCTCCCCCGCGTGGCAAGCGGTGAAGAGGGGGTTCTTTTTCCTGCTAAACAATGAGTATGTCATCGTTTAAATAATCCCCGACATCGGTTTGCCCCCTTAACACGGAATTACCGTTAAATAAGGCGGTCTGTTCAACGGACGAGGGATTGGTCCAATCTTCTTCTTTCATTTTTCCACTTTGACCATAGGCCGCTAAGGCATTGTGGTAACACACAGCAGCTACCACCTCACGTGGAATCCCTTTTTGCAACATCAAGCGGCTGGTTTTATACACGGCCAGCACATCGCTGCACCCCCAATCGGCGGAACTATCCACGATGATTTGCTTAGGCCCATACTGTTTTACGACACTCACCATGCGTTCATTCCCCATTTTAGTTTTGGGGTAAATAGTGAAGGCAGCCCAAAAGCCCCGGTTAATGACTTCCGGTGCGGTTTCTTCGTTGTTGTGATCGACAATCACCTGGTGAGGTGCTAAACCGTGCTCAAGACAAATTTCCATGCTGCGGATAGTCCCTCTTTTTTTGTCGCGGTGAGGGGTATGAATATTGACCACCATATTCATGGATTTTGCGATATCCAATTGCAGACGGAAATATTTTTCCTCAGCCGGTGTGATATCATCAAAACCGATTTCACCAATCGCCACCACCCCTTCCTTGCAGGCATAAAGCGGGATAAGCTCCATCACTTCTTCTGCAAGTGCTTCATTATTAGCTTCTTTGGAATTTAAGCCAATGGAACAATAGTGTTTGATGCCAAACTGGCCAGCCCGAAAGCGCTCCCAGCCGATTAATCCGGAAAAATAATCCCGAAAACTGCCCGCATTGGTTCGAGGTTGCCCAAGCCAAAACGCAGGCTCAATAATCGCGACCACCCCCGCTTTACTTAATTTCACCAAGTCATCTGTGGTGCGTGAAGTCATGTGAAGGTGCGGATCAATTAACATCATTTTTTCTTCTTCCATAATGGTTTCCTTTCTATTAATTCTGGTTAATTAACCTACTTTCAAACTGCCCGGCCCATTTCAGGTTTTTTGGCATGTCACCCTGCTTGTACTGCTCCGCATGGCGCTTTTGCATTTCCATCGCTAAAGGTCTTTTACTTTGCTTGCAGGCCAATAAAGCGCCTTGCTGTAAAATCGGGTTATCTGTTTCAAGAAACTCTTCCAGCACCTTCAGTGCCTTATCGTCTGCTGCCAATCCAATCAAAAACCAGATTTCAGGTTTGATGGGGCGCTTTGCCGCAAAGCGTTCACGGACGGTGTTTAATAAGGCTTGTGCCAAGGCCACATTGGCCCGTTGTTTTAACCCGGAAACACGCTCGATAGGGCTATCAACAAACAGGGTTTTTAAGACCACCTGATTGAACGCGGTTTCATTAAAGTAATCCGCAGGATAGGGATTGTTCAGTGCAATTGCATTAAACACAGAAATCATATTGCAGCGGATCCCATTGGTTCCATGCAATAAAAATTGTTCAGGATTGGGAAATAGCGGAAAAGCTTGGTAAAGCGCAATCAGCTCTACGACATCGGCAGCCCCAATCAGATTATCCATAATGGATTGAAACGCATCCGGCTTGTGCTTTGCCAGGAGTAAAATTAAATAAACCCGGGCAATCTGGCTTGGAAACCAATGCGAGAGATCGAGGTTTTTACGCATGGATGCCGCCTCTTCCAACTCACTTTGGCTTAACACCGGTTTTTCATGCTCGATGTGTTGCGGCAAGGTACTAAAACTTGTATAAAAGGCCAAATTGGATGGGCTGGTAAACAGGTCTTTTTGCGCTTCGATAAAGGTCAGCGCTTTGGGCTCATATTTTAATAAAACCCTTCTGAAAAAATCGAGCGCCTTATCCTGAACCACTTGCTGTTTGCTTGCGCTCATTATCGGCCCCCCTCGCAGTATTTTTCACTCAATACATTCGCTGCGTCCTCAAGGTGCTTTGTTTCTTCTTCTGAAAATGCATGCTCTTTGACGTAGCCAATGCCCAAGGTTCCTACCACCTGATGCTTTTTATTAAAAATGGGTACGCACAAAGACCCTTGTGCTTTCGTGTCTTTGGCAGCAGGCCTGGCAATACCGCTGGTATCGGTTTGCAAATTACACATAGAACAAGGTTCTTCGGTTTTGGCAGCCGTTCCGGCAATGCCCTTGCCTAAGGGAATGCATTGAATGCTGCTTCGCACATGATCAGGTATCCGCCCTTTGGATGCAGCAAGATACAGGTGCTTGTCTTCTCTGTTTAACCAGTGCAAAGTCCCTACGTCTGCTGAAAAATCGCGGATTACTTCATTTAAAATGCCATCCCAATTTTGTTGAGTGTTCATCATACGTCCCCTTTTGTGTATTAATTTTATACTAGACCAAATCGAGCAAAGATCAATTAATTGCCTTCTTCAAACACATGATTCCAGATAATCTGGTACACATCGGTTGCCTCTGCTGGCGAGTCAGGCAGCAAATGTCCTTTTTTGGACATAAGTAGCGGGCCTTGTTGCAAGGTATCCGGATAGCGCCCGTGCGATCCCTTGACCAGGGAGGGATCCAGTGAAATGACATCCAGCAAGTAACGAAACCCGAGTTTTTTCTTTAATAATTTGAACATCACTTTAAGAGGCAGTGCTTTAATGGCTGGATCAAGCAATAATTCCACCGGGTCGTAGCCTGGTTTGCGGTGAATATCCACCGTTCTTGCAAAATCAGGGGCTTTGTTATCATCCAGCCAATAATAATAAGTAAACCAGGAGCGCGCATCGGCTACGGCGACCAGCTCTCCTGAGCGGGCGTGGTTTAAGTGGTGCGCTTTCTTCTCTTTGTTCCCAAAAACCGCTTCTACCCCGGGAATGGACTCAATTAATGCCCTTATTTCGCGCAATTTATCGCGGTTATTGACATAGATATGCGCAAGTTGGTGATCAACCACCGCAAAGGCATCACTTGCACCGGCATCGAGCAATTCCCCGTTGTTTTCTTCCCGCACCCGCAAATACCCTTTTTCCCTTAACAAACGGTTAATGGATATCGGGTTATCGACATCAATGATGCCGTATTCCGATAAAATGATAACCTCCGTACCCAAACTTTCATAAAAAGTGACCACCTCTTCGCAGACCTTATCAATTTCCTGCAGGTTTTTAGGAATGTCCGGATGAATTAACCCTTTGCGTTGCAGGTCGTAATCCAGATGAGGCAGATAAATAAAGGTTAAGGTCACGGGGTATCGTGTTTCGCTAATCATCGCAGCACGCGCTATCCACTCGGAGGAGCGAACAGAAGTTTTAGGCCCCCAAAAATCAAACAGCGGGAAAGTTCCCAGTTTTTCTTGCAATTCATGGCGCAAATCGGGCGGAAAGGTATAGCAATCGGAATATTTTCGCCCATCGGCTGCATAAATAGGCCGCGGGGTGGCCGAAATATCCACCGTGGAATACATGTTATACCACCAAAACATGTTCGAGCAGGTAAAGGAAGGATCGGCTTTTTTAGCCGCATCCCAAATTTTTTCACCCCCTACCAACTTGTTGGACTGGCGCCAGAATTTGACTTCGCAATCGTCACGAAAATACCAGCCGTTGCCAACAACACCATGCGAGGAAGGCCATTTACCGGTGAGGTAATTGCTTTGTGCCGTGCAGGTAACTGCCGGCAGGCCAGGCTTGATGTAGGCCGTCTTGCTTTTGGCAGACCAACGGCTTAAAAAAGGAGTGTGCTCGCCAATTAATTCCTGCGTTAATCCGACAACATTAAGTACCATGGTTTTTTTCATGACAAGTCCTTATCAAAAATGATTAATAACCCATCGGTATTCCCTTTCAATGGATGAGCGCAAATCCAGGCGCATACTCGGGGGCAAGACTTCCCAGGTATAGGTTTCAATTTCAAGATGCTTTGTCAGTTTATTCTGTTGTAACAAGTGCAGCATCTCAATAATATCGTTTTGGGTTGAATTCAATAGCCCGTACCTGTCGAGAAAAATAGGCACATGAAAATGGACGCGCACCTCATCGATATCCGATGCAATGGAATCCTGATGCGCTAAATCGCCCTTGTGCGTTAACGTATTGTCGGCATGGTGCTCGATAACTTGATGAAGGTAGGTGGAGTCAACAAATTCATTCAGATTTTCCAGCACTTCTGCTGTATTGCTGTTAAATTCACAGCGCAGTGCAGAACTTACCTGAATTTTTCCTATCCCAATATCTGCTTTAACCAGTTTGTTAAAGGTTTCGGTCGGTTTCTCAAACTCAACGGAAGAATGGCAAATGTCATAACACACCTGAATGTGGCGACGCAGTAAATATTCAGCCTGCTCAAGGCTTATTTTTTTCCTTTGCGCGACATACACGCTTCCTTCCGGAATAAGCCATTGATCAAAAAAAGCAATTAATTCATCCATTGTTTCAATAAGGCAATCTGGCTCCGGTTCAATATCCATATGAATAAGGGTTTGCGTTGCATCGTAAATAGTGCTCATGGCAACGGCCAGTTCGCTGATGTGCAATACGCATTGCTGATACGTTGCCTGCATTTGCCCTTTGGAGAGCCAATATTTATACGATAAAGGCACGGTAGAAAATCCGCATTCCTCACCCGGTGGGGTCAGTTCAGCCAGGACTTGCATGATTTTCAAGCTGTAATCCCGCCGTCTTAAGGTGGTCCAATCCGGCATATAAACGCGGTCTTTTACTGAGGTTCCATGAAAATCACCGTAAGGAAAGGCATTGATGGTTGTTACATAGAACTCATTTTCAAATAACCACTCTTTAAAAACTTTAAGCACACCGGGATCCACCAGGCTATCCACTGCATGGCTTGAAAGCCTAAGCCCCACTCCAAACGGATTGTGTGGGGCAAGGGAGTCTTTCAGCTCCGGTAAAAAATGCTTTAAATTATTAAATACCGTAGTCCAATCCTCTCCCCGATACACATTAGAACAATATGCCAGATCAAAATCCTGAGATTGACCAATTTTCATAAGGAACCCCTTAATTGATACGGTCTACTACCTGGGACTCAGCTATCTCTTGTAACAGACCAATTGCCTGACGGTATTTATCAAAATCAACTTCATGCACTTCCATTCCCTGGCCAATTTTTTTCAGCATCATGATGGTTAATTGCCCGCCAAGATGCTCGCGAAACTCGATTAATCCTTTAAATATACTGTCTTCGGCATAGGGATCGGCCATATTATCGGTCAGTTCCGGGACGAAAAGGGCAAGATTGAGCTTTTTGAACACATCAATAATCAAGCGCCAATCCCGCTCAGACATAAGGCCGGTAAGATAGGAATACGTACTGTCGAGTGCTACCCCTATAGCTACCGCTTCTCCATGTCGCAAACGGTGGTTTGTGGTTTGCTCCAGTTTATGGGCAGCCCAGTGGCCAAAGTCCAGCGGTCTTGATGAGCCCATTTCAAAAGGATCACCTTGAGTGCCGATGTGCTTTAAATGAAAATTAGCCGATTGACAAATAATGTTTTGTAAAATATCCAGATCTTTTGTTTCCCGAAGGGCATCGGCATTGTTGTAGATGTAATGGAAAAACTCCGCATCTTTAATCAAAGATACTTTTACTGCTTCAGCAAGACCTGAAAGCCAATCGCGATCGGCGAGACTTTTTACAAAATCAATGTCATTAATAACGGCATAAGGCGGTGCAAAGGTACCAATGTAATTTTTTTTACCGAAAAAGTTGATACCGTTTTTGACGCCAACCCCTGAATCATCCTGCGATAACACCGTGGTCGGTACACGAATTAAACGCACACCGCGATGCGCAGTTGCTGCGGCAAAGCCTACCGCATCCAGTAACGCGCCGCCACCGATTGCCATCACATAGGAGTGCCTGCAAATACCCCCTTCATTTATGCATTTGTAAATCATATTGATAAAATGGGGGTCGTTTTTGATACCTTCACTACCAGAAAGGCACAGCGGCTCACCGCATAAAACCATTGTTTTACTGTGCGCATGCATGTAATTGGTAATTTTTTTTAAAAGATCGGGATTAAATTGATTAATAGAAGAGTCCATGACAACGAGTACCTTGGCAGGACCACCCATTTGCTTCTCTACCACTTCACTCAAAATGGGATTGTCTGTATCAAACATGCCTTTGGTAAAGTGCACGTCGTATTCGTAATTGACCGCGAACGACTGTTTTAAGACTTTATACATATCATGTCCTTAGATCGAATAGAAAGCTGTTTAAGTATAATTCAATTTTTTTTGCCATGCACAAATTTTGAACATTCTTTACACTTTAATTGAGTTAACCCCTTCTCAGGAACGATGCCATTTCATGTGTTCTGCCAGGTTTTCCAGCTTAAACACACGGTGCAATGCAATGATGCCTTTTTCAAGGAGTGCGTCTTCAATCAACACCGAAATGCGAATTTCGGAGCTTGCAATTAACTGGATAGCAATTCCCTGGGCGTCTAAGGCATTGACCAGCATGGAAGTAATTTGAGGGTGGCTTTTAAGCCCCAATCCCACCAGAGACAATTTGGCAAGATTAATAACCGAGATGACTTGGCTGGCATTCACCACATTCACTAAATTTTGAATTTTATTCAGTTCGGAATGGTAAATATCGGTGTGAATGGTAAACGTGAAATTGGTTTTGTTATCGGCGGAGAGGTGTTGGGCAATCATATCCATCGATACGTCCAGTTTATTGAGTTCAGCCAGAATAGTGGAAATGATTCCTGGCAGATTGGGCACCCCATCAAGGGTAACTTTGACTTCGTTGCGGCTTGCCGCAATTCCTGTAACCAGCGAGGACTCCATGGGATTTTTTTTCTGGTAACTAATTAAGGTACCAGGCCCTTCTTTTGAGGAAGATAAAACCCGCAGAGGGACATTGTATTTACCGGCAAACTCAACCGCTCGAATTTGCAACACCTTTGCGCCTAAGCTGGATAGTTCAAGCATTTCTTCAAAAGTCACTTGTTCAAGTCGCCTTGCATCCGGCACAATACGCGGATCAGTGGTATACACTCCGTCTACATCGGTAAAAATCTGGCACTCATCGGCTTTCAATGCGGCAGCAAGGGCAACGGCGGTGGTATCAGACCCTCCTCGACCGAGGGTTGTAATGTTCCCCTGTGCATCAACGCCCTGAAATCCTGCAATCACCACGACGTTGTCTGCATTCAAATCGGCTAAAATGGGCTTGGTATCGATATATTGAATTCGTGCATTTTTAAAGCGGCTACAGGTCTCAATACGCGCCTGGGTTCCAGTGTAGGAACGCGCCGAAATCCCTTTATTAATCAGAGCAATGGCCATCAAGGCCATAGTCACCTGCTCCCCTGTGGCAAGGAGTGCGGCGAATTCACGGGGTTCCGGGCAAGGCGACAATTGATGGGCAAGGGCGATGAGCTTATCGGTTTCACCGCTCATCGCAGAAACAATAACAACGACTTGATGGCCGGCCTGCTTTGCTTTGGCGACCAAATCGGCTGCATGGTTAATGTGCTCTACCGAGCGTAAAGAAGTTCCACCAAATTTTTGTACTAATAATGCCATTATTTTGCCTATTAGCTATGAAAAAAACCATCAAAACCGGTTATTTCGAAGTAAACTGACTAATTGTTACTATAATTATAAGATAATTGAGCAAATAGCTCCCATCAAATGGATCCTTTGGTTTTTACACCAATTTTACAAACTGTCCATATTAAGAAATGACAGGCTTTGGAGAGGATTTTTTCATTATGAATCGAAAAAAAAACCGACAAATCTGGGATAAATTAGCCCTTCATGCTGAAGTATTAAAAACCGTTCATCTGAATGATTTATTCAACGCCAATGCGAACCGTTTCCGGCAGTTAAGTTTCCAACTGGACAACCATCTGTTCGATTTTTCCAAAAATTTCCTTACGGAAGAAACACTGGGTTTATTTGATGAATTAGCGCAATCGCTCGATTTGTCGAAGCAAATTGATCATTTATTTCAAGGTAAAACCTGTGCGATGGGAAACAATCCAATCGGATTGCATACCGCCTTGCGCTGTCAGGAGAACAAAGAACTGCTTATAGACGGTCATAATCTCACGCAAGAGATTCGGCAAGAACTTAAGCACATGAAGGTGTTTATTGATCAGGTCCTTACCGGGCATTGGCGCGGTTTTTCCAATAAAATAATCACGGATGTTATCAACATCGGTATTGGTGGCTCCTATCTTGGGCCCTTGTTATTGACTGAAACACTGACTTCTTACCGCACCCGTTTAAAGGTGCATTTTATTTCAAGCGCCGATGGAATCCACAGTTTTCAATTAACACGTCAGTTAAATCCTGAAACAACCTTGTTTATTATTGTTTCGAAAACCTTTACTACGAAAGAAACCTTAATCAATGCCAATCATTTACTGAAATGGTTTAATGAAGCCACCGGGCGCTCCCCCTTTGAGCGCCATGTCATTGGCGTTTCAGCCAATGCCGCTTTGATGCACTCTTTTGGTATTCCGAAGGATAACCAGTTTTATTTATGGGACTGCATTGGCGGGCGTTTTTCTATTTGGTCTACCGTGGGATTGGTTTCTGCCCTGGCTATTGGTTTTGAGCATTTTAGTCAATTTCTTTTGGGGGGCTATTTGGTTGACCAACATTTTCGCAAAACCGATTTTAAGCACAATATCCCCTGCATTTTGGCTCTCCTTGATTTTTTCTACATTCAATATTGGAACACTCAAACCCACGCTATATTGCCTTACCACAGTTATTTAAGGCAATTCCCGGCCTACCTCCAGCAACTGAGTATGGAAAGCCTTGGCAAATCGGTAACCCGTGCCGCCAAGGCGATTGACTACCCTACCGGGAATATTATCTGGGGGGAACTTGGCTCAAACGGACAACATGCTTTTTTTCAGCTGCTACACCAGGGCAAACTCTTTATCCCGATTGATTTATTGGTGCCAATGCATTTGGAGCACCAGCAAGTAGAGTTCACACGCTTTATTCTGGCAAATGCCTTGGCGCAATCGCAAGCGTTAATGCAGGGGAAATCGAGGGAAGCGGTTTATCAGGAAATGCTTTTGGCCAATTTTTCAGTGGAAGAAATCAAGCAATTACTGCCTCACCGAATTTACCCGGGAAATCGCCCGTCCACCACCATTTTACTCGCTAATTTAACGCCCAAAACATTAGGGCAAATTTTAGCAATCTATGAGCACAAAATCTTTGTGCAAAGTGTCATATGGAATATTAATCCCTTTGATCAATGGGGGGTCGAATTAGGTAAGGAACTCGCGGATAAATACTTGCATTGTTTGCAAAACGATGAAAAAAAAATAGACGATGAAACAATCAATTACATCAAGAATTTTTTAAATTCGCGTTGAAAGACGCCCTATTTGCTATACTAGCTAATGAACCCGCTATAAAAACTGTTGTTACTCTGATTTTTTCGAACGTTTAATTTGCAATTAATAAAAGCGTTAATTTACAAATTGAACCTAACTTTTAACCCGCTTTCCGTTCCAATTGACCAGTCGTTTTGCGGATAGCTTTTGAGGGGAAAAATAAAAACACCTGTACATAAACTATGAGTGTAGTGATTATTATGAAAAGACAATACATTAAACGCGTTATTATTTTATCCTTATCGTCCTGTGTGGCGTTTGCCTCACCCGATATTGAACAAGCGGCACAGCCATCCCTTGCCGATCACCTCCATTTAACCAAAGACCCCATCGATGGCGGCTGGCTTCCCAACTTGACCGGTTTACCGGACGAGAACGAAATCCCCGCGCTTACAGACCATATTTCGCAGGTGATGGCAGAAGATGGAGACAGTGCATGCAAACGGATTGATCCGCGGCTCAAGCTGTTAATTTTCCAACATTTTGCCATTCATCAACAGATGGCCAACAGGCAAGGTATTTATTTTGACGATAAAATTGCCTATCAATGGGCGCATATTCTTGCGATGATTTTAAAGGAAAGCAGTGGGGATTCCACTAATGTTACCGACATGAGCGGCCGTTCAGCATCGACTTACAAATCGCAGACGAGCCTGCGTCACTGGAAAAAGATTTTAAATTTTTCAGAAAAGCGCATTAAATTGAATTATCAAACGAACTTCGGATTAACCCAAACGTCCGCAGACAGGCTCTTTAACGCCTTTCATCTTGCCCAAAATCAGAGCTATGACACCGAGTTTTTAGAGGGGAAAGAAGGCGCGTCAACTCCGCGAAAAATCGCTTTAAATACCGCGATTGCAATACGCCGGCTCATTTGGTTTTATCAGGATTTTTCGCAAGGTCGCATTGTGCAGTCAGATAAGCGGATTCATCAAAAAGATCTTAATCAACCCGAACTTTTGGCGCGCTACCAAATGGGTCTTGAGAAAGCGCTTCTCTATTGCGGCACGCAATTTATGTTTCGCCAACGCACGCCACAAGAGCCAGAAAAACTGAAACATGCGATGGCCACTATTTCCTATTGTAAACTTGGGAATTCGCAAGAGGGATATGGCAAACATATGATTGACGAGCAATGTTTTGCAGAATGGGTGACTTTATGTCCCAATCTGAACATCGATATTGCGCTTCTTACCCCCATGAGCTATTTCGCGACCCGCGGTTCAAAGCCGGTTTGTGAAGGCATTTTCAAGCGGCTTATTAATAAAAAACCAGGACAAAAATAACAGGTTTTGCTGTGTCTTACTTGGCACAGCAAAGCGGCATTGCTATAGTGTCGCATTTTTAATTTGAGTTCCATTCTATGATTTGCACTATCCAGGTAAAAGCGATTAAAGAGGCCTTGGCTGAACGAAAAAAAGGAGATAACCCTTCCCGTTATTTGGAGTTATTTAGTCGGTACGCACACCAGAAATTATCGATTTATAGCACGGCGAGTCCCCTTGCCTCACTGACTGAATTATCCAAAGTAAACGCCTTATTTATTTTGGCTGATGGGTTATTTTATTTGGATAAAAAAGGAACTCCTTTAAATAAAGCCCGTTTAATCGCAGAACAAGAGATAATACCTGAATCGGTTTATGGCAAGTTTTATCGATTGAATAAAATAGAAAAACTTCAACCAGACAGCCTATCCTACCTCGCTCATAAACTTGATAAAAGCGCTTTTAAAAATGTTTTTTTGGAGTCTATTTCGCAATTTTGTCAATCAATGAGTGACAAAGATCCCGAGTATTGGCTTAATGCGGAAGAAATGCATCTTTTCCTGACTTCTCTTTTCTCTAATTCCATCTATTTGTTTTTTAACCATGCAGCAGGAGTCTATCGCTCACTCAATAACGAAATTGTTCGCTTAAATCTTCAAAGAAGTGATTCGCTAAACACCTTTAATTATTTAATTAAAAATGAACTGTTTACTTTTGAAAATTTCAACCATTTTAATACGCGCTATTTTAAATCGAACACCGTACTATATGCCATTGATTTTCTCAAAACACACAATTTATTGGATAAAGAAAAATTTCCACTTTATTGTAAAAAGATCATCGAGAATTTTTTTCAAGTAACTAAAGACGCTACTTTTACCAGAGAATATTTGGAAAGCCTCCTGAATTATCCTCATGCGCGTGAGCTAACAAAAGCACTACCGCAATTAATTGGCCATCCGGAAGAGATCACCTTCTGTTTGATAAACCATCCCTGCTCTTTGCTTTTGGCCAACCTGTTTGCTCATAAAAATACGCGCCTGTTGAGTAGTGATTTTATTCGTTACTTTTTATCCGCATCCCAAATAGAACCGATTTGCAAGATACTGCTTTTAATTACAGATAAAACAGTCCCTTTTGAAGCGACCATCAAGCAATTAATGGAACGGGAAGATCTGGATGCGCTCTATACGCTATTAGAAAACACGCCGGGTAAGAAACGTTTTTTTTATCTCGATTGCGCATTAAAATTTTCGAATGCTTCGATCGTTTTTCCTATTAAACAATTAGAAGAAAGACACTCTATTGAGCTTTTTCAGAGATTATCTGCATTATCTTTACATGCGGTGCATTTCATCCTTGAAAAATTACATCTTAGTGAACAACATTGCTCCATTACGCAGCAAATGGCCAATTATTTGATTGAAAATAATGAGGAAAACGCTTCTGTCTTAATCGAACTCCTATCTCATAGTTTAAGTGCCAAGGAATCTCGTCAGTCACAGGCCGAAAAGACCTTGGCACTTATCCAAAAAACCCATTTATTTGAAAAAAATCAGGTGATTGAATGGCTTGTCTCCACAAGGGAGCAGCCCTTTTTTGAGCGGCATAAGCGCTTATTGTATGTGGATAATTTCGCCATTCATCTCTTGCCAGCGATTAAACGTTTTGCTCCCGGTTTTCAAGAGAGAATGGCCTTAACCCATCTCAATATTTTTTTAAATCACCAAGTAAGCCGCATGCCTTTTGAAAAGGCACTTGAATCAACCTGGAGTTATTTTAAAAAAACCCTTTATTTATCCCACCATAAAT
The DNA here is from genome assembly GCA_041659885.1 of Tatlockia sp. Classification (GTDB taxonomy): domain Bacteria; phylum Pseudomonadota; class Gammaproteobacteria; order Legionellales; family Legionellaceae; genus Tatlockia. The sequence goes on from JBAZXN010000005.1 coordinate 79,772, forward strand.
GGCTGTATCAGCAGTTTAACCTCGCGGATTTTTTTAATCACAACGAAGCACATCGCCTGCATTTTGAATCGCAATTTAAAAAAACAATGTGCTTTGAGGGACGTAGCGAAATCCTTTTTGACTCCCTCTTCTTAAGCCATAAGAATGAATTGGCTTTTCTGCATACCCTCTTTAATGAAAACACGCACCTTTTGATCTATAAAACATTAGGAACCTCACTCGCCTCATTGCGACAATTTGTGGACTGTATTCAGGCTTTGTTAAAACTCCCCTTCTCAAGCGATCATTATTATCTTTTATCGCAATTGCATTGCATCCAATTTACAGAGGCGCCAGTCATCATTGAGGTGTTTAGCTTATTGTATGCATTCTTGTCACGGGCAATACGCCAGGGTCTGTTTGTGAATCTGGTTGATTTTGCCCATTTTTTGGTAAACAAACCTGTTTTTGATCACCAGGTGGTATCGACGCTTTCAACCCAACTAGGGCAATTTTTTGCCCACGAATTAGCGATTCCCCTGTCCTACTTTAGCCAGGAAGCGCCCGTTTTTACTTTGACGCAGTTTGGACTTCTTTGCCGGGCTTATGAAAATCACGCCCATCATGAATACATGGCGATTTTTAAATTGCTTCTCACAAGGCAAATAAACCACTCAATGGGCGTCAACGAGCAAGACGCCCCATCAAACAGCCTTATTTTTTTACATCATCAATTGACTCAACGCGCTTTAAAAGACGCAGGTATTCCTGCGGAAGTGCTTGGTCGTTTTAAGGAACAACGGTGTTTTTCTCTTTTTGGGCAAAAAAATCAACAACTTTACCAAATCAAAACATCGGTATGGCAATTGATAAACGCATTACACGACGTTTTAATGGATAGGCAGGGCTTTCGCAAAGCCGAAACGCTTAAAAAACGATTAAGTCATTTTATACAGCAAATTAATAAGAACAAGGTAAAAACCACGGAGGAGAAGTTCGATTTTATCAATAATTCGTGTAATCTTAAGGTATTAACTGAGCATATTGCCCCTTGTTTGAGCGCCTTGGTTTTGCCAGAGAATAACAGGATTCAGCCCATAGTGAGTGAATTACTCCGGCGCTTACACCAATTACAGCAATTGTCTGAAGAAGAAAACAACCAGGAACATCCTCTTGAGTGGCGAAAAACAAAAAAATACACCATTGCGGTCTGGGATAAAACCCTCCCGCATACCTGGTTTTTAGGGGATGATACCCATTGCTGCCTCTCAACCAGGGGCCGTTTTTTCCCGGCGCTGATTGAGCGCGTTATTGATGACGCAATGCCCTTTGTTGTTGCTACCGATGCCCACTCCAATCAGCCTGTCGCACTTTTTTGGTTATATCTTGCTAAAGCAAAACAAGCTAACCGCCTCTTCTTAGTCGTTAATTTTGCAGAAATGCAAAATACTATCGCCATATATAAACCCATTGAACGGGAGGCGTTATTATTCGAGATGCTCAATTTTACCTACCGTTTAGCAAAAAAATTAAAGGTAGAACTCCTTTTATCCCCCTTACACTATGGGTGTTTACCTGCATGGCCTTTACCCATGCAAAAAATCGAGATAGAAAGAATAGGATTGAATAAGCTTGCGGGGAAATGCAATTCCCACTTTTTTTTAAACTCCCTTAATAATTCATTTTTTCAGTGCTATCAGCCGAATGATGACCATTATTTATTAGGACGTACCGCTATTTTTGATGCAAAAACCATTAAGCCTCCTGCCCCAGGTCCCGGTTTTTTTAAACGCTCGGTAAGTGCATCGAAATTGACTGATGCCTTGCAAATAAGGCAATGCGCCGGCAGTGCCACTGACCGATTGAGCAAGGGTTTCACGGTCTAAAACCCAATGTAAACAGGCCCTAAATAGCTTATACACTTTGACTAAAAAAGACAGCTACGCTTGCTCGCTTGTGTTTTAAACAGCATGAACTTACAATAAATTTTTTTGGTTAATTAACCATCCATTTTTAAAGGAACATCATGTTAAGCCCCAAGAACAAAGCAACTGTAGAGGAGATTGTTCAGGCATCCTGGAAGCTAGGTTATTGCCAGGCAGAAAAATTCAATCAAACGCTGCCTGACGAAAATTTATGCGTACAGGAAAAGAGTCGGGTGAAATCACTTCTTTCCAAGGCAAGTGGTAATCAGGACGATTACCGTGCTTTGCAGAAATTAAGCCTGTTTGCAAAAGCAAGTGGACAAATTTCGAGTTGGAATCGCACATTAAATGGGCAAGGCGTGAACTGGTCTCAGTATGAATCATCGCCTAATGCAGTTGAACAAAATAACAGCTTAAAAGAAGCGACCGATCACTATATCAACACAGGGAATTTGCCGTCTTACCTATAAAATTAGCGGAAATCCCGGTTGCAAGCAACCAGACTACGCTTGTTGGAAAATGCCTGATTACCTCGTACCATTTCCTCAGCAGGTAGCCCGGTTGCGCGCAACCGGGATTTCTACGCTTGTTGGAAAATACCGGATTACCTCGTACCATGTTCTCAGCGGGTAGCCCGGTTGCTTGCAACCGGGATTTCCACCCCCAAAGTTAATATCCAAATGATTTTATGGTATTTTATCAACAGCAAGTCATTATGGAAAACCAACCGCATGGTAAATTACAGAAGAGATAGAACGCAAGGTGGCACCTATTTTTTTACTTTAACGTTACAAGATAGAAATTCTAACTTGCTAACTAACTATATAAACGCATTGGGACATGCTTTTCGCCGTGCGAGAAAAAACAACCCCTTCCTTACAAAAGCAATCGTCGTTTTACCCGAACATCTTCATGCTATCTGGGAGCTTCCAGAGGGTGATGAGGATTATTCAACGCGTTGGCGGCAAATAAAAACCTATTTTTTACAAGACATTTTGCAACTTGGAGAACCTTTCTTAAAAAACGCGCGGAATGAATATACGCTTTGGCAGCGTCGTTTTTGGGAGCATCGAATCCGCAATGAAACTGATTTTTTTCATCATGTGAATTATATTCATTACAATCCAGTTAAGCATAAACTGGTGCAGAAAGTGGTCGATTGGCCTTATTCCAGTGTACATTCCTATATTAAATACGGCATTCTACCCAGAGACTGGGGTGGGGCCTCATTGCCAGGCTTATATGGTGAGGTTGATTAAGAAAACAAAAAACCTGGAGGTTCCTATTACGCTGGATTTATCTTCTGTTATAACAACTTCAGGAGATGCAGCAAGTAGTCTGGTTGCTTGCAACCAGGTTTTGAAATGCCCCCAAGGCTAACTTAATTTTTCGAAAAATTTTCGACAGCATTCGAACAACTCACTTCAGCTAATCTTTTTTTGTCAGGAGCATTTAACCCGTGTGAAAAAAAAGAACCGCTATAATCAAACCCAACAAACCCTTTTAATAAGGGAGCTTGTAATTCAGTAGGTGGTTCTACAATAAAATTGGACTCAGGTCGTTGGGAGGAACCGCCATGCGGTCTAAAACGGGTAAATAGCGTATGCTGGCTTGACGAAAGCCTGGTTTGCTGCCGAAAACAACTTGCTATCGCATCCTGTTTTTCTGCAGTCAACCCCCTTATTAACGCCTCCAAATCGATGGTTTTTAAAAAATCAGGGGAGCAGGCTATCACGCCATTACACAGCATCACACATTCTGTTTCATTCAAAACGTTAAGAACTGCTCTCAAGCTATACTGACTTTTAATGAATGCGGGTAGTTTGTCTTGGAAAATAGTAGTAAGGAGTGTTTGTTGCTCGCTTTGTAGATTAAGCAGCATCTTTTCAAAACCTGTAGCGCATTTTATAAATTTAGGTAAAGCCTGTCGCATGCTATGGATAAACACCGACTGCGAGCCTGGTTTTAAAACATCCAGCATTTGTTTAAAGCCTGTCGCTTGTTGAATTCGCTCTGAGAGACTGTTTCCGTTCACCTGAAGAAAGCGGTTTTGTTGGTCTTCGTCCATTTTTTCTACAATACGAAGCAAAGAGGGATACTCCTCAAAATCAAGAAGTCTTTTTTCTGCAAAACAGTCAAGAAAAATTTTCTGCTCCGCAGGTATTAATGGGGGCATCATTCTTTTCAAATAAAAATAACTATCCGCCGTACTAACCAGTTTTTCTATCACCACAGGCATTAAGTCATGTCTCACCTTCGGCAGGTATTTTACAACTTCTAAAGCATAATCAAGCAACTCGTAGGGAGAAGTGTTATCCATTAACCGAGCCAAGTTGTTTTTTACCGCATCCCAAACAATAACGCGCTCTTCCTCCACTAAAAATTTTGTTATCCAAACAATGTGATACAGCTTTTTTATTGACGCAATTAACTCCGTTTCGCATTGATTAAAAATTAAAGTGCGCTGCTCAGGGGGAAGATGTTTACCTAATTTACTGAAATGGAAGCTATCAAATCGTATCTCTTCAATAAGGCGGTTTATTATCTTGTACTGAACCTGTTGGAACACTATAACTTTTTGATGGGGCAATAAAAACCGCAATAGGCTGGCACAGTCCCGAACGTTACGAATAAAGTGAGTTAACTGATTGCCGATGGCGTTAAATAGCTCGGTGCGTTGTGCTTCCTCTAAATACTTAACTACATACCCAAAGTCTTCTGCTGAATGAATTAAATCAATCAACTGTTTGTCAATCATTTGAACAATCATGGCGCGTTGTTGAGGGGTTAGAAAAGCCATGACTAGCTCAAAAGCACCAGCCCATTCGATAAATGAAACGAGCTTATCCTTCATTTCATTAAAAAGAATCTCTCGCAACTCGATGGTTAAATAGGCCATGGCATCATTAAAATCATGGGCATTTTTGATGCGCTTTTGAACCAATTTATCTTTCATGGCAAAAAAAACCATGGATTTTTGTTCTGGCGTTAGATTTTGAAGTAAGTGTTTAAATCGTTCGGTATTTTTAACAAAACGGATTAGCGTATCTAGCATGCCCAGAAGGATAATCGTCTGCTGTTCGGTCGTGAAATAATTGAGTAAAAATCGTTTGTAATGATAAATATTCGCAACCGACAGCCCTGACCAACTGCCTTGCATTGCTTCAAAACACAGCAATTGCTCTTCTTTATTAAGCTCCTTTAAGAGTGTCGCGAATTGTGCTGTGCTCTTAATGTAATTTTTCAGCTCATCGACCAGGGTTTCAAGCGCAAGCGTCCTTCTGTTATTTTTTAGAAAGCGAATGAGGGCAAAAAAGTCGCCGAAATCCTTAATAAAAACAGCAGTCCGTTTTTTCATTAAGGGAATTAATATGAGCTGCTGCTCTGGCGTGAGCAGCTTGAACAATGTTCTCACGTCAGCGATGGTTTCTATAAAATCCGGCAAATATTCTTTGACTTGTTCGAAATAAAGCGCTCTTTGCTTAAAATCAAGCGCTAGGAAGTGTTTTTTGAAGTTTGATATAGTTTTATTTTTTGCGTTATTAAACGATGCGTCCTGGTGCATTAGGGGTTACTCCAAAAGAAATCAGTGAATGCTGTTCACGAATAGACAACTGTTGTCGCTCAGGTACTTCACGCTCTTGCCAATAATTTCTGAAATACTGTGCGTTTTGTGTTTCGGCTAAAATCAGGCGCTGAAAGATAAAATGCATTTTAATTCAAGGCATAAGTAAATCAAGCGTATATTTTACCTATTGCAAATTTCTATTCTTTAGATTTCCTTTTTCCCTGTCTTATGAGCAGTTTAAAAGAAGCCTTGGAAGAACTCAGGGAAGGTGTGGCAAAATCTCTTGGATGGGATGGGGAAAAGGCCGATACCAATGTAGCAATTGCCAATTTTTCAGAGTATTGGGATGGGCCCATTCAATCGCTGATTTAATTCTGGAGAAAACAAGAATAATGAACTACTGGCTGAAAATAGTAGTGATTATCAAAAGACTTGCCCCCCTAATTGGAAATTCAATATGCCAATTTACAAAGTGATAATTTTTTCTATAGCACCTAAAACAATATTTCTAGAGCGTTCAAGCCGAGCGATTGCTTTTATCGCCTCTAACCATTTAGGATCTTCAATAAGCTTTTTAAAGTATCCTGAAATAAATTGTATAACATCTTTCGGTGAATTCATTATTTCTACTAATAATTCAGGTCTGCCATTGATAACGTTGATGATATCTTCTAAATCCTTACAATCCCAATAATCATTATTCTTATAGGCTCTATCAGTGAATGCCTCAAGCTTTGTGGCTATGAAATAGACCGCATTGAGTATTTTGATTTTTTTGTCTTTAATTTGAATCTCAATTGCATTGTCAAAACCCGCCTGATACCAATTTGAATTGATTCCTTGTAAAGCACCATCGGTATACATGATATCAATCATAAACTCATTTAATACATATCTGCAATTGACATTCCCATCCGGCTTAAAACCTAAGCTTTCCAGTTTTTTCTGTAAAGAGTAATGGGCAACAATATCAGTTTTTCCTAAATCCAGAGCGACATCAATATCATAGGTTGGTCGTACATCATCTTCTATTAAATCAGTTATCAATAGTCCAACGATTCTGCCACCGACATAAACAACTTGTTCATTTAGATCTTTTAAAAGCGTTGCCGCCTGATAAAGTGCTTCTTTATTTTGTTTAACTCTTATTGATTCCATACAAAATGTTCCAATAGTTCTTTTGCAATTTTATTTGCTCGCTTCCCACCTAATCGGATCAGATCAAGTGCACTGATAATGGCATAAAAATTCTCATCAGGACTTTTATCCAAAGCATTGGGTAATGTTTTGTATATAGGGGTTAGGGCAAGACCTTTTGTATCACCATTAATATAGGGCCATACATAAAAATCCTCGCTCAAGATTAATCTTTTAAAATGAGGGGAGCTATAGGCCGCTGGCATGCCACGGGTTGCTATATTAATTTCCGCCGGAAAATGATACTTCACACTATGGACAAAAAACTCCATAAGCTCGTGCTTATGTAATTCAATGCTATCATCTGAATAACGTGTTAAAAGCTTCGAAGTCTCCAGCCTTTTAATACTTTTAGTCACTTCAGATTGGCTGATATAAAGCTCATGAGCTATGCTTTTAAACTCAATTTTTGCTTTAGTATTATTTTTTAAAAGCAATTTAATAAGAATAGCTATGTCTTGCCCTTTAAGCATGAAAAGCTCCAGTCTATTTTAATGGGATTATAGCATGCTAGTTTCCGATTTCCAAATTGGAAACTGGAAATTATATTGGAGAGAATAGGGTCAAATAGGGGGTATAACAAATGATTATCAAGTCTTTTGATAAAGGGATTATTTTCTTAATAAATACTGAGTAAAATATGTCTGCAAGTTCGCATGGAAAGACTTGGAGTAAACATAAATGTCCAGACCGCAGCGCATTGAATATCCCAATGCTTATTATCATGTTATGAATCGTGGAGCAGGCCGTCGCAAGATTTTCAACAGCGACCAAGAGCGAACGCTTTTCTTAAGTATTATTTCTGATGCCCATCTCCAATTTGATTATCAAAAGACTTGACCCCTAATTGGGAATTGGGAATTGGGGAATTTTGGTGGTGCGCTCGGAGGGACTCGAACCCCCGACACCTTGGTTCGAAGCCAAGTACTCTATCCAGCTGAGCTACGAGCGCAATATAGGGATTTGGTGGGCCGTATAGGATTTGAACCTATGACACAGAGGTTAAAAGCCTCCTGCTCTACCAACTGAGCTAACGGCCCTAATGCGTTATTTTCTTTGAGTGCCCATTGCAAAGCGAATGGCTTTAGCAATATGGTGGGCCGTATAGGATTTGAACCTATGACACAGAGGTTAAAAGCCTCCTGCTCTACCAACTGAGCTAACGGCCCCAAAGAGGCTGGAATCATACCCGATTAGGGTAAAATTTCAAGTGTTTTATGCGGTTTATTTTTCATTACGGGACAATCTCTATACAAATTATCACTTGTTGCTAAAACTGTCCAACCTTCTCTGCCCAAACTTTCCATTTTTTCGCTTAAACAGGTGCCGGGTACGATTAATAAAAGAACATCCGATCCTAATGCGCCGCATCCTTTGGCTGCCAAAATATCTTTCGAGCGCCTGAAATCGTTTACGTAGCGAATGGTATGCGGGGCCACCAAAGAAAACGCTTCAAGCTGTTTTTGATACTGGTTTATCGCGCAAATCAATTTTTCACTGTTTATTCGCAAAAAAGCACGCCGTGCTTGTTGTACAGTGGCCACCAATTGCGCTAGAGGCGGTAGGGCTGCACGTCGTAAATGGTAATGCGTTGCCAGTTTTTGGCCGCTGTGCACCAATAAAAAAGCGATGTCCTTAAAAACCCAATCGTAACACTCCACTTTTTTTTGTTCTTTATGAATGTACACACAGCGGTTTTGGGATTGCGAAATCATATCGTAACCGCTAGGCTTTAACCCTTCCCCATTCCAGGCGCACTGGTAATACGCATCCAATAGTGCGCTGTAGTCAGGCGTTACCTGCAATGCATGGCAACTGGCAAGATAGGCTCCCAGAAATTGCGCACTGGATGCCCCCAATCCGCCAAGACCCTGATAAGGATCTTCCCAATGCAAACCGCAAGAATCAATACGGTGGTGCGACCACCATTGGCCAGCAGGCGAATCAGGATGAATCCCCTGCATCGTATTGTTTTCCGTGAAAGACAGCTCAAAACAAGGTGATGTGGTTAAAAGAATAGCCGGTTCACCGGCTACAGCAGCGTATTCGCCGACTAAAAAGGTTTTGGCAGGAATAAACCACTTCATGTTGTGGGTATTTGCCGTATTTCAGCCAACAACGCACTTGCATTGTTTAAACTGACGCGCTTATTGGTTGCCAGCCAGTTTTGTAACCGTGTTTTTAAAATCGGTAACTCACTGTCGGTTGCCTTGACCATCATTAATAAATTATCAATATGCAATTTCATATGCCCCTGAATAATGCCTTCCGTGCACAAGGCTCTGATAGCACCAAGGTTTTGCACTAACCCAACGGCTGCAAGAATACGGGATAAATGATTGGCCGATTCAATGCCCATCATGCGTAAGCACAATTTAGCGGTGGGATGCAACGCCGTCACTCCCCCTACAATGCCAACAATAATGGGAGCGCGCAATAGACCGGTTAAGGTACCGTCCTGATAACGCCACCGGGTAATGGCTTGATAATGACCACTGCGTGCCGCATAGGCATGCATCCCAGCTTCTACCGCCCGCCAATCGTTGCCTGTAGCAATCAAAACGGGATCAATTCCATTCATAACGCCCTTGTTATGCGTTGCCGCCCGGTAAGAGTCGGTTTCTGCAAAGAGTGAAGCTTCTTGCAAGCGCTCACCCAGCTCCTGATCCACTTCGTGTAAGGTTACTTTGGCCGTTGTTAACTTCTCATCGTTTAAATTCGACAAGATACACATGGTCACTTGCTCACCGGTGAGATGCTCTAAAGGCTCCTTTAAGTATTCCAACACCTGATTGAGGATGTTTGCTCCCATGGCATTGCAACTGTCCATCTTCAGATGGATAACGGCCATGTCCTTGCCGTCTTCACGTGGCAGGCAACGCAACTCCAAATCCTTTACCCCACCCCCACGCTTCACCATGTTAAACGCAACATCTTCATTGGCTTTTTCAATGAGAAACGACTTGTTTTCGGCGAAAATAGCTGCAAATCGCGCCCAATTGCTTATTTTAGCCAATTGGATTTGGCCAATAATACAATCCCCTTCGATACCGGTAGTAATTTCACCGCACTGTCGAATCCATTTTGCAGTTTTGGATAAGGCGGCGATGATAGAGGTTTCCTCGACCGCCAATGGAATCACATAATCTTTTCCATCAATTAAAAAATTGGTTGCGACCCCTAAGGGTAATTGGAAATAACCAATCACATTTTCAATTAATTTGTCGGCAAGTGTCGGATCATGGATGCCACCTGCCCGCAGGTAGTCCACTTCTTCTTCCGTCAAAGCCCCTAATTTCAACAAGCGCTGAAACCGCTCCTCGCGCGATAATTTGGAAAAACCTTGAAACAAAAGACCGGCTTGTTTGCTTAAGGGCATGTTTTCTCCTTTAACTCACTGATAATACGGCTGCCCGTGCAAAACATTGCGACCTTTAATTCGTATTCTATTAACTGCATTAAATCAAGCACTTTTTGCGAACTTTCGAGTGCGGCAGGAAGCATAGGCTTGGCAAAGCCTACGGTGGTGACGCCAAGGGCAAATAATTTGGCCGCGTCTAACCCATTGCGCACACCTCCTGAACCCCATACCTCAAATTGAGGAGAAAGTGCCAAGGCATTTCGGATGCTCGAAACCGTATCAATGCCCCAATTTCGAAAGGTCTGCGCCGTTTGATGCTTCATACTCCCCTCTTGTGCCCGATGGCCTTCAATGCGCCCCCAATGCGTGCCGCCCACGCCGCTGACATCGACTGCGGCAACCCCTGTTTCATTAAGCCGTTGTAATGTCGATTTGGCAAAACCACAACCGGTTTCTTTGATGATAACCGGCTTACCCAATTCCCGAACCAATTGCGAAATGGCATCAAAACAGCCTTTGAATTGGGGCGTTCCTTCCGGCTGGATGGCTTCTTGCAAAGGATTGCAATGAATAATTAAAGCTTCAGCCTGCAATGCATCCACTAACTTTTGAATAGTTTTTATCGGCGTATGAATTACCTGGGCAATACCTAAATTACTATAAAGCCTCACATTCGGAAAATCCGCTCGCAGGGCATGCCACTCCGATGCCGCCAGGGTATCGGTTAATTCCCGGCGTTGTGAGCCGACTCCCATGGCCCAACCTGACGCGTTGCAGGCACTAATCAGATTGCGGTTAATGCTCACTGCACCACTGTGGCCGGCAGTCATTGAGCTGACTAAAAAGGGTTTAGCCACTTCCTGCCCAAAGCGTTGACCGGTCAGTTTAATTTCATCAAAATCGAGATCTGGAAGCGCTTCGTGCAATAAAGCCAAGCGGTCTAGTGCGTTCAATTCACTGGCTTGATTGGCTTGCATTAAGGCAAGATCAATGTGATCCTGCTTGCGCTTTTCGAATTGACTGTACTTCATACTCATTCATGCCAGAAAAATAGGCTGGATTTTATCACAAAGCACACGAAGCAAACCAGTGGTTTTCTTTTTGTAAAAATTTTGCGGCAATCTTGTATTTAGATTATGCTAGACTATTTCCCGCAGTGTAATTCACTATGACCACGGACAAATCAGCACAGTTTATAGTCAATACTGAAGACCATTGCTATCAATGCAAAGGGGCCTGGGCTTTATTATCGCTTCAGATCATGCAAAAAAGCATTGATTTCTCCACTCTCCCGGAAGAGGAAAACATCACGATAAGTGGTGAGGCCCTGACTGCATTTGATAGTTCAGGCGCACTGACCCTGATGCACTGCATTGATGCGCTGAAACAAAAAGGAAAGACCGTTCAATTAGCCCATTTCAACAAACAGCAGCTTGCCTTATTAAAATTAATTGAAGACAACAAGGATTCGCTAAGCTACCTGCCGCCTGCTGTAAAAAAACGCAACCTGCTGAGCCGATTGGGTGAGGGAGCGGTACACAAACTCGAGCAAGCAGACGGCTTTATCATTTTAATTGGTGATCTCAGTTCCAAATTTTTAGAAGCCCTGACGCAGTGGCGTCGTTTTCAATTGCCGAGTATTTTTTCAAATGTTTATTCCGCTGGCATCCAATCCCTGCCCATCATTGCCCTGCTTTCTTTTTTAATTGGAGTAGTGCTCGCCTACCAAATGGGCTTGCAACTTCAAACTTACGGCGCCAGTGTGTTTATTGCCTACTTGTCAGGAATGGCTATTTTTAGAGAGTTTGCCCCTTTAATTACTGCTATCATTGTGGCAGGGCGCACCAGTTCTGCCTTTACCGCGCAACTGGGCAGCATGAAAATTAACGAAGAGATTGATGCCTTAAGCACGATGGGACTATCCCCTACCGAGCTGTTAGTCTTGCCCAAAGTATTGAGCTTGCAACTGGTCTTTCCCCTAATGATTTTTTGGGCTAATGTATTTAGTATTATTGGGGCGGCAATGATGTCAAAATGGATGCTCAATGTGGGGTATATGGATTTTTTAACCCGCCTTAAAGACTCCGTGGGGCTTCAGCAATTTTTACTCGGCATGTACAAAGCGCCAACTTATGCGCTGATTATTGCTTTGGTCGGTTGTTTCCAGGGCTTTCGAGTACAACCCAATGCCGACAGCATTGGCAGCCAAACCACCAAAAGTGTGGTACAGGCCTTGTTTTTAATTATTGTAGCCGATGCCATTTATTCTATAATATACAGCTGGATGGGCATTTGATGGTTGAGCCGGTCATTGAAATCACCCATTTAACCAATTACCTGGGCAGCCAGTGGGTTCACTCGGATGTGAATCTCACCGTCAATAAAGGTGAGATTTTAGCCATTATCGGGGGAAGCGGCAGCGGTAAAACAACCATTTTACGCAGTCTGTTAATGCTATTGAAGCCAACCAGCGGCTCGTTAAAAGTGTTTGGCGAGGAAATCACTCACCTGACAGGCAGTGCGGCCAATGCCATACGCCGACGCTGGGGAATGATGTTTCAACACAGTGCGCTGTTCTCGGTAATGACCGTGCTCGAAAATATTATGTTTCCCATGCGCGAGTTTACTACCCTGGATGAAAAATTTATGGAAGAACTCGCCATGCTCAAGATTTCTTTGGTAGGATTACCCATGGAGGCCGCAGGAAAATACCCTGCTGAATTGAGTGGCGGGATGCAACGGCGCGCCGCAGCGGCAAGAGCAATCGCTATGGATCCTGAACTTCTTTTTTTAGATGAACCAACAACAGGGCTTGATCCGCGCAGCGCACGCCTTTTTGATGAATTAATTCTTTTTTTAAGGGACGCATTGCATCTTACCATTGTAATGGTAAGCCATGACATTGAATCGCTGCGGCGCACTACGGATAGAATTGCTTTTGTGGGCGAGGGGAAAATATTAAGCGTTGCCCCTATTGATGAATTGGCAAAAAATCCGCATCCTCTGATTGCTGGCTATTTCAGCAAATTTTAAGTGGATGCCTTGTCTAAACGGGAGCAGTATTTTTGGAAGCGAAAACCAATTACACCCTGGTCGGTCTGGCAGTACTGATTCTTGCCGGGGCATTGCTTGCCACAGGCCTTTGGCTATCGGTGGGCTTTGACCAAAAAAAATACGATACCTACCTTGTTTATATTCGAGAAGCCGTATCGGGTTTAAGCGATCAATCGCCTGTGAAATTTAACGGCGTTAAAGTGGGTTTTGTGAATAAAATTAAACTAAACCCGGCTGATCCCCAACAAGTTGAACTGCTTTTAAGTATTGAAGAGGGAACCCCTATTACTGCAAGTACTACCGCCACCTTGATTTCGCAAGGAATTACCGGAAATACCTTTGTTGGACTTTCTGCAGGCTCCGCTGATCTTACTCCCTTAAAGCCCAAGCCAAACGAACCCTATCCGGTTATTCCAGCCACACCCTCCCTTTTCCACCAGCTTGACATGGTACTTAAAGAGGTGTCTGAAAGCGTCAATAAGGTCAGTAAGCAAATTGGCGAAGTGTTTAATCGGGAAAATATTGAAAATGTAAATCAAGCGCTGAAAAACATTAAAACCTTTAGCGGTGTCATGGCTAAAAACAGCAAACACATTAACCAAAGCATCCAGAGTGCGGATGTCCTTTTGCATAATGCCTCTGTTGCAAGCCATCATTTTCCTGAATTGATGAAAGATTTGAAGGAAGGGGTTGCCAGCATGCGCAGTATGGCTAATTCCATGACCGATGCCGGCAAAAGCGTCAGTACGACCATGGAATCGGGTAAATCAGCAATTGATAAAATATCCCAACAAGCCGTTCCTTCAGCAATTACCGTACTGCATCGAATGGAGACTATTGCTGCAAACCTTGAAAAAGTGAGTGCGCAGATGCGGCAAAACCCCGCAGTCATTATCCGTGGCACAACACCACCCCAACCGGGTCCGGGAGAATAATATGCGAAAAACAGCACTCCTTTTTTTAGTTAGCCTGTTATTGATTGGCTGTTCGGCAGTTAAAACACCGGTTTCAAATCAATACAAATTAACAGCATACAGTCAACAACAGTTTGCAAAAAGCCCGATTCAGCGCTCTATTTTAGTAACGCTACCCGAAGCGGTTGCCGGTTACCAAACGGAAGAGATGCTCTATATGAAAAAGCCTTTTGAGCTCACAGCCTTTGCCAATAATGCCTGGGTTGACCAACCGGCCAACATGCTTTTCCCCCTGATTGTGCAAAGTATCCAGCGCAGTGGGTATTTTTATGCCGTAGCCTCCAGCCCGCATGCGGAATTAACCGATTACCGCCTGGATACGCAATTAATTGAATTGCAACAAAATTTCCTAAAAAATCCCAGCGTAATCTCCCTGGTGGTAAAAGTCGTGCTAACGGATATGCGAGACAATCATGTTATCGCCTCGCGCTTAATTAGCGAGCACATTTGCAGCCCTTCGGCATCTCCTTACGGTGGAGTGGTTGCAGCAAACCGCGCGGCTGAGTTATTTACCGCCGAAACAACGCGCTTTGTCATTGCAGAAGCCAGGAAAAATACGCATTCAAAATGAGGCAAGAAAAAATTTTGCTGTGATATACTTGTCACCAACCAGTTTTCGGCTTTTATGCTATTGATTTTTTCGCTCAAGATTTTAAAAAAGACTGCAATAGAATAGCTATTACGCGTCTTTTTTAAAATCTTGAACAAAAAAATCAAGTCGCCTAAAATACCGAAAACGCATTAGCGACAAGTATCATAGCGAAAAGCTAAAAACAATTGTACAATGACCCGCCATTAAGGCGCATTAAAACCAATATGAATTAGAAGGAGATTGATGATGAAAGCCCGATCGTTTAAGTTAGGACTTGTGGCGGCAGGAATTTTACTGCTGGCATCCTGTTCAAAGACACCAGGCAGAGCCGACATCGGTCTCGGCGAGGGTGCTTCTGCACACGGTTTAGGTCAGTTTACCCAATTTGCAGGACAAGCTCCCGGCGAATCCTACACAACGCAAGCTCCCCACAATCAGCGTTATTTGTTCTCTTACGATGACAGCAGCTTTGCGCCTAAATACCGCCCCTCGCTCATGGCTCAAGCGGACTATTTAAGTGCACATCCTGGTGCGCACATTTTATTGGCCGGCCACACCGATGAACGCGGCAGCCGCGAATACAACGTAGCATTGGGTGAACGACGCGCCAATACAGTTGCTGAAATATTGCGGGTATCAGGCGTCAGCAGGCAACAAATCCGCGTAGTCAGTTACGGTAAAGAACGCCCGCTGTATGTTGGTCACGACGAGGAAGCACATAAAATGAACCGTCGCGTTGAGTTAACTTATGAGGCAACAAGATGATGAAATACTCCTATCGGCTGCTACTGTGCTTAAGCGCAATCTGCTTTATCCCTTTGCAGGCTGTTGCCATTGCTCCAGTAGTGGATGACAGTGAAAATTTTGCCATTTTTGATGAACAACAGGCCGCCACTGTGCAGCCTGTTGCCAAAGAACGCTCTAAAACCGGCTATCGTGAGGAAGAAATCCCCCTTGCGCGTGATACGATTGAAGCAAGAAATATGGACAGCGGGGAATTACTGAATAAACTGCAAGGCTTGCAACAGGATATTCAGGAGTTACGGGGGCAACTGGAAGTGCAGGCGCACGATTTAAAGCGTTTGCAAGAGCAACAGTTGGCTTTTTATAAAGACATGGATGCACGATTAGGGCATTCCGGTAAAAACAGTGCAGCGCTCACACCCCAACCTGCGCCACAAAATATCAATGTGCCTGTGCCAACGCAGCCAGCACCTGCAATGCCTGCTTCACTGGAGGCGCCTTCCAACAATCCGCAATTAACCAGTTTTCGCGGCAACCCGGCCGATGAACAGATTAGTTATCTGGCAGCCTATGAACTAGTAAAAAACAAGCGTTTTGATGAAGCATTAGCGGCTATGCAAACCTTCATTCAGCAATACCCGCAAGGGGGTTATACTGCAAATGCCCAATATTGGCTTGGTGAACTGTATATGGTAAAAAACAATTACCCTAAAGCCATTTCGCACTTTGAGACGGTGTTAAAACAATTCCCCTCATCCAGTAAAGCGGCTGCCAGCACCCTCAAAATTGGCTACGCCCTTGCCGCCTCCGGAAAAGAAGGCGATGCCCGCATGCGCTTACAACAAGTGTTAAAAAATTATCCTGATACTCCAACAGCACAGTTGGCTACTATTAAACTGGAGTCTTTGGGCGTGTCATGAAGCAAAGCAGTCAACTACGTATTACTGAAATTTTTCATTCCTTGCAAGGCGAATCCCTTCATGTGGGTTTGCCAACGGTTTTTGTTCGTCTGACGGGTTGTCCTTTACGCTGCCAGTATTGTGACACCAGCTATGCCTTTAGTGGGGGCAAGCTAACCCCGATGGAAACTATTCTTGAGCAGATAGCATCTTATCATTGTCCTTATGTGTGCATCACAGGCGGTGAGCCGCTGGCACAACCGGGATGTTTTCACTTGCTTGAAACATTATGTAATCAGAATTACCAGGTTTCGCTTGAAACCAGCGGCGCTATGGATATTAAAGCAGTTGATCAACGCGTAATGGTGGTGATGGACTTGAAAACACCGGACTCCGGCGAAAGCCATAAAAATCTTTTGACTAATGTAGATTATTTAAAACAAAGCGACCAAATCAAATTTGTATTGTGCAGCCGCAAGGATTACGAGTGGGCTTGTGAGGTCATTAAAGCGCACCGCTTGCATGAGCGGGCAACGCTGCTTTTTTCCCCAAGCTTTAACCAGCTCAATCCAACTACGCTTGCCGATTGGATAGTGAAAGACGGCTTGCCTGTACGTTTTCAATTGCAACTGCATAAATTATTATGGAACGACACCCCGGGTCATTAGGGCACGGCAACAGAGGAGAATAACGGTATGCAATGGTTTGCTCAAGCGCCTGCGAATATTGCCCTGATTAAATACATGGGCAAAAAAAATGACAGCAATTTGCCGGATAATTCTTCCTTATCCTATACCTTAAATAACCTGCAAAGCAGTGTAGTGCTTGAGCAGCAATCCGGAACAAAAGACTTTTGGGAACCGCTTGAAATCCCGGGCGCTGAGCCTTTTGCTTTAGCACCGGCAGGTCAGGCGCGTTTTTTAAAGCATCTGGCACGCCTCAAAAACCACTTTCACTATACGGGTGCATTCATTGTGCGCTCTACCAACAATTTTCCGCACAGTAGTGGTCTTGCAAGCTCGGCTTCAAGTTTTGCTGCCTTAACCAAATGCGCAGCCCTCGCCCTTTCGGAATTAACCGGAAAAGCGCTACCCTCTGTAGAGGAACAAGCACAACTTAGCATGCAAGGTTCAGGCTCTTCCTGCCGCTCTTTTTTCTCACCATGGGCGCTGTGGGAGGAAAACCGGGTGAGCGCAATCGAGTTGCCTTATATGCATTTGAATCATCAGGTGATCCTGATTAGTCACGATGAAAAACAGGTTCCTTCCAGCGAAGCGCACCAACGGGTTAAAACCTCTCACCTGTATTTAACACGCAGTCAGCGAGCGAGCGAAAACCTGAAAGTATTGCTGGATGCTTTCCGTGCAGAAGATTGGCAATCTGCCTATCGAATCTGCTGGAAAGAGTTTCAAGACATGCATCAACTGTTTAAAACAAGCCTTTTACCCTTTCAATACATGAATGAACGCAGTGACGAAGCCTTGCAAAGCCTTGAAGCCTTGTGGCAACGCGAGGGAGATGGCCCAATCATTACGATGGATGCAGGCCCCAATATTCATCTCCTTTATCGTCCTGATCAAACCGAATTAGCACTTCAGTTTAAGCAAGATTATCTGGTTGGCAATTACGATGTCCTTTGATTTTCAAACGATTACCCACGGCAAGTGGATTTTAGCAGGCGAGCACGCAGTCATTCGCGGCCAGGGGGCTTTGGTTTTTCCGATAAAAGAAAAATCCCTGATTTTAAGCTATACAAAATCCACAACCGAGTTGAGTGCAGACTTTGAAGGAGCAAGCGACTCGGACATGCACCATTTATTTTGGAACGTACTTAAACAGGGGCACCAATTACTGGGGCGTTCTTTAAAGCCGCTCTATGGGCATTTTACGCTTTGCAACACCATACCCATTGGAGTCGGCTTAGGCGCTTCTGCCGCCCTGTGTGTGGCTGTTGCCCGCTGGTTTGCTTACGAGCATCTCCTGGAAGACCAATCTATTTTTGCTTTTGCAAAAGAGCTTGAGCATTTATTTCATGGCAAAAGCAGTGGGCTTGATATTGCCGGTGTTTCTGCTGAAGAAGGCATCTATTTTAAGCAAGGGCATATTAGTCCCTTGATTCAAACCTGGCAGCCCAAGTGGTATTTATCGACTTGCGGCCACATTGGCAAGACTGCGCAATGCATCGAAAAAGTACAGGAACTTTGGCAAAACGATGCCATAGAAGCACAACGCATCGATGAGCAAATGAACCAAAATGTAGAAAAAGCACGTAGCGCCCTCAGTGAGGATAGCCCTGAATCACTCCCTTTGTTAGCAGAAGCCCTGCAACAAGCGGCCACCTGTTTTGAGCAATGGGGACTTGTCAGTGAAGCGCTTGCCCGTCACATGCAAATGCTTCTTGATGCAGGGGCTTTAGCGGTCAAGCCCACAGGCTCTGGCGGCGGCGGCTATGTCGTGAGCCTTTGGGATAAGACGCCAGGCAATGTAGGGGCTGAGCTTGTCGCAGTTTAAAGAAACCAGGGGTTTACCGCATCCTCCAAAGAAAACCTTGATTGCGCTGCGCTCCATCAAGGCTACTAATAATTACAGGTAACGATTCAGTAACAACGTAGCCTTGGTGCAGCGAGAGCGTAACCAAGGTTTACCGCATCCTCCAAAGAAAACCTTGATTGCGCTACGCTCCATCAAGGCTACCAATAATTACAAGTAACGATTCAGTAACAACGTAGCCTTGGTGCAGCGCAGCGTAACCAAGGTTTACCGCATCCGCCAAAGAAAACCTTGATTGCGCTGCGCTCCATCAAGGCTACCAATAATTACAGGTAACGATTCGGTAACAACGTAGCCTTGGTGCAGCGAGAGCGTAACCAAGGTTTACCGCATCCGCCAAAGAAAACCTTGATTGCGCTGCGCTCCATCAAGGCTACCAATAATTACAAGTAACGATTCAGTAACAACGTAGCCTTGGTGCAGCGCAGCGTAACCAAGGTTTACCGCATCCGCCAAAGAAAACCTTGATTGCGCTACGCTCCATCAAGGCTACTAATAATTACAGGTAACGATTCAGTAACAACGTAGCCTTGGTGCAGCGAGAGCGTAACCAAGGTTTACCGCATCCTCCGAAGAAAACCTTGATTGCGCTACGCTCCATCAAGGCTACCAATAATTACAAGTAACGATTCAGTAACAACGTAGCCTTGGTGCAGCGAGAGCGTAACCAAGGTTTTCTTTGGAGGATGCGTTGGAGGTTTTAGTGGGGGTTAATCGACAAACTGGTAGTAGGTTTCGTCCTCTTTTACCATGCCTAACTCGTAACGGGCTTGCTCTTCCAGCGCTTGATTGCCGCTTTTTAGCTCAATAATGTCCGCTTCAATGGCGCGGTTTCGCACTGCGAGTTTTTCATTTTCCCTGGCTTTTTCGGCAATTTTGCTTTCCAATGCATGCCATTGCAATACACCGTCTTCACTCAACCACAATTTATACTGTAGTCCGGCCAGCGTAAGCATGAGAACAAGGGTGATCGATTTCATAGTTATTCAAATGGGTGTTTTTTCTTATTATATACGCGCAATAAGGGATCTTGAGAATACCTTCCGCGTTAATTTCTGAAGAAAAAGGTTTTAACTCGATTACTTGAACTCCAGTTGATGCGGTTTAACCAGACAATTCGCCTTTTCCTCGCCAAAAAAAGAAACGGTATTCTGTCGCACGGAAAACTGCAACTGATGGAACAATTGCGTCAAAAGAACACCCTCTTGCACTTTGTCAGCAAGCTTAAGTTGCTGCACGGTTGCTTCCATATCGATTGCTTTGCAGGGTAGCAAGCCAGTTAACTGCATTTCGCAAATTTCTTGAAAGTAATTTTTTCCCGGAAAATAGTTTTTGAGGAGTTCATGCAATGTTTTAAAATCCTCTACCGTTGCGATAAGATAAGGAATTTTCTTTTTGAGGGTTTGGTACACGACATCCCTGACACGGCGCATAAATAAAAACATGGTGCGTAGCTCACCTATAGAGTGGATCAGGCGACATAATGTGCTTTTTGAGCCAACAATGATGGCTGAACAGGGCGCAACATTATAAAAATTGACAATAAAATCGCGCATCGTTTCAATAGTCGGCAAAAGCATTGCTTTAATCGATGCAAAAAGTGCAATTTTTTCCTCTTCCGGTAAATTGGTTGCGATGGCAACGAACGACTTGGGACAGGTTTTTATATAGTGCTCAAGAAGACTCTTTTTTTCCTTGTAAAGTCGCAATTTTAATGGGATATGTTGGGTATTGATTGCTTTTTTAAAATCCTCATTAGTTTGCACTGCATCAACAAAATCCTCTTCCAAAATACGCCAAAAATAGTGCGCTGTGCCTATTCTCATCATCTCACTGATGAAATCACAGTAATCAATCGCCTTGCTAAATAATGGCCTTATGTCTATCTGGTCAACAATGCCGTAAGCAACATTCCAGGGGAAGGTCGCAAAAATGAGATGTATCGTATCAGGCGAGTCAATCAGCGCTTGAAAGACACCTTTTAATTTCTCACAAAACAAATCGGATTGGTTGGAAGCAATATATTCAGCGAGTTTTCGCAAATTACGCAGAGAGTACAGATGCGGCAACAGTCTCTCGTCCTTAAGCACTTCATTTAAAATAGAGTGGTAACACTCCGGCGGCGCAAAGTGAAACGCGCGTTCAAATGCTTCAAACGAATCACACTGTTTAAAATACGCCATCATTTCATCAGGCGTGCGGGCTTGAATGAGCGGATTAAAGCATTCCAAACGCTCATGAAGCAGAAAACAAAAGGTATCGCGCTCCGCTCGAGAGGAAAGCGCGTGAAAGACCGTGCAAAAATCCTTTTCGGTAAGAATAAGTTGCTCAGCCAGGGTTCGCATAATCTGAACAAAAGGATCATCGTAATCTGCAAAATTGCTATCTTCCAATAGCGTAATGAAATCCTCAGCCCTGGTAACCAGAGTAAAAAACTGCGCTTTTAATAACTCTACAACCTGGTTGCGCGAGGTGAGCGGAAGGCTGCCAAGCAGGATAAGCATTCCATCCAGCGTTTCACTTGCCTTAAAAAGAACGCGTTTCAATTTGTTAAAGATAACAGGGTATTCAAGGGGTGGGAAATGGTTAAGAAATTGCCCAACCTGCTCTGGAGAGCGTGCTATCGAATTCAAAATGTCAGCGTCCAAAACCGCATTCAACTGATTCGGTAACAACTCTGACAACAGATGAGCCAATTGATCCGCCGTGTGCAGGTTATGTGGAAAAACTCTGCAACACATGCGGATGCGCGCAGGATCAAGCAAAGCGATGAGGGCAGGAAACTCATTATCGTATTGCAGCAATCGTTCTGCGATTTGCTCCCCTGTCTTTTCAAAAAGAGCCTCAAGGCTTGTGGGTTTTGATTCAATCAGTACGCCAATCAGCGTATCAAGTGAGTCTATTTTTTTAATTATTTGTTTGTTTATCTCGGCATCCTGGCACAGTTGCCTAATTTCAGCCGGTTGCATTGCAGCAAGAAGAACCACCTCTTGCAGGGAGGAGATGGCAAAAGGCACCCCTAACCAATCGAGTACTAATTGCGTTAAACCCGCTTTTTCAGACGCATGGTTATCGTTTTCAAGCGCATTTTTTAAATGCTGCCGTTTTTCCTTAAGGACTGCAACGGCTGTTTTAATTAAAGCGACCCTGCTTTCTTCAGAGAGAGTGATTTTAGCCAAAATTTCCCAGTGCTCTTGAACGGCAGTGTCCAGTTCCTCCCTGCGGGTTGCAATACAAAGGTCGTTGCCAGCCTTTTCATTTGTTTTCACATCAAAAGAGAACCTGAACAATTTTTCAATCTCTTCGTCCACGGCCTTAGGTATGTCAGGGATTGCCTCTTCCTCTTTCGAACACTTGGTTTTAAGCGTTTTTTTCAAGGTATTATAATAGTACCTAAAGGAAAGAATGGCAGAATAAGCACCGCTTGCAGCGTGCGGTTCACTTCCCAAACCCTCTGTGCTATTCAAATATAATGCACGCAAAAGTTGGTTTATATGGCCAAATAGCGAGCTTTTGTCTGTACAAAGAATCTCCCGTTCAAGCAGGCTTTCCTCCAGCGCTTTACTGTGGCTTGAATGACTTACTAACCGTTGATATTCGAAAAGAGTAATGAACGGCGAGTTGGATTCAACTTTTGTGTAATCGTAATAGGGATTGCCAATGGCATTCTCTTTAAAAGGAATTTCCAGTGAATTTAAAAGCAGAACCGGAATCAGGTAAGCGCCGTTATCACTTAAGATATGGGTTCTAATTAGTTTTTTAATATCGATAACGGGAATGTCAAAAAGCGCATCCTGATTCATCACAGGGGTTAGATTAGGATAGTCACTGTGGGAGGATTCACCACAAACCGTTGGCATGAGCACTGTAAGCGCATTGATGGACGGTTCGTTTTTTTCTTTTGCAACATAGCATGCAATATCACATAACAACAACGTCAGCTCATCCGTTGGAAGCGCAGTGTAGCTTAAAAAAGTGCCTTTAATGTGATTCCAGTTGGTGGCTAAACACGCTGTAAGTGCCTCTAGTCTCTTGTTTTCATCCTCCTTTGCAAAAGCTATGGCAAGCTCCGACACGATACGTGCCCGGTAAGCAGAATACAGCCTTGCGTGAAAATTGCTCTCCTGCGGCAAAGGGGCTTGAATGAGCCTTTGCATTGTTTCTATTACATGGTCTTTCGTTAACATAGGCTACTTCTGCAATAAAATCGCGCTTCCCGCATAAGCAATGGGTGATGACTCATTAATACGCAATAATTGGTTGTATTTGGCGATTCTATCCGTTCGGCATAAGGAGCCGGTTTTTATTTGCCCACATCCTGTTGCAACAGCAAGATCCGCAATAAACGCGTCTTCGGTTTCGCCAGAACGGTGAGACATAATACAGCGATACCCGTTTTCTTTCGCAAGGCGCATGGTTTTTCGCGTTTCGGTTAACGTACCAATTTGATTGGGTTTAATCAGAATGGCATTTGCCAGATGTTGCGTAATGCCTTCTTGCAAAATTTGCGCATTGGTAACAAACAAATCATCCCCTACCAATTGCACTGCGTGACCTAACCGTTGCGTGAGTTGCTGCCAGCCCTGCCAATCGCGCTCATCCAAACCGTCTTCAATGCTGACAATAGGGTATTCGGCTATCAGGTTGCTGTAATAATCAATCAATTCTTCGCTACTCAATTGTTTGTTTTCTGAAACAAAATGGTAACGGCCTTCTTTAAAAAGCTCCGAGGCGGCTACATCGAGCGCAAACACAAAATCCCGTCCGAGCTGATAACCGGCTTGCTCAACCGCCAGCACTAACAAGTCGAGCGCCTGGCGATTGGATGTGAGGTTTGGAGCAAAACCACCCTCATCCCCTACTGCCGTACTTAAATGACGCTGCTTTAATACCGACTTTAACACATGAAAGGTTTCTGCCCCCATCTGCAACGCTGTTTTAAAATCCGGTGCGCCAACAGGCATCAGCATGAATTCCTGAATATCGACATTATTATCGGCATGCGAGCCACCATTTAACACATTCATTAAAGGGACTGGCATCAGGAATTGCTCGCCCTGGTTTAACGCTTGATACAGAGGCTTTTTTATCGCTTTGGCATACGCTCTGGCCGAAGCAAGCGACACGGCAAGAAGGGCATTCGCGCCTAAGCGCGATTTATTTTCTGTTCCATCAAGGTCACAAAGTCTTGCATCGAGCTGTTCCTGCTCTGCCACCGAAAAGCCTGTGAGGGCCTGATTGATGTCCTGATTAATATGGCCTACTGCAAGGCTCACGCCTTTGCCGGCATAACGGGCACTCTCCTTATCGCGCAACTCAAACGCTTCGCGGCTTCCGGTTGAGGCACCCGAAGGCACGCTTGCACGCCCCATTTCTCCACTCGTTAAGAAAACCTCGGCTTCCACGGTAGGATTACCGCGTGAATCAATAATTTCGCGGCCTGCTATACGGGCTATGTGCATTTTTTATCCTCTTGATAAATGAGAAAAACAACGGGATTTTGGTCGGGTATTGTTTTGCCAGAGCGCCCTCTTGTCAAGTTTCTTTTGGCGTTTGAGGCCGTCTTTAACCTTGTTTTTTATTCCATGGTGCGAGTTTTTAAAAACAATGGTTTTGTTCTTGGAAAAGTTTGTTATAATTACTAAAGTCTACCGAATCCCTTTGTTTTTAAAAAGTGAGTAATAACGATTCGATTGGGAGTTTTTTTAAAGAAACTGGGCAACAAAAGCAATAGCTTAAATCCAGTACCTTCAATTCTGAGGAGTATTTTTGGGTAGCATATTCAACATGTTCGGGCCATCGCCTATTCGGCCCATTGAACAACACATGCGTACAGCGCATCACTGTGCTAAACAACTCTACCCTTTTTTTGAGGCAGTCCTTAGACAAGACTGGGAAACTGCCTGCGCCATCAAAGAAAAAATATCACAGATTGAAACCGATGCCGATCGCATTAAACGCGATCTTCGCCTGCACTTGCCAACGGGTTTATTTTTACCCGTAGCGCGCACGGATTTGCTCGAACTACTGAGTGCTCAGGATCGCATCGCCAATAAGGCAGAAGACATTGCAGGACTCATCGTAGGCAGAAAAATGGTACTTCCTGCCATCTTAGGCTCTGTATTTTTGCCTTTTTTAAATCGCTGTCTGGATGCGTCCAAACAAGCGTGCAAAGCAATTAACGAATTAGACGAATTGCTGGAGAGCGGTTTTCGCGGCAGCGAAGTGAAAATCGTTGAAGAAATGATCATGACCCTCGATGAAATTGAACACGATAGCGATGAAAAACTAGCAGACATTCGACATCGTATTTTTGAGCTGGAAAAGGAATTACCTGCCATCGACGTGGTTTTCCTTTATAAAGTAGTCCAATGGATTGGCGACTTAGCAGATCATGCCCAAACGGTGGGTGGTCGGCTACAAATACTTATTGCCAGGTAGTTAACTCCTATGGATTATCCCGTATTATTGCTTTTTCTTGCTGTTGCGCTTTGCTTCTTCATGACTTGGGGCGTTGGTGCCAATGATCTTGCTAATGTCATGAGCACGACCATGGGCTCAAAGGCCATCACGGTACGTCAAGCCATGATTATTGCCCTTATTTTTGAATTGGCAGGGGCTTTTTTAGGCGGAAGCGGGGTTACTGAAACCATGCGCGATGGCATTATCGACAGCAGCCAGCTCTCCGATCAGCCGCTTATCCTCATTGAAGGAATGCTCGGTGTTTTATTAGCCTGCACCGTATGGATGAACCTTGCCAGCTACATGGGTGTACCGGTTTCCATAACCAATGCCCTGGTGGGCTCGATGGTAGGCTTTGGTTCGGTTGTTTTAGGGCCTAATATGGTGCATTGGCACCAGGTTTCCCACATTGCAATCGGCTGGATAACCTCGCCGGTTATTGCAGGAATAACCGCTTATTTTCTTTTTTTAAGCATTCAGCAAACTATTTTTATCAAAAGTAATCCGCTGCAAAAAGCAAAATTCTATGTTCCTATTTACCTTTTTTTAGTCGGTTCTGTTCTTTCTTTTATCACCGTTTTTAAAGGCTTAAAACATTTTAACATCCATTTAAATCTTAAGCAGGATTTGGCGGTAACGCTTGCGACAAGTATCACCATCACGATTATCGGGATGATTTTTATCAAACGGATCCCTGAAATGCCAAGAATTAGACGGCGTGAGCGCTTTATTCAGGTCGAAAAGTATTTTGCAGTGCTTATGGCGTTAACAGCTTGCGCCATGGTCTTTGCGCACGGTTCTAATGATGTGGCGCTGGCAGTGGGGCCTTTAACGATCATTCACAGTTTGGTTATGCATGCGCACCAACCGCTCAGTGCAGACAACTACCCGTCCTGGATTATCCTGTTTGGCTCTTTAGGGGTTATCATCGGGTTTTTAATGTATGGCAGAAAAGTAATTGAAACCGTGGGAAGCTCTATTACCGCATTAACCCCAAGCCGTGCATTTGCAGCAACCCTTGCTGCCGCAACCACCGTTGTTGTCGCAACCAGCACTGGAATTCCTGTTTCTGCAACCCAAACCCTGGTAGGCTCGGTATTGGGTGTGGGGCTTGCGCGCGGTATCGGCGCATTGAATTTACGGGTCATTCGAAATATTTTTATGTCCTGGATTCTAACCCTTCCAGTCGCATCGATACTGACTATTCTATCGTATAAACTGCTTCACGCTATTTTTGGATAACGTGCCTTGTCACCAGGGCGATGGATAATTTAAAACAATACAAATGTTCCATGCTAAACAATATGAGAGAAATTAATTCTGTTTGTCTTTATTATAAAGTAGGTTGGGCCTTGGCCTAATGGCGCTTCCAATAAGCGCCTATTTTTTTAGCAATTCATAAGCAACAACTTTTTTTGTTCAATTTTTCTGCTTTGTTTTAAAACAGGAAAAGACTTGGG
>JBAZXN010000006.1:0-103517 GCA_041659885.1 Tatlockia sp.
TGCTTCTATTGCAACTTTTGCTTTAAATTCTGAACTGAACTTTTTGTGAGCCATTTTTAACCCCAACTACAATGGTTTCTATTCTACACCACTGTCTCATTTTTGGGGTCCACTTCTATATTTGGCAAACTTTTTATGAACCATCGGATTTAGTCCAAGCCAAAAAATATATGGATAGATTAATTATACTCCACAGAGACGATGATCGATCATGCACTGAAAAAGCTCAAAGGGCGAGAAGAGAAATTAAATGGGTCTCAGGAGCGTTGCAAGGTATCCTTGAAATCCACGAAAATGATAAAGCTTATAAAGCACTGGCTTTAGGTTACAATAGAGCAACTGGAATATACAGCATCCCCTTTTGCTATGATAAAGAGCATCCTGAATAATCAAATTAAAAAGAACAAATGGTTTGAAGATGGCTGTAGGAATGGATTAACCAACTAAACACAAAAGTGATAAAGGATGCTGGCAGGCATTTTTTATGAATTTAGTTTCTATCAATATCCAGTTTAGGTAAATTTTTAATGATTTGTATTGTCTCTAGGCTCACAGTTATCACTCTTAAGAACAACTCTAATGGATATCGCGGATTGTCCATGGTTTCAATAGCCCAGCTGTTAGCATCATTAATAATACCACTGGCTTTATCAGTTTTGATGCATTGACGCTCAACAACCCAATCAAGAGCAGGCTTACCATTAACAATATATTGATAGGCTTCCAGCGGTATATTTTTCAATGTGATGCGTGAATTATAAACAAGAGTACTGAGATCCTTTTTCTTTCCGTATGCCATTTTCTCAACACGATAGTGGCTTGGTTCAGTGGCAGGGGGTTCTTTTTTACGATGGATATTACATGGCTTTAAATTAGACATAAACTTAAGCAGCACTATTAAGCCGAAGCGAGTAGCTAGTCAAGGTAAAGTGTCAACACACCATTTGTTAGCCAGAAATATATTATTTTTTAAGGGAATAAAGGTAATCCCCCCGAAAAATAACTGATGTCAAAAACACCTTTTTGTCTTTGATTTTACTGGGCTAAATGGATATTTCAGGGACGACTACCTAAAGCCCCTAAAGCTTCTAAAGTAATAAGGACTTTAAATATAGTTCACTAATAGGAAAAAAATTCATTTGTAGCTTTAGACTTTGAATAGAGAAAATTTTTATTAATGTTATTTGTTGTGGCAACTCCGGCCATATGCATGCATTCTCTTAATTCATCACTCATGATAGACAACACTGAGAGAAGTCCTTTCTGCCCATCTACTATTAACCCATATAGTGCTGCACGCCCAATTAAAACGGCTTTAGCACCCAAAGCTAACGCCTTAAATACATCCGCGCCGGTACGAACCCCACCATCTAAATAAATGTCAATGTGCTTTTTCATATCATCTCTCAATAATGCTAATGCATCTAGGGTTGAAATAGCATCATCCAGTTGTCTACCACCATGATTAGAAATAACAACCGCTTTGATTCCAATATCAATCGCTTGTTGTATATCTAAGGGATGCAAGATTCCTTTTAAAATAATGGGTAAACTGGTATAAGACATCACTTCTTTTATATCATTCCAACCTGCTGCAGAATTAACGTATTGCTTATAATAATCATCTAAATTGCTAAAAGGCATAGCGGGATCTTTGGGAAACAAAGGCAATTGTTTGATCGGAAACTCTAGCGTTGGTGTTTTTGAAGAAGATGTTTTGCACATAGAACAACCTAACGGTGCATCAATAGTTAAAACAATACCAGAACATCCTGCTTGCTCTGCTTTTTCTATGTATTGTCGCATTAGGGTTTTATTTTTGTATATTAGTAATTGATACCACACATGCGATAAATCATTTCCCATTTCTTCAAAATCACAGGTAGAAAATGAAGAGACAATATAAGGAATCCCGAATGAATGAGCGGCAAACGCGGTATCTTTTTCGCCATGCTCACAAAACATTTTGTGCCATGCTGTTGGTGCAATAATGATGGGTGCAGCCATTCTTTTACCTAATACCAAGGTGGTTAAATCGACTTGATTGATATTTTGTAACACTCTAGGAAGCAGTTGATATTCTGTAAAAGTATCTAAATTAGCTGCGAATGTCCTACCTAAACCAGATTTTTTTTCAACATAATCTGCTAGAGATATTGATATCTTAGCGAGGGCAGCATCTCGATATTCAGAGACCGTTAACATGACCTTTACTCCTTATTAGACTAAAATCTGTATTTACAGTACCGAGTAGCTTTAAGTGAGATACTCGGTATGCAATTGTTCGATAAAAACATGAAGGAAGCAATTTAAGACCTATAAGTTCGCTGAGAGTTTCCATAAGCTAAGACTTTTTCTGTTAACTCTTGTTGAACTGCTTGTTCTTTAAATATGCTACTTCGACTAACAAGAACAGCCGCAGGGGAAAATGATGCACCACCAGAACCGAGATGTGTCGTACAACGAGCATTGCTTACTAGTCCTTCCTCGTTATAAACATGGCCAATGGTTGGAAAACCATCATAGGCAACTGCACGTGTTCCTACCCATCGTTCTGCAATCCCTCGGCTTTCTAGCTCTTCCATATCAATCCATGTAAGCTGTTTTCCTTGCGTAGGCTTGCCCAAAGCCAACGATAAAAACTCGGGCAAAACATCATTTACCATATTTAATTGTAAAAGATTTCTATTTATCGCAAATGCTTGGTTTTTATGAGGTTGTTGATCACCATAAAAAGCTTTTGTACCAGCTACACCAATAAAAATTTTATTATCAATAAATCGAGCTTGCCACGCCAATACAACACCTTCTTGATGAACTTCCATACAATGATTAAAGGTTGAGTATTCTGCAATTTTATCTTCTGGTATATCAATACGTAGCATCAGTGATGCACCGGCAAATCGGGCATATTCAGGCTCAGCTAACCCAAGATTTTTTAAGGTGCCAACAGATTCTCCAGGACAAAACACATACTCAGATTGTTGGTATGCATGCTTATTGCGTTTTACAGTTGAATTACCAAAAAACTGTAACCCATTCATTCTGTTAGTCGACACCTCCATTTCTGGTGCCTCAGACGCCTCCATTTCTAGTGCCTCATAGGTAACTTGTTCTACTTTTCTTTGTAATCGTAATTCAAAACAATCTTTAACTGCTCCAACGTCATTGGTATATTGCCCCATGACTCGCTTCAAGTAATCATGAAAAAGAGGTAAAAATACTTGTGTATCGATACAACCACCAGGCCGCCATAAAGCGATAGCATCTTTTTTCCAAACACGTGACTCAGCCACACCTGGTTCAGAATGTGCGTCACAGAACTTCGCAAGAAAAGGATCAAGACTTATCACTTCATCCGGAGATAGTATGCGGCAATCGGTATACCCTAAACCTTCATAATCCGATTTCATTGCGCTGGCTTTTTGGATGGCATTTGGCACACCATAAATTAGATCAATTCGATATCCGTCGTGTAATGTTAGCATTTCTACGTTTGCACGCTCACGGCAGGGATTAAAATTAGACGCAATCAAAATAGCCTTTAATTCAGAATCAGCATGCTCATAAATATCTTGCCATAAATCCATACTCATTTTACCAAGCGCCAATAATGTTTCCGTACGTGTACGATGCCCTTCTTCATCTTGACCATATTCTTGTACTGCACGTATAAATTCTTTAGCAGATGCCGACTCGTTTACTCCCTCAACGTCATCAACACGGATGCCGCCGGGTTCGCTAAATAAGGAGCGTAGCTTATTAATAAACTCTAGAGCTCTTGGCACAACAGAAAGAATTTCATCTGGTGTTAAGCTTGGAACAATGTGTGCCGTAGTTGTACCTTTCAAGGTTTGATTTTTGTCATGAATCGTTACGCGGGCACGCTCTCCTCGTTGATTTGCCTCCAAATAGGCATAATAAGCCTCAAGAAAACCTACAATTCCACCTCCAACAATAGTCAGTTTACTCTTAGGGTAGTTTGCTTGAGCGGGAATGACATTGTCACTTGCTACAATTTCATGTTTTTCTTGCATGGTTACATCTCCTAATTATTCAACACTTAAAAAAAATCAGACCGATGCGCAAACACTATATATTACTACTCAGATATTCATCCACATTCCCAATCATCCCACCTGCAGAAGCGACCAATATATTCGTGGTTGATATATCTCGTTTTAATATGGGTAGTCCTTTCATGTGTATAGTTAATGGCGTATGGTGATCTTACGGTTAAACCGGTTGCTTTTTATCACAAAAAAAATCTAATAACTAGTCCGTAAAAATACGCTGAATTAGCGTTTATTAAATGCGACCAGCTCAATCCGCGTGAATCCTTTTTGTTGCGCCTTTTGAATGGCCGTTTGCAATAATTTCTTACCAATTCCCAGCCTCCTGTAAGAAGCTATTATACCAATACCTAAAGAACCAATAGGATTAAGTAGAGGGGTCAAGTCCTTTGATAAAGTGATTTTTTAATAAATGCTTAGTAACGTACTCCTGCAAGTTCAATGGAACGGCTTGGAGTAAATATAAAATAATAAAGGGCATTATCAAAAGACTTGCCCCCTAATTTCAAACGGCGTAGGTACTCCAATGCTATATTGTTATTGGTTACGTCTAAACCACGTAACTTCAATTATCTATAAGGGCGTTGGTAAAGTCTTATTGAAGAGAATGGAACGTATTGCAAAATTATCAGGAATCCAGGCACTTTCAGTTGTAAGTACAATAACAGCAAAAAACTTTTATGAAAGAAATGGTTTTGTTAAAAATGGCGAACCTGAATATGTGGGTGCCATCTTAGGAGATTTTCCTCTGATAAAGCATCTGAATACAGCATAGTTAACCCTAGCAACGGAGTTAACTCTGATCGAGTTTGGTCGGAATATGCACACCTTACAGCCAGATGTTTCCTAATAGTTTAGGCCACATATTAGCAAGCATTGGGATCATTGTTGGATGTTGTTTTAGTAATTCGATTTTAACCATCGTGATTTTACACCTTAATCATTTCCTGCATTCATATACAATAGCAGTAGCATTCATATCAGGAACTGATTTCTTATCAAATGGATTCATCATCCTAATTTCTCTGAATCCGACTGTTTTAAGCATATTAATTAAAACGGAAGAGTCCTCGTAAAGACGAACATTAAATGTTTCAATTTCAGTTTGAATGATTTGGCTCTCATCAACTAACTCGTATCTATCAATCGAGTGACAAACACTATCTTCAAGTGTCGTTAAACGGTTTACAATAATCATTTTACCATCTGGCTTATGGCAGACCATTCCACGCCAAATGCCTAATGGGCTTGGTATCGATTTCGATGACTCTGCTTCAAAAACTAAAATGCCATCTTTATTTAAATGTTCATATAATGCTTTTAGAGATGTCTTAACTGTATCCAAATCAATAAGATGGCCAAACGAACCACTAGGAATAAAAATCAGGCCATATTGTTCCGTCTTTGCTAAATCTTCAACAAAACCATGCCACACTGTTGGGTGGAGATGTTTTACAGCCGCCTTGACGTGCAACGCTTCTAACATATGCTCACTTGCATCAAAACCATGAACGTCAAAACTTTCTTGAAGTAAGGGGAGTAAAAAACGACCCGTTCCACACATGGGTTCCAAAATAGAGCCCACTGCATTGCTCACATAGGAGCGATAAAATGCGTAAGCATCCTCAGGTGGTTCTGGTCTAATCAAGTCATAAAATTGAGTACATAAGCTAAGGTAACTACCAAGTTTCTGTTGTATCATTTATACCTCTATCTTTAGGGTCTGTCACCAAATGTCAACAGACCCTAATCTTCACGCACCATTTATTACTGTCGATGACTTCATGTTCCATGGCAATTTTTAAATTTACGATGGCTACCACAAGGGCAACCCATGGAGCGGGAAATCATTTGTTCAGTATCAGCTGTTGGTAGATGTTGGCCACCAATATAATACCATCGCCCCTTTTCGAATATAAACTCACTTTTTTCGTGTATTGATTTTAAATGACAACCATCCACAAAACTTGCTTCAAACTCCACATAACCTCTGCCTGAGCTTTCAATGTCAGACTTAATTACCTTGAGCTTAATCCAGTTAACTCTTTTCGCCCAACGTTTTGCATCCAATTCTTGAAAGCCAGACAAGGCGTTGCCACGCATAGTCTCTTTGATGTAATCAATATTAGCTATTGTATAAGCGGAATAACGAGAACGCATTAGCGCTTCTGGCGTTTCTGGACTTTGCTTACCCGTGATGAAAGGTTCGCAGCAGGATAAATAATTTTTTCGAGAATCACAGGGGCATACACCATAACATAGATTATTCATATTAAGGTTCTTGCCTATCTTCGGTTGACTCATAGCCTTTATTTTTGTTTCGCTTCCCTACAGCAACAACTAGAAGAATCATTTTATTGTCGTTAACTTGGTAGACCAATCGATAACCTGCTTGATGCAATTTGATCTTATAGCAATCTGTAAGCTGGCCGCTAAATTTAGCAGAAATAACATGCGGATTTTCCAATCGCTGTTTTAATGCTTTTTTAAACTGTTCCTGCAACCCCTTCGATAGTTTCCTCCATTCTTTTAATGCAAGGGGATGAAAATGTAACTCATATATCATCAAGCTCAACCTTAACTGATGTGAATGGCGCTGAAAGGCGTTGTTCTACAATGTTCTTTAACTCATTATCATCAACAGCATCCATCAGTTTTTCAAAAGTTTCGACTGGGATTAAATAAGCAGCAGCTACATTGTGGTTAAGAATGACCACGGGCATTCCCTGTGCATCGTTAATGAGCTTCGTTGGATTTTTCTTTAATTCGCTAATGCTAGCGACTTGTGTTGCATATAAAGTTTGCATTATAACGACCTAAATAAAGACCTGTATTGTGTGTTAATTATGGTGCCCTAGGTTTTAAAACGGTTTTTTGAATAATTTTTTGTACTTTTAGCGGATTATAGTCCAGAATTTTATTCATAATAAGATACATTTTTTTCGAATAGGATTAAACTTCATGGAAGATATAAATGATTTATCGACTAAATACTATACTTTATTCGAAACAGCATACGATGCGATACTTATTTTAGATGGGAATTGTTTTGTTGACTGCAACAAACGAGCAGAAGAACTATTTGGGACCAGTCATAATAAACTTATAGGTTCCACCCCAGCCCAACACTCCCCTAGTTGCCAGCCTGATGGTGAACTTTCAAATGAAAAAGTTTTAAGAAAAATCGAACTTGCTCTATCTGTAGGACCACAAACCTTTGAATGGGAACACCAACGTGCAGATGGTACGAAATTTATGGCAGATGTCAGTTTAAATAAATTAACACTCGGAAAAAAAATTTTATTACTCGCAATAGTACGTGATATCACTGAGCGAAAACACACTGAAGCTTTATTGTATGAAAGCGAGGCACGCTTTAGAGCCTTAAGTGAACAATCACTCATTGGAATCTATATTATTCAAGATAACGTTTTTACTTATGTAAATTCTGCTTATGCCAAAATTATTAAGTGTACTCCAGAGGAATTAATAGGAACTGATTCAATACGTTATTTTCATCCGGACAGCAAAGATTTTGTGACGAAACAAATATCGGAAAAAATATCTGGGAGATTAATTTCGACACAATATCAAGCCAAGATTTTAACAACAGATAATGCGACAAGGCATGTGGAAATATTTAGCTCCAGAGTTATCTTAAATCACCAGCCTGCAATCATCGGAAGTATTTTAGATATAACAGAACAAAGATTCGCACTGGAAGAGCAAGAAAAAAATATTCGTTTTCACAAATTATTGACGGATATATCCAACCGACTCCTGAATGCAAAATTAGGGCAGTTGAGTCAAGAAATGACAGATGGAATGCAGCGAATCTGTGAAATGCTTGATATAGATGCCGTTGTCATCTGGGAACCCGTTGGTAAATCGCATTATTTACTATTAACTAGTTACTATCGCCGGCAAGGCGGTCCCGAAGTTCCCGAGAAAACCTATGCTAAAGACTATTTTCCCTGGTGCGAACAACAACTTAAGGTAGAAGAGTCTCTTGTTTTATCATCAATAAAAAATGAATTGCCACCAGAAGCCAAGCTAGATAGAGAGAGCCTTGATCATTTTGGAGTCAAGAGCTTTATAAATCTTCAACTTTTGGGCGAACAAAAGAACAATATGGGTGTAATTTCCTTTAATGTGATGCGCAATGAACGAATATGGACGGTTGATGAATTTAATAAATTTCAAATGGTTTCTAATTTATATTCCAATGCTTTTTCTCGAATAAAAGCCGAAGAAAAACTACTTGAAAGTGAATCTCGTTTTCGCATATTGAGCAGCCACTCTTTGATTGGCATTTATATTCTTCAGGATGACGTATTTATATATGTGAACTCAGCTTTAGCAAGTGTATTTGGTTATACAATTGATGAGATGATTGGCATGAATGTAAGAAACCTGATCTATCCTGACGAGATTAATAGAATGACTGATACCGTTTTAAAAAAATCTCAAGAAAAAGATATCCCACTGCACTTTGAATTTTTGGGCGTGAAAAAAAATGGGGAACAGATCAACCTGGAAGTTTATAGATCCGAAATTATTTTAGATAATAAGCCTGCAGTAATTGGATCAGTTTTAGATATTACTGAACGGAAATTAGACGAACAAAAATTAAAAAATGCCTATAATAATCTTAAAAAATCTCTTAATGATACAATTATTACTATGGCAAAAATAGTAGAATTACGAGACCCTTATACCGCAGGTCATCAGGAACGGGTAGCTCAGCTTGCTGTAGCTATTGCTACAGAAATGGGGTTGGATCCAAATCTTATTGAACAATTACACATGGCTGCCATAATCCATGATATCGGAAAAATTAATGTACCTGCTGAATTATTAAGTAAACCGGGAAAGCTAACCGACTTGGAATTGCAGATGATAAAGACACACGTACAAAGTGGGTACGAAATAGTAAAAAACATGAATTTGCTTCCTGATGTAGCACAGATTATTTATCAGCATCATGAGCGATTGGATGGTTCTGGCTACCCCAACCATTTAAAAGGAAATGATATCCGTCTCGAAGCAA
Source organism: Tatlockia sp. (assembly GCA_041659885.1). GTDB lineage: Bacteria > Pseudomonadota > Gammaproteobacteria > Legionellales > Legionellaceae > Tatlockia. The sequence continues at coordinate 9,124 of JBAZXN010000006.1, forward strand.
AAATACTTTCAGTTGCAGATGTAGTAGAAGCGATGTCTTCCCATCGTCCCTATAGACCTGCTCTTGGAAATGAAGCAGCTTTTGATGAATTATGCAAAAACAGTGGGAAGCTATATGACACTGAAGTATGTAAATCCTGTTCAAAGATTTTCAAAGAAAATAAATTTAAGTTTCATTAGGGCGTGTCATCAATTAATTTTTTGAAGCGAAAATGTGGCTTATTGAGCGCCATTTTGCGCTTGAATGAGGCGAATAGCCTGTCCTATTTAACGAATTCAAGCGCAAAATGGTGCCAATGAGCCGCATTTGCAGCCAAAAAACTTAATTGATGACACGCCCTTGTGTTGCATATAAAGTTTGCACTCTAATGACCCAAATAAAGACCTGTATAATGAATATTTCAGGGACGACTAAGTAAGGCTCTTTTTCTTGCTTTACGATTAGACCGTTTGTACTCTTTGTAGTCGCATTTTATACGGCTATGCCTAACAGCGAGCCAATACCCGCACTTACAAGCATCGCTATTGTTCCCCATATCACAACACGCAATGATCCTAATACTATTCGAGCTCCGCCAACCTTTGCGGCCACTGCTCCAAGTAATGCCAAAAATACAACCGCCATTATTGATACTGATGGAATAAGGTAGATTCCAGGAACAATAAAAATCATTAATAGCGGTAATAACGAGCCAACAGTAAAACTGCAGGCAGAAAACAGCGCTGCCTGAAATGGACGCGCACTGGTTACTTCAGTAATACCAAGCTCGTCGCGAGCATGTGTGCCTAATGCATCCTTAGCCATCAATTGCTTTACAACTTCTTCAGCAAAATCACGCTGCAATCCACGATTAATATATATAGCAGTTAATTCTTCTATTTCATTCGGTAAATTTTCTTGAAGTTCTGTCATTTCACGTTTTAAGGCGGATTTTTCGGTATCTGCTTGAGAGCTTACTGATATATATTCACCTGCAGCCATAGACATGGCGCCAGCAATTAATCCTGCAATCCCTGCTACAAATATTCCATTATAGGGGGTATGAGCAGCAGCAACACCAATTAATAAGCTCGCGGTAGAGATAATACCGTCATTTGCACCCAATACTGCAGCACGTAACCAGCCAATTCGTTCAATTCGATGATATTCTTTATGTTGCATATATATCAGCACTCCTATACTGAATAAATCTGCGTCAATTTGTTACAGAGTCACTCTTGTGGTGTATCAGATTTCTGTTTATATGCCGCATTTTCAGGGATATCAGTAGCCGAATAAACGCTAATTATTTTGAATGGTTTCTTTACATTGAGATTAATAAAATTATGAGGAATCCCTTGAGGGATAAAAATCATATCACCAGCTGTAACAGTTGATTTTTTGCCATTGAGGACAGATTTAGCCTGACCTTCAACAACAAATATGACTTGATCAAATTGATGTGTTTCGAGCCCAATCTCATTGTTGGGGTTGGTCTTAGGTGTGATATTCATGAAAACAACCTGCGCATCTTTACCTGTCACCAGTGCTAATTTCCAGTTCTCATTCTTTTTTGCCATTTCAAAAACTTTGGAGGAAATGACAGCATTTATTTTATTGTTAGCTGCATCTTTAGAACCTGCGAATAACGATGGTGAGATTAAACCTGATACTAATAATGTAGAGATAAAGGCTATTTTTATTCCGATTGTTCTCATAAATGCTCTCCATAATTTAAATTAGCTTCTTTCAATATATCAACTTATGAGCTTGTTTAATACCGATAGATATCTTAACCTAAAAAATGGCTAAGGATTAAACAAACCGGTTGAGGTGAAGAAATGACGGACTATATTTATAAAGGATTTAGGGCAATGATATGGACTCGTCCTCCCTTTTACCCGGCTACTAAAATGAGCCAAAATGGTAGGGTTAACCAAAACCTATCGGAAGGAGAGTCCATATCATTGCCCTAGTTATAGCTTATATCGTAAATAGATTGAGCATTTGGTGAAATACTATTCTAAGATTAATAATAAATACTTTTTTGTCTTCACCCTATGAATAAAAAAAATACGCTTTTTCTGACCTATTTGGGAATTAACACCTATAAAGAACCTATTATTTATATGCGTGAAGATTGCCTGATTTGTAAATCAGAGGGATTCAATGCGCAAGCAAGAGTGCTCGTTACACTAAATAGCCGCTCTATCATTGCTAAACTCAATATGATTGAAACAGACCTTTTAGCCCACAATGAAGCCAGCTTATCCCATTATGCCTGGGATTTACTTTCAGCAAAAAACGGCGATGAAATAACCATAAGTCATCCTAAAACACTTGAGTCAATCAATTACATTCGCTCTAAAATTTATGGGAATGAATTAAAACAATCAGAAACCGAATCCATCATTAAGGATATGGTGTCAGGTCAGTTATCGGATATTAATATCGCTATGTATATTGCTGCCTGCGGTGGAGGGCGATTAACTCGGCATGAGGTGCTTGATTTAACGCATGCCATGGTAAAAACCGGCCAACAATTAAGCTGGCCTTCGCAAATGACTGTTGATAAACACTGTGTGGGTGGATTATCGGGAAATAGAACAACACCTATCGTAGTGGCTATCGTGGCTGCTTATGGGCTTTTTATCCCTAAAACCTCTTCTCGAGCCATTACCTCTGCAGCGGGAACGGCTGACACTATGGAGGTGTTTACTAATGTAACACTTGATATCCCAACCATGAAAAAAATAGTGGAGAAAGAGCACGGTTGTGTTGTTTGGGGTAGCGCTATCGGTATCAGTCCTGCGGATGACTTACTTATCAGAATTGAACGAACGATAAATCTTGATAACGTAGGGCAGATGGTTGCCTCAATTTTGTCAAAAAAAATTGCCGTTGGTTCAACACACGTGGTAATTGATGTTCCCATTGGGACTACCGCAAAGATTCGTTCGCTAGCCCAGGCAGAGCAACTTAAACAATTATTATCTTTTGTCGCATCGCAATTTAATATAAAAGTAAAAATCATTTTTACAGATGGCTCTCAACCAGTAGGACGTGGCATTGGTCCAGCTCTTGAGGCGCGTGACATACTCGCAGTGCTTCAGAATGAAAGGGATGCTCCAGAAGATCTTCGCGAACACGCGCTTGGTTTGGCAGGCCACCTCATTGAATTTTGCCCAAAGACCAAACCACAAAAAGGGTGGGAAATTGCTGAAGCAATTCTTACCAGCGGTCAAGCCTTTACAAAATTTGAAGCAATTTGCAAGGCGCAAGGCGGCATGAAAGAAATCCCAATAGCCCCCTTTACCCATACAGTGGAAGCAAAGCACGCAGGCTTAATACGCAATATAAATAACCGCCATATCGCAACCATTGCCAGGTTAGCGGGGGCTCCTGAGGCAAAATCTGCAGGAATTGAACTTCTGGTCACATTGAATTCTATTATAAAGCGATCGCAACCGCTTTTTAAACTGCATGCAGAAACACAAGGTCAACTTCAATATGCGCTGGATTTCTTTCATCAAGGACACGATATTTTTCAAATTGAGGAAAAGAGATGACTGCCATTATTTCGCATTCTGAGCGCCCGGAAGGTTTAAGCGTTATTTCCTGCATTCCTGCGATCTCCGCGGGAATGTAGGATATTGATTTCTACACGTTGCGAAAAATCCATTTTTGAACTAAACTAAACCAATCAAACTAAGTTTAATAGGTTGAAATATGCATCAAGTTAATATCCATGAGGCAAAAACACAGTTGTCTAAATTAATTGAGGAGGCGGTTCAAGGCGAGCCGTTTATTATCGCAAAAGCGGGTAAGCCCCTTGTAAAGGTGGTGTCCATTGCGGCTTCGGAAAGAAAAAATCCTACCCGATTGGGATTTATGCTCGGGCAGCTCAGCATTCCTGATGATTTTGACCAAATGGGTAGTGAAGAAATTAACCATCTTTTTGGTGGCGATAAATGAAAATTCTGCTTGATACGCATATCCTTTTATGGGCTGCGGGAGCGCCTAAGCAACTACCTAAAGAGGTAAAAAAATTACTGGAAGACAATGCAAATGAGCCCTTTTTTAGCGCCGCAAGTCTATGGGAAATTGCGATAAAAAGTTCTCTGGGGAAGGATTTTCAAGCGGATGCCAGGATTCTACGTCGTGGGCTTTTGGACACGGGTTATACAGAGCTTACCATCACAAGTTCCCACGCCGTTTTTATTCAAAGCTTACCTGCGATTCATAAAGATCCCTTCGACAGAATTCTTATCGCTCAAGCTACTTTAGAGGGGATCCCTTTATATACAGTGGATAAAATGATCGCAAAATACCCCGGGCCTATTTGTCTTTTTGATGGGTTCTTTTTATCTAACGACCAAGCGGTTGCAAGGCTGTAGTCTTATCCAAATGAATCAAACTATCAAATTGATAGGGTAAATGGGTAAAAAAATAATGACTTAGCCGTTCTGTTTCTGGTCGATAAATCACTCCGATCGCTCGTTGTAAACGAGGAATTTTTAAGAAATGATCCAGTTCCTCATTTCCAATCAAATGTAAAATAAAGTTTTTATACTGTAACTGGTGAAATAGCTCCTCATAACTTTCTTTGAAGCCAGGGACAATTTTTTTACGCTCAGCAGGCTCATCCCAATTAGAAGCAGCGGTAACAAAACCTTCATACGTTGAAAAACCGATACAATAAGTATCGGCATGCTGCTCTCGCATCAATTGCCCAATATTTACTTCGCCTTGATCTCCCATTTCGGTAGCACGTGCGTCACCTACATGGGAATTATGAGCCCAAACAATAATTTTCGCAGGTTTATTAAAACGATGTTCCATGTGATCAGCCAATATATTTAACGTCTCAACCATGTGCCTGTCGCGAATATTCCATGAAGCAATATGTCCTTCAAACATCGAGCGATAATAGGCTTCCGCATTTTTGACCAGGCGAGCATTTTGTGACGCAAAGAAATAGTCGTCTTCAGCAGCACTACCTTCGTTATGAAGATAGTTAAATGCCTGGTGTTGAATTTCCAAAAGTTCTGCCATCACTTCATCAATACACGATTTTTTTACCCGAGTAGTCGTTAAATAAGCATACATTTGCGGATCTACACCCATGTGATCAAAACAAGCATAACGGTTTTTAGCTTCCAGGGCAGCCTGCGGGTCAACCGTCTGCAAGTAATGCACCACTGCTTTCATTGAGCTATTTAGACTATAGAGATCAAGTCCATAAAATCCGACCTTATGCGGTGTAGAACGTTTATCATTGTATTCACGAAGCCATGAAAGAAAGGGTGGCATAGTCGTATTGCGCCACATCCAGGTTGGGAAACGTTTGAAGTCATCCAAAGCATCTAGCGCATTGCGGTCAGCGCTTCTTGCCTGCAGGTAACGGTGAATTCGATGCGCATCAGGCCAGTCTCCTTCTATTGCCACAGCCATAAAACCTTTTTCTTTAATTAATTGCTGAGTAATTTCAATCCGTGTTTGATAAAATTCATGGGTACCGTGAGTCGCTTCTCCAATCAGCACAAAACGCGCATCACCAATGGATTCCAGAAGCGATAAATACGGGCCGGAACTCGCAACTGGCTCGATAGCCTTATCAAGGCTTGTAATTAGTTTTTGATGCGCATTTTTATCCATACAATCTCCTTACCAGCCAGGTCTTCCGCCACGAGAAACAACCGCCTGAACTCCCTGAAGCTATTTTTATCTAATTTGATTTTTCTAATAACTCAATGACCTCTTTGTCAGAAACTTGAGAAAAATTCTCATACCAAAGCCCTACTGCATAAAAATGTAGAGGTTGCAAAGGACAAATAAGGCGATCAACGCTTTTTGCCATTTTTTCACAGGTTTCTCGGGCAGCGACCGGTACAGCAATAATGATCGAAGCAGGTTTATGCTTGCGTAATGAGGCTACCGCGGCTTGCATGGTAGCGCCTGTGGCAATGCCATCATCAACTAAAATAATCGTTTTTCCTGTCAACACAGGAAACGCACGATTTCCGCGATACAAGTGCTCCCGTCGAATTAGCTCCTCTTGCTCTGCTTGTAAAACAGCATCAATGGATGCTTGCTCGATATGAAGTTGATTCAATAATAACCTATTAAAAATAACAGTATCTCCTGAGGCAATTGCTCCCATAGCCAATTCCTCATGTCCAGGAACACCTAGTTTTCGAACAATAAAAATATCAAGAGGAACAGAAAGCGTTTGAGCAATTTCATAGGCAACGGGGACGCCACCACGCGGAAGGGCCAGCACAATAACCTGTGGCAGATTAGCATACTCATTAAGGTGCTTGGCTAGAGCGATTCCTGCCTCTCGTCTATCGATAAACTTATCCATAAGTCCTATCCATTTAGTAAAAGAATTTCAAATGGTAACTTCATAACTCAAATAAATTAAGTATAGTACAGATAGAAAATAGCTCTGCACATGCAGATTCTATGGAAATGTGAAATTTCTTCTTATCCGGATTCTGCAACCTGTTGCGCGGATCTTACTCTTTGTTAACCTCTGGATGCATTCGAGGCATTCCGCGGTTGATTTTAAAATCGCACCCTGCGTAATCGAAGTGCATTGGTGATGACTGAAACGGAGCTCAATGACATGGCCGCTGCCGCAATCATGGGGTTTAATAACAAACCGGTAAAGGGATAGAGAATCCCGGCGGCCAAAGGCACCCCCAGTGCATTATAAATAAACGCAAAAAACAAATTCTGTCGAATGTTTCGCATAGTGGCTTTTGACAAACGCAATGCTTTCACAATACCGTTTAAATCGCCATGCAACAAAGTAACGCCTGCGCTCTGGATGGCCACATCGGTACCGGTTCCCATGGCAATACCGATTTCGGCTTTGGCAAGGGCTGGTGCATCATTTACCCCATCACCAACCATCGCAACGATTAATCCTTTGTTTTTCAAGGCATCAATAATACGACTCTTCTCTTCAGGTAACACTTCTGCGAATACTTGCTTTATTCCAAGTTTGGTGGCGACTGCCTCTGCTGTTTTTTTGTTATCGCCAGTAAGCATGCAAATTGCAATCCCTCTTTTTTGCAGCAAATGGATAGCACGCGCAGTACTGGGCTTGACAGGATCTTCCACCACCAAAAGACCAGCCATTTTGTCCTCAACGGCCATAAACAAGACGGAGGCACTTTGGGCGCGATAGGCATCTGCTTTTGCAAGAAAAGAACGCGTCTCAATTCCATTGTCTTGCATCAACTTGTCATTCCCAATGGCGACAAAACGGCCATTCACCCATCCCGTCACCCCTTTACCCGTGGGCGCATTAAAATTCGAAACGGATTCCAGCGTCATGTTTTTTTCTTTCGCAGCGCTTACAATCGCGAAAGCGTATGGATGCTCACTGCGCTGCTCAAGACTGGCTGCCTGTATTAAAAGCGCATTCGCTTCAAACCCTTCATCACACACAATGTGAGTAAGCACCGGACGACCTTCTGTCAGTGTGCCTGTTTTGTCAACGACCAATGTATCTATTTTCTCCAGCCGTTCGAGTGACTCCGCATTTTTAATGAGCACTCCAGCGCGTGCGCCTTGACCTATACCCACCATAATCGACATGGGTGTTGCCAAGCCCAAAGCACAAGGACACGCAATAATTAACACCGACACCGCAGCAATAAGACCATAACTGAAAGCAGGTTGCGGCCCCACTGCAACCCACACCATGAAGGCCACCAATGCAATGAGAATGACAAGGGGTACAAACCAACCAGACACCTTGTCCGCTAACCGCTGGATAGGGGCACGACTGCGCTGGGCATCACCAACCAGTTGTACAATTCGCGCAAGCATTGTGTCACTACCCACATGCCGTGCTTTCATGACGAAACTGCCGGTCTGGTTGATAGTTGCACCAATGACCTTCGCGCCCATGCTTTTCTGTACGGGGATGGGTTCGCCAGTGAGCATGGATTCATCCACATTACTATGGCCGTCAAGTACTTCACCATCCACCGGGATTTTCTCGCCAGGGCGCACGCGCAGTAAGTCACCCACCTGAATCACATCGAGCAATACCTCCTCCTCCCTACCGTCTGCATCAATACGGTGCGCTGTTTCGGGCGCGAGTTTCAGCAAAGCTAAAATGGCACTCCCGGTCTGCTCTCGGGCTTTTAATTCCAACACCTGCCCTAATAAAACCAGGGTTGTAATGACCGCAGCGGCTTCAAAGTAAACCGCTACCGTGCCTTGGCTATTTCGAAAACCAGGCGGGAATAACGCGGGAAAAAGGGTGGCTACTATACTGTAAGCCCATGCTACGCCAGTGCCCATAGCAACCAGAGTAAACATATTTAAATGGTGCGATCGAATGGATTGCCAGCCACGTTGAAAGAAAGGCCAGCCCCCCCATAATACAACAGGGGTTGCCAGTAAAAGCTGAACCCAGGTGGAAATCCTGGAGGGCAACCATTGGCTCAATAGGTGCTCACTCATCGCAAGTGCAAACAAAGGGATGGTCATCACAAGGGAAATCCAAAATCGGTTTCTCATACCGAGATACTCTGGATTTGGTTTCGCGTCTTTTGTTGCTCTTTCCGCTTCGAGTGCCATTCCACAAATCGGGCAGTTACCTGGATGCGTTTGGCGAATTTCTGTATGCATAGGGCAGGTATAAATTACCCCCTCGATTGGTTCTGCAGTAGCCAATTTTTCCGGGTTTTTAAGTCCTTTTGAATGACAAGCACTGTGCTTTTTCAATTATTCCGTTACTCCTCTAACCCATTTAAAAATCGCGAATACAACGAACAGGGTGAGACCCCCATTTGTCTGTGGGACCAAAATTACCATCAGGAACATCTACGGTATAGGCATTAGTAGGCGCAAACCACTGTGTTGAACTCCAGTAAAATGTGGAGCTGAACGCACCGAAGGCACAGGGGTAGATTGAGCCAGGGCACAAAGCGAAAACCACCGCTTGCATCTCATTTTTTGCAGGCAAATACCAATCCGCACTGATCGCCCTACAACGGAAAGCAGCACAGTTGCCGCTCTGGTTTAGGCAAGCCGGGTTAACAACAATGGCATCCGTATTACTCACTCCATTATCATCGCTCATTGCACCAGGAATGTCGGCTTTGCTGGGGAAAGTCCATTCACTGGTAAACTCCGATCCGGCATCAATAACGACTTTTCCATTTGCTCCGCTTTTTTGAAACACCAATCCCCCCAGATGAGAAAAGGCAATCAGGGTCGTTGGGCTATTCGCTGTATTGCTACCACTGATAGTAATGGTACAAGGCGCATAGGGCGTTGTTGTGGTAAGCGCCAACAGACAGCTTGCTCCTGGTGCCAGACTAATACAATTCGAGGCATCAACTGACAAATCAGGGCAGGACGCCTTGTCCGTGACGCTAATGTTATTGGCATTGAAAAGACTGTCTAAATCGTTGGTTACTTCCAAATCCAGCGTACTCACCCCATTCGTATCAACAATTCGGCTTTGCAGCACAGGCCCTGTAATACGAATCAGGGGCTGATCGGTTACTGCGGCATACACATTGGCGGTATTGGTATTATCCCCTTTGATCGGAATTAGGGTTGGCCCTTCCTGGGTACTTGAAGCAAATGTAATGGTGCAACTTGCTCCAATACCAAGACTGCTTGTGCAAGTGGTGCTTTGAATACTCATACCGCTCGTGCCAGGAATGGTTGCCGTCACATTCTTCGCAGAAGCCGAAGAGCTTGTACTATTTGTGACCGTTACGATTCCTGTTGAATGCTCTGCAATCAGTAAAATAAAGGGATCAACCCGAATTGTTACTCCAACCGTAGGGTTTGTTAACGTAATATTTAAATTATCCGCAGCACCTGGTCTGTAGCATTGATTAGGATTAGGTACTCCATATGAATTAGCCTCACATAGAATAGGACCGTTATGCACCCCCTCTTTGGGTAGCGCATTGCCAGAGACCGCAAGCACTAACGAACAACTACTGCCGGGTTGTCCGAAGGGGGTCAGTTGGCAAGGTAACGATTGTACAACGCCTGCGATCGATTGCATCACTAACGATTTTGCTTTGTTCGACTGGTTTTGAACAGAATAGACAACCGTAGCCGTTTGCGTTGAATGGATTGAAATTTTGGGTGGAAAATTCGGATTCGGTGTAAAAACCCACAATGGATAAGCAGCGTATGCTGTTGAGATAAGACAGAAAGCACTTAAAACCACGCCGAGTTGGCTTATACCTCGTGTTAGTTTCATTTCATATCCTTATGAACCATTGACGCATCCAAAAATAGAACATCAGGTTACGCGATTCTTTAACCTCAAACAATACCGGGGTTTATACCTCAGACGTGAATATAATCCTTTTGATAGCAGGGTCGGTTGACATTTGAGCGCGCTATCCATTCAACGTTGAGTTGGCGCAAGGCTTATGCATGTATCCATTCCGCCCCGACAAATGAATATAAAATCATTAATTATGCAATTATATTCATTTGTCCGTTGACAAAAAAATGGAAAACCCATAAAGTCCAACAATGGATATAATTTGGATTTAAACTCACAATGAAAAAATTAACCACTTGTCTAATGCTAGGCTCATTACTCTTTCAAACAGCATGTGATAATAAAACAAAGCTAAACGACCCGCATAAAATCTATTTTGCAACCGCGGGTGAATATCCACCTTTTGAATATAAACAACGAGGGGAGCTTAAAGGATTTGATATTGCGCTCGCGCAACGCGTCGCTAAAGAGTTAGGCAAGGAGGCCGTATTTGAGGACATGTCCTTCGCCAGTATTTTACCTGCCTTAAGCTCAGGCCAGGTGGATGCGGCCATATCGACAATCACCCTCACAAAAGCCCGAAAGAAAAATTTTGACTTTACCATGCCCTACTATTTTGAAGGGATGGCCGCGGTCTTCAGAAAAAACGAGCCGGTTAAAACGATTTCGCAATTCGCCGGAAAAAAACTGGCCGCCCAGCTTGGCTCCACCATGGAGCTGTGGCTGAAAAAGCATGCTGCCCATGAAGTGCTGGTGGTCATGGATAATAACAATCAGGCCATTGAAGCATTAAAAGCCGGGCATGTTGATATGGTTTTGATGGATGGCGCACAAGGTGCCATTTTTTCCAGGAAAAATCCAATCCTGTCTTATGCCCTTATTGCAAAGTCTGAAGAGGGCTACGCCATTGCCTTGCCCAAACACTCCCGGATAACCCGCCAAATGAACCAAATTCTGGCTTCCCTTATCCAAAAAGGAGAAATCGAGAAGCTGAAGCAAACCTGGTTGGAGCAGACAGCATGAACGAATTAAAACAGAATCTGCTCTATATCGGCCAAGGGACGGTATTAACTTTAGAGCTTATGGCAGGCGGAATGTTGCTAGGTCTGGCTCTTGGCACAGTGCTCGCTATTTTAAGATATCAAGGGGTTGCCCCCTTTGTGATGAATCGATTTATATCCGTCATGCGAGGTACACCGCTTATTTTGCAACTGAGTTTTATCTATTTTGGGGTTCCCGCCTTACTTGGTTTAAAAGCAACGATTTTAGAGGCTGGTATTTTAACCTTTGGACTCAATAGTTCGGCTTATATCGCGGAAATTCTGCGATCAGGCATTGAAAATTTACCGACAGGGCAATTTGAAGCAGCAAAAACCTTGCAAATTCCAACCTTCTATCTATGGAAAGACATCATTTTACCCCAGGTCGTAAAAAACATTTTGCCCGCATTAATCAATGAAATGATTGCCCTTCTGAAAGAAACGGCATTGATTTCGACCATTGGCGGGATGGATTTGATGCGAAAAGCCCAGTCAATTGCGGCAGAGCAATTTAGTTATTTTTTACCACTGTGCATTGCCGGTTGTTACTACTATGGCCTGGTCTTGCTCATTGAGCAGCTCGGCAAAAGCATGGAGAAAGGGGGCAGCCATGTTAGTTATTGAGAACGCGTGCAAATCATTTAACACCCTGCCAATACTCAAACAAGTCAGTCTGCATGTTGAGGCAAATACGGTTCTGGGGCTTGCAGGGCCTTCTGGCAGCGGAAAGTCGACTTTACTGCGATGCATTCAGGGGTTGGACTCCCTGGATTCAGGAACCATCCATTGTGCCGGGAAAAGTGGGTTTATGTTCCAGGATTTTCAACTTTTTCCCCACATGACGGTTCTGAAAAACCTAATCTATGCCCCAAGACTGCACCATAAAACGGGCCATCATGAGGAAAAAGCCCGTCAATTACTGCACACGTTGGGAATTGCCGACAAGGCCAATGCTTACCCGCATCAGCTTTCCGGGGGACAAAAACAGCGTGTTGCCCTGGCAAGAAGCCTGATGATAAACCCGGCTTTATTGCTCTGTGATGAACCCACCTCAGGGCTTGATAAAGCAACGGTTGACGAGGTCATTCTTTTGTTACATACCGCGAAAGGCATGGGAGTCACCATGCTTATTGCCTCACATGATTTGGATTTTCTAAGCCGCATTGCCGATAGGCTGGTGCTCTTGAAAAACGGAGAATTCATCACCGAGAGGACACCCCCTTTTACCCCTTTAAACCCCTATTACCAGGAGTGAATTATGACTGCACCCATTAAAAAAATTGCCTTGGCCTATTCCGGTGGACTTGACACCTCCGTGATGATTCCCTGGTTAAAGGAGAATTACCAATCAGCAGAAATTATTGCTGTCATCTGTGATCTGGGCCAACAGGAAGACCTTGCTGCAATCAAAGAAAAAGCCATCCAAAGTGGTGCTGTAAAAGCGTATGTACTCGATGTAAAGGCAGAATTTGTTAGCGACTACCTCTGGCAATTAGTTAAAGCGGGCGCGCTTTATGAAAACCAATACATTTTAGGAACCATTTCCAGACCCTTAATTGCTCAGAAACTTGTCGAAATAGCCTTGCAGGAAAAAGCCGATGCTATCGCGCATGGCGCAACAGGCAAAGGCAATGATCAAGTGCGATTTGAATACACCGTTAAAGCCCTCTCCCCTGCGCTTAAAATCATAGCCCCCTGGCGATCCTGGACCATCAAATCAAGACAGGAAGCCATTGATTATGCCAAAGCACATGGCATTGAAGTGCCTGTCACACCCAAATCCCCTTATTCAAGGGATCATAATATATGGTACATCTCCCATGAAGGCGGCGTACTGGAAGATCCCGCGCAAGAAAAGCCCCAGGATCTGTTACTGATGACGCAAGCATTGGAAAACACACCCAATGAAGCAGAACCCATTAGCATCCAATTTGCCAAAGGGGTTCCCGTGGCTCTGAATGGTCAGCCAATGTCCCCTCTTGCCTTATTGACAACCCTCAATAGCAAGGCAGGCGCGCATGGCATTGGGGTGGCTGATCTCGTAGAAAATCGACTGGTGGGGATGAAAATAAGGGGCGTGTATGAGGCACCGGCTGCCGCCGTGCTGTATAAGGCGCATGAGATGCTGGAAAGCCTTTGTATGGATAAAACACTGCTTCATCTCAAACAATCCCTTGCACCTCACTATGCAAACCTTGTGTATGAAGGACGATGGTTTTCGCAAACCAAAGAAGCGCTGGATGCGTTGATTGAAGTGACACAACAACATATTAGCGGCACGGTCAAATTAAAACTGTTTAAGGGCAATATCATCCCTTGTGGCATGGAATCCCCTTTTAGCTTGCATAACCCGGCACTCGCAACCTTTGAAGAAGACAGCGTGTATAACCAGCAGGATGCCGAGGGCTTTATTAATCTGTTTTCCCTTTCAGCCAAAGTCTATGGCATGGTACATAGGGGCGACTTATGAATAATAAAACCTGGGGCGGACGATTTAAAAAGCCGCTTGACCCCCTCGTTGTAGAATTTAATGCGTCCCTGTCCTTTGATAACCAGCTCTATAAAGAGGATATTGCAGGTTCTCAAGCCCACGCCAGGATGCTCGCACGTCAGGGACTTATCACAGAGAGTGACGCGCAAGTGATTTGTACCGCGTTAACTGAAATAGGCCTTGAAATGGAGCAAGGGCTGCTTCCACTCGATACAGCCTGTGAAGATATTCATATGTTTATCGAGCACCACCTTATCAAAAAAAGTGGGGATATTGGAAAAAAACTGCATACCGGGCGCAGTCGAAACGATCAGGTGGCCCTTGATTTGCGCCTCTACACGCGAGACGCTGCGAAAAAAATCAGGGAATATCTGCATAACCTGCAAGCCATTTTGCAAGAGTTAAGTACAAAGCATGCGAGCCACTGGATGCCGGGTTATACCCATTTACAGCAAGCGCAACCGGTTTGTTTGGGGCACTATTTCGCAGCCTACCTTGCCATGTTTGAACGGGACTTAAGCAGGCTAAATGACTGGCATGCACGCATGAATTTTTCACCGCTTGGCGCAGGGGCTTTAGCCGGTTCCAGTTTGCCGCTCGACAGGCATTGGACAGCACATACCTTAGGATTTAAGGGGATTATTGAGAATACGCTGGATGCAGTAAGCGATCGGGATTTTATTATCGAATTTTGCGCAGCAAGCTCCCTTATTATGGTGCATTTATCCAGGATGTCTGCGGATCTCATTTTGTGGGCGACCCAGGAATTTGCCTTTATTACACTGGATGATGCCTTTGCAACAGGCTCCTCCCTCATGCCCAATAAGAAAAACCCGGACGTACTGGAATTGATTCGGGGCAAGTCGGGGCGTGTTTTTGGCCATCTTATGGGAATTTTAACCGTTATGAACGCATTGCCTCTCGCCTATAACAAGGATATGCAAGAGGACAAGGAATGTCTGTTTGATACGGTAAATACCCTGAATGCCTGTTTACGCATCATGGGGCCTTTTCTGCAAAGCCTGCAGTTCAATACGGAACACATGCAGGAAAAAGCCCAGGGCGGCTATCTGGACGCCACCGCGATTTTGGAATCACTGGTTTTAAAAGGCATGCCCTTTAGGGATGCCCATCATCAGGTAGGTGCGTGGGTAAAACTGGCTCTTGAGAAAAACTGCTCGCTTAAAGAAATAATAAAGGAGGTCAACCATGGCTTTTCTCATGTTGGCTGACGGCACCCTTTTTCATGGAAAAGCGGTGGGGATATCCGGTTATGCGCTGGGAGAAATGGTATTTAATACAGCACTCAGCGGGTATCAGGAAATTTTGACCGATCCCTCTTATCTTGGCCAAATTATCAACTTCACGGCCCCCCATATTGGCAATGTAGGGGTCAATGCAGCCGATAGCGAATCGCCCCGAATCCATGCCGCCGGGGCTATTTTCAGGGATTTTTCAGAACACTTCAGTAATTGGCGAGCCGAAGAAAGCCTGGCGCATTTTTTGGTAAAAAACGAACGAGTTGCCTTAAGTTCTCTGGATACGCGAGCACTTACCCTGCATTTACGGGAAAAAGGCAGCCAACAGGGTTGTCTGGTGACCAATGATCTGAGCCCTGAAAAAGCCCTTCTTTTGGCACGCACTCCATCAATAACCAAACCCTGTTTAGCCGCTCAAGTTACGACAAGGCAACCTTATGTTTTCCATGATCCTGAAGCATCTACTGCCCATATTGTCGTTGTGGATTGCGGGGTGAAAAAAGGCATTTTGCAAAACCTTGCTCAATTCCCGGTTAAAATTACTGTGGTTCCTTTCTCAACCTCTTTTCATGCATTGCAGGAATTAACACCTGATGGCCTGTTGCTTTCCAATGGCCCTGGCGATCCGGAACAATGTGATTCAGTCATTGCCCTGACCCGCCAGGCACTTGAACGAAAAATTCCCCTTTTTGGCATTTGTCTGGGACATCAGATTTTAGCTCTTGCTGCCGGAGCAAAAACAAGGAAGATGAAATTTGGCCATCACGGGGCGAATCACCCCATTCAGTGTTGCCAAACGGGAACGGTGTTTATCAGTAGTCAAAATCACGGGTTTGTCGTGGACGAACAGGCTTTACCTGAAACCCTGGCAATCACCCATGTCTCTTTATTTGATGGCACCATCGCAGGACTTGCGCATCGCACGTCACCGGCTTTTTCCTTCCAGGGACATCCCGAAGCAAACCCGGGACCGCATGAACTGGCGGTCTTGTTTCAACAATTTATCCATGAGGTGCACCATGCCAAAAAATACCGAGATTAAAAGCATCCTTGTTATTGGCTCAGGCCCCATTACCATCGGACAGGCCTGCGAATTTGATTATTCCGGCACGCAGGCCCTTAAAGCCCTCAAAGAAGAAGGGTATCGGGTGATTCTTATTAATTCAAATCCAGCCACGATTATGACGGATCCCGAATTAGCGGATGCAACCTATATCGAGCCCATAACAACTGACTTTGTCAGCGCAATTATAGCCAAAGAGCGGCCGGATGCGCTCATTGCGACTTTGGGCGGACAAACCGCATTAAACTGTGCCCTGGACTTGCATAACAAAGGTATTCTGGCGCAATACCAGATTAAGTTGATTGGTGCCTCTATTGAAGCCATTACCCTTGCTGAAGACAGAACGCTTTTCCATCAAAAAATGCGGGAAATCGGGTTGGATGTGCCGCAAAGCATTACCGCCCACTCCGTTCAGGCCGCAGTAAGCAGCATGCAGGATCTAGGCCTGCCGCTTATTATCCGCTCGTCTTATTCCCTTGGTGGAGCGGGGGCAGTACTTGTTTATAGCGAAGCAGAGGCATTGGACCTTTTCCAGCAGATTTTTGCAGAACCCAATGGACAGGAAATTTCCATTGATGAAGCACTCATCGGCTGGAAGGAATTTGAATTGGAGGTGGTTCGCGATAAAAATGACAATTGCATTGTGGTGTGTGGCGTTGAAAACGTGGAGCCTCTCGGTATCCACACGGGGGATTCCATCACCGTTGCACCGATTCAGACCCTGACCGATGTGGAATACCAATGCATGCGAGCGGCAGCCTTCGCCGTGTTGCGCGCAGTAGGGGTAGAAACAGGCGGGAGCAATGTGCAGTTTGCCGTTAATCCCCAAACAGGCCGAATGGTCGTCATTGAAATGAATCCCCGCGTATCCCGCTCCTCTGCCCTGGTATCGAAGGCAACAGGGTTTCCCATTGCTAAAATTGCTGCAAAATTAGCCGTAGGCTATACGCTGGATGAGCTGGGAAATGAAATAACGTCAGGTGCCTTGCCTGCTTCGTTTGAGCCAAGTATTGACTATGTCGTGGTTAAAATTCCGCGTTTCCATGATGAAAAATTCAACGCAAAAGACTTATCCAGAGGACCGCAAATGCGTTCGGTAGGAGAAGTGATGGCGATTGGTTCAACCTTTGCCGAGAGTTTGCAATATGCCATTTCAAGCCTTGAAATCCATGCAACAGGCCTTGATTCACTTGCCGAATTAAGCGATGAAGAACTGAAATCCTTACTCAAGCGGCACGCACCGAATCACCTTTGGTGCCTTGCGGAAAGTTTTCGACGCGGCGTTCCCATGGAAGAAGTCCAGGTAGCCTCTGCCATCGACCCCTGGTTTTTAGAGCAAATCAACACGCTGGTTAAAGCAGAACAATCGCTTGGCAGCTTGTCTGAACTGGACAAAAGTGCCCTGCTCACCTTAAAAAAACAAGGTTTTTCCGATGAACGTCTTGCCCAACTCACTCACACCTCGGAACAGGCTGTACGAGACTATCGACAGCATTCAGGTATTGTGCCGGTCTATAAATCCGTGGATAGCTGTGCTGGCGAATTTAGAACAGACACAGCCTATTTGTATAGCACCTATCAGGAATACTGCGAATCAAAACCCTCCACTAATCCTAAAATCATGATCATTGGCAGCGGCCCCAACCGCATTGGCCAAGGCATTGAATTTGATTATGTGTGCGTTAAAGCAATTCAGGCGTTTACAAAAGCCGGGTATGAAACCATTATGGTTAATTGTAATCCTGAAACCGTATCCACCGATTACGACGTTGCCTCCAAACTGTACTTTGTGCCACTCCGTTTTGAAAAAATTAAAGACTTGATTGACAAGGAAAAGCCGGACGCAATCGCACTGCAATTTGGTGGTCAAACCCCTTTAAATTTAGTAGAGAAGCTCCATCAGGCAGGCGCTCCCTTGTTAGGATTAACCCAGGCGATTGTCAATATTACCGAAGATCGCGACCAATTCAGCGCATTGGTACACAAACTCGGCTTAAAACAACCTAAAAACAAAGCGATTAGGAGCCTCGATGAACTGGAGCACGTGTTGCAATCCTTGCAATTTCCTTTAATCCTCCGTCCTTCCTTCATCATCGGGGGCAGGGGGATGGAAGTCGTCCTGGATGAGGTCTTGCTTAAAGAAAAACTCACCGCACTGTTTAAACAAAGCAATCATGCCATTTTGCTCGAAGAATACCTGGGCGGTGCCATTGAGGTGGATGTGGACGCCGTATCTGACGGGGAAACGGTCTTTATTCCAACCGTTCTTGAGCACATTGAAGCGGCTGGCGTGCATTCGGGTGATTCAGCCTGCATCACCCCCCCTTCCAGTCTGTCGCCTGCCCTCGTGAATCTGATTCATCAGCAGACCCGTGCGCTTGCCAACGCCTTGCAGTTAAAAGGGCTTATGAACGTGCAGTTTGCCGTGAAGGGCGAGGACGTTTTTTTAATCGAGGTTAATCCCAGAGCCTCACGAACGGTCCCTTTTATTTGCAAGGCAACCGGAATTCCTTTGGTGGAGCTTGCGGTCAATTGCCTGCTTGGCAAATCATTAAAAGAACAGCGGTGTGTAACGCCTGTGGCATTACCTTACTACTGTGTCAAGGAAGCGATTCTTCCCTTCAAAAAATTTGCCACTTCTTCTCCCATTCTTAGTCCGGAAATGAAGGGCATTGGGGAAGTGATGGGAATTGGCCGCACAGCCTATGAAGCGTTTTTGAAAGCGCAAATTGCAGCAGGCCATGATTTTAGCCGGGGCTTTACCGGTACGGTACTGGTATCCGGTGTAGCTGCCAACGATCCCTTGTTTGCCAACCTGGCTAAAGCAGGATTTCGTGTTTTGCATGCGACAGAAGGTCTTGGTAAACCCGATTTTGTTATAGCAATTGACGGTTCTTTAGCGAATTTATCCTATGCTTTGCAACACGATTTGCCCTATGTTTCAACCTATGAAGCAGCCAAAATGATTGTCCAATCGTTGTTAGAAACAAAACAACAGGAAGTTTGTATCACGCCTTTGCAAACCCTTTATTCCCAAATCAGGCATCCGATTAAAACCAGGCATTTCCTGACGGGTTTGGAGTGGAGTAAGGAAGACCTTCTTTTCTTACTCGAGTACGCAAGCAAACTTAAAAAAACGCCGCAACATTACGCCAATGCGCTTGCCAATAAAAGCCTGGCACTGGTTTTTGAAAAAAACTCCTTTCGAACCCGGCTCAGTTTTACCCGGGCAATCCAAAGTTTAGGGGGCCATGCCATAGAAAGTGTCAGCACCACCCGAAAACCCGAAGAACCCCGTGATGTAATCCGGGTACTGAACGGATACTGCGATTGGGTTATGGTGCGGACGCACGCAGAGGAAACGCTTTTGGAAATGGCAACTTACGCTACCATTCCGATTATCAATGGCTTATCGGCTCTGTATCATCCTTGCCAAATTCTTGCTGATTTACTCTCTTTGCAAGAATACTTCGGCAAACTGGAGGGGTTAACCCTTGCCTATCTTGGCGATGGCAATAATATTTTACACAGCCTGCTGGAGATTGCGCCGCAATTAGGAATCACCCTGCATTATTGCTGTCCGCCAACGAACCAACCGAATGCGCAAATACTTGCCCGGGCTATCCGCCAGGCATCACAGAAGATTCATTGCCACACAAAACCTGAAGAAGCCGTCGCCAATGTCCATGCAGTGTATACCGATGTATGGACAAGCATGGGGTTTGAAGATCAATGCACCGAGGAGCAGTTTGCTGGTTTTCAAGTGAATGAAGCACTTATGGCACATGCAAAGCCTGAGGCGCTCTTCATGCATTGCATGCCGATGACGCGCGGTAAGGAAGTATCCCTGACCTTACCCGACTCACCTGCTTCAGCAATCTATACTCAAAGTGAAAACCGATTGCATGTGCAAAAAGCACTGTTGCTTTTTTTACAGGAAATATCCCCGTGATTTGCGAATCACAGGGGCATTTAACCATACCATTTCATCCAGTTATCTTATCACGCTACCATTGCGCAGTTGATGCAAGCCATTAGATTAGTGTGCAGTCCGTGACGCAAGAAGGCATAGAGAGGGCACACTGGTTGAAGAACCGGATGACTTTCAAGCGGGTACTTTAGCCAAAATCCGCCTCGTGCCTTTGGGCGTCAATGCATAGGATTAAACCGTTCGGGCTGAGGAGGCGCAAAGCGCCATCTCATCGCTGCATCGTCATGCCCGCTAGCGCAAAAAAATCAGCTTTGACTTATTTTTTAACTCCCATCACCTTAAAGCTGACGGTCACTTCGTCTTTTATTTGATTGGTACTCGCCCACTCACCTTGCCCTACTCCAAAGAGGGTGCGTTTAATCACCGTGCTTCCAACGACCATTCCCTTATTTGGAGCAAGTTGCTCTGCGGTAAAGGTTAATGTGACGGGTTCTGATTTATCGCGAAGGGTTAGCGTCCCTATGGCCTGGTATGTTTTTTCGCCAGTCTTTACAAACTGCGTTGATTTATATTCTGCCTTGGGAAACAATTTGACATTAAACCAATCGGGGCTTGCCAGTGTTGTTTTAAGATCCGCATAGGAGGCGCTTAAGGAGTTGATATCGACC
The DNA here is from genome assembly GCA_041659885.1 of Tatlockia sp. Lineage (GTDB taxonomy): Bacteria > Pseudomonadota > Gammaproteobacteria > Legionellales > Legionellaceae > Tatlockia. The sequence goes on from JBAZXN010000006.1 coordinate 29,840, forward strand.
ACAATGTCTATGTGACTGCTTTTTAAATCATTGGGATCAACAAAAATGCTGCCCGTAAACTGTTTAAACTCGCCTGAAACAGGCGCACCGTTCTGGGTTCCGGTAAAGGTTAACTGGCTTTCTGCCGGAATAATTTGCCATTCAGGCACTGCGGACTGCGCACTTATTGGCACCAGGGCGAGTACGTTTGCCGTGAGGAAAAAGGCTTGAACTCTGTTTTTTGTACTCATGAAAGCATCCTCCTCAAGATATTGTCTTTATTAATAAAGTGATGTTTCAATGCCGCACTGGTATGCAGAAAAATGGTGAGGATTAACGCATAGCCTACCCATTGATGCATTGTTTCAAACACGGGGCGCAGCGTTTCATTCGGCGCAATCAGATTAGGTAAGGTAAACAGGCCAAAAAAGGAGGCGGGTAACCCTGCGGCTGAGGTAATCAACCAACCGGTAAGCGGCATTGCAAACATAAACGCATAAAAAACCCAATGCACCAGGCGTGCGGCAATCCGTTCAATCCAGGGCAGGGATAGGGAAGGGGTTTGATTGATAAGGCGCCAGCCTAACCGCACAAAAGCAAGCGCTAAAACGATAAAACCATATTCCTTGTGCCATCCATACAGCTTCAGTTTTTCAAGGCCAATCGGTAAAGTGACCATATAAAGTCCTACTGCCAACAAACCAATAATCAATAGCGCCATAATCCAATGCAAAAGAATTGCAATTACCCCAAAATGACTTTTACTATTCCATAGTTGCATGAGTTCCCTTACCTTTTAGTTTGATAGGCCTCTGCCCCAATTTCAATTTCAACCGTGTCATTCAAGTCGGGTAATAAGGTGTTGATGCCAAAATCAGAACGCTTCAAGGTGGTGGTTGCGGTGAATCCTACAGTCATTTTATTGGTAATCGGGTTCATTCCTGCTTTATTGAGCGTAACCATCAGGGTGACAGGCTTTGAAATGCCATGCAAGGACAGTGTGCCTGTAACCCTCGCTGCTGTTTTACTTAATACATCAACCTTATTACTTAGGAAGGTCGCTTGTGGGTATTTTGCAACATCGAAAAAAAGCTTGCCCTTCAAGTGCTCGTCAAGCTCAGGAATTCCGGTAATGAGTTTAGATAAATCAATGGTGGCCTCGACCTTACTGTTTTGTGGCTGCTCTTTATCCAGCAGGACAAATCCCTTGACATACCATTTCCCTGATTGGACTGAAAACCCCAAATGCCCTATTTTCCATAAAACATAACTGTGTTGGTCATCAAGAATTAATTTTTCCGCAGCCTGCACTGGAAAGTGGATAAGGCAAAGAATACCCATCAAAAAACGCATGACGTGACCCATCATAAACTCCTTTTATATAACCGTTTTATTTTTCTGAATTGAGGTGACCGCCAACCAGTTTTTCACATAATCCTTTTGGCGTGAAAACAAAGGCATCGGGTTGACTGTCTTTTTTTGCAGAGCCTGCGCAAGAGGCTTTCGCGGTAGCGCAATCATTAAGTCCGGCTTTGACTACACCGTAGCATTTTTCACTAAGCGCGCTGTTTTCACTACTGGCGCTCATTGCAGGTTGGGCTGCAAGCATTGCACAAGCTAAAGCCGCCGCTTTGCCGAGTTTTTCGTTATCAAACATGATGATACATCCTTGTTTTGAATTATCCATTTAGTAACAATGTAGAATGAATCGGCAAAATTATCAACGGGCACTTTTATTTTGCAATTCAGAAAAGATCGGCTATCTTTAAACAGGATGATACCAAACAAGGAGCTTATAATGGACAAGCGAAGTGTAATCATTGCAGCCGCTGCTGCAGCTTTATTTACCTCTGGCGTATACGCTGCATCGAGTCAGGACACTAACTCTGGCAGTAATACCACGATGATGAAATCGGCCAAAAATGGTTGCAAAGGCCAAAATACGTGCAAAGGTACGAATACGTGCAAAGGTACGAATACCTGTAAAGGCACCAACAGTTGCAAAGGTGCTCACAACACCTGCAAAGGCACCAATACTTGCAAAGGCACTAACAGCTGCAAAGGGACTAACAGTTGTAAAGGCACTAGCAGTTGCAAAGGCAAACACAACTGTAAATCTTAATTCGTATCGAGCCCTGTTGATGCCTTTTAAAAGGCATCAACAGGGCTTATTCAACAGGACGATGACACATTTCATGGCTAACACGAATCAAACGGAAACACCCTTACCATCGCTCGGAATGGGGCTTGGTCTTAGGACAGAACATTACCAGTCTATTCTTGAGTCTTTACCCGCAGTGGATTGGTTTGAAATTCTTACGGAAAATTATTTGGTTGATGGGGGCGGGCCTTTATATTATCTGGATAAGGTGCGTGCACATTACCCGCTGGTCATGCATGGCGTGTCACTTTCCATAGGAAGCCTGGATCCGCTCAATTTTGACTATTTAACCAAAGTAAAACAATTAGCGAAACGCATTGAAGCGAAATGGATTTCTGATCATTTATGCTGGACAGGAGTGCATCAACGGAACATGCACGATTTATTACCCCTTCCCTACACGGAAGAACGCATTCAGCAGGTTGTTGAACGGGTCCAATGCGTGCAAGATTTCTATCAGCAACAAATTCTGCTTGAAAATGTATCAAGTTATATCACCTATAACGAGTCGGAAATGACTGAATGGGAGTTTCTAACGGAAATTGCCCAACGCGCCGATTGCTTCATTTTATTGGATATTAATAATATTTATGTCAGCGCCTTTAATCATGGTTTTGATCCGGAAACCTACCTGAATGCAATTCCTGTGAATCGGGTACAACAATTTCATCTGGCCGGCCATTTGCAGTGTGAAGACTACATCATCGATACGCACGACCACCCTGTTATTCAGGAGGTCTGGGAGCTTTATGCCAAGGCAGTTCAACGTTTTGGCGATGTGTCTACCCTGATTGAACGGGATGATAATATCCCCCCTCTTGAAACATTGCAGCAAGAGTTAGCCTATGCAAAACACTTAAAGCAAATTAACTTGACCCAACCTGAGAGTCTGGCCCATGCACCCCTCTAATTCGCTTCTCACTTTACTACAAGACTCTATCTTAAGTCAGAAACCACTGATTGAACCTTTTTTGCGCCACCCTCCCAAAGGCTCGATTGCTGACCGAATTGCCATTTACAGCGACGGATTTTATCTTCGTCTTGAAGAGGCTCTGTTGAGTGATTTTCAAAGTTTGAGCCTTCTGATGGGAAGCGAGGCGTTTAGTAAGCTGGTTCACCAATACTTAACCGCCTATCCTTCCTACAGCTATTCATTGAATTACCTGGGTCAAAAGCTCAGTCAATTTTTGGCGGAAACCTCCCCTTACAATAACACCCCCTGTTTAGCGGAAATTGCTGCCTACGAATGGGCTGAAGCAGAAGCCTATACTGCTGCGGATGGGCGCATACTTCATGCCTCTGACTTACAAACCTTATCCGCCGATCAATGGCCTGCGCTGCACTTTCACCTGCATCCCTCCGCCCATTTAGTGCCGATGCATTGGAACAGTTTTGCACTGATTAATGCCTTACGTAATCAGCAAAAACGTCTGCCAACCCCCAAAAAACAGTCCAGGCCCCAACTGGTTATGGTTTGGCGTCGTGAACTGCAAGTGCGTTATTATGAACTGGACCCTTTAGAACGTATTATGATTAAAGCCATCCAAAACCAGGCCTCCTTTGTAGAAATTTGTGACCAATTAAGTCATACAATGAAAGACGAAGAAGAAGTTGCAGGTTATCTCGTGAGTAAATTGCAGGTTTGGCTTCAGGAACAATTGCTCGTGCAGCCGCCGCAAACTGTTTAACCGCTATTGTGCAGTCAAAAACCACTTTATCCTTTCGGTTAACCAAGACTCTCTTTTTTGCGCAAACTGACAAAAATTGCAAGAATACAATCTATTCACCATGGATAATTTATAATCTTGGTGCTGTTATGAAGCCCACTTAGATCATCCTTTTTGCGCTCGCGCAATTGCACTCTTCAGGTTATTAGTTTATGCGAAGCCCTAACGCCCACAAAGCGCACACTGTGATTATTGGATATATTTTAAAACAACAAAACGAAATCCAGGTGAGTGAGGCCATCAATCTGCTTGACGAACACAGCTTGCTTGAGTCAAGCACGCATGGCTACACGCATTTTCTGGATGCGCTTCACCTGCCTTTTAAATTGGCATCGCCGGAAGAAGCCCGGGACATGGCTTTATTTTTAGCGCGCACACTGCTTGTCAAAGCCACCTCCATTAATCCCTTTTGTGTGGTGACTCTCCTGACTCAGGCCAGTAAACACGATCTTAATCCGCTCCATCAGATCCTCGCTTCGGCCAGCCCTTTGTTGTTAGCCTTTTATCTTGCAGCGTTAGACAATGCGCGTAATCAACATTGGATTAGCAAAGAATTAGTGAGTGCCGTGTTAGTAGCGGTAATTAACGGCAGGTTTTCACCGCTGCATTCAGCACTTCTTGCTGGCAATGCTCACAATTTACAGACCTACCTCACGTATGTTGAGCATGCCGTTGTGGAAGAATGGGTAAGCAAGGAGTCCTTTAAAACCCTGTTGCTTTCTTCAAGTGGGTTTAATTCAACACCGCTGCATTTTGCGCTTAAGTCCGAGCAAACTGAAAGTTTTCCAATCTACCTCGCTGAGGTAGAAAAAGCAGTAAAGCAGGGGTGGATAAGTCAAGAAGAGTACATAGAGTTGCTTTTAAGCTGCGATGACCAAGGCGTTACTGCGCTGTATCGGTTGCTTATCTCCAGTAGTTTTTGCAATTTAGCGCTTTATTTTTCTGCATTGAACGCCTTGGTATACCAGTCGCCTAATGCCCTCAAAGCATACCGTCTGCTCATCTTAACCAACCTGCATCCGGCGCTGCTCTCCCGGGATTTTGAAAAAATAAACGCTTTTTTTACCGAAGTCTATCATCTCATGCAACAGGGCCACATTACGCCAGCGGCTTACACGCAGTTTTTGCTCAGCCCAAATCCTGCAGGCTTTACTCCCTTGCACCAGGCAGCGAATAGTAATTCCATTGAAATTGTGCAATTTTTTTTAAACGAATTAAAAAAGGCACTTGCTCCTCATCATTACAGTACCGCGCTGTGGGCAAAGAGCGCGCGAGGGAACCTTCTTCCTTTGTGTGAGTCGCAAAAATCCAATGCGGAAGAGATAAACCGTTTGTTCTTTGAAGAACGGCGGTTAAACCCACGGCCCAACTGGCCCTTCTTTAAGCCCGCATTTTCCGTACAAGGCAGGCATCAGCAAAGCAGTGCAGAAGCACCGAAACGCAGCAGATACCCTTTTTGAGCTTTCCCTCAGGAGGAAACGAGGAGTGCGGTATTTTCCTGTGCATCATGCGCTGTCGATAAATCAAGCGTTATTTTTTCAGGCGGTTCGAAAAAGCAAAGCTGCCGGCTTTGTTTGATTGTCTTGTCAAAGGGCTCGATTTGTTCGTTAATACGCTCTCTGAGCGCTTCAAGTGCCTCGATTACTTGTGTTCTGGACATTTGTGCATCAGTGTACAGGGTAAAATCCTGCGAGAGATTGGTTCTTAACCGCTCTGCAAACAGTTGGCCAATCGTTTGCTCTGCCTGCTCTTTTGCCTTTTGTATTTTATCCGCTTCTTTATTGGCATTACCGTTAACGCATAAATTGATAGCACCTACCACTCCACAATACAAGGCAGGGATCCAGGTAAAGGGCAAGGATACGACGTAGGCTCCTGCTCCCCAAAGAAGGCAAACAGACAAGAGCGGGTTGGTATTTCCATGGAGTAATTTGACACAGCCAAGACAAGGAATGCACCCAATCACAGTCCCTGTAGCCGCCCACCGCCGTGCACGACCAAACAACTTGTCCTGGTATTCATGCAATGCGATTAAATCAGGGGGGAGGCCATATTCCTCTTCGCTATCGATTGCCTCGTATAGCGCCATAAAGGTTCTCGCAAGGCGCTCATACTCCTCCTTCATCTCCCGTAAGCGCGTTTCTTTGTCAGAGTAGGAGAGCTTTTGGGAAAGCCATGCATTGATAAGTGGTTTATTGAACCTGTCGTTATTCTTATACTCAAGAATACTTCTTACGAGATCCTGGTAGGCAATCTCCTGCTCCGTTTCGAAACCGTTTACCCCAAGGTACTGCTCTAGCCGCAAATCAACCTGTTTTTTTTCCGTTATGCTCAAACTCTCCGTAAGCCTTAAATAAGAGGTCGTCCCTTTAATGCAATCGGGTTTTCGTCCTGAAAAACGGATATTGACGCCGATGGCAATCCGATTATCGCACTCGGCTCCGTTTACTGTTATTTCGTCAACGCCAATTAACAGATGGTGTTTGGTAAACAGCGTAATAAGGCCAGGACTCTCCCGTGCATAATCCAGTGCGGTTTTATTGTGATGGTCTTTCAGGAAGGGATTAATCGTTGTGGTTGACAGGAGAAAATCGGCAAGCGCTTCATGGCCTTTCATTGCCGCGTGATGAAGCAGCGTCTGCTGCGTATTTTCTTGACTCAGTGCGAGGGCTTTCCTGGCAATTTTATCCGGAATGGCAAAGTCCCTTAGTATGGTTTGTATTGCTTCTATTTCATTAAAAAAACATCGACTTAAATAAAGTGTCTGCGCACTCTCCTGCGTTAAGTCATTGAACGTTTCGAAATTAAAAGGGGTAGTTAGCATACAAAAATCCTTTTGTGATTTTGCCTGGCAATGGGACAATTTTATGTCCAGCTTGTATTCCGTGGACGGTAGTTTCTACCAGAAAAAGACGATTGTAAAGCGGGCTATTTGAAAATAATTGTTCGATTGTGCGGCATTCAAGATCCTCCCTCATTCGCCGATATAAGCAATAAAGGATTGCGAGAACATCATGCAGAAAGCAGCTAAATTTAATATCGGAGAGCGCGTTATTCATACCCAATTTGGCTACCGGGCCGTCATTATTGATGCCGATCCGCTTTTTCAAGCCTCAGGCCGCTACAATCCGCAAGCCATTAAACGACCCTTTGCAACCAAAAACCCCTGGTACCGGCTGCTTGTCGATGGCAAAAGCCAAATGACTTATGTAGAAGAGTGTCTATTGCGGCCTGATCCCAGTTCGCTGCTGATAGATAATCCTAACATCAGTCATTATTTACAAGAAAAAGCCGGCAGATATCACTCTACAGTGCATACCCATTAAAGATGGCGCACCATAAACACTAAAAACGCAACAAAACCGATTAACAGGATTGCAAGCACCCCCATCGTGGAAAAGCTTTTGCTTATATTTTCCCGGCTAAATTGTTCAGGCCGTCCTTTGATGCTTCGGTACACAACCCAAACAATCAATCCGGCTCCTAATAACCCTAAAATTTGATAAAGCGTTTCCATTGTTATCTCCCTTCAAAGCTAAATGCGTCTGAAAACAATTGCCCTTGTTCCACTCCGTTTGCAATCAATGCATCGCGTATTGCAAACACCATGTCAAAAGGACCGCCAATTACAAATTGCCACTTTTTTAAATCGTTTGCATGCTGGGCTAGTACCCGCGACGCCAACGTTTCTTTTGAATGCGTAGAAAGCAAGGAAACATAGCGAAAATGCGCTACGTGCACTTGCCATTGCAGCACTTTTTCATTCAGATATAAATCACTTTGCGAACGCGCACCCCAAAAAAGCTCAAAAGGGCGTGGGTCGCCGTTTGCCAGCAACTGTTCAATCATCGCATGAATGGGTGCAAACCCGGTGCCACCGGCGATGAAGACAATCGGTTTAAGCCGGTCTAGCTGATTCAGGTGGCAATCACCCAACGGCAGTTGAATGGTTAATTTGCCCCGTTTTTTAATCTCTGCTAGCAGTTGTTGATTCGCAGGGTTTTCCGGACTATGCCTTAAGTGCAATTCGTATTTATGGGCACCTAAAGGCGCGTTGGCAATCGAGTAACTAAAGGCGTATCTGCCTAACAAAATATCAAGGTACTGCCCGGCCTGGTAATCAATATAGTGTTCTGGAGCTAAAGTAAGCTGTAAAATACGGTCTGTTAAGGGAGCAATCCGCTCTATTTCGGCAGTGATTGTGCGGCTCATACATCCAATCCAAGTTTGTCCCAATAACCCGCTACTTTTTGCACAATGTCCTCGTCCATGGTAATGGCTTTGCCCCATTCACGGGTCGTTTCGCCAGGCCATTTTGAGGTGGCATCCATCCCCATTTTAGAACCTAATCCTGACACAGGCGATGCAAAGTCCAGGTAATCTATGGGGGTGTTGTCTATCATCACGGTATCACGCAGGGGATCCATTCGGGTGGTAATGGCCCAGATTACATCCGGCCAATGGCGTGCATTGATGTCCTCATCACAGACAATAACAAATTTGGTGTACATGAATTGTCTTAAAAAAGACCAAACAGCCATCATGACGCGTTTCGCATGGCCTGGGTATTGTTTTTTTATTGTAACCACAGCCAGACGGTACGAACACCCCTCAGGAGGTAAATAAAAATCCACTATCTCTGGAAATTGCTTTTGCAATAAGGGAATAAAGACCTCATTTAAAGCAAGCCCCAAAATAGCTGGCTCATCCGGTGGCCTTCCAGTGTAGGTGCTGTGGTAAATAGGGTCTTTACGGTGCGTTAGTCGCTCTACGGTAAATACGGGGAACGACTGGACTTCATTGTAATAGCCCGTGTGATCCCCAAAAGGCCCTTCGGGCGCTTCCTCACCCGGAGCCAAATAACCTTCCAGGATAATTTCAGCACTCGCCGGCACATGCAAGTCATTGCCAATACAGCGGACTAATTGCGTGCGTTGTCCTCGCAATAATCCGGCAAAAGCGTATTCAGATAAACTATCGGGAACAGGCGTTACTGCCGCCAATAAGGTCGCCGGATCAGCGCCTAAGGTAACGGCTATGGGAAACCGCTCACCAGGATGCGCCTCTTGCCAGGCTTGAAAATCAAGTGCGCCCCCACGGTGCGAGAGCCAGCGCATTATCAGTTTATTTTTACCCAGTAATTGCTGTCGATAAATGCCCATGTTTTCACGGGATTGATAAGGCCCCTTCGTAGTAACCAGCCCCCAGGTAATGAGGGGGGCGGCATCTTCTGGCCAGCAGGTTTGAATGGGTAAACTGGTCAAATCAACCGCTTCTTTTTCAAACACAATCGCTTGGCAAGGGGCATTACTGACGTATTTGGGCGCCATGTTAAGGGCTTGTTTTAACAGGGGTAATTTCGTAAAGGCGTCTTTAAACCCTTTCGGAGGTTCAGGCTCTTTCAAAGCGGCAAGCAACTTGCCTACTTCGCGTAACGCGCTAATGGATTCCTCACCCATTCCTAAAGCAACACGCTCCACGGTGCCAAATAAATTGGTTAAAATGGGCATGGAGCTTGTTTGGGGATGGGTGAAAAGCAAAGCAGGGCCTTCTGCGTGTAAGACACGCGAACTCACCGCAGTCAATTCAAGATGCGGTGAAACCGGGTAATGAATACGCTTCAATAACCCCCGTGTTTCCAACTGGCAAATAAAATCGCGCAGATCAGCATATTTCATACAAGTATACCCATCAAGAAGGAAACAGGATGCGCTTATTCCTGGCGTTTCATGGCGTCAAAGAATTCCTTGTTGGTCTTATGATTTTTCATACGCTCAAGCAAGAATTCAATTGCATCGCATTCGTCCATGGATTGCAGTATTTTGCGTAAAATCCAGGTGCGTTGCAAATCTTCTGGAGTAAGCAATAAATCTTCGCGACGCGTACCGGAACGGTTAATATTAATGGCAGGAAACACGCGGCGTTCAGAGATACTACGGCTTAAATGGATTTCCATGTTACCGGTTCCTTTAAACTCTTCGTAAATCACTTCATCCATTTTAGAGCCAGTGTCCACAAGGGCTGTGGCAATAATGGTTAAACTACCGCCCTCTTCGATATTACGCGCAGCACCATAAAGCCGTTTGGGTCTTTGCAAGGCATTGGCATCAACACCCCCTGTTAACACTTTTCCAGAAGAAGGTACAACCGTATTGTAAGCCCGTGCCAACCGGGTAATGGAATCCAGCAAAACCACCACATCGCGTTTATGCTCAACGAGCCGTTTTGCTTTTTCAATGACCATTTCTGCCACTTGCACGTGACGGTTTGCTGGCTCATCAAAGGTACTTGCAACCACTTCCCCTTTCACGGAGCGCTGCATTTCCGTTACTTCTTCCGGCCGTTCATCAATAAGTAATACAATCAGGTAACATTCCGGATAATTTTTCTCAATGGAATGGGCCAGGTTTTGCAACATCAATGTCTTACCGGCTTTGGGAGGCGACACAATCAGACCACGCTGACCACGACCGAAAGGCGCACACAAATCCACAACCCGCGCGGTTAAATCTTCGGTACTGCCATTTCCCTGCTCCATGACCAAACGACGTGTTGCAAAGAGTGGCGTTAAATTTTCAAATAAAATTTTACGTTTTGCACTGTCTGGCGAATCAAAGTTGATTTCATCCACCTTTAAAAGTGCGAAGTAGCGCTCTGTGTCTTTGGGAGGTCGGATTTTACCCGTAATGGTATCCCCTGTACGCAAGCCAAAACGCCTGATTTGACTGGGTGAAACATAAATGTCATCAGGCCCTGCCTGATAAGAACTGTCGTCAGAGCGTAAGAAACCAAAACCGTCCGTTAGTACCTCTAAAACCCCACCACCCAGGATATCGTCTCCTTTATGGGAATGGGCCTTTAAAATGGCAAAAAGGATATCCTTTTTGCTCATGCGGGCCGTATTTTCAGCCCCCATTTCTTGAGCGATATTAACAAGATCGGCAATGGGTAATTGCTTGAGGTCATTAAGATTCATACTTCTCACTTGATGTATTGGTTAAATGAAATGATTTTCCGGGATAATTAATATTGGAGAGACAGCTTGGGAACGCGCTGTCCAGACAATTTCTCATGCTCACTTCCTAAACCCCTCGCTCGAAAACCACCGGGTAAAAACAGGATTGGGGATGTGAAACAACATTTGAGAAAATTGCTACATATTGATTAGGCAGCCTAACATAGTATTTTATAAAAATCCACTTCTTTTCACTAGAGCGCCGAATGATTTAAAATCAATACACCCTTTTGAAAACAATAGATGCCCATGGATTTGGCCCATAGCCGTCAGGCTATGAAATAAACATCCCCTCTCCACCGCGCGCGGCAAAGGGGCGAGGGGCGCTAAAAATAAGGTCGCGTAGCGATTCATTATTATTTAACATGGGACAATTGTATTGTTTTAAATCATTCAGCGCGTTTACCGCATTAACTATTACTTTCAACAAAAGCAATCAGTTGCGATTTGGACAGCAAACCCATTTTAATCGCTTCGACCTGGCCATTTTTAAATAAAATCAGGGTAGGAATACTCATCACCCCGTATTTGGAGGGCACCTCAGGATTTTCATCAATATTGATTTTAGCAAAGGTTACCATCTCACTGTGGCTTTCGGCCGCTTCCGAAAAAATCGGTGCTAAAGCACGGCAAGGACCACACCACTCCGCCCAAAAGTCCACTAACACGGGCTTACTGGAATTGAGTACGTCTTGTTCAAAGCTTGCGTCAGTCACTGTTTTAATGTTGGCGCTCATAACTCACCTCGGTTGTTTAAATAAATTGATTATAGATCACCACAAACGGCTTGCAAGACACTTAAGGCTGCAATCGCTGCAGTTTCCGTTCGCAAAACCCTTGGGCCAAGACAAAGCGGTTTAAAGCCCGCTGAAAAAATAAGGGGCATTTCCTCCGTGGCAAACCCGCCCTCAGGGCCAATAAGCAAAGCAAGGCTTTCGCTGGCAAGCGGATAATCCCGCCAGGTTTTGGCTTCTCCGGGGTGCAAAACAAGCTTTACCAAGGCTTGCTCACCGTGCAAATAGTCTGCCAAATACTGCACCGGATTGACATTAGGAACGGTATTGCGGCCTGACTGTTCACAGGCAGCAATCGCTATGGCCTGCCACTGCGCCTGTTTTTTTTCAAGGCGCGTATTATCTAATTTTACAACAGAACGCGCCGTCATTAAAGGTGTAATGCTGGTTACGCCCAATTCCACGGCCTTTTGGATGACAAATTCCATCCGCTCGCCTTTAGACAGTGCCTGCGCTAAATGCATAGCACGGGGCGACTCGCGGCTTACCTCGCATTCGTTCAGGATGTGAACGCTTACCTTTTTTTTATGAAGGGTTTCAATGACGGCGGAAAATTCCCGATTATCGCCACAAAACAAAGTGAGTTTGTCGCCTTGTTTCATGCGCAACACAACCCCCACGTGGTGGCCTGCTTCAGCAGAAAGCTCAAAGGATTGCCCTGCCTTATACGTTCCCGGTTGATAAATACGGACTTCTCTCACATTTGCTCACAAAAAATCGGAAGATGCATAATTTTACTATACCTCAAAAAATCTTGGTGCTATTTTAGCGTTTTATTTTTTTAGGGGGATTACTCAAATGACTCAATCACGCATTGAAACCGATAGCATGGGTGAGATTGCTGTACCTGAAGCGTGCTACTGGGGTGCTCAAACGCAACGTTCTTTACATCATTTTAATATTGGCAGCGATTTAATCCCCAAAGAAATGATTCATGCCTTTGGACTTTTGAAAAAAGCCGCCGCCTTGACCAATCAGGCACTTGGCAAGCTCCCCAAAGAAAAGGCCGACTTGATTATTAAGGCTGCCGAAGAAGTCAGTGAAGGAAAGCTTGATGACCAGTTTCCACTCCATGTTTGGCAAACAGGAAGCGGCACGCAGTCTAATATGAATGCCAATGAGGTGATTTCAAACCGTGCCATTGAAATGGCACAGGGTGTCAAAGGAAGTAAAACGCCTATTCACCCCAATGATCATGTCAATATGTCCCAATCCTCAAACGACACCTTTCCTACCGCCATGCACATTGCCACCGCAATGGCCATTCAGGAAAAATTGCTGCCCGCAGTGCGCAGTTTGCGCGATGCGTTGTATAAAAAACAGCTCGCCTTTAAAGACATTGTAAAAATTGGCCGCACGCATTTGCAAGATGCGGTTCCGCTTACTTTAGGTCAGGAATTTTCTGGTTATGTTGCCCAATTGGATGCTTGCCTTGAATTCATCAAGCAAACACTACCGCCCCTATATGAATTAGCCTTGGGCGGAACAGCGGTTGGCACCGGATTAAACACGCACCCGCACTTTGCGACCAAAGTAGCCGCAGAAATTGCAAAGCTCACCGGGTTGCCTTTTATCACAGCCGACAATAAATTTGCCGCACTTGCCTCGCATGAGCCCTTGGTAATGGCACACAGCGCCTTTAAAGCCCTTGCTTGCGCCTTAATGAAAATAGCCAATGATTTGCGTTGGTTAGGCTCAGGTCCTCGTTGCGGAATTGGCGAACTCATTTTACCTGAAAACGAACCCGGTTCCTCCATTATGCCGGGCAAGGTCAATCCTACCCAATGCGAAGCATTGACCATGGTTTGCGCGCAAGTATTTGGTAATGACACAGCAATCACCTTTGCAGCAAGCCAGGGTAATTTTGAGTTGAATGTGTTCAAACCCGTGATCATTTTTAATGCCTTGCATTCGCTTAATTTATTGGCTGATGCTAGCCATTCTTTCGAAGCGTTTTGCGTTGAAGGGTTAGAGGCCAACCGGCAAGTGATTGACTATTATTTAAACCATTCCTTGATGCTGGTCACAGCCCTCAATCAACACATTGGTTATGATAAAGCAGCAAAAATTGCGAAAACCGCACACCAGGACAATACCTCTTTGCAGGATGCCGCGGTTAAACTCGGCTTTTTAACCGCCGAGCAATTTAAGCAATACGTTAAACCCGAAGAGATGATAGCTCCCAAGGCCTAACCTGAAGGCCCCCTTCCCAAAGGGGGCTTTTATTTAATGTCTCGCAAGCACTGTGTCACCCGCTCCACCTGGTTACTAAATAACCATTGCATGCCGCGATTGAGTTCGCGATACAAACCAAACTTTGAGTCAATCATCCCCACACCCACCGCTTTTTGCGCATTTATCAGTTCATTCAACTTCCGATTGGTTAATAAAAGGTAATGTCCTAACACGCCCCCGTAGTTTTTTTCCAAACACAGTGTGCTAAAGCGGCTTACGTTGTTATGTACGGCTACCAGTAACATGACCTCCCGTGGGAAAAGATTCAATTCGGTGAACAATGGTTCATCAAGACTTAACAAATGGTAATCCGTGCTGGCATTAAGCGGTTTCAAGGCATCGTTTAATTGCATTCCCGCATGGAACGGGGCTTTTAGTTCAATAAATAAATGAAGTTTTTTGCCGTAACGCGCAACCACTTCGTCCAGGCTCGGAATTTCCGGGGTTAATTGGCGCAATGTTTTAAAGGGCAGCTCTGCAATTGCCTCGTTTTTGTGCCATAGACGTTTTAAAGTGGGATCATGATTAACCACTAACACACCGTCTTTTGTAGCATGCACATCCAACTCTATGCCATAGCAGCCAAGCGAGAGCGCACGAGCAAATGCACTATCGGTGTTTTCAATAATACGGCTTTTTTTATCGTGCGCCCCACGGTGGGCGATAAGGCAGGAGTTATCGACTAAGGATTTCTCTGGTTTTTCCCTTGGAGTTGCGGCAATAAAACCGTCAATGCATTTTTCAAGAAGGTGCAGTACAGGCATAAATTAGGTAACCTAAAATGAAATAAGGGCTTATTTTAAACTAAGATGGACTTATCGCACAGCAAACATTGACATCTGCCAGAATCTTAAGTATTTTACCCAACATGCCGAGGTGGTGGAATTGGTAGACACGCTAGCTTCAGGTGCTAGTGGGGGCAACCCCGTGGAGGTTCGAGTCCTCTTCTCGGTACCATTGATGGATTTTTAACAATTCATAATGGTTCAAATTAGTACGTAATACCTTGATTTATATTGCATTAATACAGACTTCTTCTTCTCAAATCTTTCTCAACTATTCGTTATTCTTCGTATATAACCGCGTGCACTTTGGGTAAGATCTTGGGTAATATTTTTATCCTCTTTCCAAAGTTGCCGTTTAGTTGAGGTAACTACAAATGCTTTCAGATGCATAAATAAAGAGAAACCAAATTGTGATACAGCAATTATTAAGAATAAAAGCCATCTATTTATATTTGAATTAAATTTCATAGGCTTCACTCAGCAAATGATGAGAGTATCCCAATGAAATTAATTTTTGATAAGCCTTTTCAATATCATCGGGGATATCCTGGTTAATTTGATACCCAAGCTTTGGATATATTTTTATTCTTTGTAAATCTCCAACCATTTCATTGATTAAAATTTCTTCACTTACATACTGCTTTATGTGGCTCTCGAAAGGCAAATCGAGGGAAGCTACCATTACTGAGCATTTTTGTAAAAATGATCAATCCAGTCTGGATTGTTTGTCAGGAGTTCTCTTGAGCAGTCCTTATTGTAGATTTTTATGTAATTAAAATAGGTAATACCAATGGAGGCTAGCAATGGATTGCAAATTTACTGCACAAATTTACTGCTAGTTAAAGCAAAATGTTTTTCTAAATTTATTCCATTCAGGGCTAATCCTTGTTCGGAGTATTAAGTCCGGAATATCACTCAGCTAGAGCTTCTGTTTCCATTGCTTTTTCATGCTTCATGACACTGTTCAGCAATAACTGTGTGTCAGCATTGATTTCGGGTATGCTTGCCTGACTTGATGAAATAAACCCTTTGTTTTCGCAGCTGGATATAAATGAAAATAACCCGTCAAAATATCCTTCTATATTTAAAAAACCAATAGGTTTGTTCAGTACGCCAATCTTAATTGCGTTCCATGTATCAAACGCCTCCTCCAATGTTCCCAATCCGCCAGGCATAACAATAAATGCGTTGGATCGCTGTTGCATAAGAAGTTTTCGTTCTTGCATCGTGTCAACTACAATCAGTTCATCCAGTGTAGTGAATGGCTGTTCTTGCATAATGAGTTTTTTGGTTATCACACCTGTAATTTTTCCACCATGTGTCATGACTGACTTTGCCAAAAGACCCATTAAGCCAAGGCTTGATCCACCATAAACTAGCCGATAGCCGGCTTTGGCTATTTGTTCGCCCAAAACGACAACCGTATCTGTTAGCGCAGGGCAGTTGCCGTGATTCGCGCCTAGATAAATGCATATGCTCATTATTAATTCTTAGGTGATTAAAAGGGCTTATAATAAACGATCCATGTCAAGAGTTAAACACGTAGAAAATACGGTAGTCGTTTCTATACCGCACGCGGTATAACATAAGGAGGAGCAACCAATATGTGGATGTCTGTTTTCTAAAAACTCGTAATTTTTCCGGTTTCTTTATTCAAATGAAATGTGTAATTCAATGAATGCAGATGTTCAAAAACATGAGTGCTATAATCGGAAATTGTTTTGCAAACTGGTAAAAATAGAATCATTTCTCGCATTTTTTCACTGAATCTTGCTAACATCCAAAGTAATCCATAGCTTAAGATGAGCGCGATGATAATCGTGCTTGAATGAGTGACGTGGCTCGATAGCGCTGTAACGATGTCTTTAAAGACAATTGGTACGACTAAGTTAAGAGCAAGCGTTGCAAACGCTAACAATAGCGCTAGGATGACTCGAAATTTTCTTCTAAAATCTTTCTTTGGCCAAAAAAATGGAAAGAAGTGGGATATGATTTGTCGGTTAGTCAATAATAATCGCCCCCATCATTTAAATCATCTGTGAGCGATTCAACAGTTTTAAACGATTTTAATTGACCATATCGTGCTTCCTGCATTGCATCAATGGTTTTTTGATGCTGAATATTAGTTAGCCAACTATTAATCTCAGCTAAAACGTCTATCATATCGTCGGGCAAGTCTAGTTTTTTCCGGATATCTCCCAGGCCACGTAAATGGTTTGACCATAAATTTTGTAATTGAGAGACTTCCTGGGCATCAAATTTAATAGGCACAACAAATGTAGTGTTGCGATGTTCGAATGTGATTTGTAATTTTTCCGAAAGTATCGCTGGTGCTAAAAGTCCAGGTTCTTTTATCATCAATACGATGTCATGATAATCCTTCATGCGGCTATTGTTGGAGCCTTTCGATACAATGGTTTCCAACTTTTCCGCAAAAATAGATTCTACTGGATAGACTAACATGGTAATTTCGCCCACAAATAAGGGCTTGCCATTGAATTCAAAAGGGCGGTAGTCTTTTTCGTTTGGAACCACCATATCACCCACACCAATATCAATGTGAATTTTATCCTTCATGTTTCCGAAATAAGCCTGTATCGTTGCACGAAAACCGGTATATTCCATATGGGGTTGGGATAATATTTGCATGGTAACCCATTCAAAACGAAATGAGTCATCAATGCTAACGGCTATTATTTCGCAAAGCGCATGCTCTATTGCTGAAAACTCGCTTTTCATTTTAGTCATCGACAAATCAATATCCGTTGTTTCTCGTCCGAGATCTATGTATTGCGCTAACAATAAGCCACCCTTAAAGATAAACTGCTCGCGATGTGTCGAGCAAGATAGTCTTGCTAAGAAGCGTTCCAATAGAAGCTGCTTCCATACTTCATTAAAGGTTTTTAGTTTTTCCTGAGCGATGATTTTCAATCTCGCTTTTAACGCTGCTTCATTCATACTGTTAACGCCAATAAATAAGGGTCAATAATAACTTTCATTTTTTTTGCATACGAGCGGAGTTTGTTGACATCAATTCTTTTTTCGCGTGTTTGCTCCAAGCCAGTTTTTAATGCTTTTAATGCTGTTTCTTTGCTTAAATAGCGAAAGGCATCAAGAATAGTGCGTTCTCTATCAAAAATAGAAACGACCGTACTATCAATATCAATTGTTGTTTTTCCTAATGAATGATTACGCATGCGGATAATTTTCACCATAGGGCTTGCATGATGAGATGTGCCGTGGCTGATAGCTATCCAATGTTGCCTGGGAATTTCATCCGTTAACTCATAAAGTGCCAAAGCGGAAGTAAGACAAATTACCCCATTTTCTACGCCTCTAACAGCAGTAACTAAATCTTCCCACTGAAAACTTTCTAGGGTAGGCGCATGGATGCCGCGATACAATCCTCGACCTAATCGTTCAAGTTCGCCAGCTTTTACATAATAAGCTAAAGTCTCAGTACTAACTCCACATTGTTTAGCTTCTTTGCTTGTGAAATTGGCAGATGAAAGCAAGCTCTCTATTTTTTCTAGAGCATTTTTAAGTTTCATCTATTTAACTTAGCAATAACACCCACATAAGTCAACTGGGTTTTATTACTAAGTCAAATGTTACAAATGTTACAAATGTACGTCAATTCCAAATATTTGATGTATATTTGGAACACTCCATTACGTAAACATTCGCATCTTTTCGTAATAGTTCGAATCGGGTATCATACACCACGTTGGGTAAGATCTTGGGTAAGCTTTAAGTCATTGTTGTTTTAAACCAATAAAATCAATACATTACAAACAGGTTCGAGTCCTCTTCTCGTACCATTGATGGATTTTTAACAGTTCGCAATGGTTCATAAAACTGTGTAACACATTTATTAAACACTGTCTTCTCTCTCTCAAATCTTTCTCAACTACTCGTTATTTTCCGTATATCCCCATTCAACTATTCAAAAGACAATCAGGAGTCTATTGTATGATTGAACAAATCATTTCAGGAGGGCAAACTGGCGTTGAACAGGCATTAAAATCTTCACTACCTTGGCAAGCCACTGTGTATTATCTCCTTGGAGTATGTTCGTCACTGAGCTCATCAGAAAAAATCACTGCATCCAAATGCGCAAGGCATATTTCAATGGCTATTTTTTGCTGAAAGGTAAAGCCATTGTTGCTTAAATCCAGCGTTTTTAAAGGGGGCAATAAAGCAGAAAAGAGTTCAAACAATGCTTCCCCGGATTTTGTGTTAAAGTCATTACCGGATAAATTCACGTGTTGCACCCCGGAAATGGATTTAAAGAACAGGAGCAAATCTTCGTGCGCCATCTGATTGAGTGAATTACAGGATAAATCCAAAGTTAAAATGGGTGCATGCAAAGAAAACATCGCCTCTTTTAACTGCGTCCCAGTCAGGAGGTGCAGTTGTGCGTTGCTTAAATCTACTTCCTGCTCATCCTTTGAAATCGTTCGAATCAACTCCATTAATCGTACATTTTGCGAGCAATTTGAATCATTTCTTCTAGCAGAAAGTAAGGGGGAAAAAAAATTAGTTGTCCTATTATGCAGAGTCACTGTTATGCGCCACGTTATTACCAATCAGAGCATCATAGTAAGCGATACCACTAGCGATTAACAGGTGCGCTATTGAGCTGGTTATCTTCATTCGCCTCTTTTTTTATAGCCTGAAGATTCGCCTTAATACTCTGTTGTTTGTTTAACATATAGCCCCCTAAGGATAATTCGATTTCTTTTAATTTCGCAGGTGCTGGCTGTTTGTAAGCCTTTTCAAAGGTATTAATTAATTTAGTCGTTTGCGTCACTGCTTCACTCACTTTACCCTGATCTATTAAATTCACAATGCGATACATATCCACTTCAATTTTTTTCATTTGCCCTACTTGACTTTCACGGACCTTGTGGCCTGCCAGATTCTCTCGATGTTCAGCAATAAAATCAAGCGAGTTTTTGGCAATACTATTTAAGGCATTATTCGGCTCGCTTTGTTGCAGTAAGCTTATTTTTTTATTTAAGATATATTGATCCAGCGTTCCATAAAAGGGCTTGGACTCTTTGGTTTCTTTTACCCAATACATGTCCTTATTTTTTAACCAGGAAACATCCTCATCTGACAGTGGCATTCTGCCAATGAACTCGTCCAATTCCTGTTGGATTGTTGAGATATCCTTGCCTTCAGAAAGCCCTTTATTAACCATACACTGTATTTTTAACTGACAACCGGTTTTTAGCGAATGATTCCGGTTGGCAATAATGTTGGACTCCAAATCATCATATACTTTATCCAGTATGCCTGTTGGAACATGCCTTGCCTTAATAGGGGCCCCACGCAGGGCATCGTTATCGATTTTTGCCAGGGTTTTGTTAATATGGCCCAACATATCCTTTTCATTTCCATCCTGATGGACTAACTGCATCAAGTCCTCAAATGCTCTTTTTGATTCCCTGAGCCCTTCTTTGATAGCCCTATCCGTATGCAAGCCTTCTTCTATTACCGAATCGGCCATCTCTTCTGTTAAAACCAGCCCTGGGTAATCGCGCCATAATTTGGAGGGGTCGCCGCCTGCAATACCGGCTACTTTTTCACGATTGAAAAAATCTTTGACGGGATTTCCTGGAAGGATGAATTGTCCGCCCAAAATCGATGGCGCATTTAACAAGCCATTGAAGGCATGCCCAAAATCAATAGCCACCAGCCTGGATTTGCCCATGGCATCCGTGACGACCAATACATTTCCAGGATTCACATCATGATTACCGACTAACCCATTGGCCGCAACGACTTGGGTCAAACCCTTTTTTAAAGGGGCAATGTGCTCTGAATCAATACCGGCTTGATTGTTTTTAGCCCCATCGCCTGCAACCATGGTGATATGGGCTTTTTTACCCTCAACGGAGATAAGAAGCCCTTTCTCTTTTGCATACTCATCAAGGGTTTGGACTTTCTCTCCCTCAACGTATTTTGAGGCAATCAATACCCTTTTGTTTTCCCGGTCATACACAAGAGACACTTCCGGAATGCTAATGCCTTTGTCTTTCAGTAAATGAAAAAGAAGCGTTGCCGCAATAAACTCAGAAAAATTTTCCCGATCCGTCCCCTCGGCCTTTGTCCTGCGCACAAGGGAGTTGTCAAGAATAGAGGGCTTTAATTGGTACGCAGACCCCGCATCCGCAGATCCTGCTTTACCGGTAACACGCACGCTACCGGTGACACCTCCAACGCTTTTGGAACTCTCGCGATCAAACTCAGTGATAAGTTTTGGCTTTGACATGGATGCACCGTTCTATACCTAAGTTGTTCCTTCTTTACAGTATAGTTCGTGTGTTTAAATATTTTGCAATAATTGCATTAAATTTTATCAGCGCAGGCTGGCTATCGCTTCCCCATAGCGAAGGGCAGAGCCTGCACGCAATGCTTTATTCCATTGAATTTGTTCCCCGTGAGCAAATAAAAGCACTACCGTCGAACCCAGTTTAAAATAACCGACCTCATCGCCCTGCCTTAGTAAGGTGTCCGATAACTGCTTGCCAACCGGGATAATCTGTTTTTGTTTTGACCGCTTAAGATCCCCATGCCAACGGGTTCCAATCGCACCAACTATGGTCGCACCTACAAAAACCATGGCCATCAAACCCACCTCAGTGGTAAAAAACAAAACCAGGCGTTCATTTCGCGCAAACAATTGCGGCACAACCCGTGCCGTAGTGGGCTGCACTGAAAACAATTTTCCGGGAACATACACCATTTTCTGTAATTGGGCGTCCATCGGCATATGAATGCGGTGGTAATCCTTTGGCGACAAATAAAGCGTTGCAAAAGCACCTTTGGCAAATTGCGCACTCAGTGCTTCTTCACAGGCGAGAAGGGCATCCACCGTGTAATAACGCCCCTTTGCTTGTAAAATGTGCCCCTCTTCCATGTAACCTATTTCACTCACTACCCCATCTACCGGCGAGACAATGTCCGCGTCTGCCAAGGGCCTGCACCCAGGACGCAGCTTGCGGATAAAAAAATCATTAAAATCCGTGTATTGCTCAACGGTTTCACGCAAGGCCTCGCTCATATCAACCCCATAGGTTTTAATGAAGTGGCGAATCAGCCGGTTTTTAATGGCGGGCGATTTAATGTTGGCCATCACACTGGCAAGCCGGGTTATTGTGTGTTTTGGTAAAATAAATTGGGGTACCGTTTTGAGGTAATCTTTTAACATAATAAAAACAATAGGATAAAGTAGAGGGCATGATACCGCGAAAGCCCCATTTTTGTCATTTATATCTGATTAAGAATTAAAACCACTTTTTTTTTCTATTTTTTCAACACTTAGCTATACTTAAACGAATTGTTACGATAAGGATATCCGCATGCAAAATACAATTGCTGTCATAGGACTTGGTTATGTTGGGTTAGGGCTTGCCACAGCCCTTAGCAAAGCCTATACCGTTTACGGCTATGATATTTCCAAACAACGCATTGAAGAATTAAAACAAAACCTCGATAAAAACGAGCTAGTGGATGCGAATGAACTACGCAATAGCCCTATCCACTACACCAATGCGATTGAAACCATTAAACCGGCCAATTTTTTTATCGTAAGCGTTCCAACCCCTGCCAATTTTTACGAGCTGCCTGATCTTGAACCCTTAATCGGTGCCACGCGTGCTGTGGCGAGTGTTTTAAAAAAAGGCGACATTGTGGTGTATGAATCAACCGTTTCCCCGGGAACCACCGAAGAAGTATGTATGCCGCTGCTTGAAGAAGTGAGTGGCCTTAAAAATGGCGTTGATTTTAATTTAGGTTACTCGCCTGAGCGCATTAATCCGCACGATCATTACCATAACTTAAAAAATATTGTCAAAGTCGTTTCCGGCCAAAATGCAGAGACGCTAAAACAAATTGAAAGTGTTTACAGCCACTGTTGCGATACCCTTTTTCCAGTTTCCACCATCAAAACCGCAGAGGCGGTAAAAATTCTGGAAAACACCCAGCGGGATATCAATATTGCCTGCATGAACGAATTCGCTCAAATTATGCATGCATTGGATGTCAATGTGCATGAGGTGCTAGAGGCCGCCAAAACCAAATGGAGCTTTGTACCCTTTAAGCCAGGTTTTGTGGGCGGGCACTGCATCGCAATTGACCCCCTCTACCTAGCCTACAAGGCAAAACGCATTGGAGTACCACACGATTTAATTCTGACAGCGCGCAGAGTGAACGATGGAATGACCCATTTTGTGCTCTCTTCCCTAAGTAATCTAATGACGAAATACCCACGCGCCAACAAGAAACTCCCCATTGGGGTTTTTGGCATAACCTATAAAGAAAATTCTTGCGATACACGCAGCAGCCTGGCGCTTAAATTCATTAAAGAACTTAAAATGGCCGGATTCGATTGCAAAGTCCACGACCCGCTGGCCGATAAAGATTACGTTGCTAAAAAATACAATATAACCTTATTGCCCCTGGAGGAAATGCACTCCCTTGCTGCAATGGTGATTATTGTAGGCCATGACTTTTACCGCGAGGTGGGCTTGAACAAATTGATTGAACAATGCGAAAAACCAGTCATTGTAATGGATGTGCCCAATTTATTTGTCAACGAGGGCGCAGAACATGAAAATATCCACTATTGGAATCTTTAAAAGCGAGTACAACATGGCAATTCTTATCACCGGCTGCGCCGGGTTTATTGGCTCCAATCTTGTTGATTTTTACCTTCAACGCGGCGAAGAAGTCATTGGGATTGATAATTTAAGCACCGGCCAATTAGCTAATATCCAGGCGCATTTGCAGAATAAACGGTTTACCTTTTATCAAAGCAACCTGCTTGATTGGAAAGAAATGGAGTCGGTGGTTAGCTATTGCGAGGTGATTTTCCATTTGGCCGCGATGGTGGGCATGTTTAATATCCTGGAAAAACCCATCGCCACCCTTGAAGTCAACATGGGCACTACAGAAAGCCTGTTAACCGCTATTTCCAAATTGCAGCGCAAGCCGGTGATTTTACTTGCGTCCAGTTCGGAAGTATATGGCTCAAAACGCGAGCCCATGCGTGAAACCGATCCCTTGATTATTGAGTGCAGTTATAAAATCCACGCCAGCTACCCCATTTCCAAATTATGCAATGAAGTTGCTGGCATGGCCTATTTTCAGGAAATGCAAGTTCCTGTTGTTGTGATGCGCCTTTTTAATACCGTAGGCCGCCGCCAGTCCTCTCGTTACGGCATGGTGTTGCCCCGCTTTATTAAACAGGCAATGAGCAATGAGCCGATTACCATTTTTGGGGATGGCACCCAAACCCGCGCCTTTTGTGATATACGCGATACCTGTAACATCCTGTATGCGCTAAGTACCAGCACGCAAAGTGTGGGGGAAATTATTAATGTGGGCAGTGAACAAAGCACGACCATTCTTGAACTGGCCGAATTGGTAAAAGCACTCACGCATTCCAAATCCACTTTTCATTTTGAAACCCTGCACGACAGCTATGGGGATGGCTATATCAATACCCAACACCGAAAACCAGACTTGAGCAAATTACAATCTATTATTCCCTACCGCCACCAATGGAGTCTTGAGGCAACTATTAAGGACATGATTGAGGCGTCAAGCGCCCTTTAAGGGGGTTTGCCATTAAATTAAGGAGTTTTAGCCCACAATTTATCCCGATCCGTTCGGGCTGAGGTAAGTTCCTTAACTTAATGGCAGTGCTTAAAGGGGTTTACCACGCAAGCGATTGATAAAATAGCGCACCGACCCAAGGGTGCAGGTCGCGGCGCGCAATTGGCGAAACCCCAGCATTTCCACAAAAATGAGCCAAATTCCGCGAAAAGCGTCTTTCATGCGGTGGTATTTATTAAAGGTAATAAAATTTAAAAAAAGCATGGCCAAGGTAATATAGGCAAGAAATCCCCAGGCAAGGATTAAAAACCAAACGATGATAAGGTAATTAATCGCGCCGATAAAATAGGCAATGACAAAAGTAATGTAGGAAATAAACTCAATAATAGGCCCCATTATTTCAAAAAACACAAAGGCGGGGAAGGATACCAGCCCAATGATTCCATAGCGAAAATTACCGAGCATCTCAATATGCCTGAGTGAGCTGCGCCACATTCCCCGATGCCATTTATCACGCTGCCCCCAAAAGCTTTTTACAGTGCCTGGTACTTCGGTCCAGCAAAACGCATTGGGGGAATGATTGAGTGTGTGCGGGAATTTTTGTTTGCGCATGTAATGGTGCAGCTTTATCGTAATTTCGGCATCGTAGCCAAAATTTTGGGTATCAAATCCGCCCACCTCTCGCAGGCAGTGGGTTTCAAACAGGGTGAAGGCTCCTGGATAACACATTGCCCCACCCAGGACATTAAGGCCTGCTCTGCCGTATAAAAAAGAACGCAGGTATTCTAACCCCTGGACTGCCGGAACAAATTGCCGCGGCAATTGGGTATCTATTAATTTACCTTTTTCTACCGTATTTCCATTTAAAACATACACTGAGCCACTGACTACAATGCAATGGCTTTTTGACAAAAAAGAAAACAGCATGCGGGTTAATGCCTCTGGCTCCAACACCGTATCGGCATCAACAGTCAGCATAATCGGCGTTTGGCAGGCATTAAGCCCTGCATTAATGGAATCAGCCCCGCAATTGTAAGGTGAATGCTCCTTATCAAGCACCATCAAATTACTGAATCGGGCCGATTGGTAACAATGCTTGATTAAGCAAGTTGGAATGTCCTGTCGGATAACAATAGGCACTTCATACAGTGCAAACTCCTCAATTAATATTTCCATCGTGTTATCGGTAGAGCCGTCATTTACCACAATAAAATTGACGTTCTTATAGTTACTGTTTAACCCGCTATAGAGCATATTAAAAATACGGTTTTTTTCGTTAAATGCCGGAGTCACTACCGTGAGGGGGATAGAGGTTTGGTCATCAATAAAATGATGCACATCTCCAACGCTCACTTCTCTAAATTTTTTAATAACCTCAGGAAAAGAAAGCACTAATAATAACGTATACCAGGCGCCAAGGACTGTAAAATAGACCAGAATACATAGGGATATAACAAACAGGGTCTGTACCATTTTATTTTCCAATCAGCAGTACTTTTTGCGCCGTTTCATAAGCAAATTTGTCCTGAGCAGGTGACTGCGCCTCTAATACGGCAATCCCGGCATCCCCAAGCTGGTATAAGGAATTGGCAGAATTGATACGCACCCACCACTCATTATCGGTTAACAAATGGCTTAAGAGCTCAATGCTTTCCCTAGTGTGAACGGTGCTTAATGCTTTTGCAACCGCAGCACGCACTACCCAGGCAGAAGAGGTGGCATTCGCATAAAGTAATGCGTTCTTTTGCGGGTCGGTGCAGAAACAAAGGTAGTCCAGAACGCCAACCTTCAAATCAATAGCCTCCGTTTCAAGGTCATCCTTTATCGTATTAATCCACTTACTGCACCCCATTCGGCTCATTAATCGATAACAAAATAATTTGACATAAGGATTGTCCTCTTCACGGATCCGTTCAACCACAATGTCCGAAATATCACAGTGTTTCAAATTAAGCACTTGCGAAAAAAACGATTGTTGCAAATGCCGACCTTTGGCAAATATAGTAATCATGTAGTTAACCAGCATGGAATCGCCTGAGTCAACGCCCAGTTGAGCCGCATGAATGCTTACGATTAAGGCATCATCCTGAAGCAATTTGGCAATGCGTACTTCATCCTCTGGCAAAAAACCGTATCCATAACAACGCACCGCATAATAGCGATCAAGCCATTTTCTTGACTGGTATTTTATTTTGGCAACCGGTCGTAAAACCGCTTCCGAAACCTGATGTACAAACGTTGGAAAAGTGGGCAGCTCTCCGTGGGTATACTCCATCTCTTTTAATACCTGAAGCACCCCCTCAATGGCTTTGCGGTACGCTTTGATTTTTCGTGCAGGAAAAGGAAGCTTTTCATCAAAATAATGGATAAATTCCACCGTCATTTTATGATAGGCTTTGTTTTTTTTGCGGGCATTGGTCACGAAATAGCTTTTTACCAGATACATGAATAAAACAAAGAAAAAAATAGCAGAAAGCTGCATAATCACTATTATCTTGATAACAACTAAAAAAGGACCCATGTGTGTTCTCTCTAAAATCGATACCGTAGTCCTAAGCTTCCATCGTATAAATGCCTGAGAAAGTGGGGGTATTGCCAGCGCTGATAACCTACATTTAAATCGACAATCACATGGTAATTAAATAAGCCAAAGGTATAACTCAGGTTTGCAAACCGGTTCTTAATCACCAAAAAGTTTACACTTAATAAATCGGCCAAATCCGGGCTTCGGCCAAAACCGGCACTTAAACCAACAAAATGATCTACAGATGAAAAGTATTTACGCACTCGTGCTGTATAGAGCAGGGACTTATTCTTTGTGTCTTTAGGAACAAAGAAAAAAGGCCTGAAGTTAACCCACCAGCCCTCGGGATAAAAATTAAGGGATGCCGTATACGTTCTTAAAAAAGTGCGGTCAATCCTTGCGTATTTACCGCCGGCAGAAACTTCCACGGCATTGGGAATATTTAAAAAGGCTTCAGCCCCCATCAACGTATTCGGGAATAACTCAGCCACTTTTGCAGTAGCGGCCACGAAATCGACATACAGGTTACGGTTAATACGCGGGGAAATGTCCAGTTCATATTGCTGCCCGGAAAAGCCTAAGCGTTGCGCGTAGTTAATCCGCCCGCCAACCCGGCCAATGTCCAGTTCGCGCATATAAAAAAGGCTGGAATAATCCCAAACCGCATTTAAGTCATCCACATAGGCATTGTCTGTTGAAATACCCACCTCATTGACCCCATACCCATAACGCGGGCTGAGTCCATTAATTTCATCAAGGGCTTTGCGTGCCGTTTGGTTATCAGGATCAAGCAGTAACGCTTTTCTAAAGAGCTTGACTGCAATGGAGTGGGCGCGTACCAGGTTGTCAATTTGCCCTCTTTTTATCAGCAGTTCAACGTTATCCGGTTGCCTTCTCAATGCCTCGCTTACGACAAACAAGGCCTGGTAATCATTGTGTTGCTCAAGGTAAATATTGGCAAGTTGAAGCGGGTAATCGGCATCGCCCGGTTGTTCTGCCATCCCTTGCCTTAGCCATTGTTTCGCCTGAGCGTATTGTTTGGCCGCAATCGCTTCTTTAATTTTTGCCCACTGCGCTTGCCGCAGTTTTTCCAGAAGGGCTTTTTGTTTGGCTAGCCGCTCTGCCTCGACCAACTCGGTCAGCTCTTTTTTAAGCAGCAGCAATTGCCCGTTTTGCGGACTCACCACAAACCCTTCAGTTAATAAAGCGCTCGCCTGGGCATACTCTTTTTGTACCAAATAAACACGAATTAAGGCAGCGCGCGCATCCACATAGGTGGGGAGATGGTTTAAGACCGTCTGTAATCGTGACACGGCCTCCGGGTAGTTTTTTTGCTGTGAATAAATAAGTCCAAGAAGCAGGGTCACGTCATAATCTTTCGGGTATTTTTGCAAGTAAAGCAAGGCTTCCTTTATAGCAAGCGTCAGTTCGCCCTCCTCCCTTCGTTTTTTTAATTGGGTTAAAAAAGAACGCTCGGCATCCGGTTTTACCTGGGGAGTAAACACAAGCAATGCTTTTTTCAAGGAAAGCAGTTGTTTCTCCTTGGGATTAAGACGCAAGCCCTCTGCCAGGAGCCTGTCGGATTGGGGATAATTTTTTTCAATAAATGCAATACGCATTAATGCAATGCGGGCATCAGTATAGCCCGGTGTATGTTGCAATACGGCTTGCAGTTGCTCTTTTGCGGCAGGATAATTTTTTTCTTCCGCATAAATTAAACCGAGTTGTAATTTCACGTCAAACTCGTTGGGAGTCGTTTGTAAATACTGCTGCGCTTCTTTTTTAGCTTGCGCCAATTTTCCGGCTTTTCGTAAGGTTTGCAAAGCCGTTAAGACGGTTACCGCACTCGGTTTAGGCACTTTAAATGCCACGGGGATTCGTGTCGTGAGCAATTGCGCTTCTTTTTCGAGCAATACGGTTTGCATCTTTTGTAATGGCAAGGCATTAGGCTGTAATTTAAGGCCTTCTGCAATGAGCTGTTTGGCATCTTCAATATAGCCTTGCTGTATTTTTAGCCGAATCAAGGCGATACGCACTTCGGTGTAAGCCGGCGTGTAATTCAGGGCCGTTAAAAAGAGTTTCTCTGCTTTCGCATCCTTATTTTGCTGTTGTGAAATAAGGCCTAATAAGAACAAGACATCGCCGTCTTTGGGGTATTTTTTTAAATAATTTGTTGCGGCAATTTCTGCTTCCTGAAGTTTTCCAAGCTTGCGCAAATTTTTGATCGTTTCAAGCGTTGTGAATTCAGCCGGACTTAAGGCATCGAATATCACAGGGAGTTCTGAAGGCAAGGGCTGCGTTAGTAGCGATTCGGCACAAACAGAAATCCAGGCGAGTAAGCCGAGCAGGGTTACGACTTTCCTTTTCATAGGTAAAACATCCAATGTCAGTTTTGCAGCATATAGTTTCTCTTTCCTGTGAACAGGAAAGAGCAATTATCAACAGAATCTAAAGTTCAGTTTGCATTATCCTGTAAAAAAAAACAAAAAGGTAGACTTCAGTTATCGCTTTTAAGAAACCACCAGCGCGGTCACGTTCTGCAACCCCCTTGGCAGACGGTTACCACGACGGCCTCGTTCGCCAAAATAAAGGGCAAGATCGCTGTTTTTTAACGTGAAATGGCGCTTGCCGGCATGCACTGTCAATGCATTTTCACTGGAGAGCACTTGCAAGTCCACTACCCACTCTTCACGCGACTCGGCTTTGGCTTTGACAATATGAATTAATTTATTCCCCTTTCCTCGGGTAAGCTCTGGCAATTCACTGGCTAAAAATAACAACAACCGGCCGGTATTGGTTACTAGCGCTATCCATTGGCTTGCTTTGTCTTGAAGGATGCGAGGCGATAATACGCGGCTATTCGCAGGTAAACGGATACAGCTTTTTCCGTTGCGGTTTTTAACAAATAAATCCTGCAATTTGCTGACAAAACCATACCCTGCATCATTCGATAACAACACCCAATCACCAGGCTCCCCTGCAATAAGTGCAGTAAACACCACGCCCTCTTGCGGGTTTAATTTGCCGGTAAGCGGCTCACCCTGGCCGCGTGCGGAAGGCAGCACATGGGCTGGCAAAGAATAGACTTTGCCTTCGCTGTCAAAAAAGACAATCTGCTGATTGCTTCGTGCATTGGTCTGCGCCTTAAACTCATCCCCCGATTTATAGCTTAATTCACCTCCCGCTACATCATATCCTTTTGCCGCACGAATCCACCCCTTTTGCGAGAGAACTACGGTAATTGGCTCATTGGGCAAAATGTCCTCTTCTTTGAGCGCTTGCGATCCTTCTCTTTCAATTAAGGGGGAGGAGCGCACGTCACCAAACGCATCCCGGTCGGCAATAATTTCCTGCTTGACCAATTTTTTCAAACGGCTTTCGCTCGCTAAAGTAGTCATCAACGCATCACGCTCAGTACTTAATGCATCGAGTTCTGCCTGCAGTTTGATTTCTTCCAATTTGGCAAGATGGCGTAATTTCATCTCCAAAATGGCCTCTGCCTGGCGCTCACTTAATGCAAAACGCGCGATAAGTCCCTGTTTGGGGTTATCCTGCTCGCGAATAATGGCAATCACTTCATCAATGTTTAGATAGGCAGTAATGAAGCCTTCCAGCACGTGTATCCGCTCCAGCACTTTATCCAGACGGTATTGAAGGCGTTTGGTGACTGTGGAAATTCGAAAACTGAGCCATTCCTGTAAAATCTTGAGCAAGTTTTTAACCCGCGGCTTCCCATCCAAACCAATCATATTAAAGTTGATGCGGTAAGAACGCTCCAGATCGGTTGTGGCAAACAGATGCGACATTAGCCCTTCCACATCGATTCGGCTGGATTTGGGCACAATGACAAGGCGGGTTGGGTGCTCGTGATCGGATTCATCGCGCAAATCATCAATCATAGGCAGTTTTTTTTGCGTCATTTGCGCGGCAATCTGCTCTATAATTTTAGCCCCTGAAACCTGATAGGGTAAGGCGGTAATCACAATATTGTGTTTTTCCTGGCGATAAATCGCGCGCATTTTGACCGATCCATTGCCCGATGCATACATCGCATGGATTGCAGCACTCGGTGTAATGATTTCCGCATGGGTTGGAAAGTCAGGGCCTTTAATAAATTCAAACAGCTCCGTTAAACCGGCCTTGGGATTATCCAGTAAATGAATGCAGGCATTCGCCACTTCTGTTAAATTATGCGGCGGAATGTCTGAAGACATACCCACGGCAATGCCGGTTGCACCATTTAACAGGACGTTGGGCAAACGGGCAGGTAACAGGGAAGGCTCCTCCAGAGTTCCATCAAAGTTATCCACCCAATCAACCGTGCCTTGCTGCAACTCAGACAACAACAACTCCGCATAAGGCGACAGGCGTGCCTCCGTGTAACGCATTGCAGCAAAGGATTTGGGATCATCCGGTGAGCCCCAGTTCCCCTGGCCATCAACGAAAGGATAGCGATAGGAAAAGGGTTGTGCCATTAATACCATGGCTTCATAGCAGGCACTGTCCCCGTGCGGATGAAATTTACCTAATACATCCCCCACGGTACGCGCTGATTTTTTGTGCTTGGCCGTAGCCTTAAGGCCAAGTTCTGACATGGCATAGATAATTCGCCTTTGCACAGGCTTAAGCCCATCAGCCAAGTGCGGCAATGCCCTGTCGAGAATGACATACATGGAGTAATCAAGGTAGGCTTTCTCGGTAAACTCGGTTAAGGGCTTACGTTCGATGGCGTCATTCATAGTTATTATTCTAATTTGATTGGTTGGTAAAGAATCCTATTGCATATAGGAAACAAAGCAAAGCATTTTACAATAATTCCCTCTGCTTGGGAAATTTAGATTTTATTCACACAACGCGTGGTTAAAGGCCTGAAGCAATGTGCATAACTTTATCTTCTTCTATAAAAAAGAGAGGGCTCTATTTTAACTCATTGATTTGCATCATTTTTTTAAAAATTTAGCGAGTAAAACCCTCGGACTCCTGTGGATAACTTTGTGAATCACCGAAAAATAAAAAACGTGCCAACTTGATAAAAATATGCTATATGCACAATATTGTTTTAAAAATCAACAACAAGACGCGCGTAACGTGCCTTAATTAAAACTACAATCATTGCCCACAACCCTTCCGAATTGTGATAGAATATGGTTTAATTTTAAACATGCATCGCTACAGGACAACGCTTGATTACTTTTATTAAGAATTGGCGAATCGGATTTGTAAGCATTCTTGCAACCCATCTCCTCTTTGCAGCGCCCCCCCCGATAAAGCCTGCAAAGGAGCCAACTATTCTTTATCGTTGGATGGACAACCCATCCGATGAAGCATCGCGTGTGTCTGAGGCGGGCGATCGCTTGCAAAAAGCCATCGAAAATCCTGAATATATGTTGGATAACTGGGTAGATTTACCTACCTCTCCTGAAGTCCATCATAAAAAACCGCAGCATTTAAGCCTGCGTGAAGCCATTTTATTAGCGTTACGTTACAATCCCAATATTCAAAATGCCGAACTGGATCGCATCATTCAACGTTACCAGCTGCGTTTGGCACACAATCAATTTGAATTGCAATATGCCCTGGCAGGCGCTGCGGCCATTGAGAAAAGCCAGTTCAGCGGCATTGGAACGACAACTAACCGAAGCACCATTGCCTCGCCAGAAATTAATTTAAAAACCAAACTGGGCACCCAGGTTGGCTTAAACATTGACAACAATGTATCCAGCTACAACAGTTATCAACCCGTTTTAAACTTGTCTATCAACCAGCCTCTTTTACGTGGCTTTGGGGCATCGGCAAATGCTGCCGGCCTAAAAGATGCCATTGACAATGAAATTATGAATAAAATCAATTTGCAGCAATCCGTGATTGATCAAATCACCCAGGTTATTACGGCATATCGCACCTTGATATTAAGTGCCAATAATTGGCAAAACCAAAAGCTGCAAGTGAAAGAAGCGCAAAAATCCTTTGAGATCAATGAGAAAAAAATTGAAGCAGGCCAACTTGAACCGACAGGAAATATTCAGCAATCCTACCAAATTGAATCCTTAAGCCTTTTGGTTGAGCAAGCAGAAAACGACTTTAAAACCGCAGCCCAGGATTTATTGCAAACGATAGGACTTGATCCCAAAATGCATTTGTCAGTACCGAGTAATGTGGCGGTTGACAAGATTATTATCCCTAATCGCAAGGAGGCCATCGATTGGGCCTTGCAGCACAATACGCAGTATCTCGCGCAAAAAATGATTTTACGAGCT
Source organism: Tatlockia sp. (assembly GCA_041659885.1). Classification (GTDB taxonomy): domain Bacteria; phylum Pseudomonadota; class Gammaproteobacteria; order Legionellales; family Legionellaceae; genus Tatlockia. The sequence goes on from JBAZXN010000006.1 coordinate 62,944, forward strand.
GATGAACGAGCGTTTGCGGTGGCTAAAAACGAGCAGCTTTGGCAGCTGGATGTAGGCGCCAATCTGCAAAGCGGTCGAGTGAATGAAGTCGGTGGCCCCCGTGGCTTTTCTGCCGTTTACAATGGCCAAAATGTGAACCAGACGGCGCGCTTAAAGCTCACAATCCCGCTCAATGACATCGGCCGGCGCAACCAGTTAATTAGCGCCAAGGTCAAGCTTGAAAAAGATAAATTAAATTTGTTGGCCATGAAGCGCTCCCTTGAAACAACCATCACCAACATCATCAACAATATTCAGAGTCTTGCCAAACGCTACCAACTCGCCGAAAAACAATTGGCCCTGGCAGAACAATCCTATGCCCTGGAAAAGAAAAAACAGCAAGCGGGCATTGCGAGTGCGCTTGACGTGAACAACACCCAAAATCAATTAATTCAGGCACAAAGTGCTTTAATAGGTGCCAAAATAGCGTATCTTAATCAACTGTCCGCGTTACAGCAAATTTTAGGTAAAACCCTTGAACACTGGCAAATCAAACTCAGGTATGGTGGATGAAAAAAATTAGTGTGGTACTCATGGCGCTTTGCTTAGCCCTTACCCTTGGCTGCAATCATCGCGTGGAAAAGAAAAGCCGCAAGGCAACCTATGTTGTGAAGACGGCCCCCTTCAATAAAAAACTGTTCTTCACCGGCACCATTCAGCCCTTGAAGGAAAGTGCGGTGACAAGCCCTATGGATGCAGTGGTTGAAACCATCCACTACCGTTACGGGCAATCCGTTAAAAAAGGGGATGTGATTTTTACCTTAAACTCCAATGAACTCCAAAAACAATACAATGACACCCTAACCGAATACTTGCAGGCAAAAGACAGCTTCACGATTGCCAAGGCAAAATTTAGAGGAACAGAAGAGCTTTGGGATGCAGGACTTATTTCCAAGAACAATTTTTTAAGCGAAAAATCGAGTCTCGCCACCGCAAGGGTTAGCTTAATGCAAGCTGCTCGGAAATTAACTGAAATGCTCGAAAAAATGGATGATGTGAGCGCGGCGACCCTATCCGCACTAAGCATTGCAGAATTTGACAAGGTACGAGAAGCACTGGCTGGCAAACACAATTTAATCCAGTTAAAAGCACCAGGCGATGGCGTTTTACTTTATCCTCCCAAATCCGGCGATGAAAAAGCCGGTAAATTAAGTATTGGCTCAAGCATCAAATCCGGTCAGGTATTAGGTCTTGTCGGCGATTTAACCGGCGTGAGCATCGAAATTGAAGTCCCCGAAATGGATATTGATAAAATGCACCCTGGCATGCGTGCAAAAGTAACCGGGATTGCTCTGGGAGAGCAGGTGCTGCAAGGCAGGCTTGTTGCAGTCAATGCGCAAGCATCCCTGGCGCAGGGTGGCAATTTACCGTCTTTTAGTGCGGTCATTGAAGTAACCCCCTTAAGTGAATCCCAGCTTTCCGCGGTAAAAGTAGGAATGAGCGCGACCATTGAAGTGGCCATTGAAAAGCAAGAAAAACTGCTCGTGCCTATTGCGGCGGTGAGGCAGGAGAAAGGGGCCGCTGTCGTGCAACTGCAGCAAAAAGATGGCAAGGTGCAACAACAAAAGGTTAAAACAGGAGCTGCAATGGCGGATAAAGTGGTTATTCTAGCCGGGTTAAAAGCAGGCGATGTGGTGACTTATGATTAACCCGCCGCTTATCGCACTCGAAAAAATTGTTAAAACCTACCAACTGGGCGCGACCGCCTCCGAGATTTTAAAAACGGTGTCCCTAACCGTTGATGAAGGGGAGCTGCTCGCCATCCTCGGTGCTTCAGGCTCTGGCAAATCCACTTTAATGAATATTATTGGTCTGTTGGATAAAGCAGACAGCGGGCAATACCTTCTGCGTGGCCAGGATATCGCCTCTTTGAATGCAGACCAATTGGCTGATTTACGCAACCAAACCATCGGCTTTGTTTTCCAGCAATTTAATTTGTTGCCGCGCTTTAGTGCCTGGCAAAACGTAGCGCTCCCCCTGACTTACCGCAATCTACCACTCGATGAGATAGAAGACCGCGTGCACAAAGCGCTTACCACCGTGGGCATGGCTTCCTTCAAATTGCATAAACCAACGCAGCTTTCAGGCGGCCAGCAACAACGTGTAGCAATTGCCAGAGCACTGGTAGGAGAGCCGCGCGTTATTTTGGCCGACGAGCCCACAGGAGCGCTTGACTCACGCACCGGCGCTGAAGTAATGCATCTCTTCCACACCTTGCACAGCGAAGGACGCACCCTTATTATCGTGACCCATGACGAGCACATTGCAGCGCAATGCCAACGCAATATCACGATGGCAGATGGCCAAATTCAGCACAAGCGAGTCAGTTGTGAACTGGCTTAATCATTTTAAACAAGCTTATGTCAATTTGGCTGCGGCCAAATTGCGATCTTTTCTTGCGGTGCTGGGAATCCTGGTCGGAACGGCTGCGGTAGTAGCTTTAATCAGCTGTGGGCAATTGGCCACCGAAAAAGCCTTGCAACAATTTAGAGCGCTCGGCACGGATTTGCTGGCCGTTTCTGCCTACCCAAAAAATCAAACGAAAACCAGTGCCACAGAAAGCCAGATTGGCCTTGATGTATGGCGAAAAATTCCTGAACACATTCCCTCTGTTTTACAAATTGCCCCCTACAGCACCGCCTATCAACCACTAAGCTTTGCCGGTACCGCTTTGCACGGTGCCGTTATTGGAGCGGACGAGCGGCTTGCCAAAATCATTCGGATAACAATGGCAAAGGGCAATTTTGTGTCTTTTGTCGATTCGTTTGAACATTTTTGTGTGATTGGCGATGGATTGGCGCGGCAGTTAGAGCAAATCCACTTTGCTGATCCCATCGGTCAGCAACTGCGCATAGGACAAACCCTCTACACCATTATAGGGATAGCAGCCCCCTGGAAAGAAAACAGTTTTTTCAATGAAGACATCAACCAAGCCGTTATTATTCCGCTAAGCGGCATGGCCTTAATCAGTAAAGACAGCAAAATAAACAATGCTGTTCTTTTGTTAAAGTCAGATAGTGTGATTGATGAGGTGATTGGCGAAATTAAGAAAATAATTGGGTTGCAGGCGCCCAAACTCAATGTATTCACCCGAAGTGCCAAACAAATTATTGCCAGCATGGAGAGTCAGGGGCATATTTTTACTCTGCTTCTGGCCATCATTGGCGGGATTTCCCTGTTAGTGGGCGGCATTGGGGTCATGAATGTGATGCTTGTTTCGGTCAGTGAGCGTAAAAAAGAAATTGGAATCCGCAAGGCCGTAGGCGCTAAAAACAAGGCTATTGCAGCCCTCTTTCTGGCGGAATCGGTGATGTTGTCTTTTTTAGGCGGCACGCTGGGTGTTCTGTTGGGCTTACTTTTTACCTGGGTTATTGCTTATTTTAGCAACTGGCCGTTTATTGTCTTTTTCCTGCCGCCGCTAGCAGGCTTTGCCGTATCGGTTGCAACGGGCGTTTTTTTTGGATTTTATCCAGCCATGCGAGCTGCAAAACTCGAACCCATGGCTTCCTTGCGCAGTGAGTAATTTAAAATAGATTGTTGCGATACCCGCCATTGGGCAAGCTTTTTGTTCTTCCCACAAGGCTACTGGCAAAAAAAGCGGACGGGATAGAAGGAGACAAGGGGGCAATATTTTCAATTTTTTTACAGGAAAAAGTCGCTTCCTCTTTGACTAGATAACGCTGAAATTTGTTAGCAGAGTGGGTGCCCAGATTAGTTATGATCGTTTCGTCGTTTTCATAAAAATGCTTCTCCTGGCACTCCGGGAGTTGGCTGGTAATGCATTGCAACATCATCAGTTTGCCATTAAAGGTTATATTTTCTACATGTTCCTCGTAATCGTCGCTATGGGCTGTTGCAATGATGAGTGGGGTAGCGCAACCTTCTAGCCTGTATTGTGTTAACTGAAAATCACGATGCATTGTCCTGGATTGATAGGTTAGCTCCGCTTTTAAAATGTGCTCCAAATACACTTTTACAACCTCAGGATTAGGAAGGACGGTCGCAACCGCGCAAAGGCGCTCTGCATTATGCATCAACACCGCATCGAGTCCTATTTTGATATTATCCTTTGGCTCCTCTCCCTCTATCTCCTTACTGGTAAGGGTGTTTTCAAAGCTAAAAATTTTCAAAATCGGCATGTTTTAATCCTAATAGTTGTTTAATTAACAACATGTTAACCTTTATAAACAAGTAAAGTCAAAAATAACCATATCATTTTTTATATATACTTATCGCTAATGGGTTTTCGGTATTTTAGGCAATTTGATTTTTTCGCCCAGGAAAGGAGTCCTACTAGCAGGGCAATCGATGTGAGTGATTTAATATAAAGGCTGAATTGACTTTGCGTACAAAGCAGATAAAGGTAGAAAAAAGGATGTTTATAAATCAATTGGCGTAACATTTTATTAGCAACAGGCGTTTTTTCTCCTTGGTTAGACATTTCATGTATCGTTAAATCGGGGTTGTAATTGGCCTCAATAATCAGCCATTTTGTTTTTTTTAAGGGCCGATTAAGGTCTTCGCATAATACATCGAAACCAACGCAGTTCAGGCCAAGGGTTTTTGCGGCATTCCTGAAATAGTGCACATTACGCGGATGTATCTTTCGACCGTGCGAATAAATTTCCCCACCGCGCCCGGTATTGACCGTGTGGCACAATTGAATTTTTTGACCTCTTAAAGGCACGGTTTCCAACATTACCTCTTGCTCAGCCATGCACTGCCTGTACTCTTCATCCACTATCATGGGTGAGATGGTGAGGGTTGCGCGGTATGCCGCGCGCAAGGCATTTTTTATGTCAATCAACTCCTGGATAGTGGATTTTCCATCACCAACAACATATGCGGCAAAGCGCTCTACCACGCCAATGACGCGTTTTTTTAAAACGAGCACCCGGTATTCCTTCAAATTAGTGTGGAACTCTTCAATTTGCATGGCAGGATAATAGTGAAAGGTTCGTGCAAGGTGTTTCGTCAAGCTTTCCATGTCTTTGATGTTGCAGAGCACATTGGCGCCCCGCCCGGTATCTTGCGCAGGTTTTGCAACCAGGGGAAAACGAAGCCCCTGAATTATATGGGCCAAGAGATTACTTTGAAACGATTGGCTATCTATTACAACCGCTTTGGGCACGGGAAATCCGGCCTGCTGCAATAACTGATTACACAGGAATTTATTTTTCGCGATCACGGTATTAGCCCCTTTATTTAACGGGGTAACTGTACGGTGAAAATAATAATGGGTTCGACCAAACTGCATAGTCAGGGTACAAATGTCAGGCAGGTATTTTACAGGCAGGTTCAAAGCTTTTGCCCCTTGATAGAGCAACCGCAGGTTTCTATCCATTTCCTACTCCTCGAAGCATGCGGCAAAAGGTTCGGCAGCGGTGGGTAAAATAGGCAAAAATATTTTGGGTAATCATTTTTTTCAGCAGTTTTATGCTTACCTGAACGGGCACTCCTTTATCCGGCAATTCATACACGGTAATATCGGGATCATAGTCCGTACCTAGGATAAACCATTTGCCCGATAAAAAAGGCCTGGTAATGTCCTCGCAAAGCAAGTCAAACCCAACCCACTCCAAACCCGTCAATCGCGCGGCCTCGATTATTTTTTTTGCATTGCAACGGCGTAGGGTGGTGCCCAGGGAAACCATTTGATTGGTGTCATAGCGCAAACGAACGACCCTTCCCTTTGAAGGCGTGTCTGTTAAGCCAAGCGATTGGGCGGATAAGCAACGCAAACACGCCTTTGGCAGCGTGGGGGTTTTTTCCATCAATGCCTCAATGGTGTGTACCCCATCCCCGACGACCGTTGGACTGGCGCGCAGAACCACCGCGATAACGTGATTATCCAAAACAAGCACCCGGTACGCTTTAAGTCCTTCGTGATACCTTTCTACATGCATGTCTTGATGTTGCACAAAGGCCTCTTTTAAATGCGCATGCAACTCCTCTGGCGATTGAATATTGCAAACCACATACGCGTCAGGATGCGTCTTTCTCATGGGCTTTGCCACCAGAGGAAATTGCAAGCCCTGAATAAGTGCGTCAAGAGGAATGCGTGAAAAACTTGTACGAGGAAACGAAACACTCAAGGGAACAGGAAAGCCTCTTTGCCGCAAGAGTGTGTTTATATGGAATTTGTTATTGTTCAGGCAAATGCCAGAGCCGGTATTGAGAGGCGTAACAGATGCATTAAAATAAAAATGGCGCTCACCAAACGAGAGTTTTAAACACCCCAGTTCGCTTAGATAAATTACGGGCAATCCCAGTTTGAGTGCGCTTAGATAATACATTTGAAGCGTTTTATTCACACTAACTCCTATAAAAACTACATTTTTATAGCACACAACAAAGGGCGTATCTTTAATATAGTCTGGCCTGTTTTTAATTGCAAAAAAGTTTTTAAGGGAATAGCCTTGCAGTTTTTTTTGGTATTATTTATGATGAAAACTCAAGAAAAAAAAGGACTTCTACGTGACTTCTTCTACAGAAATATATAAAAAAACACTTGCTCTCCTCTCCGGGTTAGTTATTTCACAGACTTTGTTTGCAGGAACTATGGGAGCTGTAGTAGCAGTTCCGGCTTATTCCTTCATTACCACGCTGGCCTTGGGGCCTGCCTGGGTGGATGAAAATAACTCGCGAACGATTTTTTTAGCGCCCGAGATTGTTAAAACCTACCGGGCAGGAAACAGCTCCAACAGTTTGGTTAATGGCGAGCTCTTTTTTGGTATTGGAAAGCAGTTACGCGAAAACATCAGTGGTCAATTAGGCTTGGCACTGGCTGGCTCCACCTCGGCAAAAATGGCGGGCGTGATTTGGGATGATGCCGCTCCAATTTTCAATAACTATGCTTACAATTACCGCGTTACCCATGCCCACGTTGCAGTGGAAGGCAAGCTACTAGCGAATAACAGCAACTTTTTCGTGACTCCCTGGATAGGAGCAAGTGCGGGTGTCGGGTTTAACAGAGCCTATGATTTTGGCAATACCCCGCTTATTTTTGAAGCCGTTAGAAATCCCAATTTCACGGATCATTCCACTACTGCCTTTACCTACACGGTAAGTGCCGGTGTGCAGCGCAATATCAGCAACAACTGCCAGATAGGGATAGGCTATCAATTCGCGGATTGGGGCAAAAGCCAATTAGGCCCAGCATTCGATCAGGTTTTTGATGGGGGGGTTAAACTCGATCACCTCTATACCAATGGCGTTATGTTTAACATTACCTACATCAGCTAATCGCGCCTGAAAGCGGTGAGTCGTGCAAACAATCACCGCTTTTTTACTGCATTCCATTTCAATCTTGCCCCGAAAAAACAGACACCTTGCCAAGCGATTCTTTTCTCGAAACACGATCTTAAAAAAACTCGCTCTGGTAAAAAAATTCCTATAAATTGTAGTAGTCAAGCACTGCGTTGCACGTTATAATTCTGCCCCAAAGCCATCAGGAAGCACAAAAAAAAATCAGGAGTCCCTCGCATGAAACACAAAGCGCTTATCATGGCCTTGTCTTTTTTATCCACTTCCCTTTTTGCTGATAGCAACGCGCAATTGCAACAAGAAATTAATCGCTTGCAGACGCAAACAAAACAATTACAAATGGCACTGGGGCGTTTGCAAAACCAATTGGTGAAGCAGTCCAACCCCCCTCAACACGCGCCAAAAGAGCCGGGTAAAGTAGACAATACACCGCAGATACTGCCGGTAAAAAAACGCGTCAAACACAAACCCCCATTGAAAGAAAAAGGCAAAATATTTCACACAAGCCCGCTGATGGTGCACAGTGTCGAAAAAGACAGCGAGCCCATGGATTTTTACCCCACAGCCCTTATTGCTGACGGCCGCGTGCTAACCTACATTGCGGGGACACCGATTGTTACCTCGCCCTATCTTGGAGCAATGCCTGCGTTTGACGGTTCCGACTACATTGTGAACATTTCAAGTATTAACCGCGATCTCCGTTTAATGGAGCAACGACGACGCCTGTATCGGGCTTACAGGCAAATTGGCTACCCCGCCCCCAATCTTCCTATTATCGCCTTAAGCGGGAAAGTGCAGCCTGTGGCCATGGCAAACCGAACGTATTTAGGGCGCACGGCAGGCGATCTGAACTTGGGCTCCAGTGAGCTTGCGGTAGCTGCTGCTTTAAATGACAAAGTGGAAGCCTATATTTCGCTTGCTTACGATGAGTCCCCACCCCCTGTGGGGCCGCGTGTTACCAACTCCAACTTTAGCCTTAACAATGGGTTTGTTAATATTGGCAACCTTGACCAGTCCCCCCTGTATTTTACCGCAGGGCAAATGTATGTTCCTTTTGGCCGCTACTCAAGCTCGATGATTAGCTCAACCCTGCCCTTGCGCCTGGCAAGAACAAAATCACGTCCTTTCATACTGGGGTACAAATCCCAGGGGGCTTCCGGGCCTTATGCAGCTGTTTATGGGTTTACATCAGACACAGGGCTTGGCCATTCAGGAATAGGCGGATTAAATTTAGGCTATACCCTTCGTATCGCCGATATTTTTGGCGATATTGGGGTGGGTTATATCAGCTCAATAACCGATTCAACAGGAATGCAAGACACCGGTTCCATGCCCTTTACTACGTTCGGTGGTTTTTCATCCCCAACGAATGGCACCGAGTTAATCCACAAAATCCCAGGAGTGGATGTTCATGCAAACCTGAGCTTTGACCGCTACAGTTTAACCGCAGAATGGGTTGGCGCAGGAAAAGCCTTTAGGGTGCAGGATTTAAGCTTTAACGGTCGGGGCGCCAAGCCACAAGCGGCTCAAATTGAAGCCGGGGTGACCTTTATGGCCTTTAACAAGCCAGCCTCTCTGGGGCTTGGTTACCAATGGTCTAAAGAAACCCTGGCGCTGCATTTGCCTCATCATCGTGCCAGTGCGGTCTTTAATATATCCCTATGGAAAGATACTATCGAGAGCCTTGAATACCGCCATGATGTTGATTTTTCCACAATCAGTTACGCAAATGGGGCAAACTCGCCTGACTTGATTAATTTAAACACCATTGGAACCGGCAAAGCCGCCGATGCGTTGATAGCGCAAATTGGAGTCTTTTTCTAGCGAGAGTTCCTTTCTTTGGCGTATGCTTTGCACGGTGAGCAACTTTCCCTCAGCAAAGAATTATGATAGAAGAGAATACTTATAATGATTAATGCGGAGTAGTCATGGCAATAAAATCAGATCGATGGATAGAAAAAATGGCTTTGGAACAGGGGATGATATCGCCCTTTGAGCCCAACCAGGTACGCGAAAATCATGGAGGACGCATTATATCCTACGGTCTTTCCAGCTACGGCTACGATGTACGGTGCGCGGATGAGTTTAAAATATTTACAAACATCAACTCCGTCATTGTTGATCCCAAATCCTTTGATGCCAACAGTTTCGTGGATGTCCAATCGGATGTGTGCATTATTCCTCCAAACTCGTTTGCCTTAGCTCGAACAGTGGAGTATTTTCGTATCCCTCGTAGTGTTTTGACTATTTGCCTCGGTAAATCAACCTATGCACGTTGCGGAATTATTGTGAATGTAACCCCTCTCGAACCGGAATGGGAAGGACATGTTACCCTGGAGTTTTCCAATACCACGCCCCTGCCTGCTAAAATTCATGCCTTCGAAGGTGTGGCTCAAATGTTATTTTTGGAATCCGATGAGGTGTGTGCGGTATCTTACCGAGACCGGGGTGGAAAGTATCAGGGACAAACAGGCGTAACCCTGCCACGCACCTGACTCCGTTAGAACAAAGCCATTTAAACGTGTGCGTCATAGCCGTCAGGCTAAGGAAAAGAATGGGATAGAGCAGGGGCAAAACTTTTGTTGGGCCAAGGCCGAATGGCACTAAGTTAAGGCGTTTTTGACCATTTTAAGTGTTACCTATGTCTCGTTCCAACGGTTACCCATCTCCCTTAGCTGTACACAAGTCGCGACACGTAGGCGTTGGGAGCCAAAGGAATCACTAACGTGATAATTTTTTTACCCCCCTCACCCTACCCTCTCCCCCACGCAGAGCGCGGGGGAGAGGGGATAAAATTTTTCTTAGCGCGTAGCCCGGTTGCGCGCAACCGGGTTTGCCATTCAGCCCAAAGAGCACTGGTTGTTAACTGAGCCTCACTTGCAGCCGATGCCCCAGCGTAAAGACCTTCAGAAAAGCCCCATACAAGAACGGCTTTTATCTTCTTTCACTGCCTTAAGCGAGCGTGTTTTGCCCTGACTGCCAAAAAAGGATAGGGGGGGAATACGTTGCATATTAACCGCTTGATATAAGGTGGAGTGCTTCTGCATAGCCGCCTTTATATCGGTAGCGAGTAGCGCGTAGCCCGGTTGCGCGCAACCGGGTTTGCCATTCAGCCCAAAGAGCACTGTTTGTTAACTAAGCATCACTTGCAGCCGATGCCCCAGCGTAAAGACCTTCATAAAAGCCCCATACAAGAACGGCTTTTATCTTCTTTTGCTGCCTTAAGCGAGCGTGTTTTACCCTGACTGCCAAAAAAGGATAAGGGGGGAATGCGTTGCATATTAACCGCTTGATATAAGGTGGAGTGCTTATCCTGCATAGCCGCCTTTATATCGGTAGTACTTAATACGGCAGCGACAATTTTGTCAAATTTTTTACTGGCATTCATCCAATAAGGGTTCTTGCTTTGTGCACCCTTTTCAAGCCTTGCTAGTATTTGAGTTAATGACCTGCCCAGCTTGTCATCCATTTTTTCCAATTTGTATAAGGCCCTTTCATAAGTAAAGTCACCTAATAAATTAAACCCTGCAAGGGCCTCATCAATCGAAAAACGTTTTTCGCTATTGATATGGAGCATGCCTTCCAAGGTAGAGCGTATCTGTTTTTTTTGCTCATCCGTTAGACCAGTAATATTATTAAATAACGTGGATAAGTCGGTTGCATAAAGTCCATTGCCAAAATCCTCTGCCCAACTGTTATCATCAATTCCCCACAGCAACAATAAGGTTCGTGCGGCACAAAATACATCTATTTTTGGGGTATGCTGCGTACCATTGAACATTTCAGGAGGAGTAAAATACTGAGTACCGCCAATCAAGGAAGGTTCACTTGCAAAACTGCTAAGCCCTGTATCAATGAGGGTGACCTTGATGGGGTAGCGAAGATCAACCAGGGCATTCGTGCATTTAACGTCACGATGAATGATGCCTAATTCAGTGAAATACTTTATTGCTAGAAGCAATTGTCTCGTAATTTCAATACGTTGATATAAAGTAAGATCCGCATCAAGCACATTCAAAAACTCAACACCCGTGAATTCTCGCTCAACCAGGTAACTGTAACCGTTATAAAAAACAGGCTTTTTAACACCAAAATACTTAACAAATTCCGCAATCCGGTGCTCATTCAACACCACAGGGCTGTTTTCCTGAGCTTCTTGAACCTTGACGACTTGTGTTTTAGGCTCTCCGTGTTTATCCAGGCTTCCCTTGGGTTTATACTTAAAATGGTCAGCAGTAAGTGCCAGTGTGCCATCAATTTCCAGTACCTTACATTTGCTTTCAAGGCCCTGCTTTTTCATTTCCAGTAGCATACTCTCACTTACAGAGCCTAGCTCTCTATCGCTTACAAACTCGTAGCGAAAGCCTGTTTTGCCTTCTTTGCGTTTCCGTTGCAAGACATTTTGCTTAAATCGAAGGTGAGTCTTACTATCCAACCTAAACGCTTTCCCTTTAGGCCAAGCTTTTATTCCTTGCTGACTTTGTTCTTCAAAAAAAGCAAACAATTTGCGGGCAATCTCGGGAGCCTCTGGATTATCAGGAGTGAGTGTTGCGGGATCAATTGTAGTAGTAACCATAAACCATTCCTTTGTAAAATCGATAAAATTTCGTTTATTAATTACTCCACATAGAGAAATAAGCAATTAACAAGGATAATTTAACCCGATATTTTAAAGAAGGAAAGGAAGAGAGGTATTGTGTGAAAAATTAAGCCTGCAATTGGGAAGTCTATTGCAGGCCTATTTTTATTTTAGATTTTTTCGGGCTTTTCGAATGGCACGAATTTGTGCTACTGCTTGTGCCAATTCGGCTGCGGCGACTGTGTAATCAATCTCCGCATTTTTATTAGCAATTGCTTCCTCAGCGCGTGCTTTGGCTGCAATAGCGGCTGCTTCGTCAAGATCTTCTGCACGTTCTGCAGCATCTGCCAAAACGGTGACATAGTAAGGCTGTACTTCCAACATGCCGCCAGAAATATAATATATTTCTTCTTTACCGCCTTGCAGAGTAACCCGAATTTCCCCAGGCTTTAAAAGGGTGAGTAAAGGCGCGTGCCCCGGCGTAATACCGAGTTCACCCATCTCACCCGTTGCCACGATCATTTCGGCAGTGCCAGAAAAAATTTCCTGCTCGGCACTGACGATATCCAGATGCGTTGTTATTGCCATGTTCGTTTGCCTCATAAGGTTTTAGCTTTAGCAACCGCTTCCTCTATGCTGCCAACCATATAAAATGCCTGCTCTGGTAAATCATCGTACTCACCAGCAAGAATACCCTGGAAGCCTTTAATCGTGTCTTTTAACGAGACGTATTTACCAGGCGAGCCTGTAAATACTTCCGCCACGAAGAAGGGTTGGGACAGGAAGCGCTGGATTTTACGCGCACGGGATACCACGCGTTTATCTTCTTCCGATAATTCGTCCATACCAAGAATTGCGATAATGTCTTTTAACTCTTTATACCGTTGCAGGGTTTGCTGAACACGACGCGCTGTGTCGTAATGTTCCTGACCAACCACTAAAGGATCCAGTTGTCTTGAAGTAGAATCCAAAGGATCAACCGCTGGGTAAATTCCAAGCTCTGCAATTTGTCGTGACAATACAACGGTTGCATCCAAGTGAGCAAAGGTTGTAGCAGGTGAGGGATCAGTCAAGTCATCCGCAGGAACATATACCGCTTGAATAGAGGTAATAGAGCCGGTTTTGGTTGAAGTAATACGCTCTTGCAACATACCCATTTCTTCTGCCAAAGTAGGCTGATAACCTACTGCTGAAGGCATACGGCCCAGTAATGCAGAGACTTCTACTCCGGCTAAGGTGTAACGGTAGATGTTGTCGATAAACAGCAGTACGTCACGTCCTTCATCACGGAATTTTTCAGCCATAGTTAGTCCGGTTAACGCAACACGCAAACGGTTTCCAGGAGGCTCATTCATTTGACCGTAAACCAGAGAGACTTTATCCAATACATTGGAGTCTTTCATTTCATGGTAGAAGTCATTTCCTTCCCGTGTACGCTCACCTACTCCAGCAAATACGGAATATCCACTGTGTTCGTGGGCAATGTTACGAATCAGCTCCATCATATTTACGGTTTTACCTACACCCGCACCGCCGAATAAACCGACTTTTCCGCCTTTTGCAAAAGGACAGAGCAAATCAATTACTTTGATACCGGTCTCAAGCAACTCCTGACCGCCGGCTTGCTCTTCATAACTTGGAGCCTGGCGATGAATTTCCCATTGCTCCGTTGCGGCAATAGGGCCTTCGTCATCAATCGGTCGACCGAGCACATCCATAATACGGCCCAGGGTGGCTTCACCTACGGGAACGCAAATTGGTCGGCCTGTGTTTTCTGCTTTCAAACCTCGTTTCAAGCCATCGGTAGTACCCATGGCAATCGTACGAACAACGCCATCACCAAGCTGTTGCTGTACTTCAAAAACCAGGTCTCCGCCTTCTACGAGCTTTAATGCATCGTTTATTTTAGGCACACTCTCGCGGGGAAATTCAATGTCCACTACCGCGCCAATTACTTCAACTACTGTTCCTAAACTCATCTTATACCCTCTTATAAAGCGTCTGCACCACCGACAATTTCAGCCAATTCCTGGGTAATGGCAGCTTGTCGGGCTTTGTTATAAGCTAATTGAAATTCTTTGATTAAATCACCGGCATTGTCCGTTGCGCTCTTCATGGCAATCATTTTTGCCGCCTGCTCACAGGCAATGTTTTCCACTACGGCTTGATAGACTTGTAATTCAATATAGCGTTCTAATAAACCATCCAGGAGCTCTTTTGCATCAGGCTCGTAAATATAGTCCCAATGATGTCCCAGGGTTTGACTGTCTTCCTCGGCTAAAGGCAGAGGAAGCAATTGCTTCAGCGTTGGCTTTTGCGTCATCGTATTGACAAACTCATTGGAGATGACATGCAATGCATCAATTTCGCCCTGGTAAAACGCATCCAGCATCACCTTGACCACACCAATCAGCTCTTTCACACCGGGTTTATCACCTAATTGATCCACAGAGGCCAGCACATGCCCGCCAACGCGTTTGAAAAAAGCCTGCCCTTTGCGGCCGATCACACACAAATCGACTTCTTTCCCTTGCTGTTGCCATTCCCTTACCGTGCGAATGGTTTCGCGCAACAAGTTAGCGTTTAAACCACCGCAAAGTCCTCTATCCGAGGTCACAACAATCATTCCAATGCGTTTAATTTCCCGAGTAACCATGAAAGCATGACGATACTCTGAATTGGCACGCGCTATGTGCCTGACAACATTGTATATTTTGGTTGCATAAGGCTTTGATGCGCGCATTCTGTCTTGCGTTTTGCGCATTTTGCTTGCCGCAACCATTTCCATTGCTCGAGTAATTTTTTGCGTGTTTTTAATACTCGCAATTTTCGAACGGATTTCTTTCGCTCCAGCCATCTTGCTTCGCCTTTAGTTAACAGAGCGCCCTTTACCAGCTGCCACTTCGTTTAAATTCTTCAACCGCCGCTTTGAGCTGCGACTCAATTTCACTATCATAAGCTCCCGCTTCATTGATTTTTTGTAAAAGCGGAGCGTGCGTTGCGCGCATGTAGCTCAATAGTGAGGATTCAAACGCACTGACCTCTGGGACGGGTACATCGTCTAAAAACCCTTTTTCTACAATAAAGAGAGAGACGGCCATTTCAGCTACTGAGAACGGTGAATACTGTTTCTGTTTCATGATTTCAGTAATGCGCTGACCACGCTCTAACTGCTTGCGGGTTACGTCATCCAGATCAGAGGCGAACTGGGAAAAGGCTTCCAACTCACGGAATTGAGCCAAGGCCAACCGCGTTCCGCCGCCTAATTTTTTCATGATTTTCGTTTGAGCTGCTCCACCCACACGCGAAACCGACAGGCCCGAGTTAATGGCGGGACGAACGCCTGAGTTAAATAAATCGACATCCAAAAAGATTTGGCCGTCGGTAATAGAGATTACGTTAGTCGGTACAAACGCAGACACGTCGCCCGCTTGCGTCTCAATAATAGGTAAGGCGGTGAGTGAACCTGTTTTACCTTTCACTCGGCCCTGCGTTAATTTTTCAACTTCAACTGCGTTAATTCGTGCAGCACGCTCCAACAAACGGGAATGCAGATAGAAAATATCGCCAGGATAGGCTTCACGACCGGGTGGACGTCGTAGTAACAAGGAAATTTGACGGTAAGCCCAGGCTTGTTTGGTCAGATCGTCATAAACGATTAAGCCATCTTCACCTTCTTCCATAAAATACTCAGCCATAGTACAACCGGAGTAAGGTGCTATAAATTGCAGTGCTGCGGAATCAGCGGCACCAGCTACTACTACAATGGTATGTTCCAATGCACCATTTTCTTCCAATTTACGTACAATCGCCGCAACAGAAGAGGCTTTTTGACCAATGGCAACATACACGCATTTAACGCCAGTACCTTTTTGGTTAATAATGGCATCAATTGCAATCGCTGTTTTTCCGGTTTGACGGTCGCCAATGATTAGCTCACGTTGTCCACGTCCGACAGGGATCATGGCATCAATTGCTTTTAGTCCGGTTTGAACTGGCTCATCTACTGACTGACGGGCAATCACGCCCGGGGCGACTTTTTCAATGGGCGACATTTTAGTTGCTTCAATAGGGCCTTTGCCATCAATTGGATTACCCAACGCATCAACCACACGCCCAAGGAGGGCGTTACCTACAGGCACTTCAAGAATGCGGCCTGTGCATTTTCCTTTTTGCCCTTCCGATAAACTGGAGGCATCGCCTAAAATAACCGCACCTACCGAGTCACGCTCAAGGTTTAAGGCAAGACCGTATACTCCACCGGGGAACTCAATCATTTCCCCTTGCATCGCATCCGCTAGACCATGTAAACGCACGATTCCGTCTTTTAAACTGACAATAGTACCTACGTTTCTTGCTTCGGAAGAAACATTGAATTGCTCGATTTTTTTTCTGATTAATTCACTAATTTCAGAAGGATTTAATGCTACTTGTTCTGACATGAAATTGTCCTCTCTATTATGCGGCTAAACCGGTGCCAAGTTTATTTAGTTTTCCCCGTACCGACCCATCAATAATCAAGTCACCAGCATGAATAATCGCGCCGCCCAGCAGTGATTCATCAATGCTGATGTTCAATGTGATTTGACGCTGTAATCGTTGACTTAGCGATTGGGTTAATTGGGCTTTTTGGGTATCAGAAAGCGCTGAATAACTAATTACTTTTACCTTTAGCGTTTTTTCCTGCTCTGCACGTAACACTTCAAATAACACCTTGATTTCAGGTAACAACATCAGGCGCTTGTTATGTGCTAATAATGCAATAAGGTTTTCGACTGCTGCGATTTCGCCAGAGTCAGCGAACAAAGCCATCAACAATTGCTCTTGCTGAACAGTTGTTGTTTCCGGGTTGGCGATGAACTCCATGGCATTTTTATCCATCACCGCAGCGGCCATTGTATGCAATAACTCAGACCATTCAGGAAGTTTTTTGTGCTCAAGGGCGTATTCAAAAAGCGCTTTGGCGTAGGGTCTGGCAATTGTTGTATTATTTGGCATATCAAATCTCTTCAATCAGATTGTCAAGCAGTGCGCTATTTTCTTTCGCATCGATTTCACGATTAAGAATTTTTTCAGCGCCTGCAACTGCTAAATAAGCAACTTGCTTACGCAAATCCATTTTGGCTCGGTTCACTTCCTGCAGCAATTGTTCCTGTGCGATTTTGGCTTGCTTTTGTGCTTCCATTTTCGCATCGTCTTTGGCTTCTTCGATGAGCTGTGCTGCGCGTCGATTGGCTTTTTCAACAATATCCGAAGCCTGGGCTTTCGCTTGTTTAAGCTCATCTTTTATGCGATGTTGCGCAAGCTCCAACTCTTTTCGGCCACGCTCGGCTGCTGCCAAACCGTCCGCAATTTTATCTTGGCGCTCTTCCATCGCTTTAGCCAATGGCGGCCAAACAAATTTCATGGTAAACCAAACAAATGCGGCAAACACCAACATTTGTACAACCAGAGTAAAATTAATATCCAAGGTATTCTCTCCCGTAGCATTCAGGGCGACTAGCGCCCTAATTTTGGTGTTATTAAGAACCCAAGTTGCTGAGGAAGGGGTTAGCGAAAGTGAAGAACAACGCAATACCCACACCAATCATTGTTACCGCGTCAAGAAGACCTGCAACAATAAACATTTTAACTTGCAGCATAGGAACCATTTCAGGTTGACGCGCTGAACCTTCAAGGAACTTGCCGCCTAATAAACCGAAACCGATCGCAGTACCTAACGCACCCAAACCAATTAACAAAGCGACCGCGAGAACTGTCATACTTTGAACCTGTGCTATCAAATTTGCAGCTTGCATATAAATCCCCTTAATGGACAATGATTAAATTAAAAACAAATTAGTGATCTTCATGAGCCAGACTGAGGTAAACAATCGTCAGTACCATGAAAATAAACGCTTGCAGAGTGATGACCAAAATATGGAATATTGACCACGCCAAAGCCAGCAAAAATTGTGCTACACCCAAAGTAACCGTCCCAGCAATTGAACTGGTGGCCGCGTTTAAAGTCAGCAAGGCTATCAGAATAAAGATTAATTCGCCAGCATATAAGTTACCAAACAACCGCAGTGCTAATGAAATGGGCTTGGCAATGAGTCCAACCAACTCGAGAAGCAAGTTGAAGGGAATAAATACCGGGTGATTAAACGGTTGCATGGTTAATTCTCTGACAAAGCCTTTAAAGCCCTTGATTTTCAAACTATAGAGAATAATAAGCAGGAATACCGAAAGGGATAAGGCAAACGTCATGTTCAGATCGTTCGTTGGCACCACTTTCAGGTAGTGAACGCCCATCGTTTTCGCGGTAGCAGGAAGAATATCCACTGGAACGATGTCCATAAAATTCATAAAAAAGACCCAAACAAAAATGGTTAGTGCCAGTGGGCCAATCAATTTATTTTGTCCGTGGAAGCAGTCTTTAACCTGGTTGTCTGCAAAATCGAGCATGAGCTCTGCAAAATTTTGCAATTTCCCCGGAATGCCTGTCGTGACTTTACGCGCCCCAAAATACAAAAGCGTTAATATCACGATGCCAGAAGCAATAGAGAAAAACAGGGTGTCGAGATTTAATGTCCAGAAACCACCCGAGCCGTAACTCATTGTCTTCAAATCGAAGGTTAAATACGTTAGATGATGCTTAATATATTGGGTACTTGATACCATTTCAGTCACTTTTTTGGCCTATTCTGTTTGTTAGCAAAAATCAGTGGTGCAAACCAATAGCACATTAACACCACAATATAAGTGATAAAAAATGCAAGCGGGTTTATTCTTAGTAAGGTAAACACCAGAATGAACAGCGTCATGGACAACAGCATTTTTAACGCTTCACCAATATAGAAGCTTTTAACAATTTGCCGTGCTGCTCTTGCACCCTGATAATAAAATAGTTTCCTTGCGAAGAGCGCAATGGGAATAATTGCAACCATGCCGCCAAGCAAAGCAGAAAACGCCGCCTGAATACCAAATGCCAGCAGTAAGACCAGCGCTATAATTGCACTAATAATACACTGTATTTCCAGCAAACGCCTTACGCCCTTGTTGCCAAGCTTCGCTTTCACATATCCACCCGTCTTTACATCGCGCGGATTATAAAGTAAACAACTTGGATAATCAACGCATGCAGCGGGTTTATCCTCTTAAATTCCTTTTTTTCTGCCTGGTCTGGCACTCCCGCGAGGGGTTGATTACATTAGGAGCCGTTGACAGTTTTAAGTGGTTGGCAAAGCAAGTTAACCTCCCAGAGGTGCTTCAAACAGGGCTTTTCACGAATCCATACCCCCACAATGAAACGGCATTTATTTCTCAAGCCGCTCTTTTTTTGCTGCAAACTGGATAAATACCTGCAAATTGATTATATTTTAAGTAGGTTCTGTTGTCTTTTGTTTGCTTGAACCCTTGCGAAAGAGACAACTGAATTCTGATTCCACTTCGCAATATAAGGAATTTCTATGTCTGAAAAGCAACAGCACACCGCAGCTAGCATGCGTGAAAAAATGTCACATCGCTACGACGATGGCCTTCATCATAAACACGATAAAAACCACATACCCTATCGACACCACTGCCGCTCACACCCTGCTAATGGACTAAATAATAAACAGGAATTAGATTCCAACGGCTCCACAGGCATCCTGCGTGAGTTTAAGTTAAGAAAAATTCGTAAACGACTGGATAAAGGACGATTCCATTGATAAAGTAAAGGTATCCTCCAGGTTAGCCACTTCCTGGTTTGGAATCGGTACCCTAGTGGCTTGGGCAGCGCCTGAGCCACAGTCTTACTCGTCCTCCACCAGTGCGGCCTGATGGCTTAAGTTATAATATTTAAGCAGTTTGACAACGCGAATTACGCCTTGTGTTGTTCTTGCTATTTCAATCACACGTAGCGCTTCTTTGGGTCTTACATCACCCATTAGGTAAACTATCTTGTTAAACGTGATTATCTTAAAGGCCTTAGGATCAATTTCTGCGTCAGCGAAAATACGGCTACGTATTTTTGTGGTGATCCAGCTATCCACAACCGTATTGTGGCCTGAATTTTCGTTTATTGTGATTTGATTTATCAGCCGGCGAATGCCGTTTAATCGGGCAATGCGTGCTTGCGCTTCGTGACGAAGTGCTGCATTGGCAACATGGCCTAGTAATAAAATATCGCCATTTAATACCGCCAATTCGATGGTGCAATCTTTCCGTTTAAACATCCAATCATCATACAGGGCATGGTTTGCATTAGCGCCTAATTGATAGTCGTTTACTTTTTTATACACCGTGTGCCTATCGTAAAGTATCGTAGCCCCCGTCCAAAGACTGCCGTAACAACCGGATAACAGGGCGCTGCTCACCAGCACCGCGAAAAGCATCCCTCCCTGTCTTTTCATCCGATGAACTAATTCCTCCATGCCTTGCAACACTCCCTGTCATCCGCACCTTACCGCAGGTATTGAAAGACTTTAACTACTTTTCTCACGCCGTCCACCTGCCTTGCTACATTGACAGCCAAATTGGCCTGCTCATTGGAAACAATTCCCATTAAGTACACTATCCCGTTTTCCGTAATAATGCGAATAGAACCTGACTCCAGGCCTTTTTTGGTGAGCATTAAGCTTCGGATCTGGCTTGTAATCCAGGTGTCTTGAGTACGTCTTGTCAGGGGGATAGGAAAATCCACGCTCACTTGATCGTAAACTCTTCTGACATTCGGTGTGTTTTGGGCAATTTTTTCAGCAACCACCCGCAAAGAAGCCGTGGGGGTTTGACCTACTAGCAAAACAACCTGGTTAAAACTGCTAACCACAATCCGTGAATCACGGAAACGGGGATCTTTTACAATGGCAGTATGTACTTTATGAAAAATACGCGTATCGCTTTCAACAACGCCAACGCTGCGCTTTTCAAAAACGACCAATCCTGCAGCAGCCCCTGCAACCACGGCCGCAACGCAACCGGTAAGCATTGTGCTAAATAACAAACCTAAAATTGAGCGAATTTTCATAGTTACCCCAACATTTGTCCAAATAAAGCCTGATCAATTAAATCACAAAAACAATGCAGAATGAACAAGTGCATTTCACGAATGCGGGCTGCATTGTCTGCCTGAACACGTAATTCAATGTCTTCAGGCCCCAAATGGTTTGCAAGAACGCCCCCGTCACGGCCGCTTAAGGCGATAGTATCCATTCCGCGGTCGTTGGCTGCATTGACTGCATGCAAAATACTGTCTGCATTGCCAGAAGTAGAAAGCACCAGCAAAACATCCCCTTCATGGCCTAAAGCCTGTATTTGCCGGGCAAAAACCTGATCAAAATGGTTTTCAGGCCCTATTGCGGTGAGCGCTGACATATCACTTGTTAGAGCAATTACCGGCAAGGCAGGCCGCTCTACTTCAAAGTGGTTAATCAGGGCTGCTGAAAAATGCAAGCAATTTGCAGCCGAACCACCGCTTCCACACAACAAAATTTTGCCGTCGTTAAGCAAACAGTTTACGAGGCGAAGCCCTGCATTGGCTATTTGATTAGGCAAGGTATCGGCTAATGCAATCTGGGCTTCAATACTTGTTCCGAAAAGGTGTCTTACCCTTTCTTCCATTTGTGTCATAGTGTGTTTCCAATTCTTATTCAAAAATCCATACCAAACGCATTGTTAATCCATTCCATTTCAGAGTTCGCCCCATCCATACTTACTACATCGAAACGCACAGGACAATTACCCTGCCATTTTTTGGTAAGTAGATAATGTTCGGCGGACTTGATCAATTTTTGCCGCTTACTGTAAGTAATACTGGCCGCAGCCCCACCATACGCACTGGAGGTTCTGGCGCGCACTTCAATAAAGACCAAATAATTTTTATCCCGCATTATCAGATCGATTTCGCCCCATCGGCAACGGTAGTTGCTCTCAATCCATTGAAATCCCTTTTTTATCAAAAAGTGGCGTGCCTTTTCCTCTGCAGCAAGTCCTTGTTTAAGTGACATGGTCGCTTAACCGTTTGCCTGTGCTATGCCGCCGCGGAATCGCCCCCAGGCAGGAATGCGCGCTATCTGTTGCCCCTGATTCAGATAAAGAACGCCGCTTTTGTCATTTACCCCCATCGCTGGAAACAGTAACAGTTGGTTTAATTGGCTGGTGAGCGCAAAACTATCCAACCCCAGAGCATAGAGGCGATTATAACTGTTCAATTGTTCAGGCCAGTTTCGGTTGGTCAGGGGGCTGGCAAAGACCCAGGGCATATCACTAAAGACAACACCATCCAAATCCTTGTCTTTCATTACATTTGGACTGCCCGCATACACCGCAGAGGTTGCATACACTGGAATATTACCGGCAAAATAGTACTTTAAGAGCGGCATAATTTGGCGTGCTTTTGAAGGGTAGGCTAATAAGAAGATCATATCAATATCCTGGCGTCTGCCCGGCAGGGATTGAATAGCCTGCCCCAACAACTCTTTAAGCTGTTTTTCCCTTGCCTGACTTGCTGTGACATGCAGCACATCGCGCACGGCAAGGTTAAGATCCGTCTCTGGAGTATACGCTAATTTATCCACAACAACGCCACCGACAGAGTGCCATTGCGTTGCAAAAGCGGCTGAAATTTCTTCGCCCCAAGCACCCGCCGGAGCAATCACTAAAGCCCGTTTATAGCCATTTTTTTGGGCTTTAAGTGCCACCTGCCTTGCTTCATTACTGGGGGATAAACCAAAATAATAGGCATTGGGGCTTGAAGCTCCCTCCACATCATTCAATAAAATGGTGGGCACCGGGTGCGGTAATCCGGCAACCAGGGCGACCTCGTTTTTACTAAGCGGCCCAACCACATAATCCGCACCTTCGTTTAACGCTTGATTATACAGTGCTCGAACATCGCCTTTGGCTGTATCGTAAAGACGGACTTTTGCCCCTTCATTTGACGATGCTCCCGCCATAAACCCATCCCGAATGGCGCCTCCGGGACCCGCCAGGGGACCACTTAGCGGTAAGAGAAGCGCTACTTGTTGCGGAGCACTAAAAAGTTTCGGTTTAATACTGGCAAGGGGGGAGGGCAATAATGCATTGGCAGGGTGCCTTACAAATTGCGATTGCCATTGCTCTACCTGGGTGTACGTGCTTTCTGCGCGCGCTTTGTTTTTTGCGATAAGCGCCAGTTTCATCCAGCCTTGTAGCTCCGAATTATCAGACGCCTCCATCGCCAGGGTATTGAGTTCTTCACTGGATAGCCTGGTAAGTGTTAACCATAAAAGCCGGCGATTGTTCGCTCTTCCGGCTTCATCGGGAATTAAATGTTCCAGTTTAATTCGTTCAACCACGGCAAATGAGGGGTTATTCACGGCGTCATACGCTCTTGCAAGAACGGTGTAAAATTGCAATTGATAAAACGGTGCAAGGCTTGTAATTTCCCGCACATTGGCCAAACGGGCAATGGCGGCTTTCGGTTGCTCGCGCATTAAGTCGGTTTTAGCGAGCAGAATGTGCCGGGTATTGCTTTGCTCTGGAGTTAAAGCAGTTGTTTCGCTGAGCACGCGAAGGCCATCGCGCCATTGCCCATCCTCAATAAAACGACCGGCCGCTAACAGCAGCCAATTCTGTTTTTCATTTTCTGCTTGATTTTTTGCCAAAGCAAGGTAAGCTGATGCCGGCCTGGTATAGGGCGTACTCACCTTCGATTGCGTGAGCGCTGCATTGGGCTGAATCTCTGACTGAGCGACATTTGCGCATTGAGAAAGAAAAATCACAGTGGTAAAAAGTGACGCTATTTTTAACGTAAACGTTTTTGATAACATGAAGGCCGGTCCGAGTCGCAGGAACGCAATAGGATAAACTATGGTAAATACAACAGCAAGATCTCCCGGCACTCTTTATATTGTCGCCACACCTATCGGCAACCGGGATGACATTACCCTGCGCGCATTACAGGTACTAAAATCAGTGGATGTTATTTTAGCCGAAGACACGCGCCACTCTACCCATTTATTACAACTTTTAGGTATTCATAAACCCTTAATGGCATTTCATGCGCACAACGAAGCATTAAAGAGCATGCCAATTATAGAGTCTCTTAAAGAAGGCCAGTCCTTTGCGCTCATTAGTGATGCAGGAACCCCATTAATTAGTGATCCAGGGTTTTCGCTGGTACGGCTTGCGCGCCAAAATCACCTGGCTGTTGTGCCAATTCCTGGGCCTTGTGCCCTGGTAACAGCACTTTCTGCTGCCGGTGTTGCCT
Organism: Tatlockia sp.; assembly: GCA_041659885.1. GTDB lineage: Bacteria > Pseudomonadota > Gammaproteobacteria > Legionellales > Legionellaceae > Tatlockia. Next base: position 87,042 of record JBAZXN010000006.1, read on the forward strand.
GCGACTCCTTTACCTTTATTGGTTTTTTACCGGCCAAAGCGCCTGCTCGGCGTGCAAAACTGCTGTCATTAAAGCATCAACCGCATACGCTTGTTTTCTACGAGTCGACCCATCGACTAGAAGCCTGCATTGACGATTTAATAGCCACCTTCGGATCAGATTATGCCTTTGTACTGGCTAAAGAATTAACAAAAACTTTTGAGCACTTTATTTCGGGAACAGGCGCTGAAATCAAAGCCTGGCTTTTGGAAGACCCTGCACGGTCCAAGGGCGAATTTGTTTTTATTCTGCCAGAAGCGCCTGTTGAAGAAGAGCAAGGTGCCGACAAAAAAATACTCTCTCTTTTACTCGATGAATTGCCTTTAAAGCAAGCGGTAAAGATTGCCAGTTTACTTACCCAGTCCAATAAAAATGAATTATATAAGTGGGCTTTGCATGAGTTGGAATTAAAGCGCAAAATGAGTGAATAAAAGCCTTCTGAATTTGAAACATTAGCGATAAGATGAAGTTAGCCTGTATTGAATCTGCAGTTAGCGCTCCCGACAAAAGGATATAAACGTGTCCTATTTCAAGAAACTGGTTTCATTATTGGTCTTAGTGTTGCCCTCACTGTGCGATGCCACAGCGCTTGGGCAAATTACCATTCAAGATGTACTGTATAACACCCGCTCCATCATCTATGAAAAAGTCGGCGATTATGCCGTGGTTGAAGGCGATATTCTGCTGGGCAAAATTGAAAATTTTGAGCGGAAGTCGGCGATTTTCAGGCTTAAAGTGGGAGGGAATCACTGGGATCAAAATATACTCCCTTTTGAGGTTTCTGATGAGTTGCCCCTGCTTAGCCAAATTGCAGTGCATCAGGCCGTTGCCCATTGGGAAAATAAGACCAATGTGGACTTTGTCGAAGTAACCGAAGAAAACCGCTCTAACTTTAAAGATTACATTGTGTTTGTACCGGCCAAAGGAACAACCTGCTCGTCCTATGTTGGTCGACAAGGCGGAAGGCAAGAGGTCTTGTTATCCACCCGCTGCATGGCCATGACTATCGCCCATGAAATTGGGCATGCCTTGGGATTATGGCATGAGCAATCACGCGCTGATAGGGCGAATTTTATTCGCATTCTCTGGGAAAATATTGAAGAAGGGCATCAATTTAATTTTGATCAACACGTATCTGACGGGATTGATTTTGGCGAATACGATTACCAATCCATTATGCACTATGGCGCGTATGCTTTCTCCAAAAACGGGGAAAAAACCATTGTCCCCCTGATTGAGGGGGTTGAAATTGGTCAACGAACGCGTTTAAGCGACAAGGACATTGCCGCTGTAAATGCTATTTATCCCAAGCTCTAATAACAAGCCAGCGGTTCGCTATTGATAAATTCACGCGGTAATTTTTCAAGCGCCTCGGCTTTATTATTTGACAAGCGCTTGCTCACAGCGCGCGCTATTTCAAAGGCAATATAGGCGGCGGTAAGGATAAGAGCGGCTTGCCAGCACACGGCAAAGGTTGAAATCAGAAGCGTCGGGATGATCGCATTTTTAGCCAGCGTGAGGATAAAATCATTGCGGGCAACGTGGTAATCGTGCGTTAGCTTTTGAATACCCTTCGCACCCTGCGCATCTTTCAATAATAGGCGCTGCTCCTCGTATTTTTTATACACATCACCTGACATGTACATTGCGACCGCAAAGGTACACAGAGCATAACAGACAAGCGCCATGACAGGTGTGGCCAGCATCAGGGAGGCGGTGAATCCTACCATCAATAAAGATGCAGCCGTTAGGTTAAACCAGAAAGTTGCATTAGTAGCATCCCACATAATATCGAGGTGTTTAATTTGCCTCTCCAGTAGCAGAAGTCGCTCTTTATCGTCTTTAAATTTTTCTCTGTCTGCCTGAAACTGGTTTCTTTTTTCCTGGTACTCTTTTTCTGCGAGGCGGCGAGTCCACAAAAAGATGCCGATATCAAAAAATAAAAACCCCGCAGTAACCCAACTGGCAACAGGGTTTGCAATGTGAAAGAAGTGGTTGAAGTTAGTTAAAAGGTTGACTGTAGCCCACACCCCATCGTTTAACATCACCGCATGGCGCTTGTAAACTTCTCGCATAAGACGCGCATCCCAATGCCTGTAAACCCCATCTTTTTCCTGGATGGAAGGGGCAATGGTGTGTTTTAACATCATGCCGGCATTTATAATAAAGCGCGTGGCAAAAAGTGCCACACTAAACACTTTTAACACCTGATTGGGTTTTTCAAGGCTTTGAATAATCGCCTCCACATCAATGTGTTTGCCCAATGCGGTACTTAATTTATCTATCCATTTTAAATCACGCGCCACAAGAAAGGATTTAGTCATTGTGGAGCGGCAAAAAATCCAGTAAAGGCGATGAATATTAGCAAAAGCGACCACACCCCTGATTTTGCTAACAGGATTTCGAATGATGGCAAGAATTCCCTTTTTGAGTTTTTCGGCTAAATCGATTTTAAAGGCAGCGGTTTTTTCCTCATCAACTGCTTGTTGTGCGTGATTTTTTATTGTTTCACTAAGCTTTGTGTAGTGTTCCATCTTAGAGGTTTGGCCTATTGCCTGATGGTAGTTTTGAAGCATTAGCGCACAATAATAGCAATACATAAAGTAGACTTCGGGGTATTTATAGTCCCCTTTTAGCGTGCGAAACAAAGTGTCCAACTCCTTGCGGATAAGATCTTCATTTACACCGGTAAAACCGTACCCGTGTTTCGCATCATTAGCACGCGCAAACGCCGCGTCATAAGTACCATTCGCATCAAACGAGGAAAAGAAATTGTATTTATCTTCAGCAAAATTATGCCATTTCTCTGGAACAACCACAATTACCTCAAAAAAAGAACACAAAGTAAAAGTAATAACCTTACCACTCTCGTTCTTTAGGTACAAGAATTTTATTGCTTTTGTTTAGCCTTTTACTCTTTGCTCATACTATCTTAAGAATAATCAATTACACTACATATATAACACCTTTAAACATACCGAGGACAATAATGGCCGGATTAGAGGCTTTAAGTAAAGCCGGATTAGTGGCTTTAAGTAATAAAGACTATGAAGGCTTACTCAATGAAGAACTCAATCGTAAGTTTGCATCAGTGGTTAATGCGTTACATAACTCTGGGAGGGTTAATGACGAGGAGTATTCTACTTTACGTCAACAATTGGCCAGTCCTGATTACTATATGACTGTTACCCAGTTGCACAGCAATGGGAAGTTGCAAGACGCAGAATATACGATTTTACTCGATGGGGTCGCGAGTTTTGCAGTGAGTGATGACCTGTTTAGCACGTATGTAGGGAAAATGCGTTATTTTTACCAGAACCCACCTAAGGATGGCTCTTTAAAACATGATCCGTTAATGGTTATTACTACCGTTATGCCAGCGGATAAATTTGGCCAACTTATCTGTGAAATAGAACAAACTTGGGATAGTGGTGACACGGAAAGAAAAGGCATATTAATTGGTTTAATGGGTCAGGGAATAACAGAAAACCATATTGTGACAGCCTATTATAACGGCAAAGAAATTCTCGTTTTTGATTCCAAGGCCAGTGATGCCGATCGGTTTTTCGGTAACAAAGAAAAAAGTTTTCTAAGCAATATCGGTTCTTTCTTTCGCTCTATGCTTCCCCATCCAACCCAAAAAACACGTATTCAGGTTGGTGAGAACAAAATACCTGTTAAGTACATAGCTCTTGGAACCCAATCCCTGTTTGATCCTGCAACGTGTGGCTATCACACCGCAGCAACCCTCACTGTCTGCAAAGACTTGTTAAAAAAACGCCAGACATTAAACCGCGAGAATGTTTTAGCGGGCATTAACGATCCGATAAGAGAGGGGCTTCCTACCGTTCAAAAATACGATCCTGAGAAAACAGCCCTCGCCTATTCCGATTTTGTGAATAAAGCGTTTGAAGATACCTTTTTAACCAACAAAAAGGAAAAACCCTCCTTTTCCCGTCATTTTATGGGGTGGCCTGCTGAAGAAAGTACCGCACGAAAAACGCTCTACCTTTCAACGTTTGGCTTTATTACCATGCCGCTGATTAATAGCGTTGAACTCTCCATCAATTTACTCTCGGAAACTGCCTCCTTTTTGGCCACTCAACTGATGAAAGCAGCGCCAACCCATGCCCTCACGCAATACGCCCGAAGTGGCTTGCTGTTTGGCTGCCTTGCCGTTCAAAAAGTCACCGATGCTATGGGGGTCGGAATATTGGGTGGCATTAAGCGCGGTATCGGTACAGTGTATAGTCAAAAAACAGGCCGCGTTGAAACCCGAGAGGAAGGAAATAATAATCCGGCCATGGACGTGGACGTGGACGATTTCAATATGGATGATCTAGATATGGAAGGCAGCAATGCAGCCAAACATTTAAATTTAAATGGGGTGGACTCCCAAAATCCCATTAATGTAAGAAATGAAAACGAGGATTCTGATAAAAACCCTAACACTACGTACAGGGATTATATTCTAGAAAACGATGATGTACAGAGTATAAAGGATAATGTTGAAGACGGTGAGGAGAACTCATTTACCAATACAGAAAGAAGAAAAAATGCGCCCTAATAAATCATCGGAACTAAACTCCCCGGTAATTTCACATAAATCAAGGTGAGCAAGGCGTAAATCTTCCGCTAGCAATTCGCCGGCCCTGTTCCCTTGCAATTGGTTTTGCCCTTCTACCAAGTGCGCTTTGGCGCTATCTAATGCCTGTAAATGCCTTCTTCTGGCTAAAAATTGGCCTTCGGTGGGTTGGTATCCGGCAATTTCTTTGATTTTTTCTTTTAAGGCGCCTAACCCTTGCCCCTTTTTGGCAGAAAGGTAGATTGCGTCTTCTTGTGCTTCAAGCGGTGAATTGAGGGTATCTGTTTTGTTAAACACGGTAATGATGGGCACATCGCGTGGAAGGGCTGCACGGATAGCTTGATTGAGCGTACCACAGGTTTCAGACGTATTGATATCAATCACCATCAAAACACAATCAGCGCGCGCCACTTCTTCCCAGGCACGGCGGATGCCTTCTTTTTCGACCCGATCGTCACTTTCTCTGAGTCCTGCGGTATCTATCAGGTGCAAGGGAATCTCATCCAGTACAATGTGCTCACGCATTACATCGCGGGTGGTTCCTGCAACCTCGGTAACAATGGCTACATCGCGGCCGGCAAGGGCATTAATGAGGGTTGATTTTCCTGCATTAGGTCTACCTGCTATCACCAAAGAAAGCCCTTCCCGCATAATGGCTCCTTGTGTGGCGTTTGCACGTATTCCACTCAACGTAGTTAGAATCTCCGAAAGCATGGAGGCTACTTTTCCATCGTTTAAAAAGTCAATTTCTTCTTCTGGAAAATCAATTGCTGCTTCAACAAACAAGCGAAGATGAATAATTTTTTCATTGAGGGCATTAATTTTTTTGGAAAAATCACCCTGTAAAGAACGCACAGCCATGCGTGCGGCTGTTTCGGAGCTGGCATTAATCAAATCAGCGATTGCTTCGGCCTGGGTTAAATCGATTTTTTCATTAAGAAAGGCGCGTTCTGAAAATTCACCTGGCTTTGCAAGACGTGCGCCTAAGTGCAGGCATTCTGAAATCAGTTTATCCAAAACGATTGGCGCACCGTGCGCCTGAAATTCAATGACATCTTCCCCCGTAAACGAGTGGGGTGCTTTGAAATAAAGCGTGATGCCATTATCCAGCACTTCGTTTTGTTGGTTTAAAAACGACCCATAATGCGCAAAACGAGGGGTGAGTGATTTACTGTTTGTGATTGCCAGGGCAATTGAGCAGGCAAGAGGCCCTGAGAGTCGAACTATTCCCACCCCACCACGACCGGGTGGGGTAGCAATTGCTACAATCGTATCCTCTTGCATTTATTTGGCAGAGGCTAGTGATTTTTTAACCGGTTCACCGCTGTATTTACGAGTGATATACCACTGTTGCAAAATAGACAGAGCGTTGTTCACTATCCAATACAGCACAAGACCGGCCGGGAAATTCCAGAATAAGCCAGTAAACAAGATAGGTAAAAACATCATTATCTTGGCTTGCATGGGATCTGGCGGTGCGGGATTTAAGCGCTGCTGAATAAGCATGGTAGCCCCCATAATGATGGGCAATACATGGTAAGGATCGGCAACTGACAGGTCTTTTATCCAGAAAATAAAGGGAGCCTGCCGAAGTTCCACGCTTTCAAGAAGCACCCAATACAGCGCAATAAACACGGGAATTTGAATCACAATGGGCAAGCAACCCCCTAAAGGATTTACTTTTTCCTGGCGATAAAGCTCCATGGTAGCCTGGCTCATTTTGGCTTTATCCTCACCATAACGCTCGCGCAAGGCCTGTAATTTAGGCTGTAATTTGCGCATGCCAGCCATTGATTTATAGCTGGTTGCCGATAAACGGTAAAAAGCCAATTTGATTAATACCGTAACCAACACAATAGACCAGCCCCAGTTTCCAATAACAGACTGTATAGCCTTCATTAAGGAAAACAGGAAAGAAGAAAGGAACCATAACCAACCGTAATCCACGGTCAAATCAAGCCCTGGTGCAATTTCTTTTAAAGCCGAGGTAATTTCAGGACCAACGTACAGATGAGCGCCAACTTGTTTTTGCACTCCTGGCTCAAGGCTAATGGGCTGACTGACTGCACCAATAGTGTAATCGCCGTTGGCGGCTCTGGTGTAAAACAAATTGGCACTGTCTGGCTTTGGAATCCACGCGCTCACAAAATAATGTTGCTGCATCGCAATCCATCCGCCCTGGGCATTGACATCAAGATTGGCTTTGCTCATGTCTTTAAAATTAACTTTTTGGTAACGGTGCTTTCCTGGGTTGGAATAGGACGCGCCCGTGTAGGAGCCTACATGGAATATACTGGATTTGTCTTCCTGGGGTGAAGTACGCAGCAATTGCGTATTCATATACCCTTTCCACGCACTTGTTCCCTGATTTTCAATGGTGTAACTCACATCAATCAGGTAACTGTTTTTTGAAAAGGTAAAGGTTTTTTTGACAATTAAACCATTGGCGTTGCCCGTTAAGGTGACGGCTAACTTATCCGCATCGGGTGCCATTTGGTATTCAGACTGGCTGCTGGTAAATTGGACAGGAATGGTTCGTGTTCCATTGCCTTGGGTAGTAAACAGACTGCTATTGGCGATGTAGCGCTCGCCTGTACGATTTTGCAACAGCGTAATGGGTTTGTCTTTTTCACTCACGCTTTCCGGGTAGTCGAGTAATTGCGCTTCGACAAGATCCCCTTGACGCAGATCAATCGCAACATCCAACACATCCGTTTTAACGCGAACGGGTTTTTGCAAACTGAGCGTATCGGCAGATTGATTGCTGGCAATGGCATTTTCGGAGGCTTGTGAGTTCGCCGAATCGGACCTATGCGGTAAAAGGCTGGTATTATCCGTTGTTGCGGAAGTGGATTGCCCCAAAAACTGCTGTGTTGGCGGGTAATCGTGCTGCCAGTTCGTCCAGAGGGTATAAGCAATCAGCGCTAGCGCTGCATATAAAACGACGCGTCGGATATCCATTAAAACTTCTCTTCTTCAAGTGATACAGGATCGTAACCTCCCCTGGCCCAGGGATGGCAACGCATTAGTCGGCAAAAAGCCAACCAAGTCCCTTTTATAACTCCAAATTGCATTATTGCTGTAATCGCATATTGCGAGCAGCTGGGATAATAGCGACAACAGGGAGTAATAACAGGGCTAAGTAAATAGCGGTAAAGCACTATAGGCAAACACATCAGTTTACGTGTAATTCGCTGACTTTGTCCCATGTTTTGCTCAGTTTAGCGGTTATTGCTCTGCTTTCCAGCTTTGCTACCCCATGCCTTGCCAAAAAAATAATGTCGACAGCGGGTAATTGGCTTGTTCGAAAAGTTTCACGCAATACACGTTTAATTCGATTCCTGTCAGAGGCTCTGGCTATCATTTTTTTTGATAGCGCAAGCCCCAGGCGGGCATACCCCAACGTGTTTTCTCGATACAGGAGGATAAACTCGGAGGTTACCATTTTTTTAGCTTGTTCAAACACGTGGTTGTAATCGGTTTTGTTTAGCAACCGCCGTGTTTTATCGAATCCATTCATCTATGCAGATAAACGCTTACGGCCTTTGGCTCGGCGACGCTTAAGTACCAGGCGACCACTACGGGTAGCCATACGTTGTCGAAAACCATGATCGCGTTTGCGCTTCAAGTTACTGGGTTGAAATGTGCGTTTCATGATAAACCTGTTATTAATTAAATTTTGAGGTTGGCAATGATAAGAAACTTTACACCAACTGTCAAATTCTTAAAAAAGAAAGTCGTTTGTATCCATTTTCTGACTTAGGTTTTGTTTCGCTGTGTTCTGGATAATCTTCTGTTCGAACTCCAACCAACCTCCACGGAGGAGGGTTAACCGATAACTCCTGTTTTTTTGAACCCTCAATTTCCCATAGCCTGTTTCGGAGCGTTGATTTTTTTATTTGGTTCAATTTAAAAATGCGGCCTTCGATTCGTAGTGTTTTTTTTTGATTTTGGAATTGCTAACGGTGTTTCTATAATAATTACTTAATTTATTCTTTATATTTTTTGTTTATTATATAGCAGAGATTTTCTGTTGATTACTCTTATATTTTGTTTGTATTCAATAAGTTACGAGCTTTTTTAGCTGTATATAAACTCTGTTTTCACCCGTTCATACTTTCTGGATAACCACCCCCCTCCCTTTTTGGATGTAGTTATGCAGAGCTTAATACTAGGTTTCCATTTGAGTTATACAGAGGTTTCAAGGCGGGATTTTAAAATTTTCATTAGAATTGTGGATAACTCTGTTTTTTTGTTTTGGGCTGGGTATAATGGATCTACTTTAGTTATTGTTTTGTTTTTACACAATTCTTAGCCTTATTTGAGTTCATTTTGCTTGATTTGAATTCTATACAGGCAATTTGCTGAATATTATATATGTTCGTTCTTATTTTGGCTGTTTAGAAGTCATTTTTGTGTTAGCAAAAGATGGTTTGTAAGTCATGCTTTGGTTTGTGTGAGGAGTTTTCGTGTCAGAAGATGTTTGGAAAAAATGCCGGGAGTTACTTGAAGAAGAGTACCCGCCACAACAGTTTAATACCTGGTTACGCCCTTTGCAGGCTGAAGTGCATGACAATGGGCTTGTCTTGTTGGCACCTAACCGCTTTGTAGTGGATTGGGTTAAGCGTAATTTTTATACCAGACTGAAGGAAATTGTTAATCAGGTTGCTGGCGATTCGTTTTCTTTATTAAGTATTGGCGTTGGTTCCAAATCATCAGAGTCTCCTGCCCCTACTTCCAGTCCGCAACAGAATGTACCCATTCAGATCACTCGTACAATGCCTCAAAAAGCGGCTGATTATAAAAACAGTTACCTGAATAAAAAGTTTGTTTTTGACAGTTTTGTTGAAGGAAATTCGAACCAATTGGCCAGAGCTGCATCCTGGCAAGTCGCCGAACGCCCTGGTGACGCGTACAACCCCTTATTTATTTATGGAGGCGTTGGGTTAGGTAAAACGCACTTGATGCATGCCATTGGTAACGCTATTTTAAAGAACAATCCTGAGGCAAAAGTGCTTTATTTGCACTCAGAACGCTTTGTTGCTGATATGGTTAAGGCGTTGCAAACCAACTCCATCAATGAATTTAAACGGTTTTACCGATCGTTAAACGCGCTATTAATTGATGATATTCAATTTTTTGCCGGAAAAGACCGTTCTCAAGAAGAGTTTTTCCATACATTCAATGCGTTACTGGAAGGTCAACAACAAATTATCCTCACCAGTGACAGGTATCCGAAAGAAATTGAGGGTATGGAAGAGCGCCTTAAATCCCGCTTTGGATGGGGATTAACCGTTGCCGTTGAGCCGCCTGAGCTTGAAACCCGCGTTGCTATTTTAATGAGCAAAGCAGAGCAATCCAATATTGAACTTCCTTATGAGGTTGCTTTTTTTATTGCCAAACGGATACGCTCCAATGTGCGTGAGCTAGAAGGGGCATTGCGCAGGGTAATCGCTAACGCGCACTTTACCGGAAAACCGATTACGATTGAATTTGTCCATGAGGCATTGCGGGATCTCCTGGCATTGCAAGACAAATTGGTAACCATTGAAAACATTCAAAAAACAGTCGCTGAATATTATAAAGTTAAAGTGGCCGATTTGTTGTCCAAACGGCGTAGTCGTTCAATTGCTAGACCTCGGCAAATGGCTATGGCTTTGGCAAAAGAATTGACGAACCACAGTTTACCGGAGATTGGTGATCATTTTGGAGGCAGAGATCATACAACCGTGATTCATGCTTGCCGTAAAGTAAAAGAATTGATCCAAATCGATAACGACTTTGCTGAAGATTTTAAAAACTTAATGCGAATTTTGTCTTCCTAATTTGAGATATACTATGTTTACTCTGCAACTCACGAAAGAACAATTGCTGACTCCGCTTTTAACGGTTGCCGGCGCGGTGGATAAAAAGCAATCATTGGCTATTTTATCCAATATTTTGATTGGATTTTCAAATGATCAGTTATTTGTCACGGCAACGGATCTCGAGATTGAAATATCTGCAAGACTTGATTGCGAGGCGAGTGTTGTTCCAACCAAATTTACCGTTCCTGCAAAAAAGTTTATTGATATAATCCGTTCGCTCGATGAGGACTCCAGGCCGTCAATCAATTTTAATTCCGATCTGGTTGTCATCAAAGCAGGGCGAAGCCAATTTAAACTTGCAACACTTCCTGCGGATGATTTTCCTGCCGTAGCGGAGGAAGCTAATGAAGTTGAATTTAGCATTGCCAAAAATGATCTGATGCATCTGTTGCAATCAACCCATTTTGCCATGTCACAGCAAGATGTTCGCGTTTTTCTCAATGGATTATTGTTTGAGTTGGATGCACAAACCATTACTACAGTAGCAACCGATGGCCATCGCATGGCGGTTTGTAAATTACCTTGCGACAGTAATTTTTCTCATCAACGGTTTCTTTTGCCGAAGAAAGGTGTGCAAGAAATGCTTCGTCTGCTTGCTAATGTCACCGACGACGAGGTCAGTATTGCAGCAGGAAAAAACCATTTTAAATTAATCGCTACCGAATACACGTTTCAATCGCGATTAATTGAAACGCGTTTCCCCCCCTATGCCAAGGCTATTCCCAGACAAAATGATAAATTTGTCTTGATTGACAGGGACTTACTAAAACGCGCTTTAGTAAGGATTGTCATTCTTGCGCATGAAAAATCCCGAGCAGTTTTACTGCAAGTACAATCGGGTACTTTGACGCTGATTGCTAATAATCAAGAGCAAGAAGAAGCAATGGAGACTCTTGAGGCGCATACGGATGGTGAAGAGCTCACGATAGGGATCAATGCCAGCTATTTACTGGATGTGTTAAATTTTGCTCCAGATGGCTTGATTAGGCTTTCGATGTCAACCAAAGACAACAGTATTTTGGTGGAATCCTTGCACGATGAATTGTATTTATACATCATCATGCCAATGAAATTATGACCCTTGCCCTCCTGCACATTGAGAATCTACGCAACATTGAATCGGCTCGACTAACCTTGCACCCGCACTTGAATGTGCTGGGCGGGCCTAATGGTTCTGGGAAAACCTCTTTACTGGAAGCAATTTATCTACTCAGTAGCGGGCATTCGTTTCGAACCCGTGAAATATCCCCTGTTATTCGTCATCAGGCTGAGCGCCTCACAGTATTTGCAAGGACGCAAGATTTTCAGACTGTCAGTATTCAAAAATCGGCTTCCTCTCCAACCCAGGTCCGTTTGAATCAGCTTCCCTGTCAGAAGAGCAGTGAACTTGCTCGTTTTCTCCCTTGTCAGGTATTCTATCAAGATATGTTTCAGTTTATCGAAGCAGGTCCTTCGGTACGGCGTAGCTTGTTGGATTGGGGATTGTTTCACGTGAAACAATCCTATCATGCCTTATGGAAAAATTACCGAAGGGCATTAAAGCAGAGAAATAGCTTGTTGCGCCAACAGGCCAGAGCACAATATTTGGAACCGTGGAATGTTCTCCTGGATGAATTGGCCGTGCAAATGGACCAATTACGACGCGACTATTTTTCCAGTTTACAGAAAAAGTTTAAGGAGATTTTGCCGCAAATTACGGACGTGGATTGCTCTTTACACTACTTTAAAGGATGGGATAAAAAAGAAAGTGGAAAGTCATTGGCTTCCATTTTGGCAGACAGTTACCCCACCGATTGCCAGCGTCAATATACCCAGCATGGCGCGCACCAAGCAGATTTATTGGTTGTCTCAGAGGATTATAAAGTAAAACACTATCTGTCACGAGGTCAGCAAAAAACCATTCTTTTTGCTCTGAAACTGGCACAAATTGCGTTAATTGAGACAGAATGTATCCTGCTATGTGATGATTTACCCTCTGAATTAGATGAAGCGCACTTAAAACGACTTATTTCACTCATTGCAAAGACAAAAGGACAGTTTTTTATTAGTTGCATTCAAGCGGAGCGATTACACTTTGCCGACCAACCCCATGCTCAATTCCGCATCAATGAAGGTGTAATTGAAGCAGATCAATAAGCGCTCAGAAACGCGCCAGACGGGAAAAAAACATTCTCCCTGGAGCATCGAATGATTTAAAACAATACACGATATCCATACTAACAGGTTTAAATTAAACCCGTACAAGGTTGGGCTAAGGCTTAATGGCGCTAAGTTAATAAATTTAAGTTCAATTTTTAAAACAACACCGACTTCCCGCGACTTGTTCGCGAGATCCATGCAAGAGCCAGTGGATCCCGCGAACAAGTCGCGGGAAGTCGAGGTGGAGTAAAAGGGGCAAAAATTCCTTAAAGTAGTGCTATTCGGCCCATACCCTTCCCCATAAGTGCGGTTAAAAATTAGCAGGAGTATAAAAAGAAGATTAGTTGTAACTACTCAGGTTCCCTTCTCCCGCCGGCGGGAGAAGGTGCCCGAAGGGCGGATGAGGGTGGTTTAAAAAAAAGTTTATTTCCTTACCACAGTTCGGGCAATGAGTAATAGAAGGAGTGATAACAGCGTCCGGGAAAGCAAGTTGCTTTAGGGTTTCACCTTTGTGACCTAATTGCCCACCGTTTTTATTCCGACCTTTTTCGAGATCAGCTATCTTTGCTTGTAGCTGTTTTATCGTTTCAGCTTGAGCTTCAATGATTGCCAATAAAGATTCAAGTGTGGGAGTCGTTGATTTCATTCGACTATTTGATCCCATCCATCTGTTTTTGCAAGTGTTTTTCCTTTTATTTTAAACCACCCTCATCCGCCCTTCGGGCACCTTCTCCCGCCGGCGGGAGAAGGGAACCTGAGTAGTTACAACTAATCTACTTTTTATACTCCTGCTAATTTTTAACCATACTTATGGGGAAGGATATGATTCGGCCTTGTCCACTAAAACAAATCGCATCAACTTGCTCCATATTATGTAACATGGAACATTGGTATTGTTTTAAATTATTCGGCGCTCCAGGGTAGAACAGGCAGCATTAAAAAAGCGTTTATATGCTCAAATTTAGCTCAACCTGTTTGGCCTGAGATGAAAGTCCATTTCTAATGGAAACCTGTTCTTAACTAGCGGAACCGTATAAAAAATAGCAGAGTAGTGGTATAATACGGTATTTGCTATAAACGACTGGGCAAAGAGGATTTATATGGCCGCTAGCTATGATTCATCGAACATCAAAGTATTAAAAGGACTGGATGCTGTCAGAAAGCGTCCCGGGATGTATATTGGTGATACGGATGACGGCACAGGCTTGCATCACATGGTTTTTGAGGTGGTAGACAATTCAATTGATGAGGCCCTTGGAGGGCACTGCCATGAGATTTTTGTGACTATCCATGCAGACGAATCAATAACTGTCAAAGACGATGGACGTGGGATCCCTGTGGATATCCACCAGGAAGAAGGCCGTTCTGCCGCTGAAGTGATTATGACAATTTTGCATGCGGGTGGAAAATTTGACGATGATTCGTACAAAGTTTCTGGCGGCTTGCATGGCGTCGGGGTGTCGGTTGTGAATGCCCTTTCTGAAGAGCTGCACCTGGTGATTCGGCGTAACGGAAAAGTGCATGAACAGCATTACCGCCATGGGGTTCCGGATGCAGCGCTTGCAATAACAGGCGATGCCAGTTCAACAGGAACGCAGGTTTGGTTTAAGCCAAGCCCCAATACCTTCACAAACATTGAATTTCATTACGATATTCTTGCCAAACGCCTTCGTGAACTGTCTTTTTTGAACTCGGGTGTTTGCATTCATTTGCTGGATGAGCGGTCTCAAAAGCAGGATACCTTCCATTATCAAGGAGGCATTCGTGCCTTTGTCGAGCACCTTAATCGCAACAAAACGCCGATTATGCCGGTAGTGTTTGCAATCAGCGCCGAAAAAGACAATATTGTTGTCGATCTTTCCATGCAGTGGAATGATTCGTTTCAGGAAACCATCTTTTGTTTTACCAATAATATTCCTCAACGGGATGGTGGGACGCATCTCGCCGGTTTTAGAGCCGCGCTTACGCGTACTTTAAACACGTACATTGAAAACGAAGGGTTTGCAAAAAAAGCCAAAATTACCACGACCGGTGATGATGCGCGCGAGGGGTTGACTGCGGTGTTATCGGTGAAAGTGCCCGATCCCAAGTTCTCTTCGCAAACCAAAGATAAGCTGGTTTCTTCGGAAGTAAAAGCCGCGGTAGAGTCCTTAGTATCTGAAAAACTCAACGATTTTCTTTTGGAAAACCCTGCTATTGCCAAATCCATTGTAGGCAAAATGATTGATGCAGCAAGAGCGCGTGAAGCGGCTCGTCGCGCAAGGGATATGACAAGGCGTAAAGGCGCCCTTGATATTGCAGGTTTGCCAGGAAAACTAGCGGACTGCCAGGAAAAAGACCCTGCTCTTTCTGAATTATACATTGTAGAGGGAGACTCTGCGGGTGGTTCTGCAAAACAAGGCAGGGATAGAAAGTTTCAAGCAATTTTGCCGCTTAAAGGTAAAATTTTAAACGTTGAAAAATCGCGTTTTGATAAAATGTTAGCTTCTCAAGAGGTCGCTACATTAATTACGGCACTCGGTTGCGGAATTGGGCCTGATGAATACAATCCGGATAAAATACGTTATCACCGCATTATCATCATGACCGATGCGGACGTGGATGGTTCACACATTCGTACCTTGCTTCTGACTTTTTTCTATCGGCAAACGCCGGAACTTATTGAGCGAGGCTATATTTATATCGCACAGCCGCCACTTTATAAGGTTAAACGCGGGAAACAAGAGCAATACGTAAAAGACGATGAAGCACTTTATGATTATTTAACTCAAAGCGCTCTGGATGGCGCATCGCTTATACCCGCCAAAGATGCGCCGGCTATTTCGGCGATGGCTCTGGAAGAATTGGTTCAGCAATACCGGCGTGTTGAAAAAATACTAAAACGGCATTCAAGACGGTATAGCTATGAGGTTATTAAAGCGATAAGTTACTTACCCACTTTGCAACCGGATGATTTTAAAAGCGAAGAAAAAATAACGCATTGGGCGAAACAATTGCAACTGAGTTTGCAGCGGATAGGCAATAAAAACCAACAGTATCTCGTTGGTGTTTCCCATAATGAAGAAAACAATCATTATTTTGCACGGGTAAACATTAAAGAACACGGCAGTGAGCATGGGGTAGTGCTCAATCAGGAGCTTTTTGTTTCAAAAGATTATAAAGAAATAACGCTGTTGGGCGGTAAGCTGGCTACCTTAATTGAAGAAGGGGCTTCCATAAAACGCGGTGATAAAACGCAAGCTACGGAATCCTTTGAACAGGCGCTCGATTGGTTAATGGATGAGGCTAAAAAAGGACAAACCATCCAACGGTATAAAGGACTGGGAGAGATGAATCCTGAACAATTATGGGAAACTACCATGGATCCTGAAGTAAGACGTATGTTGCAAGTGAGCATTGAAGATGCTGTGGCTGCTGATGAAATCTTTACAACGTTAATGGGCGATAATGTGGAGCCACGCCGTGAGTTTATTGAACAAAATGCCTTGGCGGCCGAAAATATTGATGTGTAATCAATGCGTCTGCTGCCTCAGGGCTTAGGTTGTTTTGTACATGCACAGAGGCATTGGTGGAGCGAAAGTTTAATCAACTTTTACAGGGTTCATAAACCCTGGTTACGCTGCGCTGCACCCATATCCTTCCCCATAAGTGCGGTTAAAAATTAGCAGGAGTATAAAAAGAAGATTAGTTGTAACTACTCAGGTCCCTTCTCCCGCTAGCGGGAGAAGGTGCCCGAAGGGCGGATGAGGGTGGCTTAAAAAAGGTTTATTTCCTCACCACAGTCCGGGCAATGAGTAATAGAATGTGTGATAACAGCGTCCGGGAAAGCAACTTGCTTTAGGGTTT
>JBAZXN010000007.1:0-98457 GCA_041659885.1 Tatlockia sp.
CGACGACTCCCACACTTGAATCTTTATTGGCAATCATTGAAGCTCAAGCTGAAACGATAAAACAGCTACAAGCAAAGATAGCTGATCTCGAAAAAGGTCGGAATAAAAATAGTCGTAATAGCTCCAAACCTTCGTCAAGTGATGGCTTATCAAAACCACCTCGCACAGCCTCTTTACGCGAAAAGGTCGGAATAAAAGCGGTGGGCAATTAGGTCACAAAGGTGAAACCCTAAAGCAAGTTGCTTTCCCGGACGCTGTTATCACACCTTCTATTACTCATTGCCCGGACTGTGGTGAGGAAATAAACCTTTTTTAAGCCACCCTCATCCGCCCTTCGGGCACCTTCTCCCGCCGGCGGGAGAAGGGAACCTGAATAGTTACAACTAATCTTCTTTTTATACTCCTGCTAATTTTTAACCATACTTGTGGGGAAGGATATGGATGGAGCGAGAGCGCAATCAAGGTTTTCCTTTTCAGAGTATGAAAACCTTGGTTACGCTACGCTGCACCAAGGCACCCTGTGAAATTTTAAGACAGGCAGTGCAGTGGAAAAACCGAATGGCACTAAGTTAAGAATTTTATGTGCAATTTTAAAACAAGCCGCGGGAAGTCGGGATGGGGTAAAAGGGTCAAAAACGCCTTAACTTAGTGCCATTCGAGCAAAACCTCTGTTGGGCCAAGACCCAACCTACGGAATTGGTTTAATTTAAAACAATTGATATCTATTTTATCAAGACGGTGTGTGTTATTTTAAGTCACCCACAACCTGAGCAATTCCCTTTTTTGAAGGCTTTTTACTTCTCTCTATTCCCACCGTTGGCAAAACTCGTTATGCTACTTAGCTTTTAAAGGCCGGTTTTAAGGGATTGATTTTATGAAGGATATATCGTTGCGTGGCTTACTGGGCCTTTCACTTATTGTTCTATCAACGCTTGCTTTCGCTTACGATGAACCGGTTGTGAACCTTGGCTACACGAGCTTCCTGGATGGGGGGCCGCCTGCGGGTCCCGGTTTGTATTTTCAAGATTATTTCCAGGTGTATCGAGCGAATCGTTTAAACGATAAAAACGGCAATAAACTCCCTTTTCCTCGCACCGATTTAGATGCCACGGTGAACATTACCCAGTTGATTTATCTGACTAAAAAAGAACTTCTTGGTGGCAAGCTGGGGTTCTCAGCCGTTTGGCCCTGGGTTTTGGATATTAATGTGCATGACGGTTTGCCCCATCACCGCCTGGATGCGGTAGATGGTGCAAGCGATTTGTTTATCGGTCCGGCGATTCAATACGATCCCATAATGCGAAAAGACGGAAAAGGGCCGCGTTATGTGCAGCGTGTTGAAGTCGATTTTGTAGCGCCTGTCGGCCGTTACAATCGCTATGCGATTTCTCCCAGTACCAATTTTTTCTCATTAAACCCCTATTGGGCAGCAACGCTTTGGATAACACCCAAATGGGCGGGGTCTTTTCGTCTGCATTATTTATGGAATGCTAAAAATTACCATCCTAAAGTATCGTTTGGGCCTGATGTGCACTCGACACAGGCCGGTCAAGCCGTTTTTGCCAACTTTGCAACCGATTACGAAATCAATGAAAAATTGCATGCTGGACTCAACGGCTATGTGTTCAATCAAATCACCGACACCAAAGCCAATGGAATTGATTACCCTGGCAGGCGGGAAAAAGTATGGGCAATTGGTCCAGGAATGCTATACAGCATTACTAAAAACCAGTTTGTTTTTCTTAACCTTTATTCCGAATTTGGTGCGAGAAACCATTCACAGGGAACAAATGGCCTATTGCGCTATGTGTTTCATTTTCATTAAGCGAATAAGGTGGACAAGTCTTTAAAAAAACGACAAAATCCTGAAAATTCGCTTACCCTTAACTGAGCAAAAAATGATAAAATTGGCTTTTTCCCTCGTTGTATTTCTTTTTGCAGGCACGGTATTTGCCAAAGAGCCCAGTGCGTTTTATCAAATTGATCTCATTGTCTTTACCCATGAAGAAACACCAGAGACCGCTTCACCGGATGTAACCATTGCTTCACCCAATCGTGCTCTGGCACTTAACACGGAGCGCAGTCATAACCTCTCGCCCTATCATTTACTGCCGATTTCTTCTTCGCAATTAAAAGAAGAATATTGGGCTTTGCATAGGAAGCCGCAGTATCGAGTCCTGATGAATTACACCTGGCTGCAACCTTTGGAAAGCAACAAGGCGATTGTACTGCCAAAAATTAGCCACGATGGCTGGGAAGTCGAAGGAAACATCAAAATTCAGCGGTTAAATTATTATGTAATGGACACGCAACTGCTGCTTACGCATGCAAATACCAATCAGAATCCCTTTGTATTTGCCCAAAAACAAAGGTTACGAGGGGGCGAAATCTATTATTTTGATCATCCTCAGGCAGGTATGTTAATCAAAGTACATCAGCTTAAAGCCTGATGGGCTATGCCTCCCCTGTGAGAGAAGGCATTGTACACTATTGAGGTTGTGTTGCAGGAGCTGCTGCCGGGGTTGTGGTTTGTTGCTGGGGAATGGCAATCATTTGCATGATACCCAGGTCACCGGAGGTTTTTCTACCGACTACCAAATTCACGGTAAGCGGTTGAGTCAGCTTTTCTTTTGCGTTTTGATAAACTACCTGCAAGGGAAGGGTTAGTTTCCATTGATTGTCTTTCACTTCGGTAATTTTTGCCTCGCCATTCATCATGGAACTTACGGTCAATTGCTGGGATTTGATGGCGTTCAGATTACCGGATTTTTGCAAGGCATCGTTAAAACCCTGCCAACCTAAATCGGTGTAACAAGCTTTTAAATCCGTTAATTGCTTATCCATCTGAGTGTGGTCAAAATCAAAAGATTGCACTGCGGCTTTCTGTGCCCATTTTAATACTACGGTTTGATCAATGTGGGTTGTTTCTGCAGGAAT
This sequence comes from Tatlockia sp., assembly GCA_041659885.1. Classification (GTDB taxonomy): domain Bacteria; phylum Pseudomonadota; class Gammaproteobacteria; order Legionellales; family Legionellaceae; genus Tatlockia. Next base: position 2,938 of record JBAZXN010000007.1, read on the forward strand.
ATGGTAATTGCAATCAAGCGGTTTGGCTGCTGTTGCAGTTGCTGCCGCAGGAGTTGCAGTGGCAGGGGTTGCAGCGGTAGGAGTTGCAGCGGCAGGAGGCGTGGCTGCATTGGAGTCAGCGGGCGCAGGCGTTTCAGTTTGTGTAGTGCTTGCCGGAGTCGTGGCAGGCGCGACCGGTGTCACTGCGGCAGCGGGTGCGACTGTTGCAGGGGTTTCTGTGCTTATTGGCGTAGCGGTCGGATTAGCAGGTTGGCTTTCTGTAGCAAATGCAGTTGCACTTAAAAAGCTCAATAATCCTGCACATAGCCTCGATTTTATCATTGGATAGACTCCTTACATTAAAAGTAATTTAATAATTCTGCCAAAAGATTGGCTGCCAAGCGCGCAGTTTTTACCCCCTCATCCAAAGGCGGCGAGAGTTCTGCAATATCTATACTTACCACTTTGCCAGTTTGCAGGATGTATTTCAACAGGGGAGCCATTTGCCAAGGCGTTAAACCCATCGCTTGCGGCGCACTAACTCCTGGTGCAAAAGACTCTGCCAGCACATCCAGACAAATCGATAAATAAAGGTGTTCCTGTTGCTGTAAAAAATGGTCAAGGAAAGCCTTTTGCCAAAGGAAGCTTTCCTGCCGTATCTGCTCGGCAAAAAGAGTGTGTACCTGTAATTCTTTGGCTTTTAGAAACAAATGGTCTGAATTGGCATAAGGCTGGATTCCTAAACAGCAATAATCAAAAGGGCGATTCTGTTTTGCACAATACGCAGCGATTTGATAAAAAGGGGTTCCTGACGTACCGTTATGCTCGCTGTCTGGTGCGCGCAAATCAAAATGGGCATCAAAATTAATGATCCCCAATTTTGGATAATGCGAGGCCAAGCCGCAAAAATGTCCCCAGGCAATTTCATGACCACCACCGAAAGCAAGGGTTTTATATCCCTTTTGGTGACTTAAATGAATGAGCTCGGCAAATTGAGCCTGCGCTCCTTCCAGGTCGTCTGCTTCGCAAACAATATTGCCAATGTCGATAAATTGTTTTTGATTGTGGCAAGTAGTTTTGGCCAGTAACTCCCGTAATTTGAGCGGGCCTTCTTTTGCACCAACGCGCCCTTCGTTACGTCTTATCCCTTCATCGCTGCAAAACCCCACCATTACGTGTTCGTTCTGTGCGGTTTTTAGCGCTTCAGAGTGAAGGTCTGTGCAACGCACATGGTGAAAAAAAGACTCACCAGGCAGGCTGTCTTTGCGGCCTTGCCAGAGCGTCGGGTTGGTTGGGTGATAATAGTTTCGTACTTTGGTCATAGTATTTTGCAAACCTGAATGGAGTTCAATCATATAATGCAATCAAACGAATTGCACTTAAAATCGACTGGCATTGCCTTCCCATTGCTGAAATATTTCTCTCAAAAACCGGTTAAATCGTGCCAATTGACCGGTTGTTTGCTATTATCGCGAAAGGATAAAACAGGTCAATAAGGGCAATGAATGTTTCTGATTACAGGCGGTGGAAGCGGCATTGGGCGTGCGCTGGCGCAGGCAATAGCCTTGCGCGGCAAAGACGTTTTAATCGTCGGAAGGCGCAACAAGGCGCTTTTGGAAACAGCGGCCTTTTCCCCCCTCATTCAAACGCTTTGTGCCGATGTGTCAAGTCAAAAAGGGCGGGAAGCGGTTGGTGAAACGCTGGCACAACAGCCCGCATTGGAAGGGTTAATCCATAATGCCGGAATCATCGACCCAATAGAACCTCTCGCAACCTTAAGCGCTACTGGCTGGCAGCAAATTCTTGCTACTAATCTTACTACCCCGTTTTTATTGACTCAATCCCTGTTGCCCAAAGTGCAAGAAGGGCGGGTGTTGCATATTGGCTCAGGGGCGGCTTACTTTCCGGTAAAAGGGTGGGCGGGTTATTGTGTTTCAAAAGCGGGGTTGTCCATGCTGACCCGTTGTTGGCAGTTGGAAAACCCTTCCCTTGCCCTCACCAGTGTTATGCCAGGCATTATTGATACGGACATGCAGCATACCATTCGAAATGCCCGCCAGATGGATGAAGAAAAACAGGCCTTTTTTATTGAGCTGCATCAAAAAAAACAACTCCTGACCCAGGAAACCGTGGCACTTTTTTTAAGTTGGCTGCTCCTTGATACGTCAAAAGAAACCTATGTTTCCAAAGAGTGGGATATTTACGATAAAACCCACCATGCTTTTTGGCTGAAGCCCCCACATCAGGTTTTGGAGTGGGAGTAACAATGCGGGTTTTATGCAATGCCACAACAATCAATTCCTGCGGCAAGCAATGCAAAGAGCAGGCTATTGCAATTGAAAATGGACTGATTGCATGGCATGGTCCTGTAAAAGACATTCCACGGGAATATTTGTCAAACGCTATTATTGAAGATTGCCAGGGACAATTAGTAACCCCTGGTTTAATTGATTGCCACACCCATCTGGTATATGCAGGGGATAGAGCTGGAGAGTTTCAAAAGCGGCTTTCAGGAATGACTTATGCCGATATTGCACGCCAGGGTGGGGGAATTTTGTCGACTGTGCAGGCCACACGGGCGGCCTCTTTTGATGAATTGCTTGCGCAATCCCTTCCCCGCTTGCTGGCCTTGCGCTCAGAAGGGGTGACTACAGTTGAAATTAAATCAGGTTATGGGCTGGATTTAGACACAGAACTTAAAATGCTTCGCGTGGCGAGAAGGCTTGGGGAATTAGCAGGCATTCGGGTCAAAACCACGTTTCTTGGCGCGCATGCGTTGCCTTTGGAATTTAAACAAAAGCCGCAACAGTATGTCGATTTTCTATGCCAGGATTTGCTTGTGGCGGTAGCTGAACAACAATTGGCAGATGCTGTCGATGTTTTTTGTGAAACGATAGGGTTTTCTCTCGCCCAGACTGAGCAACTGTTTATTAAATCACAGGCGTTATCGCTGCCGATAAAATGCCATGCAGAGCAATTATCCAATATGGGCGCGAGTCAGCTAGCGGCTGCTTATGGTGCATTATCCTGTGATCACCTGGAGCATCTCGATGCGAGAGGAGCCGCTTTAATGGCCAATGCAGGAACGATTGCCGTGCTCTTGCCTGGTGCTTTTTATTATTTACGGGAAAGCAAGACTCCCCCCATTGCCTTATTGCGGGAACAGGGCGTGGGAATGGCTATTGCTACGGATTCAAATCCGGGTACTTCACCGACCACCTCCCTGTTATTGATGTTAAACATGGCTTGTCAATTCTTTGCGCTCACCGTGGAGGAAGCACTTGCCGGAGTCACCGCAAATGCAGCGAAGGCGCTAGGCATTTCCGAGCAAACTGGTACAATTGCAGCGGGGTTAGCTGCTGATTTGGTTCATTGGTCTGTGACAGACAGTGCAGCCCTTTGTTATTATTTTGGGTGTCCCATCGCGCACAGGACGATGTTTGCTGGAGACTGGCTTGCATAAAATAAGCTGTTATCAATCAATTCGCTGGATTATCGTATGAATGAGTCAGGCCCCTATATCCCGGCTAATCAAAAAATTGCAGAATTAACTTTGCGCAGTATTGTGCTGGCCATTGTTTTAACCCTGTTATTAGCCTTATCCAATGCTTATCTGGCATTAAAACTTGGTATTCTCACGTCTGCATCCATTCCTGCTGCGATTATCTCTATGGGTATTTTGCGTTTATTTAAAAATGCAACCATCCTGGAAAACAATGCCGTGCAAACGGCTGCCTCAGCCGGAGAGGCCGTTGCAGGGGGAATTGTGTATACCATTCCCGCTTTAATTATTATTCAATACTGGACTGAATTTGATTATTTCACCAACTTTTTTATTGCCGCATCCGGCGGTATCCTGGGGGTATTGTTTTCAATCCCGCTGCGTCGAGTCCTGGTTAACGAGCCGATGCTTAAATTCCCTGAGGGGCGTGCTATCGCTGAGGTCTTAAAATCCTCTGCAGAAAAGAGCGGTATTCGCGATATTTTTCTTGGTGGTGCGGTGGGCGGCGGCCTCGAATTATTGCAAACTGGTTTTAAACTCATCGCCAATGGCTGGAATTTTTGGTTTATTATAAAACGCTCCTTGTTCGGTTTCGGTTTTGGGTTTTCTGCAACCATGATTGGTGCGGGGTATCTGGTTGGGCATGAAATGGCACTCAGTATTTTTTTAGGCGCCCTTATGTCCTGGCTGTTGGCCATGCCTGTGGTCAGTCGCTTTTATCCTGATCTGATAACGGGCTTTCCAGTTGAAAAAGCGGCAACGCTTTTATGGAATAGCGAGATGCGCTATCTAGGTATTGGAGCGATGCTTTTTGCAGGGATCTGGACTTTTCTTAAATTAGTCAAACCGCTGGCAAAAAGTATCCGTATTTCATTGCATGCTTTTATTGCAAAAAGCAATGCCGGCACGGCTCTTCCCCGCACAGACAGGGACATTCCCATGCCCTTTATCTTCATAGGGGTTGGGTTAATGGCCATTTTGCTGTTTTTCTTTTTTCAGTACATTTTCCCTTTAAAAACCATTGGATTAACGGAAGAATATGGCCCTACGTTAGTTTTTGGCACCGTACTGTATGTGTTGGTTATTGGCTTTTTGTTTTCGGTTATAACAGGCTATTTTTCAGGCATGGTAGGGGTCACGGCGAGTCCTGGCAGTTCAGTCGTTATTGCCGGAATGCTATTTGCAGCCTGGCTCTTGCTTACCGCACTTAATCAAATTATCCCTTTGCCATTGACTGAGCGTCAAATTAAAGCCGCGGAGGCTATAACGATTATTATTGGTTCGGTCGTAACAGGCATTGCAGCCATTGCCAATGACAACACTCAGGATCTCAAAGTAGGTCAGTTAGTCGGTGCCACGCCCTGGCGGCAACAAGTGATGTTATTACTTGGAGTAGTTATTTCCTCCCTCGTTATCCCCCCGGTAATGCAATTGTTGTTTGATGTGTACGGTATTGCTGGCATTATGCCGCATGATGGCATGGATGCGAGCCAATCCTTACCTGCTCCTACGGCGGCTTTAATGGCTGCAATCACCGAGGCGGTATTTCGCAATGCCCTTCCCTGGGTGATGATGTTTGCGGGTGCTGCAATGATTATGGTCCTTCTTTTTACAATTCATCTGTTTAAACTGGATCGTTTTTTACGTTTGTCCATCCTTGGGGTGGCCATTGGAATGTATCTTCCGCTTGCTTCGTCCTTTCCGCTCTTTCTTGGCGGAATGATAGCCTGGCTTATTCAGGGGCGTTTAAAGCAATTGGGATTGAGCCAAAATCAAAAAAACAGCTGTATCCAACGGGGCACCCTCATTGCTTGCGGATTAGTAGCAGGCTCAGCACTTGTTGATGTACTGTTAGCTATTCCTTTTTCTATTCTCCATTCGCCCGATGCCTTGACTCTCGTGGGGCCGGGTTGGCGCTCAAACAGTATTCTTCTTGGGGTATTGTCCACGCTGTTATTAGCCGGCTGGATTGGCTATCGGGTGTGCCGTGTTGAGAAGAGCGAATAAACGTTGCTTTTCTCATCGTATACGAGGATATCCGCCCTTCATACCATCAGGGGAGAGAACAATCTGCCAAAGCTGGGCAGCCCTTGCTCTAAACATGCCTGCACACATCAGTAAATAATAGCGCCACATACGGTAAAAGCGGGTATCAAAGCGTGTTTTAAGGAGCGGCCAATTTTTTTCAAAATTTTGATGCCAGGCCAGGAGGGTGTAATCGTAATCTGCGCCGAAATTGTGCCAGTCTTCCACAATAAACAGCGACTCCAGGGATTTTGCTATCTGTACCATGGAAGGCAGTGCGCCGTTTGGGAAAATGTATTTGTGAATGAAGCGATCGGCTGTAGTCACCGTTTCATTGCTGCCAATCGTATGCAATAAAAAGAGGCCTTCGGGATGGAGTTGCTGCTTCATCAAGCTAAAAAAGGGGGCGTAATTTTTATAACCGATGTGTTCAAAAGCGCCCACGCTTGCAAGCTTGGTGAAGGAAATTTTGCCGGGATTATACCGGTTGATGTCGCGGTAATCCGCCTTGTAAAATTGAATGGGCAAATGCCCATAACGTGCTTTGGCGTAACTTATCTGGTTTTCAGCAATACTGATCCCGACTGCCTGACAGCCGTATTGCTCTACGGCATAAGCCACTAACCCGCCCCAACCGCAACCCATATCCAATAAAATATCCTGGTGCGTTAAGTGGAGTTTTTTGCAAATTAAGGCATATTTTGCAGTCTGTGCCTCTGCAAGGGTTGTCGCATCGGCCCAATAGCCGCAACTGTAGGCCATCGTGTCATCAAGCATCAATTGGAATAATTGGTTATCCAGATCGTAATGTTTTTCAGCAACTTGCCACGCCCTTTGTTTATTCTGGAAATTAAAAAGTCGCGTTGAGAGGTTGAACAAAAAATCCATCAAGCTAATGCCTGCTTCTTTATCCATAGCGGCTCGGCATAGATGATAGGAAAGGGCATCTAATTGTTCACAATCCCACCAGCCTTCCATATACGATTCGCCAAGTCCGAGCGAATTGTTTGATATAATGCATTGGATTGCGCGCTCATCCCGGATTTGGATGTCATGAGGGGCATCGCCATTCAGGGTAATGTCGGCTTTTTCAAAGGCTTGTTGCAAGTAGTTTTTTAGCCTGTCGTTGTTCATCACTGTGCTCACACATCCTTTCCATAGCATGCTTTAAGAATGGCATTTTTTTGGTTGTTAGTAAAATCGCTGTTTGCCAATGGTTTTCATGATGAAGTTAAGTGCATTTTGAGTGAAATGTGTTATATTTAATCATATATATTTCAGTTGGTTTTATCGTGAACGATAGAGTAAACATGGAAAAACAAAAGAGCATTAAAGAGCGACTTGCCCAGTGGGTAGATACTGAGGTGAAGCCTATTGTGCGGATATCCCGAAGCGGTGGGGGTGCTAAAGGTGCGGGTAGCTCGGGAGTCTTTGATGCGGAATTAGAAACAGGCCTGCACGAAGGGGTGGAGCATGAGGCAGGTGCATCTGCTGGTGCGATGGCCTCGGGTTTGATTGCTTGCGGAATAACCTCGAGTCACTTCAGAAAACTCTATCTCAACACCAATTTTGCGCACCTCATGGGTGACTTTGTAGCCGACAAAAGCAAACCGGGCGTTTCTGTCTTAACCAAAGACGGTAAACCGCTTCTGGAGTTATTAAGCGCTAATACCCAGGAAAGTATTGCTGTTTTTCTGAAAGAGCACCAGGACGAAGTTGATAGTCATATGACGCTTTTTGATATACAAGAAAAAATAAAGGGCGGTCAGGACATTACTTTTAGGGAACTGCATACACTGCATGCCCGGTGGCCTGAAACATTTAAAGACCTCTCGGTAATTGCTGTACGTTATCCAAACGGTGAGGAGCAAATTTTTGATTACAGAACGACCCCTGATGTGGCCGTTGTGCTAGCTTGCCGTGCCTCCGCATCGCTTCCCATCATTTTAGAGCCAGTCGAGATTGAAATAGGCGAGGAGACTTTTCTTTTTGTTGATGGGGGTTATATAGACAATAACCCGGTGAATTGTTTTGATAGAGACGAGGTTACCGGAGAATTTAAGAAAAATTCCTTGCCCCAACAAACCTTAATATATGCTTTTGGAGAGGGGACGGATAACAGTAAAAACCAGGTTTTTCAGGCTCAATTTGGCAGCAGAATGGATGAGGCGCTTGCGGACAATTTATTGTCGAATGTATTAACGAATACATTGGACAATTTCAAGGCGATGCATTCACAAAATGCGGGAGCAAATCCCAACAAGCTGTTGAGGGCTTCCTTGCAGGTTGCTCTGACAAAGTTTGTAGGGGATAGCGTAGAAAAATATAAAGCAGGCGAGGAAATGAAAAGCGCGGTTGCTCGTTTTAGGGAATCGGAAGAATATCACAAGACTCCCGATTCAAAAAAGGTGGCTGCAGTTGCGCATTTTTCCCAGGATCTGATTAAAAACGAACGCAAGTTATTAACCAACATGGCAAAAAGCATTGAAAAAACAGCGGATAAGTCGCTGTATGATTTAATTGAAAACAAAAAAAAATACCCGGAAGTCTATCAAGAGTTAGCGAATGCCAAGGGTTCTTCCCAAAAAGCGGTTGTTCTTTCAAACTTTCTTCAAAAACAAATTACGCCCGTACTCTATCATGCAGGGGCTGTTGAAGATTTTAAACGAAATAAGCTGACTTCCTTTTTAGGCGGCATGAAAACCCCTTATAAAAATACCGATCAAAAAGAAAAAGGCTTTCAAAAAATGCGCAGCGAATATCCTTTGCGAACGGTAGAATTGCGGGTTGGGGACATAAAAACAACGGATTTTAAAGCAGCAACCAAACATGCTCGGCTAATGAATTCTTTGAGCTACTACGACACAATGAACCATATGATTAATCACGACTTATATAATAAAGACAAGTTCTCTCCGGATACCTTTTATAACGAAATCGTTGCGAATTATGAAAAAATCCACAGTGCGGTAATGGCGGGCTCGAATAAAAATCCGCAACACAGTGCGCTACAAGCGTCTATCACTAAATTAAAACGTGATCTCGATGGAAAGGATCCGGCTATTATCAATCGAGAAATATTTTACCTGATTAAAGGGTATACAGAAAAGAATTTTGATTCGCCAGAAGCCTTTGCTCTATCCCGCGCCTATGAGTTTAGATCAAACCATATAGACGCGAATCAATTATTTAAAGAAGTATACGAGGAATCGTTTAACCGCAGCGGGTTGTTTGCTCAATCCAAAATTTCAGGACAAACTATCTATAGCAAAACAACACTCCATAAAGCCCTTGAGAAGGCGGATATGTTTGCATTACAGGAAGGGAGTAATGTAAACACGCGTGCTAGTAAGATACATTCAGTCTTAAGCCAATTAGACACGTTTAAAGCGGTTTCAGGAGAAGAAGCACAAGAGCAAGAGGATGAATTTTCTCACTCTAACCGTTTATAACTTGTGCGCTTTTGTGGTGCCGATGTGAGTTATAGTCGATTAAATTTTAAATGACCGTCATCCCGAACAAAGTGAGGGATCTCCGGGAGTGGCATTGAGCGTACTTAAGGAGATCCCTCACTTTGTTCGGGATGACATACTTAAATAAGACTGTTATTTATCACTTGTTGCTGGGTTATTTTGGCAATTGTATCTGCGCTAAATTAATTTTTCCAAAGCGGATCAAGCCCTTAATTATTACATAATATAAAAGCACTATAATGAAGAGAGAACGTTTAATTTGGAGTGTATCATGCAAGCAAAACATGAGCGCATACCAGAACAATCTGAAGCAAATTGGCTTTTATTTTCGATGCATGCAGCGGAGGGAATAGAATATTTGTTAAAAAATTTCCCAAAGCCAGGTAGTGAAAAAGGCTGTTGTTCAAGCGTGCTATGGTCTGGGACTAAAGGTAATAATGTTCCTGTCAAGCATTTTCAAGATGTACATATTGGTATTGTATTAGATCCAAGGTATGTAGCTGTACCCCAAGCCGATCTGGTCGCTTTTGCCTCATTGGGGCAAGTAGTTCAAGAACAAAATAAGGAAGCTTCTAAATATGGCACTAAAAAAGGGTATGAGCGAGTAGGCAGGGGGTTTGCTACGAATTTAGCCCGCCATGAGCATCTTCCTGGGGAATCAAAGCAATCGCTCTATCATGATGAAGGCAGTGCCGAACTTTTTGCAAAAAATATTTGGCGTAAATACCACAAGCCTAAGACGGATAAGCAATATTCCCTTGATAAAGAAGACTATATCAATAATGGGATTATGAAATTAAACGAAGCCATTGTTTTTCAAAAAGAAGCGATCAATCCCATTGCAGGCTTACTTATTGTAGATACTCCCCTAGAGGACACTGCAGAGGATTTATGTAATATTTTGCGGAACAATCCAAACCTTAATTTATACCTTTATGATAGAACTGCGGGGGAGCATCTAGTAAGAGTTCTCTCTAACCAGGAAGGCATCGCTTTTTTTCAAAAGAGACCTTTTTTTGAAGATACTTTCGCACAAGCCAAACCCTTTAAAGGACTTCAGCCCGCGTTGAATGAGAATTTGGAGAAACAGGAAAAAATTGTCCATGAAAAACCATACTCACAGATAAGAAACTCAAATTCATTTTTTGCTCCCAAACAACAAAATTTTTCTGATGAAAAATCAAATTTAAACAGGGAACAATATCAGGCCATTAAACAAACCATACTAGGATTGGAAAAGGCCTTAGCTAGTAACCGGCCCAGGCTTAATAAATATAAAGTGCGAAAGGAAATAAAAATAGAAGCCTTAAACAAATTAATAGAATATGCAAAAACGGACTCTTTGCCAGATGCGGTAAAAAAGATAAAAGAGGAATATCCTGATGTTGTAAAGGGGCGATTGAGTCACCGCACAGCAGATTTGCTTGATGAACTGGAGCATCCTAAGCCTTTTTCTCCAGGCTAAGGGCTTGTGGAAGGAGTACTCGCGCGTGATAAGTCGTTATTTTAACCCTCGAGTGTACTACTCCATCTTAGCGACAGGTGTGGAAGGAGGTCGTATTAATTGCGGATTATTATCCCTTTGCGGACGAAAAAAATGGTAGGTGTTATTAGCCTCGCGACACATTAACCCCGCTAAAGACAGGGAACTGACGAGGTAGATGAGCCGATTTAATTTTTTTGGATCAATGTCTTCCTGGCCTAAAAAAAAGGTATATCCTGTTACCACAAGACTTGCTCCCATCAGAAAAAGGTGAATGCCTTTGCCTTCCGGTTGGCAAATCCTTTCAAACTGATCGGAGAAATAGCTTATCCACTGCATGGCCTGAGACATTTCAACCGGCTCTGTACTCACCAAATGGAGGTATTGAGCATGAAGTCTCTCATAGTGCTTTAAAAACCAACCCTCGTCCAAAGGTGCCTCAGAGTGCAATTTGAGCTTTTCATAACAGCCTAATTGCAGGAGGTAGGCTAAAGTGAGTTCGTTTTTTATTTTTTTTTCTCTACAATGGCCAAGCAGGATTTGAATACCCAGGCTAAGATCCGCATCAAGTGATAACGCTTCTTCGTTTTTAATTTTGTGAGCCAAACTTTCGTGATTGGACTCAACAATGCATCGTAATGTAGTTAAGACTTCGTGCAAATCGTCCCCGTCAACGTGCATACACAAAAGGTTTGTGAGCACCCAAACTTCACTTGTTGATTTGTCAGAAACCATAAAATCTCCCTTCTTTAGAGTGCATCCTTGCAATAGTCGATATTTTTGCAGTTAAAACCGATTATTTTTAGATGATCGGTTTTAAATGAGCACCTTTGCCGCACAAAGTGAGATATAAAAGGCGACACACTCTCTTACCCTCCTTCACGCAGGATAACGAGGATTCTGAAATAACTATACACAAAAATAAATTAGGCTGTCCAGAGCGCCGAATGATTTAAAACAATACAAGTGTTCCATGTTAAATAATATGGAGCGGCTTTGATACTGTTTGTGTTAATTATGGGGTTTGTTGGGCCAAGGCCCATAGCCGTCAGGCTAAGAAAAAAGAATCCCCTCTCCACCGCGCGCAGCGTGGGGGAGAGGGCTGAGGGTGAGGGGGCTAAAAATAAGGTCGCGTAGCGATTCATTAATAATTTTTGAAAAAAATAGTTTTATTTTTCAAAACAAAAAGGAATCACTAACGTGATAAATTTTTTTACCCCCTCTCCCTAACCCTCTCCCCCACGCTGCGCGCGGTGGAGAGGGGATAAAATTTTTTCTTAGCCTGACGGCTATGGGCCTTGGCCCAACCTACAGCATGGTTTCAATTCAAACCCATTGACATGTATTTTATCAATGCGGTGTGTGTTATATTAACTCATTCGGCGTTCTATGGCCTGTTTACATTTGGTTTTTGCTTCGTGATCCCAAATGTACACAGGCCATAGTCAATAGGCTTACACTTTTCTACTCCGTTTTCGCGGAGGAGGAGACGCTATTAAGCCCCGGATTTTAGCGATTGACTCGAATTTAGGGGATTTTCTTCAGTTAATACCTGGTTTGACCTTTTGTATGTTTGAGAAAATAATGCAAAATATTGCGTTAATTTCTCCTTATCCACTTCGGTATTGTTATGAATGGCATTATAAAGGAGAGCCTCATTAACCCCTAGTTTTGTCTTTTCGCCTCTATCAAGTGATTTGTTGAATTTGCGGTGCAAATCATTCGACACAGCCAATATCCTGTATTTGGTGTAGGAGTCGGACAAAGAGAGGTTTCTATCTGACAAATGCCCCTCTCCTATTCGCGCAAGTTGTTGCATGCCTTTGTTGTCTTCTATCGATTTAAATCCGCCATTGAAGTAAGTCGCAATACCACGCGTAATGGGCTTTACAAACCAGCTGAAGAGCGCACTGGCTATTTCAATGCCCCCTCTAAATACAGTTAAAAAAGCATCCACCAGCCTAAAAAAATTAAAAGTAAAAATTGCCGCAGGTATTTTTATAAGTAGCGCAACCAACACTTGATACCCCCCAAGAAAGGGCAATTTATAATCTTGTGCTATCTGCGCTTTGCTTTTATAGGGCTTGAAATAATCGATAAAATTTTTGGCAATTTTTTTAGCAGTGTGTTTTAAGGGGACATCAAGAAGTTGCCAAAAATTAATAATACCGTATTTGCGATGGGGAAAGGGATTCCAGGTAGCTTCTTTATCGGCGGTTAGATTGTCTTTTTTATAATAGTTAAAGTAATTTTCAAGCGTTTTTTCCAAAGTCGCATCTGTTTCTTGTACCGAGGCACCTTTAATCCAGGCGGCTTTTTTCATCACCTGCATGGGGGCTCTCACTTGCCAGGTACTGTATTGTTCCACTTCTTTCACTTTTTTCGGTGAAAATTCAGAAAGAAACCAGGTCTCGTAGGTTGCAAATGCTTTATCCATATCCTTAAACTTCGTATTCCACAGGAGAGAGAATAATTTGGCAGCGGCTTCTAACCCGGCATTTAAGCCTTTAAAATAGGACAATCCCAGGGCGGCATCCCCAACTAAAAGGACAGTGATTTCGCCGTGTTTCGTAACAAGTTTTTTTGCATGCGTAGCAGGTGCTTTATTCACGCTTATTCGTATGGTTTCGCGATCAAGTTCTAATGTTTCTTTATCGGTGTCTTTTATTTTATGTACTAAATACTGCCTGATTAACCCGTCGAGATGCGCTGGTAACTCCGGTTGTTCCCTATGGAAATGGTTTGTGATGGAGGTTATCTTTGCTAACCCCTCCAAGGATAATTTAGGAATAATACTGCCATTAAATTGCTTGGAAACTTCCTCTATTTGTTCCTGATTAAGCGGAAGCGCATTTAATGTATTGGTAAATTTGTTGTAATACCAGAGCGCATCCTCGGAAAGAAGGTATTGCGAACATTCGCTTTTTTCCAGTTCATCAAAAGTAAAGGAATTAACCCGTTGAAAACCACAGCCTTGCTTCTCTTTCTTTAAAGGGGTTAAAGGATGTTTTGAAGTGACTTTATTGTTATTTAAAAAATCAAAGTCTTCCTTGGAAATCATCATTTGCATGGTTACAGGCGTTTTCCCGTTCTCAAAATTCCCCGTGTATTCATTCCCCACGAGCCCTTTAATTGCCATCTGCTGATAAAAATCCAGGGTGTTGATTCCTTTGGCCTTAGCCTCTCCTTCAATGTTGTAACGCAGCTGTAAAACATAATCAAACTCATGTTCCACTTGATTGCCTTTTGGGAACAAGCTATTGCTCACCGTGCTGTGCGTGCCGTCTGCCCCAATGAGGAGTTTTACATTAGGATATTCTTCTTCAAGCATCGGTTTAATCTGTTCACTTGTGACTTCTTGCTCTGTGCGCAGGATTACATTCTTTTTGTTTTTGGAGTCACTTATTAATGTTGTAAAAATAGTTTGTAACTCGTTGGTGCGGATATGGGAGTTTATTTTTAATTTGTTGAGTAAGGCGACTAACTCAGGAACTTTTTCACTGTGCGTAGCGCGCATCAGTGCTTCCAATTGCTTGTGCTGCAAACTCAGGGTGTGGTCTCGCTGGTAAGTCGCGTATTTTTCAAGAATTTCAATATGTAAGTCTGGATGCAAACGATTCAGGGCAAATGCATGAATAAGCCCAATAGGTCCCGCACCGACGATTAAAATATCTGTATTTTCAGCCATGATAGATCCATCAATAATTAAAAAAATTACACAATGGTATCATTTGTTGTGCATAAATACCATTGCGTTACATAATATGCCAAACCGCGGCTCTCTTACCAATGTGTACCATATCAGACTAAAATTTGACAAAATTATAAAAATAATTATCATGCAAGGATTGTTTTAATCAGAAAAGCGACTTATGCCTCTCAATAAAACCAATCTCAAACCAAAATCCTCAGCCTGGAAAAAAATGGCGCAGTTGATAAAGGACTATTTTATTCATTCCGATGAAAAGCGAAAGGCTTGGCTTTTGCTTATCGGAATAATCCTTTGCGTTGTGGGGATTGTGGTCTTGATTGCTACTTTATCCTGGTGGTCTGCAGCCTTTTGGACCATCTTAATGGCAAAAGCCTTAACGCCCTTTTTTATTAGCATGGGACAATTTGCTTTGATTGTGGGTGGGTTGGTGGCGACCCATGTGTTGAAAAACTACCTTATGGGTAAATTATCCATTCGCTGGAATCAATGGTTAACTCGTAAAATTATGGGGGATTTTCTTACAAAGCAGAATTATCTTGAGGTAAAACGTAACAATTCAGAAATTGATAATATAGGACAGCGCGTTGACAAAGATGTCAAATCCCTTGTGGATTTAACACTACTTCTCGGCACTGATCTTTTAAAGTCTGTACTCCTGTTAGGTACTTTTGTGGGAACTTTGTGGGTAGTAGGCGGTGCCTTATCTTTTGCATTACTTGGATTAAATATTGTCATTCCTGGCTATCTTGTTTGGGTGGCTTTACTAATCGCTGTGGCATCGACTGCAATTATTCATTTTCTGGCTAAATCGCTAGTAGAAAAAAATAAAAAAACCGAACGCTTGGGAGCAGACTTTAGATTAACTGTTGAAAAAATATGCGATGAGTCGGAAAATATTGCCCAAGAGCAGGCTGAACCCTATTATCAAAAGTCCATCGACAATCAACAGGTAAATATAGCAGATGCTGAGCACCAAAAACTGAATACCCAATCAAAGCTTATTGCATTTCAACATTTTAATCGATTAATAGCTGAAATAGTGCCTTATTTAGCCTCAGCCCCCCTGTATTTTTTAGGATTAATCGAATTAGGCCAGTTGATGCAGGTTGGAATGGCATTCGGGCAGGTTAATCAATCCTTAAGCTGGTTTGTTGATATGTATGAAAATTTAGCACTTTATACATCCAGTATCGAGCGTATTTTGGAATTACAAGAAGCTTTCCAAAACGATGCGCCAGCCGATAAGGTGCAGTCCATTGTCCGGCTTGAAAAAAAGAAAGAAACATTGAAAGTAAAAAATCTGTCTATCAGCCTGCCTTATAGCGCAACACTTAACGCGCCCTATATTCTGCGCAATCTCAATCTGGAGTTGAAGCCGAAAGAAAATGTCCTCTTTATGGGCTCTTCAGGCAGTGGAAAAAGCACTTTTTTTAAAGTAGTGGCCGGAAGCTGGAAATACGGGAAGGGGAAAATAAGCGTGCCAGAAGGTAAAAAGCTCTATTTTTTACCTCAAACACCGACAATACCCAAGACAAGTTTAAGGGGCGTATTAGCCTATCCGGACGTGGTTGAAACCTACACCGAAAACCAATACATCGCTGCATTAGACGCTGTAGGGGGAATGGATGCGTTTATTCCAAGGTTAAGCGAGCGGACCAATTGGTCAGACCAATTGTCTGGCGGCCAAAAACAGCGAATCTCTTTTGCCAGAGCTTTGCTAAAAAAACCCGATTGGCTCTTTTTGGATGAGGCGAGTGCTGCATTGGATGAGGAGAGTGAGCAAACAGTCTATAATGCGCTAAAACAATTACCCTCAACCACGATAGTGAGTATTGCCCACCGGAAAACCGTTGCAAAATACCATTCCAGAATCGTTTTTTTCAGCGTGGATGCCGAGAAGCACATTACAGTCACCGATGTGGTGAATGGGTGCCAGGTTAGTAGTTAAGAGAGCAGCGGGTAGTTGCTATGGTTGAATATAAGTAGTTTTGGTAGCCTTGATGAAGCCATATCCTTCCCCATAAGTATGGTTAAAAATTATCCTGAGTAATAAAAAGAAGATTAGTTGTAACTACTCAGGTTCCCTTCTCCCGCTAGCGGGAGAAGGTGCCCGAAGGGCGGATGAGGGTAGTTTAAAAAAGGTTTATTTCCTGACCACAGTCCGGGCAATGAGTAATAGAATGTGTGATAACAGCGTCCGGGAAAGCAACTTGCTTTAGTGTTTCCCTTTTGTGACCTAATTGCCCGCCGTTTTTATTCCGACTTTTTTCGAGATCAGCTATCTTTGCTTGTAGCTGTTTTATCGTTTCAGCTTGAGCTTCAATGATTGCCAATAAAGATTCAAGTGTGGGAGTCGTCGATTTCATTCGACTATTTGATCCTATCCATCTGTTTTTGCAAGTGTTTTTTCTTATATTTTAAACCACCCTCATCCGCCCTTCGGGCACCTTCTCCCGCTAGCGGGAGAAGGGATCTGAGTAGTTACAACTAATCTTCTTTTTATACTCCTGCTAATTTTTAACCATACTTATGGGGAAGGATATGGCTTCATCAAGGCTACTAAACTGCCTTTTAACGAAGTGAAGCAATCCAGTGCTGAGCTTTGTTAACCTTTCGAGACTGAATTGCTTCGCCAAGGCTCAAGATAGAGCCTATTACTTACAAGGATTCCACGGTTTTTTTATGGTGCATTAATTTTTCCCTGGAGGCTTTGGCTTGCAGAAGCTTCTCTTCCTCTTTCATGATAATTTCTTTAGGTGCTTTATCCGTAAATTTGGGGTTATTGAGCTTGCCTTCTGCAAGTGAAATGTCTTTTTCAAGCTTTGCCAGTTCTTTGTTAAGTCGCGTTAACTCCGCTTCCTTGTCAATTAATTCTGCCATGGGAATTAACAATTCCAACTCCCCAATGACCGCAGACGCACAAGCCGGTGGCGTTGCATCCTTACTCAGACAGCGGATTTCCGTAAGCTTACTCAAAGCAACCAATGTGGGTTTGTATTTTTCAATCAGCAACGCAATTTCCGGGGTAACGTGTCTGAAAAGAACCGGTATCGACTTGGCAGGGGAAATAGTCATCTCACTGCGAATGGTTCTTATGGTTTGAATAACCGTTTGCAGCCAGTGAATCTCATCCTCTACCGTGGGATTAATGTATTCTTCATAAACGCGTGGGAAGGCACTTAACATGATGCTCTCCCCGTTTTGGCTGGTCAATTTACTGATCCGCTGCCAAATTTCTTCGGTGATGAAAGGCATAATCGGATGCAACAGTTTAAGAATTTGATCCAGAACATGGATTAATGTTCTGCGTGTGCCGCGTTTTAATGCGCCCAACCCTTCCTTGTCATAAAGTACCGGTTTTGATAATTCGAGATACCAGTCACAATACTCATGCCAGACAAATTCATAAAGCAGGTTGGCCAATAAATCAAAACGGTAGCTTGCAAAATAGTGCTGGCATTGTGCAACGGTGTGCTGTAACCGCGAGAGGATCCATTGATCGGCAGGGCTGTATTGAAATGCCCCATCGCCAAAATCAATTTGCTCTTCATCGGTGTTTAATACCACATAGCGTGAGGCATTCCATAATTTGTTACAGAAATTACGGTACCCCTCAACACGGCCCAGGTCAAAACGTACATTCCGGCCGGTTGATGCCAGTGCGCAAAAGGTAAAACGCAATGCATCGGTTCCATAGGCTTCAATCCCTTCCGGGAACTCTTTACGGGTTGCCCTGGCAATTTTATCGCGTGCGGAAGAGAGCATCAGGTTGGCGGTGCGTTTTTCTACCAGGTCTTCGGCATTGATGCCATCGATGATATCGATTGGATCAAGCACATTGCCCTTGGATTTCGACATTTTCTGCCCTTCGCTATCACGAATAAGGCCGGTGATGACCACATCCCGAAAAGGAATTTTTCCGGTAAATTTCAAGCCCATCATAATCATACGCGCGACCCAAAAGAAAATGATGTCAAAACCGGTGATAAGCACGGATGTGGGGTAAAATTGTTCAAATTCAGGGGTGCGCTGAGGCCAGCCCAAGGTCGAAAAGGGCCATAATGCGGACGAAAACCAGGTATCTAATACGTCTTCATCTTGAAAAAGGGCAACACTGTCATCGAGGTTGTGTTTAAATCGTACTTCGGCTTCGCTTTGGGCAACATAAATCGTGCCGTCTTTGTCATACCAGGCCGGAATACGGTGCCCCCACCACAATTGCCTGCTGATGCACCAGTCTTCAATGTTTTCCATCCATTGATAATAGGTTTTAGTCCAATTTTCAGGAATAAAGCGGATTTCCCCTTTTTGCACGGCCTCAATAGCAGGCTCGGCCAGTGGCTTGGTTTTAACATACCATTGTTCGGTTAATAAAGGTTCAATAATGACATTGGACTTTTCACCTCGCGGCACTTTTAATTTATGCGGCTCGGTTTTTTCCAAAAGATTTGCTTTTTCCAAATCTTCAATAATGCGTTCACGTGCGACAAAACGATCCATGCCTTGGTAAGCCGTTGGGGCATTTTGATTAATTTTGCCTTGTTTATCTAAAATATTGAGTAAGGGAAGGGCGTGACGCTTGCCGATTTCATGATCGTTAAAATCATGGGCTGGAGTAATTTTAACGCAGCCGCTGCCAAAGGTTTGATCCACATACTCATCGGCAATGATGGGAATAGTGCGGTCACAGAGTGGCAGGTGTAATTGTTTGCCAATCAGGTGTTGGTAGCGCGCATCGTTGGGATTGACTGCGACGGCACTGTCGCCTAATAACGTTTCAGGCCGTGTTGTGGCTACTGTGATGGTTTCGTTTGAGTCCACTAAACGATATCGGATGTGCCAGAGAAAACCGTCCTCTTCTTCGGCAATGACTTCGAGATCAGAGACTGCCGTTTGCAGTTTGGGATCCCAGTTGACCAGGCGAGTTCCTCGATAAATTAACCCTTCCTCATACAGTTGAATAAAGACTTTCTGTACCGCCAAAGAAAGTCCCTCGTCCATGGTAAACCGTTCGCGGGTCCAGTCTACAGAGGAGCCAATCCGGCGCATTTGCCTTGTGATGGTGCTCCCCGATTCGGTTTTCCAGCTCCAGACGCGTTCTAAAAATTCATCCCGCGTCATGTCTTTGCGGGAAAGTCCTTCTTGTTCAAGCTGACGCTCCACCACAAGCTGGGTGGAAATACCGGCATGATCCGTCCCTGGTTGCCAAAGTGTTTTTAAGCCCCGCATTCTTTGATAACGGATCAGGGCATCCATTAAGGTATGCTGAAACCCATGCCCCATGTGTAAACTTCCAGTGACATTGGGTGGCGGGAGCATAATGCAATAGCTTTTGCCTTCTCCATGGGGCGCAAAATAATGGTGGCTTTCCCATTTTTCATAACATGCTTGCTCAATCGCCTTCGGGGAATACGTCTTATCCATGGTTTAACCTGTACTGAGGAAAGTTGCGGATCTTATCATAACCTGGAACGCTCTGAAAACTTAATTCAAGGCAAGTGAAGGGATTGTATTGAAAAGGCACACAAATGGGTTCAGCTCACTGAGCCATTGATTGGCTCAGGCTTTTCTGATGGTTTTTCAGGACAAGGTTAACCCATGCTCAGTTTCCAATTTTCTTACAAAAGAATCGGCAGGTTCTTTGGTAGATGAGGCCAGTTCTTCTTCCTTGTTGTGGCGATGGTCGGTTGCCAAATAGGTGTATAGGGTGGGAACCATAAAAAGGGTGAAGCCTGTGCCTAGCAAGAGACCGCTTGAAATAACAAGCCCAATGTCAAAACGGCTCACAGCCCCTGCGCCACTTGCAATCAGGAGCGGCAATACGCCAAATACCATGGCAGCAGTTGTCATTAATATGGGACGCAAGCGAATTGCGGCCGCTTCCTCCACTGCGGTTCGTTTGTCCATATTTTTCTCTCTTTGCAACTGATTGGCAAAATCCACAATGAGAATACCGTGTTTGCTAATTAACCCAATTAAAGTAATTAATCCCACCTGAGTATAGATATTAATGGTGGCAGCCCCCAAATTTAGCGGGATAAGCGCCCCGCAAATGGACATGGGTACGCTGATAAGCACAATTAATGGATCACGAAAGCTTTCGTATTGCGCTGAGAGCACTAGAAAAATAATGACAATGGCTAAAAAGAAGGCAAAAATCAAGGCATTTCCTTCCTGTATAAATTGCCTGGACTGCCCGCCGTAATCGGTAGAAAACCCTTTAGGAAGCAATAGAGTTGCTTGCTCTTGCAAATAGGCTAGTCCCTGTCCTAATGAGATGCCTGGCATCATTACTGCCTGAATGGTCGCGGAGTTCAATTGCTGAAAGTGCGAAACCGCATTGGGCTGAACCTTTGCTTTGGGGGTGACTACCGTAGAGAGAGGCACCATTGCACCGCTAGAGGTGCGCACAAAAATCTGGCTTAATTGGTCAGGAGTTAAGCGATATTGCCTTTCGAGTTGGGATATAACCTGATAACTGCGACCCTGTAAATTAAAATAGTTCACGTAGCCGCCGGATAAGGCACTTGTTAAACTCGACCCGATTGCCTGCATGTCAAGCCCGAGATCAGCCGCCTTGGAACGGTTAATTTGAAACTCAATTTCAGGCTGATTGAATTTCAAGCTGTTATCCAAATACACAAAAAGGCCGCTTGTTGAGGCTTTATCCATGAGTTTGTTGGATAAATCAAATAAACTTTGAAAGTCATTGGTTGTTTTAATAACGAATTGAACCGGAGTACCGCTACCTCCACCGGGAAGCGCCGGGGGAATCACTGCAAAAGTTTTTAAGCCTGCGACTGCATTAAATTTATCCTGTAGGGGGCCTTTTAAGTTAAATTGGCTCTTATCTCGCTTATCCCAGGGTTTTAAGACCATTCCTGAAATTGGACTGCTGGTATTGATAGTAAAATAATGCGCGGTTTCTGGAAAGCTCTTATAAATGTCATCAAAGCTTTTTGTGTAGGCTTCCAGGTAATTGATGGTTGCGTATTTGGGAGCTTGGGAAATAACAAAGAAAAAGCCTTGATCTTCCTCTGGCGCGGTTTCTTTGGGGGTATGGTTATAAAGGTAGGGTAGCATCAGCAAAACAGCAGCAGCAAAAACAAGCATGATCGCGCGGGTGTTAAGCAAGCTGTGTAATGCATTCTGGTAGCCGGTTTTTAATCGGTTAAAATGCCGGTCAATAAAGCGGACAAAGCGACCCTGTGACACGTCTTTGGAGAGGATTTTAGAACACATCATTGGCGTGAGTGTCAGGGCGATAATCCCTGAAATAATGACAGCACAAGCCAGTGTGAAGGCAAATTCTTTAAATAAAGCACCGGTAAGCCCACCCATAAAACCAATAGGTGCATACACTGCTGCCAAAGTGATGGTCATTGCAATAACAGGAAGCGCTATTTCGCGAGCACCTGTTAATGCCGCTTTAAACGGACTTAGCCCTTCCTCAATGTGGCGGTGCACGTTCTCAACTACCACAATGGCATCATCCACTACCAACCCGATAGCCAGCACAAAAGCAAGCAGGGTGAGTAAATTGATAGAATAACCGAGAAAGAGCATTAAGGTGCACACCCCAATCAGGGACAATGGAATGGTGACCACTGGAATAAACACTGAACGCAGGGAGCCTAAAAACAGGAAAATGACCAATATTACAATAATGGCCGCTTCCACTATCGTATGAATAACCTCCGAAATGGATGCACGAATAAAATCCGTAGCATCATAAACAATAGTGCCTGTTAACGCCGGAGGAAATTCGTGCTTTATCGAGGGCATCCTGGCACGCACTTTGTTAATGACTGTCAAAGGGTTTGCGGTGGGGGTCGGAGTTATCGCGATAAAAACGGCTTTTTTCCCATTAAAGCGCACGGTTGTATCGTAATCCTGGGAACCTAGCTCAACCCGGCTTACATCGCGCAAGCGTATGGTGCCGTTGCGGGTTGATTTGATAATTAACTGACTGAATTCTTCCGCACTGTTTAAATCCGTTTTGGCGGTCATGTTTAAGGCTACGTATTCGCTTTTAGTGTGGCCTGCAGCAGTTAAAAAATTATTTCTTGCCAAAGCACTGGACACATCGGCTGGCGAAAGATGAAGTGCTGCCATTTTGACCGGATCGAGAAAAATGCGCATGGAATAGGTGGCACCACCGAGGATGTCTGCCTTGGATACTCCGTCAATGGATTCCAGTTGCGGCTGCACTACGCGCGTTGCATAATCGGTAATTTGAAGCGGGCTCATATCCTGACTGTCAAGACTCAAGTACATCAAAGGAGTGGAGCTGTCTGAGCTTTTAATAATCACAGGTTGTTGTGCTTCACGGGGTAATTTGTTAAGCGTTTGCTGAACTTTAGACATCACGTCAGTGAAGGCTGCCTGGGGATCAAAATTGAGTTTAATGGTCAAGGTAATTGTACTTAACCCCTGAACACTGCTGGAGGTCATGTAATCAATGCCCTCCGCACTGGCTACCGCGGACTCAAGCGGCGTGGTAATAAATCCGGCAATAAGGTTAGCATCGGCTCCAGGATAGCTGGTGGTTACCGTAATCACAGTATTGTCCATGCGAGGAAACTGGCGTATTTGCATGGTGGATAAGGAATTAAGACCAAATAAAAAAATAAGCAGGCTGACCACCATTGCAAGAACAGGTCGTTTGACAAATAAATCAGTAAATTTCATGCGTTTTCCTGGTAACCGTTAGCGAAGCATCAAGCGGTTTAATGGACATTCTCATTGGCTTAACCGTTCTCTTAAGTCTTCTTCATTCAGTTTGACACTATTATTAATTACCACCGAAGTTCCGTTTTTTAATTTTAACTCCCCTGAGCTTACGACTTGTTGCCCGGGTTTTATTCCCTTGTTAATAATCGTCAAATTGCCTTCCTGATCCCCTGTGCTTACAAAAATGCGTTTGGCACGTAACGTGGCCTTGCCTTCCTTGTCCAGCTCTTTGTCTTGTTCAATAACAAAGACGGAATTTCCATACAGGCTATAGGAAATGGCGGTGGAGGGAAGCACCACCACTTGAGGGATAGTCGGTTGCAGGATAGCGAGGGATGCAAACATGCCCGGGATAAATGCAAACCGGGTTACATGGTTAGCCGTATTGAGCGCACTGTTGCACCGAACAAGGGTTTTTTCGCTATGCGCTTCCTTTTGCAGTTGCAGAAGGGGTGAGCCTTCCTTGCCGAAGGCTTCAGCCGGGCAATTGGCAAGGGTTGCCTGGACTTGAATGTTGTGCGTGTTTGAATCTATTTTGGAGCTGATCGCGTTGATTTTGCCCTCAAACACCTGGTTTGGGTATTCTTCCACGCTAAATTGCAAGGTTTGGTCAACATGCAAATACTTTAAAAAATGCTCAGGCAAACCGAACTCCAGGTAGAGCGGATCAAGGGATTGCAAGGTAACGATATTGGTTTGACCCGGAGTGATGTATTGCCCCAGATTAACCTGTCGAATACCGAGCTGCCCGGAAAAGGGGGCTGTAATGTGTTTCTTTTGGATTTCTGCTGCTATGCGTTCCACATTGGCTTCTGCCTGTTGCAGGGTTGCGGTTGCTTCATCAAGGCTTGCATTTGAAGCAGCACCGCGTTTAAAGAGTTCGGTCTGGCGTTTGAAGTTCAGTTGGCGTAATGCGAGCTCTGCCTGATTGAATTTTAAGGTGGCTTGCTCAACGGCATCATCTATGTCAATCAGCGGACTCCCTTTTGCAAGGTATTGTCCTGATTCAAAATGGATGGTTGCAACGTTACCTGAGGTTTGTGCATTGATGTCTACGCCATTTACTGCAACAAAATTACCGACTGCCGCAAGGTGAGGCTGCCAACTTTTTTGCATGGCGGTAACGGAGGAAACACTCACCGGAGGCGGGGAGTAATGCGCAAAAAAACGTTTTATCATGATGCTTTTGAAGAAGTTAAAACCAATAATTCCTCCAAAAACCAGCAGGAGGCTGCTAGCCATGATGATCATACGTTTTTTCATAGTTACCTCTGCATACGGCGGACGAGGCATCATAGCATATTTCTGTGAGGGAAAAAGCACCTCTTTTTGCTTTGGGCATAATAAAAACCTGTTGACTAAATGCAAGACTTTGTTACCATTTGTTCTCCATTATCCCCGAGGGTAAATCATGAAGTTTAAAACCTTGTTAATCGTTGCCTGTTTCAGTTTGGCGTCCAATGCGTTTGCTGAGAATCACCGTTATGTCCATCCGAAAGCGGCTGAAGGCAAGCAGGCTGCCCAGACTATTTCCCCTGGTTATTGCGAAATTGAGCTTGTTAATCAAAGCTACGATGACGTAAGAGTCTACGGTACCTATGACGACGGCTCCACGATGGTTCCCTTTACGCTGGATAGCTATTACAGTCCTTACAACCGGGCGTACATTGATTTGTTCTATTATGGGTATTGCCACGATGGAATGAACCTGTTTATTGAACAATACAACGGTTACCGCATTTATCAGGGCTACACCCGCGTAAATACGACACTGCGCGTTGTTCCACCTTATCTGGCTAACACGCTGCGTGTTGAAACACAGAATAAATAACGAGTAATCTTCTGTTATTCTCTTAATAAGACCTTGCGTTTCGGCGTAAGGCCTTAGCGAGTAGCCTGGTTACGCGCAACCAGGGTTTACCTAATGCCAGTTTTATTTACAGAAGCCTGGTTGCACGCAACCAGGCTACTTGCTTTGCGTTTCGGCGTAAGGCATTGGGTATTATTTTTCTCTTCCGTGAAAGAAGATTAATTTGCCGCATTATGCTAATCTATCAGGCAAGTTTTTAATGGTATAAATTTATTAGTAAAGGATTGATTGCTATGTTTGACCGAAATTTCACAATTGCAGGTTTTGATGATGCCCTTGCCGAAGCGATCGAGGCAGAGCGTGTCCGTCAGGAAGAACATATTGAGCTCATTGCCTCAGAAAATTATGCCAGCCCGCGGGTTTTGGCAGCGCAAGGCTCCATTCTTACTAATAAGTACGCTGAGGGTTACCCAGGGAAGCGGTATTACGGCGGGTGCAAATTTGTGGACAAAGCCGAAGAGCTGGCCATTGAACGCGCCAAACAATTGTTTTCAGCCGATTATGTGAATGTTCAACCGCATTCGGGTTCGCAAGCGAATGCGGCGGTATTAATGGCTTTACTAAATCCAGGCGATGTGATTTTAGGGATGGCACTCCCGCACGGCGGACACTTGACACACGGCTCCAAAGTGAATTTCTCCGGTAAATTATACCAGTCTGTAGAATATGGTCTGAATACCGACACAGGGTTAATTGATTACGAACAATTGGAACAACTGGCCTTATTGCATAAGCCAAAATTAATCATAGCCGGCTTTTCTGCCTACTCGCAAGTGCTTGACTGGCCTCGCTTTAGAGCCATTGCGGACAAGGTCGGCGCTTATTTAATGGCTGATATTGCGCATGTGGCCGGGTTAGTGGCAACAGGACTTTATCCTTCCCCTGTGCCTTTTGCCGATGTAGTGACTACCACCACGCATAAAACCTTGCGCGGCCCACGCGGTGGCATGATATTGGCGCGGGCAAATGAAGCCCTTGAAAAAAAATTGAATTCAGCCGTATTTCCCGGTACGCAAGGCGGGCCCTTGATGCATGTTATTGCGGCAAAAGCGGTGGCTTTTTTAGAAGCTTTGCAGCCAGAATTTAAAGCCTACCAGCAGCAAGTCTTACTGAATGCGAAAGTGATGGCAAAGGTGCTGATGCATCGTGGTTATCCTATCGTTTCCGGCGGTACAGAAAATCACCTGTTACTGGTTGATTTAACTGCGCGAAACATCACGGGCAAAGAAGCAGATGCCGCTTTGGGTCGTGCGAACATCACCGTGAATAAAAATTCAGTCCCTAATGATTTACGTTCGCCTTTTGTAACCAGCGGATTGCGTTTGGGAACCCCTGCCATTACCACGCGCGGTTTTAAAGAAAAAGAAGTTGCGCTGTTAACCGGCTGGGTTGCGGATGTGCTGGATAAAGTGGATGACGAGGTAGTCATTGCACAGGTCAAGGCGCAGGTAGTGCAGTTATGTCGTGAATTTCCGGTCTATGGTTAATTATGCATTGTCCATTTTGTCACGCAGAAGACACCAAAGTAGTGGATTCGCGCCTTGTAGCAGAAGGTGCGCAGGTACGTAGAAGACGGCAATGCCTGCTTTGCCTTGAACGGTTTACGACCTTTGAATCCGCTGAATTAATTATGCCGCTCATCATTAAGCGGGATGGGCGACGCAAACCCTTTGATGTGGATAATCTTCGCATGGGTATGTTGCGTGCTCTGGAAAAAAGACCGGTTAGTGTGGATGCGCTGGAAAATGCAATTGTCAGCATTATGCAAGATATTCGCCGCAGGGGAGAGCGGGAAATTGATTCGCGTGAAGTCGGTGAGTTGGTAATGAAACAACTGTACCGCCTGGACCACGTGGCCTATGTACGATTTGCCTCCGTTTATAAACGATTTAAAGACGTAAGCGATTTTAGAGAAACCATCGACCAGATGAAGGAAGAGGGTTCCGAGTAAATATTTATTGAGGTAATAGTGGAAAAACAAGCAATTAGAGGTAAACAGCGGGCACGAAAATTGGCTTTACAAGCACTGTATCAATGGTCGATGTCAGGGCATGAACTGGTTGAAATAGAAACCCAGTTCCGTGTTGCGAACAACATGGCCAAAGTCGATACGGATTATTTTACACGCATTCTGTATGGCGTTCCTGAGCACCTTGCGGCTTTGGAAGACAGCATCGCTCCTTTATTAGACCGGCCTTTGGCTGAATTAAATCCTATCGAATTGGCTGTGTTGCGGCTAGGGACTTTTGAGCTTGTTCATTGCCCTGAAATTCCTTATCGCGTGGTGCTTGATGAATCCATTTCTTTGGCTCGTGAATTTGGCTCGCAAGATGGTCACCGCTATGTAAACGGTGTGTTGAATAATTTGGCGCAAAAAATAAGAGCCATTGAAATCAGCCAGAGCAATGGATGAGTTTTCTTTAATCAATGCCTTTTTCACAAAAAATGCGTTGAATCGAGACGATGTTGTTTTCGGTATAGGTGATGATGCAGCCTGCCTTCGTGTACCTGCCGGAATGGATTTACTGGTTAGTACGGATACCCTGGTTTCGGGCGTGCATTTTCTACCAACCTGGAATGCCTGTGATATTGCCTATAAGGCGGTAATGGTAAATCTTAGTGATATCGCCGCAATGGCAGGAACGCCTTGTTGGCTAACCCTGGCTTTAACGATGCCACAGGTCGATACAGTCTGGATGGTCGATTTTGCCAAAGGATTGCATGAAGCACTTCTAAAATATAAGGTTGCACTAATTGGAGGAGATACCACCCGTGGGCCGCTCTCCCTGACCCTCACAATCCATGGTCTTGTCCCTAAAGGACAGGCCATTCGCCGAAATGGTGCAAAACCTTTGGATAAAATTTATGTGAGCGGTACTTTGGGTGCTCCAGCCTTTGCTGTTTCTTACCTGGAGCAAGAAAACATCACCGAGGGCGATAAAAAAACCCTTCAGGACTTATTGACCCATCCCATCCCCCGGATTGATCTTGCTCCGTTTTTATTATCCTTTGCAACCGCTGCCATCGATGTTTCCGATGGTTTAAGTTCGGATCTCAACCATATTTGCACACAGAGCGGAGTAGGGGCTTGTCTTTTTACTGAGGCGATTGCCATCCATCCGCTTGTTAAAAAATACGCAAAAGAGAACGCACTGGATTTGGCATTGCATGGCGGGGACGATTACGTGCTCTGTTTTACGGTTCCCCCCCAAAAAGAAGAAAAGTTATTGGCATCTCTTCGCGCGAATGGGTTAAGCTGTTATGAAATAGGGGTAATTGAAAACGCGAAGGGGATGCGTCTTAAAAGGGAAGATGGGGTGGTAGATAAGCTTATGCCGAAAGGCTATAGTCATTTCTAATCTGTTTTTCACGCAAGGGGTTTTTAATTGAAATTAAATGCAAACCAGATAGCGAAACGCGTATGGCAGGATCCAGGGTATTTTATCGCCTTTGGTTTTGGCAGCGGTTTACTTCCCATTGCGCCTGGAACCTGGGGCACTTTAGCCGCAATTCCCCTCTACCTTTTGATAAGCACACTTTCCCTTCCCTTGTATCTTGCTGTAGTGCTGATTGCCTTTGTGATTGGCGTGCTGGCAAGCGCTTATGTGACGCGCACGTTAGGTGAGAAAGATTACGGTGGAATTGTATGGGATGAAGTCGTTGGTTATTTACTCACAATGTTCATGGCTCCCTGTGGGCTTTTCTGGATTGTGGCTGGATTTTTTCTTTTCCGCCTTTTTGATATTGTAAAACCGCCACCCATTCGTTGGGTTGACGAACAGGTTGCAGGTGGGTTAGGCGTGATGTTGGATGACGTGCTGGCAGCGGTTCCTGCCTGGCTTATTTTACAGCTTCTGGCTTACGGGTTTTCCAAATGAATAAGGGACATAAAGAATTAATCAGCATGGGATTGACTGTTTGCATTGTGGCAATGGCAATCTTTATTGTGCACCGTTTTATCCCTTCCATGGTATGGGCAGGAATTATCGCCATTGCAACGTACCCCCTTTATAAACGCTGGCGGCGTTTATTTGGTAAACGCCAGGATTTGGCGGCACTCCTGTTTACTACGCTGTTGGGCTTATTGCTTTTGTTGCCCTTAAGTTGGCTCATTTCAATCCTGGTGAAAGAGTCGCAATTGTTTATAAACTACCTGCAATTAATTAATAAAGACGGGGGGCCTGCGCCAGACGTGGTCAGGCAATTCCCCCTTTTTGGCGATGAGTTCGTTGCTTATTGGAATGAAAACATTGGCAAGCCTGGCAGTTTAAGGGGGTTGCTGTCAAAAATTCACCTGTCGCTTACACCTGCGAGTTACTACATTAAACAAGTCGGGGTTAATCTGGCGCACCGAGGCTTTCAACTGGGCTTTACCTTGCTGACCTTATTTTTCTTTTATCGCGATGGCGATAAGTTGTTTCAACAAACCAATCAGGCCGGTTTTTATTGTTTGGGTGAGCGCTGGTATCGCTACGCCCATCGTTTGCCGACCGCTTTGCGCGCGACCGTCAACGGGACGATTGTGGTCGGTTTGGGCGTTGGCATATTAATGGGGCTTTGTTATTTTCTGGTAGGCTTTCCAGCCCCCACTTTAGTCGGATTTTTAACCGCTCTAGCTGCTATGATCCCTTTTGTGGTACCCCTTGTGTTTACGATAGTGGCGCTTATTCTCATTGCAACGGGGAGCGTGATAGGGGCAATCATTGTGGTAGTTTGGGGTACTGTGGTTATGTTTGTTGCGGATCATTTTATCAAACCGGTTTTGATTGGCGGAGCCATCGAACTGCCGTTTCTTGCCGTGCTGTTTGGTATTTTGGGTGGGGTTGAAACGCTGGGTTTATTGGGTTTGTTTGTCGGACCTATCATTATGGTTTTATTCATCACCTTATGGCAAGAGTCGCAGCTGGATGATAACGCGCTGGAACAATGAACGTTCTTTCCAGGGCAGTAGATTGGGTCATGGTCCATAGCTGTCAGGCTAAGAAATAAGAATCCCCTCTCCCCCCACGCGGCGCGCGGTGGAGAGGGGATTCTTATTTCTTAGCTTGATGGCCCAACGTTTTGCTATTACAGTTAGCAGATTTTCATTGACACATCTGGCCATAAATTATACAATAATGGTTCGGTGAGTGGATTGTGCGCGTTGAAATAAACCGTTAAATCTGGGAAAATAACACAGTGTGCGCGCTTGCAATTTTTTGATTTGACCCAATGTATCCTGAGATTGAATGAAGTAGGGGGATTAGATGAATAAAGGTTGGCCAACAAGGGCAAAAGATATGTCCACTGCACAACGCATAATGGAAGAATACGCAACGCAGCAAAATACCGAGTCCCTAGGACTTTTTGAAGTAGTGGTGAATCGGGAGAAAAAAAGAATGGATTTTCGTTTGTCTTCCTGGGTAGCACTTCTCGCGGAACATTTTAAATCCCTCTATGGCGCAAGCAAAGGAGAAGCGGTAACCCGTCGTGTCATCAGTCACTGCATTACCCAAGGGGAAACGCTGCACTAGCGCCGAATCCATTCGGTTTTGACAGGTATATCTAATACAACCCGAACAACAGAAGAGCAATTGCCAAGATTAAAATAAAGTCAGTGTGTACAAGCCAACCTGTCATTGGAAAACTTATTAGACCTTAATGGTGAGAGAATCGTAATTGATGAGTCTCTCGGATTATGGGTTAAGTTCCATCGGAATCAGTGATCAACATCGCTCGGAATTAGTGATCAAGATACGTCGGAATATGCATCATATATCAAAAAATTTTAGAGTTTTGATATATGTGTTGATGAACGTCCTTCACCATGAGGTAGCTTTTTATCTTCACCAGCGAAGAAAGTTGGTTCATAGAATACTCGTTCTATCCTGGAATTCATTATTTGCTTTTTTTTTTAAATAGATACTCGCTTGAATCAATAATCCAGACAAAGTTTCATTCGTCATTTTCGGTAAAACTTTAGCTAACTCTTTAGAGTCTAATTTTAGTGATCCGCAAGCACTTACCTTAACACTAAAATGAAATGGCGGAACGGAAAGTTCTGGAACTTCTGCATAGCTTTCATTTTGTCGACGTTGAATTTCAAGATGCATCATTTCTTTAAATTCAATCAGATCTACTATAGCTAATGAATCAAAGGTTACATCCATATATGTTTTCCCATAGATAATATGAGTTAACTCATGCCATAAAACTACGGCATCCACACCAGTTAAGGTTACTTCTTTGACACGCATTGCATCTAAGGGATCCTGGTATGTTACACTCATTTCGATAGGGCTTATTACGGTACAACGATTAGCACAAGGAACGCTCAAGCATGCATGATTAAATTTTTGGGTTTCTTTACTGACCGCTGTAATGATTGGATTGACCATAACCATGGCTTGTGGAAATTTTGTGCCTGGATAACGCTTCGTTACACCAGTAGCATGCTCCAGGATATCGTGAAACACACCTACGATAGTAAAACGGTAAGGATTTTGAATTGCGGCGCATTGATTCGCTGCAATTCCTGCACCACCAGTCTGAATTAATACTGATTTTGCATGTTCTATTTGTTTGGTTAACTCTTCTTGTTGTTCTGAAATGGCATGTTCTGGAAAATAAATTCCAGGCTTTTGCAAGATTGGATCGCCTGTAACTCGAATAAGAGGGGGTGTTTGGGAAACAAAGCAGCATATTTTATCTAGTGTTTTGTATCGTGTGTGGAAATGCAATTCTTGTTTGTGTTCTTTTGACGTAACTAACAGTTTATATTCTAAAAATATCCCCTGGGTATTCGTATAAGTACTGCATATTCGTAGCTCATCCCAACTTTGCACTTGTGATGCAAGTTGTTCTAAGCGAAATAAATTGCGCTCTTTAAGTAAGGAAGTTTTAAGAATAAATGCTTTTGCTTGTCTGACTATATTGAGATCAGAACTTTGTAATAACCAAGTTGCTGTTAAATGTCCTTTTAACGTTTCTAATGGATGAGCTGGATAATATGAAGCATTGAGTACTTTATTTTTAAATTCAGAAAAAAGAGTTAAAGGTAAAATTTTCATAGTAATCCTAAGATGATTAATGTTAATTTAGGTCTTGTATTACATTTTTTTTATCTGGAAATAAAATAATATGATTGATTTTATTCAAGCAATAACTACCTAAAGCTATTAGTTTTTCATAGTTTCTGGATTTGATTTTTTCCAGTGAATTAGCTTCTTTGAATCCGAAAGAAAGTATTGCTCTGTAATTTCCATAGTCAATTGGTATAGATACACCTTCTACTAGTTTTTGATTAAACAATTTATATCGCCTTAATAGATCAGCCCATGATGAGTTAATTAGCTTGATGCACATGAGGATGAATTATGTACGTATTATCGCCTCGTTGAAGTTTCTTCTCAATAAACCAATTTATGTACCTGCCGTTGAACAGGAACAATGCCATCATTTAATGGAGATGGCATCGCAATTGGGTTTAAACGCCTTGTTGGTTAGGAACTTTATGAAGGTATTATGCAAAATCTCTCGCGAAGTTCAAAGGAAAATGCATGCAATTTGGTATTTAGAAGAAGGGAGTTGTATGCAATTTTTATTAAGACAGATGAATTATATTCCTATGGTGCAAAGAAGCATTATGAACAATGAGTTAAATATTCTGGGCGAGTATGACCTGTTTTTTTGTGAGCAGCTCATGAGTTTAATGCGCTTTTTTATTCGATTCATTGATCTGCAGATAATTAGCTTATGTTCTTCTTTAACCGATAATTTTTCCCTGAGTTGCATCAAAGAACAAGTGAGCTATTGGCATCATCTCCCTAATGACACGTTGTTGTACAAATTATTTTTGCTCATGAATGGGTTTATAAAAAAGGAAGAAGTATGTTGCTGAGCGGTATAGAGGATGAATGGAATATAGAAGCGGTTACTGGATATTTCCAGAAAATCAATGGGATAGATTTAAGCCGGGGGATTTCTTCTTTGCCTGTTCCAGAGGAACTGTTATTCGGAGTGGATAATGCTCTGGATAATCAAGTAATGCATCGCTATTCATCTTCTAAACTCACCTTACGCACGGACTCTTGCCTCCTAACTAAAATTCATTAAAATTCCTCACCAGCTTTTAGGGAGGAACCAAGTATGGACATGCTTGATATTTATACGGACCATCTGATTTGTCAAAACAATGCAACGGCGACTGGTTTGTCAGATATGGTTGATGGTGAGTTTTCACACGATAAAGTAACTCCCTTCCTTCGGTTGGGAGATTTCGATTCAAAGATGCTATGGAAATATGTTAAGCCAGCTGTTAGAGAGGGCGAAACTCAAAACGGTGTGCTTATCCTTGATTGTTCGGGCAAACCAGCTCGCAATGCAGGGGTTAAAAAATATGGCTTCCTAAAGATTGGGGTGCGTAAGGTGAGTTATTATTAAAGGACTTACCTCACACGATGCTCCAATTCATTTAATATTTTTTGACGATGAACAAATGCTTCTTTATTTCTTGAATCTAAAGCAGCATTTATATCCTCTATTACATTTGCAAAATCGATAACCTCATGGTCCTTAATTTTTTGTTGTCGGTAAAACCATTCGGCAACGGTGCTCCATCGCCATAAAGGACTTTTATTAGCTATCTTTAATATAGGTTTTGGGAAATTTTTTGTACCACGTTCTCCCAAGACAAATAAAGAGACTGCTTGTCTCGACATAGACACCCTTTCTGCAATATCAGATAAACTAACTAAATGCTCAGGCGCAACACTAACAATTTTTGCTCCGAGAGCAGCTGATTCCACCGCTTTGATTGCAGAAATGATAGCATGTTCTAAATCCTCATCTTCTCTATCAAAATCAAGATAAACAGTACCATTCTTATAGTTAATCAAAGCATCATCGCACCCTGCCTCAAACAAAGCGTCTTCCAAATTAGGCGTTAGTTCATCTACGCCATCAAGAACCAAGGTAAACTGATATAATTTATTCATCATTCTCTCCTTGATGCTCGCAGGCATCAACATTACGTTTAATTTGCTTAGCATGATTTTCAGCACTTCTTGGTGTTGACCATATACTCATCGCATGCCCTTCTCTATTTGCTAAGGGACATAAAATTCTACCCCATGCATGAGCTGAGTTTCCTGCCTCTTGATATCTCCAGCCTTTAGATTCAGCATATTTCAATGCTTGTTCAATATCTTTATTAGGATGTCTCGGTCTCACAAAAATTCCTATTTTTATTTAAGTATACTTGACTGTTGACATTTGTCAACAACTTTTGTAGTAAATAACCGTGGAAATTCGTTACTCATCTACCATGCTCTTTTAAGCAATGAAAAACAATGCACTAGCGCGAAACCCAGACCCGCAAGCGGCCTTTGGGCCGCGCAACGAAAGATGACAAATGCAAGAAGCTTCTATAAGCTTTTACCATGTTTTCCCAATAGACTATGCCCATGCAAGGATCGCTCTCCCCCCTGTTAGAGCCTAAACACGCCCTTTATTTGAAGTTTTTTTCTGAGGTGAACAATCCTGCCTTGCAGTCTTTACTCCTTTACAGCGATTATGCAGCGCGTCACGTAGAGCTGTTAAAGGGGTTAGTGGAGGAAAAAGATTACCTGACTCCTCTTTTTTTTGAAGACTATAAAAAAAGCCTTACCAGGCTTCAAAAGCTGCCTTTGCCTTCCATGTTTGAACCGCTGCGCTGTTTTCGCCACCGCGCTTTTTTAAGACTCATGCTACGGGAGCTGGGCGGCTTTGCAGACACGCTAGAGACGATGCGCTCCTGGTCTGACTGCGCAGATGCCCTTATTTTATACGGTTTAACCTTATGCGAGCACGCGCTATCGCAACAGTATGGCGACCCGGTTGACGAATCGAACCAAAAAACGGCCTTTTCGGTTTTGGCCATGGGGAAATTAGGCGGACGTGAGCTTAATTATTCTTCCGACATTGATTTAATTTTTATTTACACTAAAGCTGGCTTTACGAATGGGGCGGAGTCAATCAGTAATCAGGAATATTACAGCAAAATGGCACAGCTTTTGATCCAACTCTTTGAAAAAAGAACCGCAGACGGATTTGTCTTTCGAGTGGATTTGCGCTTGCGGCCTAATGGCGAAAGCGGGGCTTTGGTGAGTAGTCTTGCCGCTATTGAAACCTATTATCAGGAGCAGGGGCGTGATTGGGAACGCTATGCCATGGTTAAGGCGCGCGTGGTAGGCGCGAGTGAGAATCCTCCCGAGTGGTTTGGAAGGCTTATTACTCCTTTTGTCTATCGTAAATACATCGATTTTAGCGTGATTGAATCCCTACGCAGCATGAAAGCGCTCATCGAGCGGGAAATTGTGCGTAACCCCATGTTAGATGACATCAAGCGAGGGATGGGCGGCATTCGCGAAATTGAATTTATTCTTCAAAATATTCAACTTATTCGGGGCGGGCGAATAGTGAAGCTTCGTTGTCAGGGTGCTATTGAAACACTGAAGGTATTAGAAGAGGAGCAGTTGCTCCCCAAAACCGCCGTGTTAAAAGCCGCTTATCTTTTTTTTCGAAAACTGGAAAATGCGCTACAAGGCCAAAACGACCAACAAACCCATACCTTGCCCAAAGACGCACTAAGGCAAGCGCAAATCGCTTTAGCAATGAAGTATACCCATTGGGAGGATTTGCTCGCTAAACTGCAACGCTATCAGCGGGTGGTTCGCCGCATTTTTCACTCCATGCTGGGAACTGACGAATCCCCTGACAAAAATGCATTAATCACCAATCAAATGCTGAGCTTATGGCAAGGTCATATTGAAAGCACCATGGCCGCGCATTTATTAGAAAGCTTTGGATACAGTAACCCGGCCCGCTGTTACCAACTGCTCCACGCGTTTAGGCATTCGCCGCGCTGTCGGCGTTTACCCCAGGCTGCAAGGATGCGGCTGGATCGGTTGATGTGTTTGTTATTGAACGAGTTGGCTTGGGTTAAGGAAACAGACGCTATTTTACTGAGCGTATTGCAGTTGCTGGAAAATATCGTTGGCCGCAGTGCCTACCTTGCCTTGCTTACCGAAAATCCCCTGGTATTAAAAGAATTATTGCATTGGTTTGGCATCAGCCCGTTTATTACCCAATTATTGGTTACGCATCCCTTTTTGTTGGAGGTTCTGCTTGATCAAACGAAAAATTGGCGTATCCCTTCGTTTAAACAGCTCGAAAAAATATTGCAAAATGAATTGGAACAGGCGAGTGATCCTGAAATGCAAGAAGAACTGTTGCGGCAGTTTAAGTTAAAAAACTGGCTAATCGCAGCGCGCGTGGAGCTTTATGAGCAAATAGATGCCTTGCGCATAGGCCGATTTTTATCGGATACCGCCGAGGTTATCGTGGTGCAAGTTGCACAACTTGCTTGCCAGCAGCTCAGTGAGCGCTATCCTGCCATGAAGGCGCTTCAATCGGATTTTGCCATTATTGCCTATGGTAAATTTGGCAGTCAGGAAATGAATTTTAATTCCGATTTGGATTTGGTGTTTGTCCACGCAAAAGGACCAGACGAGCGGCTGATTACCCGCCTTACCCAAAAAATATTGCATATGCTCACTACAAGAACCCAGTCTGGTATTTTATATCCGGTGGATACGCGGCTTCGTCCCTCAGGTTCAGCAGGTTTACTGGTTAGCTCGATGGAAGCTTTTGCCAATTACCAATGCAGCAAAGCCTGGACCTGGGAACATCAAGCCTTAGTGCGCGCACGCCTTATTGCAGGGGATAAACCAATCCTGAACGCATTTAATGCCTTGAAAAGGAAGGTATTGTTATTGCACCGGGCTCCCCTTATCCTGCAACAGGAAGTCCAAATGATGCGAGCTAAAATCGACTCCTATAACGACCCCCAACACATTAAATACCAGGCAGGAGGGCTGCTGGATCTTGAATTTTTGGTGCAATTTCTGGTGCTTGCCAACCCGCATGTGGCTTTTTCCAAAGAAACCAATACGGGTAACTTGCTTAAGCTTCTCTTTGATAAGGCGGTTTTAACGAAAGACCAATTCGCCGTACTGAAAGAAGCTTACCAGCAATACCATGCCTTCCTGCATCAAATGGTTTTACATACCGGGACGAAAACAGACAGTCCATGTTATGCACAAGTGCATGCACTGATTCAAGCAATTATGAGTAGTACCAGACAGCCTTAATTTGCACCGTTTGGCAAAACAGGATAAGCTGAATCGTGGTTGTTAAAACAGTACGGATGTTCTAACCGGTCATTTAAAGGATTATTTATGGCACTTACAAAAAACATTGGTTTTATTTTTCTTGCAGTGTACCTAATTATCGTCGCTATTTCAGCCTTGGTACCCGGGGTGGCCATTCCCGCTATCATCGTAGGTATTGTGGCGTTGATAGCGGGCATTTTCATTCTGCTTGGCAGGTAAAGCAAATACGTCGGTTGCAATTAAATTGCGACTGACGTGTTGTAAAGTTGCCTCTATTTTACGGGGTTGCAGCATGTGGGTTAACAGGCGTTTTTTAGCTCGTCGTTTTCTTGAGGTATAATTAAATCGTATTCTCATGCGTTTTAGCCGGGCCTCTTTTCTCCGCTCTTCTTCTTGTAAAAAAAAAGCATCGTCCATGCATTGTTTTAATTCATAGTTTTTAAGGTTCATGGTAAACAGATTGACATAGTTTTCAAAATTTTTTTTATGCAACGCTTCCTTTTGCTTAAAAAACCCCACCGTGTTCAAAGACATAACACACTCCTTGTATTTGCCTGTATTTTTTTACCTTTTAACCGTAGTCAACAAGTTGCAAACTGTCAAACCGGACATTTTGGGCACTAATTCCTGAATTAGACTATGCTGGTAGTAAGCAGTATGTTTTAGGAGTTGTTGATGAGAAAAAACAAGTTCACGGTATTTTTTGCGCTTTTCCTGTTTATTAGTCTTGGCAGTCTGAGTGCTTGTCAAACGGTTCCTGATACCAGCGATGAACGCAATGTAACACCTCCCGGTGGGCATGGCGGATATGGTGGGCATGGTGGAAGCCATTAATCTGCTCCTCTTCAGTGATACGAGTTGATTTACAGATGATTTTATGTAAAATCAAAGGAGGGCTATATCAGGAGATAACGGCGTCACATGGAATATAAGTCTTTCATAAAACTAACTCTTTCTTTGCTTTTGTTCTCTTGCCTAAGCGGCTGCATAGACTTGGCAGCAACACAAAGCCTGTCCAAAACAAACAAAAACTATCCTTTTCATTCCAGAGGACACGTATACCTCATGCGAGGCGGGTTAGGCGGTATTTTTAGTACAGGAATGAACCATCTGCAAAACACCCTTGAAAGAAAATACCATGTTAAAGCGGAAAGCACGGTTTGGTATAAACAAGAGCAACTGAGCCATTATATTATTAACCATTACGGCAGCAAGGAACTCAAAGGCCCTCTGGTATTAGTTGGCCATTCCCTCGGTGCCAATGATCAAATTAAAGTGGCAAGGAGCCTCCTTAAAGCAAACATTCCAGTCGCATTATTAATAACAGTCGATGCGGTATCCCCGCTTCCTGTTCCTCCCAATGTTAAAAAAGTATTGAATCTGTATAAACCGTCTTTTGTACCCATGTTTAGCGGTTTACAGATTAGGGCAATGAACCCGGGAAAGACCAAAGTAGAAAACCTGGATGTCACCACATTAAAAACAATAGACGTTAACCATTTCACCATTGATAAACACGAAGAAGTACAAAGGATAATGCTTGAAAGCACATTAGCTGCCATAGCATAAATAAAGGGATTGGATTAATAGGGGTTAAGGATAATGAGAACGTCTTCGTCAAAAAGCGGGCCGCGCATTGCGATTATTGGTGCAGGCCCTTGTGGTTTAACCGCTGCAAAAAATTTACTGCAACAAGGGTTAACTGATTTTGTTGTATTTGAAAAAAGTGCGCAGATTGGCGGCAACTGGGTTTTTAATGAAAACAACAGCCATTCCAGCATCTATGAAACCACGCACATTATTAGCTCAAAAAAATTGTCTCAATTTGAAGACTTCCCCATGCCGGATAGCTACCCTGATTACCCCTCCCACGCGGAGGTGCTGCGCTATTTTGAGGACTATGCAACCCACTTTGGTCTTGCGCCTTTCATTCAATTTAATACCGGTGTTAAAGAGGTGCTTCCCCTCCCACAAAAGCAATGGAAGGTCACTTATGCGAACGGTTCAGGCGAGCAGGAAGCCATTTTTGATTATATTCTGGTTGCCAACGGACACCATTGGGATCCTGTGGTGCCTGAATTTTGCGGCCAGTTTGACGGTGAATTGCTGCACGCCCATCAATACAAAAAGGCAAGTCCTTTCAAGGATAAAAAAGTATTGGTCGTAGGGGGTGGAAACTCTGCCTGCGACATTGCAGTGGAAATTTCACGCATTTCCCCAAAAACCTGTATCAGTATGCGCCGCGGGCAACATATTTTCCCCAAATTTATTTTTGGTAAACCCACCGACAAGCTCTTTTCCATGATTAAATGGATGCCTTTTTGGCCTAAACAAGTATTAGCGGCTTTGGTGATTCGGATTATTCAAGGACGTTATAGCAAATACCAACTGGATAACCCAAACTGTAAACCGCAAGCCATCCATCCTACGGTAAACTCCGAGCTGCTGTACTTTATCAGGCATGGTAAGATTTTACCGCGTAAGGGGATAGATCGCTTCGAAGGCAATACCGTGCATTTTGCTGACGGCAGCCAGGACGAGTTTGATGTGATTATTTTAGCCACGGGATATAAAATCAGTTTCCCTTTTTTTGATAAAAAAATATTGGACTTTAGTAACCTGACCAATATTCCCTTATATCGAAAAATGATGCATTTTGACTTTGATAATCTTTATTTTATTGGTCTTTTTCAACCGCAGGGCTGCATTTGGCCGCTGGCGGACTACCAGGCTAAGATTGCCGCCAAAATTATCGCAGGAACGCTACATCGCCCTACTAATTTAATGCAAAAAATAAAGAAAGAAATAAAAATTTCACGTGCCCGTTTTAAAGAAAACGTAAGGCATGCACTGGAAGTGGATTATTCGCTGTTTCGCCGTCAATTGCTGCAAGAGTTAGGTGAACGTGAGAAAGGGTAAGGAGTCTGTTTAAGTAAAGCCCTCTCGTTTTGCCTGGCTTTTTGTTTATGAATTGCCAAAGCATAGGCATTTGCCACAGTAAGCTGGGCTTTTTCCTTAAAATGGCAATTGCTATCAATGCGCTCATCAGCCGGTACCAATTCATCGGTATTCACCGCAAAATAAATATGCGCTGCCTCATTGGCAAGTGAGGCTTGCGCCCTGGCAACGGGATTATTAGCACTCCAGTTGTCCCCGCACCGTGTGGCAATGGCGTAATAAACGGGCGGCAAGGTTTTCGTTTCGCCTCGAATGGAGTCGAGCAACGAATGGAAGCTCTTTTTATACCCTTCAGGAGGGGTGTTTAATGTAAAATCAGTCTCACCCTGGTGCCAAATAATATCGGTTATTGTATAGTTTGAATGAGTCTTATCAAGCACCTTGCTTAACATCCCATTAAGGTCGCCGCCTTTTTCCCAGCGTTTTACAGGAGTTCCTCCTATCCCTGAAGTAATGAGAATAACCGTTTCATAATCGCCATTACGAATCAGTATATCGGCCATGGGGGTGAGGAATTCACCGGAAATGCCTGTCGCACCGAAAAGGGGAGAGGCTGCGGAATAACATTTTCCATTAAAATAATTTAACACCCTGGCAGGGTATTTTGTGGTAAAGCGGGTTTCTCCATGATTGGCGGAGTTGGATTGGCCAATAGCGAGTATTACCGCCGTTTTTTCGGTTTGAGCAGGGCAAGGAATCTCTGTTTTATTCGGGTAATTCACAAGCCTTGAAAAGTTATCCAATGCGATGGGTTGTGTGGCTAGCGCTTCCTGCATTAGGAAAAAAGAACATAAGATACACCTTGTTAGTGATCTGCGCATTGA
The DNA here is from genome assembly GCA_041659885.1 of Tatlockia sp. Lineage (GTDB taxonomy): Bacteria > Pseudomonadota > Gammaproteobacteria > Legionellales > Legionellaceae > Tatlockia. The sequence continues at coordinate 43,688 of JBAZXN010000007.1, forward strand.
TCGCTTTCCTTGTGAGTTCTATACAGATTATATAGCGCATAATCCGAGGTTTTGCCGAAGCGTGGCCTATTCCCTCTTAATCAAAAAAATCCACCCCAAAAACTGGCTTGCTGCAAATTGGGCCTTGGTCCAACATAGGTTTTGCTCTTGCTCTGCCCTGTTGGGCCAAGCCCCAACCTACTTCATAATACGGTGTGGTTTGCCGACAGAAATTAGCTCCTGTCGACAATTTCCGCGTACAAATCGTAGTCGTCACTGTCAGTGATGGTCACCTCGATTAATTCACCTACCTTGACTGTTTCAGTAAAGGGGATGAAGACTAATCCATCGATTTCCGGCGCATCGCTTTTGCTGCGGGCAATTAATTGATTGTCGCGTATTTCGTCCACGAGCACGGTTTGCCTTGTACCAATTTTTTCAGCAAGCTTGCTGCGGCTAATTTCGGCCTGTACTTGCATAAAGCGATGGTAACGTGCCTCTTTAATTTCTTCCGGTACAGGGTTTGCTAATTCATTAGCCTTTGCTCCATCTACGGGAGAGTATTTAAAACAACCGACCCTATCCAGACGCGCTGCCTGAAGGAATGCAAGTAATTCCTCAAACTCCTCCTCTGTTTCCCCCGGGAAGCCCACAATGAAGGTGGAGCGTAGGGTAATGTCTGGACAAATTGCGCGCCATTTTGCAATGCGTGCCAGAGTGTTCTCGCTGCTGGCAGGGCGTTTCATCGCTTTTAACACCCGAGCGCTCGCATGTTGCAGCGGAATATCCAGGTAGGGCAAAATAAGGCCATCTCGCATGAGGGGAATGATTTCATCCACATGCGGATAAGGGTAGACATAATGGAGTCGAACCCAAATACCAAGCGCTCCTAATTCCTGACAGAGATCAAAAAATTGCGTCTTGACGGTTTTTCCTTGCCATTCAACGGGTTGATAACGGGTATCAATGCCATACGCGCTGGTGTCTTGTGAAATCACTAAAATTTCATTGACTCCGGCTTCTTTTAAGCGTTTTGCCTCACTAAGCACCTGGGTTAGCGGGTAGCTTTGCAGTTTGCCACGCATGGTTGGGATAATACAAAAGGTGCATTTTTGATTGCACCCTTCGGAAATTTTTAAGTAAGCATAATGCCTTGGTGTCAGCTTAATGCCCTGGGGCGGAACCAGTTGCGTGAAGGGGTCGGCCGGAGGGGGAAGGTGGCGATGCACTGCGCGTACCACTTCTTCATAGGCATGGGCGCCACTGATATGCAGCACATCAGGACAGGCTTCAAGGATAACGGAGGCTTTAGCACCCAAACAGCCTGTGACAATCACACGCCCGTTTTCAGCCATGGCTTCTTTAATGGTATCGAGCGATTCTTTGACCGCAGCGTCAATAAAACCACAGGTATTGACGACTACCACACCTGCGTCTTGATAGGTCGAGACCAGTTCGTATCCTTGTGCACGCAATTGCGTAATGATTCGCTCGGAATCAACCAATGCCTTGGGGCAGCCTAAGCTGATAAAACCCACTTTATAGTTCATGATGACTTATCTGTAAAAAAAGTGGGCGAATTATAACGCCAGAGCAGTTGTTTTGTCTAATCCCAAGGCTTGATTTATTTTTATTAAGAGTGTTTCCACCGATGTTTCACCGACTAGACGCAAATGGGGTTGCTCATTCCCCTCTTTGTTGAGGAATAAAAAAGTAGGGGGCGCTATCACATTATATTGATTTAGCAGCGCCTTTTCTTCCTGTTTGTTTCCCGTCAAGTCAACCTTGACAACAACGAGGTTTTTCAGTGCCTTTCTGACTCCAGGGTCTTGCAATGTCGTGGCTTCTATCACTTTGCAGGAGGCACACCAATCGGCGTAAAAATCAAGAAGGACAGGTTTCCCCCGCGCAGAAGCAATGGCCTCGTTTAAGCGCTCTACGGTTTTTACCGTTTGGGATTTAACAACGGGCCTGGAGGTACTTTCTACGCGAAACCCTGCCAGAGGCTGCAAGGGGTTGGTAAAACCCATACTTGCTCCGATCAAAATAAGCATGCCGTAGATAAATAACACCAGGCCCAGCCCTTGATGAAATTTGTCTCCGTGCGTTATGGCACGTGTAAAGGCACCGCAGTAAACGCCTGAAAAAATCAAGAGGGTAGCCCATAATCCCATGACCAGAGGCCCTGGAAGGATGCGGTCCAGAAGGTAGATGGCAACCGCGAGCAATAAAACGCCAAAGAAGGCTTTGACGGCATTCATCCAAGTACCTGCTTTGGGTAGCCACTTTCCGCAAGAAAGTCCTACCAGCAACAAAGGTGCCCCCATTCCAAGGCCCAAAGCAAACAAGGCGATGCTTCCCAATACCGTATTCCCAGTATGGGCAATGTAGCCTAATGCCCCAATTAGGGGGGCGGTAACACAAGGGGATAAAATCAGAGTCGACAAACACCCCATGATGGCAGCGCTCAGGTAATGCCCGCTCGATTGTCCACGGCTTGCCCCAGCTAATTTGGCTTGCCAGGACACTGGCAGGCGCAATTCGTAAAAACCAAACATGGAAAGGGCCAGTAACACAAACACCAGGCTAAACAAGCCAATTGCCAAAGGGGTTTGCATGATAATTTGCAAATTGTTGCCTAACTTGGCCACTATCGCACCCACGATGGCGTAGGTAAGCGACATACTTAAGACATAACTTAAAGAAAGAAAAAAGGCTTTTCGTACACAGAGATCCTTGCCATGTCCTACGATAATGCCGGAAAGAACGGGAATCATCGGCAAAACACAGGGGGTAAAGGAAAGTAAAAGCCCAAAACCAAAAAAACTTAAAATAATAAAAAACCAACCCTGATTAAAGACCGATTCTATCCCTTCCTCGGGCATTTTTTGAACGGACTGAGTGGGGGCAACGGCCTCATTTGTTTCAATGCTGACCTGGTTTAATGCCAACTGTTTATCGATGGTTAATTTGACCTGTTTTGTTTCAGGCGGGTAACAAAACCCTTCATCAGAACAACCTTGGTAATGAAGCTCCAACAAGGATTCGCCCGGTTTTTCGCCAAGGACTGCAACAGGTAAAGACAATTGTTCACGGTAAACGGGATACACATGACCCTGTTTGTCGGTTTTTTCCAGCGAAGGGGGAAAGCGAATTGTACCAAGCTGCACATTGCTGTTTTTTTGCGAAGACAGGGTAATGCGATCGCTGTATAAAAAATAACCTGACTTGACTTGCCAGTTCAGGGTAAAGGTATTGGGATCGACCTGTTTGGTTTCAATTTGAAACACGTCAGCCGCTCTGAGCGGCTCGGCATGCATCAGAAAAGGGGTAATCCATACCATTAACAATAAGAAAATTTTCATGAATACCTGTCAAACCTGTAAAAATAAAGACCATTGTAAGCGTATAACTAAAAAAACCTCAACTTTTTTTATTCTATGCCTTGAAAAAATGGTTATTGCCCCCACTTGGGAGACATCAGCAATGCAGAATGAATTTTTGCAAAGCTAAAAAATCAGAGGCTTCTCTGAAAATTATAGATGATTAATCAATCAGGAGAAAACAAGTATGAAAATTCGTCCTTTACACGATCGTGTTGTTGTTCGTCGTTTGGAAGAAGAGCGTACCACAGCCGGTGGTATTGTTATTCCAGATAGCGCTACCGAAAAACCCATGCGTGGCGAAATTATCGCTGTTGGCCCTGGTAAATCGCTAGATAATGGCGATGTCCGTGCCTTGGCTGTTAAAGTGGGTGAAGTGGTTTTGTTTGGCAAGTACTCTGGTACTGAAATCAAAGTAGCTGGTCAAGAAGTCGTTGTGATGCGTGAAGACGACATCATGGGCGTCATTGAGAAGTAATTTAAGATTATAGGAGACGGTAATAATGGCTAAAGAATTACGTTTTGGCGACGATGCGCGCCAACAAATGCTTGCTGGTGTGAATGCATTAGCGGATGCAGTAAAAGCAACAATGGGTCCAAGCGGACGAAATGTTGTGCTGGAACGCTCTTTTGGTGCACCTACAGTGACCAAAGACGGGGTTTCCGTTGCAAAAGAAATTGAATTTGAAAACCGCTTTAAAAACATGGGCGCACAAATGGTTAAAGAAGTTGCTGCTAAAACTTCGGATACTGCCGGTGACGGTACAACTACTGCGACTGTATTAGCGCGCTCTATTGTGGTTGAAGGCCATAAAGCAGTTGCGGCTGGTATGAACCCAATGGATCTGAAACGCGGAATTGATAAAGCAGTAGCAGCCGTTACCAAACAATTGCAATCCATGTCCAAGCCTTGCAAAGACGGTAAAGCGATTGCTCAAGTAGGTACTATTTCTGCTAACTCTGATCACGCAATTGGCTCTATCATTGCAGAAGCAATGGAAAAAGTGGGCAAAGAAGGCGTTATCACTGTTGAAGACGGTAATGGCTTGGAAAATGAATTGGCTGTGGTTGAAGGAATGCAGTTTGACCGTGGTTACATTTCTCCTTACTTTATCAACAACCAACAAAACATGAGTGCTGAGCTTGAGCATCCTTACATTCTGTTAGTTGACAAAAAGATTGCTACGATTCGTGACATGCTGTCAGTACTTGAAGCCGTTGCCAAATCAGGCCGTCCTTTATTGATTATCGCAGAAGACGTTGAAGGCGAAGCTTTGGCTACTCTGGTTGTTAACAACATGCGCGGTATTGTTAAAGTATGTGCGGTTAAAGCGCCTGGTTTTGGCGATCGCCGTAAAGCCATGTTGCAAGACATCGCGATTTTAACCAGTGGCCAAGTGATTTCTGAAGAAGTAGGCACAAGCCTTGAAACAGCTTCTATCGAAAGCCTGGGTACTGCAAAACGCATCGTAGTGACCAAAGAAAACACCACTATCATTGATGGCGAAGGCAAAGCTGCTGAAATCAATTCACGCATTGCGCAAATTCGTGCTCAAATGGAAGAAACAACTTCCGATTACGATCGTGAAAAATTACAGGAACGCGTTGCTAAATTGGCAGGCGGCGTTGCGGTAATTAAAGTAGGTGCTGCGACTGAAATTGAAATGAAAGAGAAAAAAGCGCGTGTTGAAGATGCGCTCCACGCAACCCGTGCTGCCGTTGAAGAAGGCATTGTTGCAGGTGGTGGTGTGGCGCTGATTCGTGCGCAAAAAGCGCTGGACGGCTTAAAAGGCGATAACGCGGATCAAGACATGGGTATCAATATCCTGCGTCGTGCTATCGAATCGCCCCTGCGTCAAATCGTTGCCAATGCAGGTTACGAATCCTCTGTTATCGTCAATAAAGTAGCTGAAAACAAAGACAACTTTGGTTTCAATGCGGCCACTGGCGAATACGGTGATATGGTTGAGATGGGTATTCTGGATCCAACTAAAGTAACACGTACTGCATTGCAAAACGCAGCGTCTGTTGCAAGCTTAATGCTGACTACTGAGTGCATGGTTGCAGAGTTACCTAAGAAAGACGAAGGTGCTGGTGCTGGCGACATGGGCGGCATGGGCGGTATGGGAGGCATGGGCGGAATGGGCATGATGTAATTGCCTGCTTCACCCTTTAAAAAACCCGCTTTATGCGGGTTTTTTTTTCTTTACACTTGCCATAAAGAATTCACGAAACGGCATTTTGAATCGGTGAAATTTTTTACTACTTTACATTGTGCCGCAGAAGCTAGCTTGTTAATTTCTGATAAGGTGTATTTTTGTGAGGATTCCACATGAATTGCCTCAAACTCTTTGAAGCTAAAGGATTTATTGAGCGCACTGAAGTAAACAATTTGTTCTTTATTGGAGATGAGGTAGCTTTCCATTGCCTTGGAGTAGGCATTAAAAGTACCATAATGATAAAAGGAATCCAGGTTAAAATTTGCCCCTAATTCCCTGTTCATTCGCTTTAATAAATTTAAATTAAATTGCCGGGTGATTCCGTCGTTGTCGTTATAGGCTCTCAGTAAGATATCAATTTCTTTTAACAAGTCAAATCCAATCAAAAGGTAATCGCCAGGATGCAGAAATCCCCGTAATAGCAAAAGAAATTCAGTTGCAGCACTTAAATTAAAATTTCCAATGCTTGAACCTAAAAATAACAGAAAATTTCTTTTTTTGGAGTGGGAGCCAAGCCATTGAATGCCTTGCAGGTAATCGCCATTCAAAGCAATGGCATCGAGATCCGGTGTTTCCTGATTAAATTTATCCACGAGATGGTGTAAATACTTATGGGAAATATCAATCGCATAGTAGCTAAATGACAATTGTTTTTTTAAAAATGCATTGAGTAAGACCTGGGTTTTTAATCCTTCACCAGGCCCCAATTCAACCAGGTTAAACGAACTATTGGCAAGTAAATCGGCCAATTCGTTTTTGTTGTGGTCTAAAATAGCGATTTCGCTTTGGGTTAAATAATAATCAGGGTGTCTTGTGATTTGGTTAAATAATTCGCTGCCTGCTTCATCATAAAAATATTTAGAAGAAAGGGATTTTTTAGGCTTTGAAAAGCCTTGTAAAACATCGAGTAAAAACGTCGCTTTCTCATCAACAGGGTGAAGGCCTTGATTGCCGAGCATTGCAAATTTAGCACTCATTATTCCTCCAGGTATTTGCCAAACGAATTCCGCTAAATTGCCAGCGTTTTTCGGGTTGAAAAAAATTGCGGTAACTCGCTCTGATGTGTGAGCCTGGCGTTACACAAGAACCGCCTCGCAACACCATTTGGTTTGCCATAAATTTGCCATTGTATTCTCCTAAAGCACCCTTTAAGGGCTGATAGCCCGGGTAGGGGGAATAGGCGCTGGCAGTCCACTCCCAAAGGTCGCCAAAAAATTGATCCGTTCCTGCGTGCGGGTGCAAGAGTCCTGTTTCTAAAAAGTTGCCATTTTCCTTCGAAAGGGCATTGGAGGTAACAAAATGCTCCCATTCGGCCTCAGTCGGCAAGCGTGCTCCAGCCCATCTGGCATAGGCATCCGCCTCATAATAACTGACATGCGCTACCGGTTCGTCCGGGTTTAAGGGCAAAAGACCGTTTAAGGTGAAAATCCACCATTCCTTGTTGATGCGGTGCCAATAAAGGGGCGCTTGCCACTGGTTTTTAGTAACCCAATCCCAGCCGTCTGAAAGCCACCATTTAGGATACTGGTACCCGCCTGCTTCGATAAATTGAATATATTGTGCATTGCTTACTAGCTGGTTAGAAAGCGAAAAGGGTTGCAAAAAGGTTTTATGGACGGGCAACTCATTATCAAAGCAAAACGATTGCGAAGAAGCGCCTATGTCAATTAATCCGCCTTCGTTGCTAATAAATTTTGCTGGTGATCCATTGAATCCGAGTGTTTTTTTACGCGGTTGGTAGATTGGCAACAGTGGATTAATGGAAAAATTGTATTTAATGTCGGTGAGGAGAAGTTCCTGGTGTTGTTGTTCGTGATGAAGTCCTAAGGTAATTAATGCGAATAAATTGGAGTTTTTAGAGGAAGCAATCCATTGGCAAATGGCTTCATCGACATGCTTTCGGTAAGCAAATACCGTATCCACCGTGGGTCTTGACAGAAAACCGCGTTGTGCGCGGGGAAAGGGATTACCGACACCCTGGTAATACGAGTTAAAAAGTGTACTAAAAACCGGATTAAACGCCTGGTATTCAGGTGCATATTTTTTCAGGATAAAGGTTTCGAAAAACCAGCTTGTGTGCGCCAAATGCCATTTTGGCGGGCTGACATCGTCCATGCTTTGAATGACAAAATCTTCCGTACAAAGCGGGCGACAGAGGGATTGGGTTTGTTCCCGAACCAATTGAAAAGCATGGATAACATCCTCGTTGTTCATGTTTTAAACCTTTTTTGAATTCGCAAAATCCTTCTGCATTAAAATAAATTATAGTTGGCTTTTTTTTATTCGTTTAAAAAAGGGTTCTGGCAGGTGGTTTTGGGAATTGTGTACTATCTTTAACGAAGGATTGCCTATAAAAACAAGGAGTGTGACATGAGCGAGGTTATCAAAAAATTATCCCTTATAATGGCTGACACCTATGCATTATACCTTAAGACACAAAATTACCACTGGCATGTGCGGGGACCACAATTTAAAGGGTTGCATCAGCTATTTGATGAGCAATACCATGCGCTGGCGGACGCAGTCGATTTAATTGCAGAGCGTATTCGAGCGCTTGGAGCGAAAGCACCGGCTACCTTTAAAGAATTTGAAAGCTTAAAGCGGATTAAAGATGGCGACTCCAGTTTAGATGCCGATACCATGTTAAGCGAGTTGGCTCATGATAATGAAACGCTGGTGAAGGATTTAAATCAAGCAATGAAATTTACCCATGAAAGCGCGGACGAAGGCACGGCCAATATGCTGGCTGACCGGATTGAAGCGCATGAAAAAGCACGCTGGATGTTAAATTCTTCACGCGATATTTAAGGAGGAGTTTTTCCTTTGGGCGTATTGCTCAGGGATTGTTGTATTTCCTTTAGCCCTTCCCGAAAGGAAGGGAAACGCAGAAGGATATTGAGCTCTTTTTTTATTTTCCAATTGGATACCTGGCGATTCGCTGAGTAAAAGCTTTTTTCCATCGGGGATAAAGGCGCTTTTTCACAATCCAGCAAAGGCAATGCCGGCCTATTTAACAGTTGGGCGGCATAGGCATCAACCAGATGGGCTGGAGCGGGTTCATCATCAGCTACATTGTAAATGGACAAGGGATTAGGATGCTGCATGGACTGCAGCACTACCGATACGATGTCGTCTACGTGAATGCGGGAAAATACCTGTCCTTTTTTATAAATACTGTATTGCTTGCCTGCCAGAATACGCTCCAGCGCATTTCTTTGTGGCCCATAAATGCCTGCCAGTCGAAATACATGCAGGGGAAGGGTACGTTGCCTGGCAAGCGCCATCCAGGCGTTTTCCGCCTGAAGCCGCAAAAGTCCTTGATTGCTCTGGGGCAAGCAGGGAGAGGTTTCATCCACCCATTCGCCATGGTGATCGCCATAAACCCCAGTAGAAGAAAGGTAACCAAGCCACTGGATAGACGAAGCATAGCGTTTGATTAATTCTCCATAATAGGACAAAACCACATCAGGCACTCCATCGACTGGCGGAATGGTTACTAATACATGCGTGGCCTTTTGGAGGTGCATTGCTACTTCAGGAGCAAAAAAATCAATCAATTGATGCGGGGATTGCCTTTTTTTAGCGGTACTTGTGGTGCCAACCACTTCAAAACCTAAAGAGGTTAATCGGTTTGCGAGGGCTTCTGCAGTATAGCCAAAACCAAAAATAAAAAAAACGGAACGAGGCGGTTTGGTAGGCATGCGATACTCCACAAAGTCTCAAGACCTATTAATTAATAGGGGTTCTTAGTTAAGTTATAATTTTTATCGGGATGCACAAGTGCACTTTTTTGTTTTGTTGGTCCTTTTGAATCAAAAGAGCTACGCTCTTCCCATACCTAGGCCCTTAAGTAAGTGCCTAGGTATAGGTTCTCAATTGTATTACATCGCGTTATAAAAGGGTAATTCCTTCTCAATCCTGTTTAATAGGTATTCTTTATCAAAGCGTTCACCCGCTTTGATGCGTTCTAAAATGTCCTGATAGAGTGCATTATCAAAAGCAATTTCGTTTTTGACCAAATGAAATACAGCAATACCCACTTGTTTGGTTAAAGTCGCACTGGCATTAAGCAAGTCATAGTAGTTTGCAAGCGGAATAGTTGTCTGATCCAAAATATGGAGGGTTTTTGCAAACCACAATGGCTCTGGATGTGAAAAAATATCGTTTATCATTTGACGCGTTATCTTACCTTTGAAATTGGAAAAAAACTCTTCCATGGCTGCGTTCGCATAAATTTCATCGTTACATCCTTGCTCAATAAGTTGTTTAATTTCTTGGTCAGATAACCGAATCCCAATCCATTCATACTGAGAGGGATTGCTTATTTTTTGCTGGCAATACGCGAGTTCTGAAACCGCTATCTCCTGAACGTAACGTGCAATGACTTCTTTTGTGGCATACCTGTTTGGGCTCTGATGTGACTGTAAGTTCAGAGAATCCGCTGCACTGATTTCCTTTATTTGCTTAATCTTTTCGCGCAATTCAGGTTTTTGTTTGGTTACCAACCTGTTTAGGTGAAAAAGGTCTATACAGTAATTAAGATCTTTATCAGCAATTTTTACAATGGAATCAGAGACTTTTACAATAGATAACCACAACCTTTTCGCTTGTTGTGGATTCATAGGTGCAGTTAAGCTAAATAATGCCTCATCGATACAATTTTTTTGGATTGTATTTAATCTGGGTAAGGAGAAGCATTCACTGATATTTTCCCAGATCGCTTCCTCTTGCTCAGCAAGGCTCGGTTCGAGGTATTTCAGTAACTCCATAAACCTCGCAATTTCTTGATAATTACTGGAAAGAAGTCCCTTATTCAGCACTTCAAGTTCAAAGTCTTCCTCAAACATTCGCACGCTAGATGGACATGTGGAATTAAAAAAAGGCAATAGGTAAACCGAACTACTGTCCTTGCAGCCAGAAATAATTATTTTTTCTATGTTCGAAGAGGGGGTATTAGCAAGGCAGATGACTTGTTTAGTGAAATGAGAGGTAAAATGTGCGCTGGTTTTACAAGCTTGCGCATAATTTTTTGGAAAATTTTGTTTAAAACTTCCTGCAGAAATCCACTTTGTCTCTGATGGCAGCGCGTGATTAAGGCCTGTTATTTTATTGATATCTTCTATTATTTCTGAGAGATCCTGCTGAATTATTCCTGGTAGGGATGCAAAAAATAGAGAATATTGTTCGGAGGTTAACGATAACAGCACACGGGGATTATACACACTACATAACAACCCCATGCTTTTTGCAAGCCGCACAAGTTGAGAAAGCCCATCCCAATTGCTTGCGGTGAGGTGAATTTCGGTTAACCGACGCCCATCCGAATCCGTTATCAAGCCATTTTGTTTTGGAACGGTTATTGCGTTTATTGGAGACGCTGCGTTGTTATGTTGAAAATCATTACCTTTTTTTTGCCAGTTCATAGAGGACACCTACGTTGGAATTTTGAACAATTATACTTTAGTGTATCTTTTATTCAATCACGCGATCGTTAATTGTTCTTAATTCATCAATGCCTTTCTAATAGCACCTGATTTTTTTAAAATAGTATGCAATAATTCTGCGTTCTGGCCATGCACAGACTCTAATAAAAGGGATTCAAGAAAATAAGGAAATGTATGCTATGCATTCAAAGAGGGTTCAGTACGCTAAACCAATTCCATGGGACTCATGGATAAACTACAGCTTGTTGGCGCTGGTTATTTTTATTGCCTCCTTGCCCTTGCTGCAATTCGGATTTAATGGGGACGATGCTTACAACAGCACTATTCAGGGTAAGTTACTGCTTTCTCATAAAAGCTTAAGCGAGTTTACCCAAGACGTTATTTTGAATTGGTTCAGGCATCAGGGTCGGTTTTTCCCTATTCCCTTTATTGCCCAATATTCCCTCTTTTATTGGGTGGGTAATAATTTATTTTTATACAATGTGATTCATTGGTTAGGCTTGCTGGCGGCAATGCTTTTTTCCGCTGTTTTTTTTAATCGAATCCTCGAAAAAAAAGGGAATGTTATCCTGCTTTGTTGCCTGTTTCCCTTTTGCTGGTCTTTGGTTCCTGACTCTTTTTTAGTGTGCCAATCGCTCTTGATGCCACTGGTGATTTCCTTTTCAATGATTGCACTCACCTTTTACATGAGCTATTTAGGTAATCCTAAAAAATCGACTTTATGTTATCTGTCCTTTTTTTATTTATTAGCGCTTTTGACATACGAAGTTGCCCTTGTGGTTCCCGCAGTGCTTCCTTTTCTTAATAAAAAAGTCAGGGTCATTATTTTAAGCAAAAAAATGGGTGGGGGATGGGGGTTATTTTTATCCTTACCTTGCTTTACCTTGTACTCACCTTGTTTATGCGCCACTACAGTCCCGTCAGTTACAATGGAACCTCATTCGGCGCTTTGAATAAAATACCGCTGACTTTTTTAATTCAATGGGCAGGCGAATTGCCCTTTATTAGTGTGAATTTATTGCCCAGCCTGTGGCTTTCATCCAGCAGTTATTGGATGGCCGTGTTTTTGTTCCTAAGCAGTGGGCTATTAGTTTACAGAGTAGTGGATAGGGTCGATTTTAAAGGCTTCTTGCCACTTTTGGGGATGAGTCTTACTTTCCAGTTTATTCCGGCTCTTTTAATCGCGGTCAGTAAGGGCTATCAAGACCGTTTGTATTTTGGGATTAGCCATGTCCCGGTCTTTTTGCAACAAATTGGCTTTTGCATGATGTTGACGTTCCTTTTTATGCGCGGCATGCAATTTGTCAAAAAATCAAGTGCATTGCCTTTTGCGAAAGGGGGCGTAGCCCTTGTTATTAGCCTTGTTATCAGTGCTTCTTTCTTATTGAATCAGTCGGCGACTAATTTAACCAATTTTACTTTGCGTTATCCCCGAGAGATGTATGAAAAAGCACTAACTCTGCAATTGCTTAATTCCTTGCCAAAAAATGCAATCGTCATTAAACAGTTTCTTCCTGGCGAGATGGTTTGGAATTCACGGGAATTGCGGGCAGAGTTGATTCATCGCCCGGATATTCGCTTTTTTGATCTCACCACAGGGAAACCGGCTAATACGGATTTGTTATACGACTCCGCTTTGCTATCCCTCCCGACTAATGCGCCTTTATATTATCTGGATCTCTGTTATTTACCGGATTCACCGAAAGCCGGCTATGTTTTGCTGGCTCACATACAAAAACAGGCGGGGAAGTTGCCCACTCTGGATTTGCAATTAAACCAGGTAAAATTATTTTATCAGGCGAAGTCCCGGGAGGATTTACAAAAAATCACCTTCCTGTTGTTGCATAAATACCCAAAATTACCGATTGATCTCCTGCAAGCAAGGAGTACCGTGACCCATGCTGCGATTTTACCTCTTGACGGGGAGTTGTCTTATCAAACCTAAACAAAGAAGTGAATATTAGAGGTGGTTTTGAACAATTTGGAAAAAGAGACCTGGATAGGTGGTTGGAGTCCTTTCTTTAAAGAACAGCGAGTAGCCTGGTTGCTTGCAACCAGGGTTTACTATTAACCCCTAAACCTGGGGCGGGTTTAATTACAGAATCCTGGTTGCAAGCAACCAGGCTACTTGCTAATTGAAGGTGGGGAACCATCTCACAAAATGTCCCAATGCTCAAATAAAATCGATTAGGGTGGCCTGCCAGGATAAACCAACTAGTCTGGTTTGCGGATTGCCCTATAACATTCCAGCGAGTAGCCTGGTTGCTTGCAACCAGGGTTTACTATTAACCCCTAAACCTGGGGCGGGTTTAATTACAGAATCCTGGTTGCAAGCAACCAGGCTACTTGCTATTAACCCCAAAACCTGGGGACGGGTTTAATTACAGAATCCTGGTTGCAAGCAACCAGGCTACTTGCTTGACGGCAGCGAAGGCATTTAAGTGGACATACAAGGGAAGACCTTTGGAAAATTGATCTGACTATTTTAAATATGTGGTACTAGTCTGGTTTGCGGATTGCCTTATAACATTCCAGCGAGTAGCCTGGTTGCTTGCAACCAGGGTTTACTATTAACCCAAAACCTGGGGCGGGTTTAATTACAGAATCCTGGTTGCAAGCAACCAGGCTACTTGCTAATTGAAGGTGGGGAACCATCTCACAAAATGTCCCAATGCTCAAATAAAATCGATTAGGGTAGCCTGCCAGGATAAATCAACTAGTCTGGTTTGCGGATTGCCTTATAACATTCCAGTGCTCTTTTTCTGGCATCAGCGTGCAGGATTATCGGTTTTGGATACCCTTTATCCAGATGGCCGGGTTGGTGAATGGTCTGATTGCTTGCTTTAGCCAGTTCAGGGACCCATCGGCGGATATAATCCCCGTTGGGATCAAATTTTTCACTCTGCAAAACGGGATTAAAAATCCGAAAATAAGGTGCTGCATCGGCGCCACTTCCAGCGACCCACTGCCAACTGGCACTGTTATTGGCTAAATCAGCATCTACTAACGTATCTAAAAACCACTTCGCACCACAGCGCCAATCAATCAACAAATCTTTGGTGAGAAAAGAGGCGACTATCATTCGCACCCGGTTGTGCATAGTGCCCGTTGCCCATAACTCGCGCATTCCTGCGTCCACAATCGGATAGCCTGTCATTCCTTTTTGCCAGCGGGAAAGGGCTATGGCATCGTGTAGCCAGGGAAATGCATCAAATTCCTTTCTGAAATTAGTATCGGGCAGGCCTGGAAAATGATAAAGCAAATAATAGGAAAATTCACGCCACCCAAGTTCTGCTAAAAAGCGCGTTATAGAGGATAAAGAGCAGGACGCATCCCATTGGGCTAGTTCAATCGCTCGCCAGATGGTCCAGGGACTTATTTCGCCAAAATGCAAGTGGGGTGATAACTTAGAGGTAGCATCACGTGCGGGAATGTCTCTTTCGAGGTGATATCCATTGAGTGTGTTTTCAATAAAGCTGCTGAGTTTCTTTTGTGCCCCTGCTTCTCCCGGCTCCCAAAAGGTGCCAAATTGCGCAGCCCAATTGGGATTTTCAGGCAACAAGTTCCAATCCGAAAGGGAATCGCCTGAAAGGGGGACTGCACGGGGCTGATGCAACGGCTTCACGGCCGGAGGCAACTGAATCGTTTGTAAACAATGCTTCCAGAACGGGGTGAACACCTTAAAAAACCCGCCGCTTTTATTTTTAATAGTCCACGGCTCATTCAGTAAACTGCCATTCGTACTGTACACGGCAATCCCTTCGTGCAATAAAGAGGCTTTAATGTGCTTATCGCGCGCGATAGCCAAGGGCTCATAACACCGATTCCAATTAATGGCTTCAATGGAACATTGCGCAGCTAATTCGGTCAGGATTTGCAAAGGATTACCCTTGCGAAGTACCAGTTGCAAGCCGGTTTCTTGCAAGTCACTTGCCAGGGAAGTCAGACTTTGATGAAGCCACCAACGTTGGGCTGAACCCAACACACTCGTTGTTTCATCAAAAATATACAGTGGAATAACGGCTTCATGTTGGTTGCATGCGGCGATAAAAGCAGGGTTGTCGCTTAGTCTTAAATCTTGCCTGAACCAACACAGTGCAATGTTCATAAGTGCCTTAGGATACTACATTTCAGCCAGATTTCCCTTTGTTTCTAACCAGTGCTTTCTGTCAGGCGCTCTTTTTTTGGCAAGCAGCATGTCCATGATGGCCATCGCTTCTGGCTCATCGTCAAGCGTGAGCTGAATGAGCCTTCTGGTGTTGGGATCCATGGTGGTTTCGCGCAATTGAATCGGATTCATTTCACCTAATCCTTTAAAGCGCTGTACATTGATTTTGCTTTTATTGGTTTTTTTAAGGTGTGCTATGATTTTTTCTTTTTCTTCATCGTCCAAGGCATAGTGCACGGTTTTGCCGGCATCAATGCGATACAAGGGGGGCATCGCAACAAAGACGTGACCTGCTGCAACCAGTGGTTTAAAATGGCGCAAAAATAAAGCACAGATTAAGGTGGCAATGTGTGCGCCATCGGAGTCGGCATCCGCTAAAATGCAAATTTTGCCATAGCGTAGGCCACTTAAATCATCCGAGCCTGGATCAATGCCTATTGCCACGGAAATATCATGAATTTCCTGCGAGGCGAGTACTTGCGAAGAATCCACTTCCCAAGAGTTTAAAATTTTACCGCGCAAAGGCAATATAGCCTGAAAGTCTTTATTGCGTGCCTGTTTTGCAGAGCCGCCGGCTGAATCCCCTTCCACTAAAAATAACTCGGCCTGGCTTAAGTCCTGCTGTAAGCAGTCGGCTAGTTTACCCGGCAAGGCAGGTCCTTGGCTGACCCGTTTTCGTGCGACCTGTTTGGCCTGACGAAGCCTCTTTTGTGCCCGTTCAATGGCAAAAGCCGCGATTAATTCCCCTTGATTACGATGCTGGTTAAGCCATAAAGCAAACGCGTCTTTAACGACATTACTCACCAGCCCTGCGGTTTGTCTGGAACTTAACCGCTCTTTGGTTTGTCCGGCAAATTGGGGCTCTTTCATTTTTACCGATAATACATACTGACAGGGTTCCCAGAGATCATCGGCTGTGAGTTTAACACCGCGCGGTATGAGGGTTCTTAGTTCGCAAAAATCAGCCATTGCATCAAAAAGCCCTGCGCGCAAACCATTGACGTGCGTTCCCCCCTGAATGGTGGGGATTAAATTCACATAACTTTCACTTAAGCCGCCTGGCGCGCTCGGAGTCCAGGCCAAAGCCCATTCCACGGTGGCCTCATTGCTTGCATAATCGCCGGTAAAAGGCGCTTCAGGGAAGAAATCGGAAGGGAGCGATTGGTTTAAATAATCGGCCAACCCTTTTTCATAAAGCCAGCTTTGCTGCTCGTTGGTTGCCTTGTTGATAAACTGCATGGACAGCCCAGGACAGAGCACCGCTTTTGCGCGCAACACGTGGGCAAGCTGTTTGACTGAAATTTTGGTGGTATCGAAATAAGACGCATTGGGCCAGAAGCGGATGAGTGTGCCGGTATCCCGTTTTTTGGTGCAGCCTGCTTCATTAAGCTCTTGCGTTTTATCGCCATTGGCAAAGGCCATTTTGTAAATGATGCCATTGCGCTTGATGGTCACTTCAACGCGTTCAGAAAGCGCATTAACCACCGAGACACCCACGCCATGCAAACCGCCGGAAAAACTGTAGTTTTTATCGGAAAATTTACCGCCGGCATGCAATCGGGTCATGATGACCTCGACGCCGCTTAAACCCAATTGCGGATGCAGATCAACCGGCATGCCACGCCCATTGTCCTCTACTTCGATGGAGCCGTCTTCATGCAAGGTGACTGTAATGTGATTGGCAAAACCTGCAATCACTTCATCCACGCTATTGTCCACGACTTCCTGGATAAGGTGATTGGGTTTGCTCGTGTCCGTGTACATTCCAGGACGGCGTTGCACAGGCTCAAGACCTGTTAATACTTCAATCGCTTCGGCTGTATAATTACCAGACATTAAAGATGCCCTTTATTTAAAATTCAATTTTAACATGAAAAGCCCATTTGCAATCCGCATGCTCAAGAATTTACTCTTTTTGAACAGTTGGGTTATAAGGCGCTCTATTTATTCCACCACAATATCGGGAAATTTGTCTGCATAATTGACAGGACGTTGGGCTAATGCCAGTGCCAATCGCATTGCCGCTTCCCTGAATGGTTTGGCGAGAGGCGTGTCATCGGCGGCGGTTGGCCTGCCCTCATCGCAATTACGCTGAATTTCCCCGTCAAGAGGCAATTGCCCGAGCAGATTCACATGAAACCTGTCACTGAGTTGTTGCGCGCCTCCACTACCAAACACAGCGTCCTGATGACCGCACTGGGAGCAAGCATGCATAGACATGTTTTCAATCAATCCTAGCACTTCAATCCCTGTTTTTTCAAACATTTTTATCGCTTTTTGCGCATCGAGCGTTGCTACATTTTGAGGCGTAGTAACAACCACGGCACCGGTCAGGGGAATTTTTTGCACTAAACTGAGTTGAATGTCGCCTGTGCCTGGCGGTAAGTCGATAAATAAATAATCCAATTCCTGCCACAAGGTGAGATCAAGCATTTGAATGAGGGATTTGGCAAGCATTGGGCCACGCCAGATTAAAGCGGCTTCGTTGTCGGTCAGGTAGCCAATGGACATGGCTTGAAGGCCCTGCGCTTCCACGGGCAAATAATGATCGCCCTGGACTTCCACAGGCTTTGTTTTTCCGAGCATGAGAGGAATACTGGGGCCATAAATGTCTGCGTCCAGAATGCCAACGCGCGCGCCAGCTCTGGCAAGAGCCAGGGCTAAATTCACAGCAACCGTTGATTTGCCAACGCCTCCTTTTCCGGAAGCAATGGCGATGGTGTTTTTAACCCCTCGAAGCCCTTTGCCTGGCAATTGGGTGCGGTGCGCTCGAATGCATTGTTTTAGCTTAATCTGCGTTTCATAAAGCGGCAAAGCATTCTTCAGTGCATTTTCTAGCAAAGGCAGGTAGGAGTCTTCAAGCCCTTTGATTGGAAAGCCTGCGCTGAGTTCAACAAAAAGGCGTTGATTTGTGACGGAAAAATCAAGGTTCAGGCCAAGTTGCTCTGCATTAAGCTGTAAGATTTCATCGCGTGTAGTTGTCAGTATTTCTGCAACGGTTTTATCAATATTCATGCTTCACTTTCAATTAATTGGTAATCCCAGGCTACCCATTTGCCTGTAGCAAGATAGTACAAGCCGCAGTAGACTGGTTCAAGCGAGTAATAACTCAGCAGTCTAGCATATTCATTGACTTGCTGGCGATGTTTTAGCACGGTTTCTTCTGTTTCATTTCCCGTTTTAAAGTCAATTACCCAGCGTTTTCCCTTATCAATAAAGGTGCGGTCAATAATTCGCGTTCCCTGGTTCTCGTCTTGTGTCACCAGTAATTCGTATTCGTTTCGTTCTTCTTGATGCGCCTCGCAAATCCATTGACCAACTGGGTTGGCAAAGAGCGCTTCCATTTGGCTTTCAAGTGCCTGACAGGCTTCCTGGCATTCGTTTACACTAAACCCCAGTTTCCTGAATCGGTTTTTTACCAGATTCCAGGGTAAATCAACCACCCTGTTTGGGTGTTTGTCGCAAACCCATTGCAACAATTCATGGGCGATAATTCCTGTTTGCCTTGCGGTAGTTGTCGCTAAAAAAGAAACCCGTTGCGACACGGGGTGTGTGTTTTGGGTCGGATTGGCATAAAATGCTACCGGTAATCGGGTTAATACAGGAACGGTTGCTTCCCTTTTGTCATCACTTGCCGGGGCTTCTTCGGTAAAAAAATCGGTGTTTTTTAAAAAACTGCGAAAGCTGCCTTTGCTTTCTTTTTCGCTGTAATCAAAAAGATACAAACGTTTTTTTGCCCGCGTTGTGGCAACGTAAAATAAGCGCTGCAATTCAAAGCGGTCTTTTTCTGCATCCAGTTGGCTTAAATAATTATACAATAGGCAAGGCTCCCGATGCGCGGCTTTCATGGGGGAAACCAGCATCAACTCCTTTCCTTCCTGAGGAAGCTTTAACCAGCGCAACAGGGGATTACTCTTATTCCTGGATTTGGCACTTAATGCCGGTAAAATAACGCAATCAAATTCAAGCCCCTTGGATTTATGAATCGTCATAATCTGCAAGCGAGAGGGCGTTGTGCGTTGCGAATAAAGCTTATCAAATTCGCTTTTTAAACGTGTTAAATCCGGTAGTTCACCCGAAGGGCTTATGCGCTCAAGCAAAAGCCAAAATTGCTCGACATCCGCCTGCTCGTTTTCATTAAGCAAAATGGGTCCATGCAATTGGTTTAAGGCGCGAACCAGCCAATCAATGAGCCTGTCTTGATGACGCGCTGCCAAGGCTTCTGAGAGGGTAGCATAGATAAACGCTGCACGCAGACGACCCTCCTCGCTTAAAGTAAGTGAACTGAGGTGGCTTAACGCATGGACAATGGATTTTTTAGGCGCGAAATTGGCAATCGCGTGTAAATCCTCAAGGGATAGCCCGCAAAGCGGACTGCGAAGCAAGCAAAGCCAGGCCAGGCGATTTGCAGGATTTAACAGGGCTTCGGTTAATGACCAGATATCTCGCAAATGGGGCAAAGCGGACAGGCGCTCAATATCCACCCCTTGAAAAGGGACTTGCTGTTTGCGTAATTCTTGCAAAATATCACGCAATTGGTTGCGTTGCCGCGCAAGAATGGCAATGGTGTCTTGCGGGTTTTCCAAAAGCTCCTTTTTAACCTGTTTGACAATAGCCGCGGCTTCCCCAGCGCGTGTCGGAAACTGGAATGCCTCGACTGTACTAAGCGAGTCCATCCCTTTCACCGCAACGGAGGAGTGAAAGGAAATGGCTCCCAGGGCGATGTCATCGTGGTTTGGAAAAATGGCTTTAAATTGTTGATTTACCCACTGCACAATGGGTTCACTTGAGCGAAAGTTACAGCATAATTCAAGATTGGTTAAGGCAACAGGCCCAATCCCTTGCTGTTTTGCCTTCAGAAAAAGTCCGACCTCGGCTTGCCGAAAGCGGTAGATGGATTGCATGGGGTCGCCCACGACAAACAGCGTTCTGCCGTCACCCGATTGCCAGCCTTGCACAAGGCGGGTTAATAAATGAAATTGCTGAATGGAGGTGTCTTGAAATTCATCAATTAAAAAATGATGGATGGCATTATCAAGGTAAAGGGTTAAATCGGTTGGTTGCTCATCCGTTCCTAATGCTGCCAAGGCTTGCGAGGAAACGGCACTGAAATCGACCTCATTGTGCTCACTGAAAATAAGCTGCAAATGAGCAACCAAAAAGGGCAGTAAAGTAAATAAAGACTGCAATACCTGCCATTGCAAGGCATCGTACCTAGGCTCCGGCAGGTGTTTAACCTTGATCAATGCCTCGACAAAGTCAGGGACTAACTCAAGATTAGCCAGCAAGGACTTGCTCCCTTCCTTTAACCGGTTATAGCACTCTGCATCCACCTTGTCCCGTTGTAGCCCAACGTGGTGATCAAAACTTTTTCTTAACTTATTTTCTGAGGTAAGCAATAACGCGGCAAGACCGCTTGCAATTTGTTTATCCAGCGCTTCAAAATCCTGCCATTGCATTAAAGCAGAACGCGCGGTGGCGGGATTTGCCTCAATCGTGGCAACCTGGCGTGAAAGCGAGCACAGCGCCTCGCGAAATTCCGGTGCTATGGTTTGCTTTAAACGCGCTAATTCATGGTGTTCAATGCGTGCGAGCATTTTTTCATAATGCCCTTTTTCTTGCTCGCGCGCCTGATAGAAAGGAGTAAGCCATTGTTCGCGCTCTGCCAATAAATCACAAAATAAATCAAGCAAGGACTCTTGCCGGTTATCAAGATGTTCCAGAAGAAGTGTTAACTCCTTCTGGAGTAAGGGCGATTGCAGCGCATAAGCAAAAAAAGCCCTTGCGGCAGCAAGGTAGTGATCAGTGGGGGTGTCGGTGATTTTTGCAAAGGGGATTTGTTTTTCAACCAAAGGAATGGCCTGGTTTACCATTTGACAGAAAGAATCCAGGGTAATGATGCGCAAGCGCCCCGGTTGATTAAGCAAGTGCCAGTTCTCTTGTTCCGAACGTTGCAGTGCTTTTGCTGCAAAAAGGAGTGTTTGCTGTTGGTGGGCTGACGTTGCTTCAACACCGGATGCGCTGTTTCGCAAAGCCACTAAAATGCGCTCGCGCATTTCACTTGCGGCTTTGCGGGTGAAAGTCAGCGCTACAATTTGCTCAGGCGCACTGACCGTTCCCAATAACCTAAGATAGCGCTGGGTTAAAATTTCTGTCTTACCGGAACCAGCCGGTGCCTGCACAATAAAAGAGCGTGCGGGGTCGGTTGCCAGTGCGCGTTGCGTGCTGTCTTGTAGCATGAGCGTCCTTATTCCAGCAGAATTTCTTGTGCTGGTGGTCTTAGATTATAATGAGAACCCATGCAATGCCCATAAGCACCCGTATTGGCGATAAGTATCACGTCGTTTTCCAGGGTTTTTGGAAGCAGGCGATCATAGCCTAAGATATCGCCTGATTCGCAGATGGGACCTACCAGATGAGCCACTGTTTTTTTCTCTTCATGCAGACGGGTTAAATTGACCATTTCATGGTATGAACCATACAGGGCTGGACGAATTAAAGAATTCATGCCCGTTTCAATGCCGATAAAACGCACTTTCCCTTTTTCTTTTAATTGCGTTACCTTGGCAAGAATAACCCCGCATTCGGCAACAAAAAAACGCCCCGGTTCAAGCCAGAACGACACACCCGCACAACTTGCCTTGATGGCTGCCAAACTCGCGTCAAGTGAGGCTAAATCCAGTGCGGTTTGCCCTGGTTTTTCAACGATTCCCAACCCGCCACCTAAATTAATAATGGCTAACTCATTAAAGTGGGAAGCCAGAGAAGTGAGCAACAGGGCTGTTTGCTGCCAGGGTTCTGGCGTTAAAATGCCTGAACCGGAGTGGGCATGCAAACCAATGACCCGGATTTGATGCTGCTTTACCAAATGCAAGAGGGTGTCCAAATCTTCCCGCGGGATGCCAAATTTGGATTCGTTCCCGCCGGTACATACGTATTTATGGTGGCCTGCGCCACTACCCGGGTCGATGCGCAACAGGATGGCTTTATCCTTAAAAAGGGCGGACCATTGTTGTAGAGGGTATAAGCTATCTACAGTGACATAGCAACCTGTCGAAAGACCAAAAGCATATTCATCGCGCCCTGCAAAATTGGGGGTAAAGAGGATGCGCTTTTTGTCCATTTCAGGAAATAACGCCAGAACATGGCGTAATTCCTCAATTGAAACGCATTCAAACCCCACGCCTTTCTGGTAGAGGGATTCCAGCACTGCGTTATGGGGGTTTGCCTTGATAGCATAATACAGGCTGTCGATTGATTGCATAGCTAACAGCTCATCGGCTTTTTCCTTCAGCGTGTCCTGATGGTACACATAACAAGGTGAGCTTTTTTCGGCGAGATGCAGCAATTTTGTCTGGTGCATTTCCCACCAGGGCGTTTTGCGCAGGAAAGGCTGGCCAAACTCTTCCTGCCAGCTTTTCGAATAATAATAGCTTTGCGGATTGTTTTCGATAAGCAGGGTATGCAGCTTCTGACACAATTTATCGGCTTGTGTTTCATCCACGACAAAAGTAAGGTTTAAATCATTGGAGGCAAGCGACATCAGATAAATTTGTTGCGCGTCAAACACGGCAAGAGCCGGACCTAATTGCGGCAGTACCGTGCGAATGTGGTGCCCTACAAGACTGACCGCGCTACAAGGCTCTATTTTTTTTGCGCGTCCAAAGCGGTTTAAATCAGCTAATAAATCCTCCAGGGCATGGCGATTATGCAATTTGGTATTATTGTCTAAAGAGAGCGTTACGTTAAATTCGGAAGAAGACAGTAAATCCACTGAAAACCCATGTTGCTTAAAGGCAGTAAACACATCGGCTAAAAAACCAACCTGATGCCACATATTCAGCGTATCGATAGAAATCAGGATAATATTGGTTTTCACCTGAATCGATTTAATGGGGGGCGCTTCCTCATCACTTTCTTTGGAAATTTTGGTGCCGGAATGTTCCGGTCTTTTGGTGAATTTTACAATCATTGGAATTTCTGCTTTCCGCACGGGAGGAATGCAATTGGGATGCAACACTTTTGCTCCCATTGAGGCAATTTCCTGCGCTTCATCGTAATTAAGCTGCTTGAGTAACCGTGCGTGCGGCAGTTGATGCGGGTTTGCAGTGTAAATACCGGGTACATCGGTCCAAATTTCACAGGCTTTCGCATTCAGGATTGCTGCGAGTAAACCGGCTGACGTATCCGAACCTCCGCGGCCAAGCAGAACGGTTTCGCCTTCCTTGTTTGCGGCAAAAAAGCCTTGCGTAATCACAGCCTGCGCCAAAGAATTGGCTAATTTTTGGCTAAGCTCAGGGTTCGGTTCGCTATTGCACCGGGCAGCAAGGTAATTGGCGGCCTCATTATGGGGCATGGCTGTGGAGATTAACGCATCGCGTACATCAAACCACAGGCAGTCGATGCCTTGTTTGTTTAGGAACGCGTGGCCTAAACGCGTCATCATCAGCTCACCGAGACTTAAAATCCGGGCCTGTGTTTTAGGCGGGGCCTCTTTTAATAGCGCAATCCCTGTTAGCCATTGCTTCAGTTGCAATAAATCGTCACTAATTAGCGTGGAGGAGACATCCAGGGCTTCGGCCAAACTCCAGTATCCTTGCTTAATCTCTTCTTCAATGGACTGATGCTGATTGAAAAAGGCCGCATCGATGGCCTTCTCAAGCTTGTTTGAAACCTGGGTTAGTGCAGAACAAACAATAACGGGCTGGAGACCTTGGGCAATGTGCTGTTTGGTTATTAACGCGATATTTTCCCAGGTTTCACGAGAGGAAACACTGGTGCCTCCAAATTTAGTAACGATTTGTTGCTGCATGAGAGAACTCTTCGAGAAAAAAGAATACAGTAGCATGAACCTTGTTCTTTTTTCAAGAAGTTATCACCGGGCGATGACCGCCAAATTATCCTCAGTAACTAATCACAGTGTTTTTATTGTCTTCATATTGGGTTTTAAATGAATAATTATTGATTTTATTGACAATTTTTTTCAGGAATAAGTTGAAAAGCGCTCTAATTCATTTATTATTCTTTCTCTCAAATACATTGGGAATTATTTTTTGTTAGGAGTGTGGAGTGAAAGGCATGCAAAAACCCATTAAGACAATCGTTAGTACAGCAATAGCAGCAATCATCGCCAGTAATGCCGCTAACGCGGGGAGCTTTTCCCTGTACACAGAAGGGAGTGCGGCGGCGCAAGGCAATTATGCAGCAGGTGCCGCTGCAGAAGCGGCGGACGCGTCAACTGGCTGGTATAATCCGGCAGGTCTGCCGTTGTTGCATCGGCAACAGGGCGTATTTGGTCTTGTCGTGGTAGATCCTACCGCCACTTTATCAGGCACAAGTACGTTTACCAGTACCGGTTACCCGAACTATGTACAGGCATTTGATGGAATTGAAGGCGGAAAGGTCGGTTATGTTCCTTCCTTGCATTATGTGCTGCCGTTGGGGGATAGAATGGCATTTGGGTTGAGCATGGTCTCTCCCTTTGGCCTGGCTACCTCTTGGAGTCCAAGAGGCCCCGTGCGTTACGCTGCAACCGACAGCAACTTGCTTACCTTTGATATTTCCCCTGAAATTGGTGGACGGGTTAACGAGCATTTCTCTGTAGGCTTGGGTATTGATTTTCAATATGCCCGCGTGAAATTTAACAGCATGTTGGGATCACCCGCACAGCTTCAGCGCATTACTCCTTTCCTGCTCGACTCGCTCAGCTACAATCGCGGACGTTCATTTGGAGTGGGCTTCCACGCTGGTGCGATGGCTTTGTTTAATGAAGAGCACACGCGCGTTG
This sequence comes from Tatlockia sp., assembly GCA_041659885.1. Taxonomy (GTDB): domain Bacteria; phylum Pseudomonadota; class Gammaproteobacteria; order Legionellales; family Legionellaceae; genus Tatlockia. The sequence continues at coordinate 68,668 of JBAZXN010000007.1, forward strand.
GGTTAAATTACCAATCGCAATTGCGCCATCGTTTTAATGGCTGGAGCCGCCTGGAAGGCCGTTTGGCAAATTTAAGCCCAACTGTGAACCTGGGAACGATTTTAAGTGCTAATCCAGAGGCTGTTTTCTGGAGTCCTACACTGGCCAGTAATACGATTATTCTGCCAGCGATTACGACATTAAGTGCTTATCAGGATGTGAATGAAAAAATAGCCCTGTTAGGCTCCGTTGTGTACACAGGGTGGAAATCCTTGCAGAGCATTGAACTGGATCGCGTTGCTGCATTTGCGCCAACGCAAGGTCAATTGCTGGTGAATTCAGCCACTGCTGAAAATTACCGCAATGCCTGGCGTTTTTCTGCAGGGGCTAATTACCACGTAAATGATCGCGTTATGTTGCGTGTTGGTGGTGGTTACGATCAAACGCCTACAGTTGATGCTTTCCGTGACATCCGTGTGCCAGATGCAAACCGATGGGCAGCATCTATCGGCGCGCATTATCAACCACGTCCTGCGATTGGGGTTGATATAGGTTACACACATTTGTTTAAAGCAGGCGATACCCGAGTGAATAAAACCAGTGTGGTCGGTACAGGAAGCACTTACAATGTAAATGCGGATGTAAATGCCCACGCGGATCTATTCGGAATCCAGGCTGTTTGGACAATTGATCAACCTGCAGTGCTTGTTGCTACAAAATAATCAAGCGCGCAATACAGTACCTCAAAAGCCTTCTTGCAGTTTATTGCAAGAAGGCTTTTGCATTTTGGGGTATAGGTTTTCTCAAGCAACGTGTGAGTCTTGTTTTGAAGAGGTAGGAAGGCGGGCTATATTTGGCTCATTAAAAGAGTGGATGGCTGTCGCAGGATGGTACTCTCCTCAGGGACTTTAGCAAAAAAGCCATGCAAGGCCGTCCAGGCACAGGTGCCCAAAGCGATTCCTCCTAAACCTGTAACAAATAGGAGGGGGTTTGCTGTCATTATTCCAAAAAGAACGAGTGCTCCGCCAACTACGGCAGATAGCCCGCAAAAACAATGGAAATAAAAGGAATAATGGGTAGCCTCTGGCCTTACTGTGTTTGGGGTGCGAGGGATTGCCCCTTGAGCATCCAATGGATTTGGCTGGATACGGCGGTTGGTATTTTTTACTATAGATTCTGCCATTTTAAAATCTCTTAGCTCAACTAAAAAACATGCAAGTCTATCATGTGACTGACATTCCTGCGATCTTTTTAGTTGTTTATGCGTTTTGTGAGGACATTATTGATGATAGAGTAGGAACAAACCGTACCGTTTGGGCTGAGCGCATGGCAGAAGGTGCTGCTCTCTTCAGCCCGAACGGTTAAATCTTACTAAAAGTAAGAATAGATAGCCGGTAGTCCCTTTGTTTAACTGAATTTAAAAGCGAAATTTAAGAAAGGATACAGTGGCGCCTTTTAGATGCCTCATCCTCTTGTATTCCTGCTGATTGTTGATCCAACACAATGCTTTTTAAGTACAGTTCGGCCGTGCCTTTTCTTGTGAAAAAGCGAACACCTCGCCTGTCTTGAAGAAAATCGAGTGCATCCTGCGCATTCGTATTTTCCATGCTTAATAGTTCTTTTACAAACGCAACATCATCCGTATTGGCTACCTGGTTAAGTGCCACTTGCGCATCAGCACCTTCTTGAATAAGGTAGTGGATAATTTTTTTTAAATCATGCGAAATCTTTCCGTTTTCTTTCGATTTGCCATTCTTGCCATTGCATAGGGCATTATGAATGTTGGCTAATAATGCATATTGGCTATAGGTATTTACATAAGGTGTGTTTTTCCATTCTGTGTAATAAAGAACAAACAGTTTATAGTTATGTTGTAATATCTGCTCGTTCGCTGCATCCCAATAACTCATGATTTCCCCCTTGGTTTAGTATTTTTAATCCACATTGTACTTCATTTATCCATAAGAGTAAAATATAACCAATTTAAATGAGTCCTCAGGGGAGCAAATTAGTCCTGTTTTCGCAAAACGGAGGAATTAACAGATTGCACTTCCTACGGTGTCAGGAAAGCTCCAGACGAAACGCTTTGGGCTTTTCTGCTGAATTCATAAGTTCAGCGCGTGGGAGTAGGTTTGGTAGTATAGTCGATTAAATTTTAAATGACCGTCATCCCGAACAAAGTGAGGGATCTCCGGGAGTGGCATTGAGCGTACTTAAGGAGATCCCTCACTTTGTTCGGATGACGTACTTAGGTCATTTAAATTTTAAATCATTCGTTTCCGTTAGAAGGTAATTAGTTGAAAAGGGAACAAAAAATTGGGTTTTCAACACGCTAGAGTTGGAGGAGTAGATGGGATTATCCTCTAACTCGGTTTGGATAAGCTTCAATAGCTCAGGATTGCCTGTTGTTTGGCTCAGGGTGGTCAGCAACGTTTTTTTCTGAGTAACCACATCCGTAAAGTGTGCCTTGTGGTTTACCATGCAATCAATGATTTCTTCGAGGTTAAAATCTTGCTCTTGCTTATCAAATAAGTATTCAACGAGACACCGATGTAAATAGCTTCTCGAAAGCAGAAAGGAATTCTCTGGGTCTAATTCACAGAATAGCTCAAATAACTGCTTGCGTTTCTGCCATGCGTTTATTACAAAGTCGTAAGTAGCACTACTGTGTGGAAAAGAGGAAGCCTTTTTCCTTAACCACTTGGTATACCATGTCATTAGAGGATATTCACCGGAAATGGTTTGTTTTATGGACTGCACTAACTGAGGGTTAAATTGCTTCTTGCTGTTAAAATAGCGGCTTTCATTGTAGATAATGTAGTTATAATACAAGCGATCCGCTTGTTTGATATTTTTATTCGCTATGCTCTCTATAAAGAGTTCCTTTAGTTTCTGATGAATTGCCTCATCAAGCATTGGCAGGGTTGTCAATGCCTCTATGAACCAGGGGGATTGTTGTAGTTTTGGATTTTCCAGGGCTTGCAATAAAATAGTGCTGCTGATAACGCCTCTTGCTAACTGTTTTATCAAGTCCACTTCAGGAAAATGAGGTAAAAATTCAAGGAGAAGCGCTTCGTTTTTGGCTGTATCTTCAACCAGAGAAGCTAATAAACGCTTCTCCATTTTGTCCTCTTCCAACGCCTCAATTAACTGCATTTCAAGGCTGTGTTTACTCAACTTGAATGGGTATTTTTCAGGAAGATTAATGAGGAAATTAGCAAGTGGGTAGCGTTTACCTGCCATCGCCAAAGCGATAAGTGAATGCCCCTTGTCATAGAGTCTTTCCATAAAGTTTTCTTTGGGGAAAATGGTGATAAAGGTATCAAGGACCAACTCAAAGCATATAGGCTGTGAGAGCAGGAGTGTTTCGATGAGAATGCGTTCTTGCTCTTCTTCCATACCCACGGAACTGCGTGTCATTTTCTTTAAAACGAGGTGGATATTAATATGCTTTCGATGCTGTAAATACAGATTGATAAGCGATCCTTGCAGCATGCGTCGTGTTAATTGAAAAATATCCATTTTCTTTTTGGCCAGTTGTTCTAAAAAAGCCAACTGACCGGAGTAGTCGTTTAAAGCGGCTAGCCTGTCTTCATAGTCTTCTGCTGTATACGTTTGCAGTGCTTCTTCATCCAGACAAGCTGCAATATCGAGGACCCTGGCCTCAATCTGGGTGTCTTTCATTTTAAACGAGTGGAAGAAGCCAATCGGCTGGTTATCAATCAAATGACTAAAACGGTATCCGATACGAAAAACGAGATCGTTTAAAGCGCAGACAGGGTAATGTATGTTGTATTTTACAAGCTTTAAAAAGACAATCAATTGCGCTAATTTTTCCTCTTCACTCGTCGGTTGCGCTAACACAGAGGAAAAGTAGTTTAATCCCTTTTCTTTGGTAATCCGGTCTATAAAAATAGTGTTGTGTATTTCCAATACATGCTTTAACACGTAATTTTCGAGCACCTCACCCTGTACAAGTTTTTCGTTGATAATCTCCTTCATTTCATTGAAGAGTTGTCCATTGAGTAAAGCCACTTTAGTAAACAGGCGGGTTAAACGTTCTAATTGATGGTAAGGATTATCTGTTTTAAGCAAGCAGCAGGCGATAAATTCCTTTTGTGAATACTCAGTTGGATTAACATAGGGGCTAATTGCTTTGATGGCTTCGTAATTTTCTGCAAGATAGGCCACTTTGTAAATCGCCTCTTTAAGCGCCTGGCATGGACTATCCTTCATCACTTGAATCACATAACCTAACGCATGCGATATTCTAAATAAAAAGACGGACAGTAAATCGAGGTTACTCTCAGGGTTTAGCATCAAACAGCGAGTTAACTCCTCAATATCGAGTTCTTTCTCCAAAAGCGCTTGCTGTAAAACAACCAGTACCTCTTTCTTTTGCTGGGGAAGATGATGTATCAAACGCTCTAAAAGAGTAAATCGTTTTTCAAGTATTGCTCTTTGGATAAGCGTGATACTGGGCGCAGGAAGCAAAGAGAGCAAGGCATCGAATTCGTTAACTGTCAGATTGAATTTAAAGAGCACTTCAATCAGGAGTTCAGTCTTGTCTGCACCCACACTAAGGGTGTCAATCGTAGCCATCAGATCGAAAGAGAGGACCCTCTCTTGCAAAAGAGTGAGAAGTTGAACCTGAAACTCACGCGCTGTCAGGGGGAAGTATAAGTGAAGTCCTGTGGAGTTGAGTGCATGAATTGTTTCATTTAACTTTTCCCAGCGGGTATGAATTGCCTGGTAGTTCGCATAGGTCAGATCCTTCGCCTTCTCTTTGATAACCGCTGCCAACGCGTTATTTGCCTTTGACAAATGGCTTAAATCCAACTCCTTATTTTTTATGTAGTCCTTAAATGCTTCAAATAAGGATTTTTCAGAATTGGCAATGTCCAAAAAGGTTTTAAACAGTTTATATTTATTATCCACTTCTAATAAGCATTTCATCTGTTCTTTGTTGCGGCTTTTTATATTCCAGGGACGTGCAACGGCATTCGATGCTAAAAACTGCAGAATACGGTTTGCTGTGTCAAAACAAAGACCGTTTTGAGTAAAAATTGTTTCGCCAGAGTAATTTTGGATAGTTATTAGCAAGAGAAGTTGTTTTTTAGTTAAATAATTCAAGGCGACATCGAAGGATTGCCCGTTTATTTTGTGAAAAATAGTATTTCCCTCTAAATCCACTTGTTTAAACAGTGAAAGGCGCAAGGGCTTTGTTACTGCTTCTAAAATAATCTCTAGCGAGTCAGGAATTTCCGATGCAACATGAAACAGCGGTACATCGCTGCCATTGGTATAATGCATTAAGGCAAGTAACCTGTTTTTTGGCAATAGTCCGAGGGCTTTTTGCAATAAACCAGGCTTTTGCACGATGCGAAACCAAAGCTCTTTTTCAGCATTGGTTTTCGTGGGTTGATGAGGCAAAATAGTAGCAAGTTGTTCATCGGTTAAAAGAGATGCAATTTTGGCTAAATAGATTGATTTAATATCCTGTTGAATGAGTTGCGCGATAAAATAATCATTCTCTTTCGGTGTTAAATACGTCATCACGCCATTGGATAGAGAGAGTAAGACAGGTAGCCAGGATTCATCAATTTGCACTCGGTATACTTCACTAAGCGGTTGGCTTAATAAGCTTTCTATTTTAGCGAGCACCTCTTTTTTTTGTTCTTCCATGTGCAAAAAATTAGCACTTTTTCGGCTTATTTCTGCAAGCATGGATTGCTCAAGGGAAATCAGTGCATTGAGGGTTCCTTCCATTAATTCATAGGCGAGTTCGTGGATATTGATTGCTTCTGTTAACGGAAAATCAAAATCAATGAGGGAAAAACAGGTTTTGAAATCAATGGGGTTTTTCAAAAGGGTATGCAGTAAGGAAAGAAGGGTTGCATGGTTGCGCACAGCGCCTAAATCAAAGATTAATGATTCTACAAATTCAGCTGTTTCCTTGTTTGTAAACGGTTTACCTTTTACGCTAGAGAAAAAAGTTTTCTCTTTTAAGGAAAGCGCAGTTGCAATACGTTGCATGACTGCTTTTATTTTTTCATCAAAACCGGGTTCAGTTTGTAACAAGCAGGCTGCTTTTAAAAGTAAATCACCGGGCTTATCCCCGCTGTGTGCATAGTTGTTTAACGTTCCGGTTAACGGGCGTGCAGCAATGTGCGGATTAACCGTTTCCCCATCACCAAAACACTCGACCTGAAGAAAATCAGTGACATCTTCAAAAATTGAAAACGGGATTTCGCTAAGAACGTATAATAAGCTGCGTTTGATTGACAGGTTAAAATCAAGGAGTTTTTTTCTGTTTTTTTCAAACAAGGCCGCCGACAAATAGCTGCTAGCCATTGCTTTGGCATTAAAGGGCTCATTGCTTTGGTTGCCCACTCTTAATAAATTAGCAACGACATACACTCCGCAGGACCAATTATCAGTTTGCAGAGGGAAGGGCGATAGCCCCTTTTCAATCGTTAATTGGCTACTATCCAAGCCTAAAAAAGCGGCTAAAGGATTGTCCGCTGGCATGGGTTTTTGTAAAGAATCAAATACGGTTGCAACAAAGGGCGCTTTATCCAGGGCAAGCCATACTGCCACCTGGTGATTGTTATCGACCGCATGGGAAAAGGCAATTGCATGGGTTCCTCCCTGGATTAACACATTAAAATCCAGGTACTTCAGGTTTTCATAGGATTCAATCGAAGGGACGAAGACTCCTTTGGTTTGGCTAAAATAATACTGCAGGGCCGATTGAACCAGGTATTGATCAAGTCCACCTGAGTTATCCTTGCAAATAGCATTGAGCTCAATCGCATGCCTCACCCGTTGCGTCAGTGCTTTTAAAGCGGTTTTTTGACGAAGGTGTTTTTGCCAATAGTCATTGGAGTTGAGGTAATAGAATGCATTTTGCAAGGTCAAAAAATCATCCGCCTGGTAGGTAATGCAAAAATTTTGCATGTCCATATTAATTCGAATGAGGGGATTGTCATCAAATACACACTGCAAATTCGCCTGCGCCTCGATAGGAAAGAGGGCCTTACTGAAACTTAGGCAATTGCTATAAATAAAATCCTTTGTTGCAAATTGGAAGCGTAAGCTTTTTTGCTCTGTATTAACCACAATCGCATAGCTTGCCAGGGAGTCATAGAGTAAATGAAGCCCCTGCATCTCCTCTACCGCATAATGAATTTGCCTCCAATCCAGCAGGCCATCGACCAGATAACCCGTTTTGATTATCTCTTCCAGAATTTTTGCATTTTCTTTTGCCTGCGTTTTGATCCAAATGGCATTGGGGGTATTTGGATAAACCAGCGCGTTACGCAGAGGGGGCGGAAAGGGTATGGTATAACAATGGGTGTAGCCTGAGAGTGCTTGTTTCTCATTCGCGTCCCATTGGTTTGGCACCTTGTTTTTGCTGCAGTAAGCTAAAAAAGCAAAACTGTAATGCACACATCCTTCATTGATGTTTTGCGGCTGAATCTCTTCATTGGTAAGATAAAGGAGTGCATCAGGAAACTGCGCTCTGATGGCATCTAAAATAAGCCGGGTGGGATAATAACGAAGCCCCCAGCCTTGGGAGTCAAATAAAACACAAATAAGCTTTTCCGCACTGCGGTGAAAATAAAGCCCCATGGAATGAATGTAGGGGCGAATCAAAATAAAGGCTTCATCCTCTGACTTATCTAAATGCAGATTGGGTAAAAGCGCACACAAATCTTCAGAGCCTGCAAGCACAAAAACCTGTTCTTTTTTGGTTTTCAGTTGATGTTTTAAAAAGAGTGCAATGGCTTCGTGATTGAATCGGTCTGATTGGATATCAAATTGGCTGTTGTGTGTTAATAAAGCAGTTAAATGAGGGCCAAGCATGAGATAAATAGTCCAGAAATGTGTAAATTAAGGACGCATTTTACCCACTCGCAGTCTAATTGCAAACAAATAATCCATATTTTAACGATTTTCTGCAATATGTGCTTCTAATAGTTAGATTTTAACCAGCGTGCGATGTCTTTGGCAAAGTAGGAGATAATGAAGTCGGCTCCTGCACGTTTAATAGCCAATAAGCTTTCAACCATGGCTTGCTCTTCCTGAATTAACCCTTGCAAGGCAGCCACTTTTAGCATGGAGTACTCCCCACTGACCTGGTATGCACAAAGGGGCGTTTCAGGAAATTGTGCTTTTATTCTATAAATGACATCGAGGTAATTCATGGCGGGTTTTACCATCAGTAAATCGGCTCCCTCGGCAAGATCAAGGCTTGCTTCCCGAAGCGCCTCGCAGGCATTGGCCGGATTCATTTGATAGGTTTTGCGATCCCCAAACTGCGGAGCACCAAGAGCTGCTTCGCGAAAAGGACCATAAAAAGTTGAGCAGTATTTTACCGCATAGCTTAAAATGGCCGTGTCGATAAATCCTGCTTTATCTAATGCCTCACGAATTGCCTTGACCATCCCATCGGTCATGCCGCTTGGTGCAACCCAATCAGCGCCTGCTCTTGCATGGCTTACCGCTTGTTGGCCAAGTAACTCCAGGGTTTTATCATTGTCGATGGTTTCTCCTTGCAACACACCGCAGTGGCCATGGTCTGTATATTCACAAAAACACAGATCGGTAATGATTAATAAATGAGGGTTCACCTGACGAATCAGTTGAATCGCCCGCTGAATAACCCCATTGGAATCAAGGCAAGCACTGCCCGTTGCATCCTTGTGAGCCGGTATTCCGAAAAGGAGAACCGCTGGAATATTTAAGGCGGTGAGTTCTGCTATTTCCTTCGGTAAATCACTTAAACTCAATTGAAATTGCCCGGGCATGGATTGTATTTCGCGTTTCGCAGAAAGGGTTTCGCTAATAAATAAAGGGGCTATAAACTGCTCGACATGCAAGCGTGTTTCCTGTACCAAAGCGCGGGCAGCCTGGCTGCGGCGCAACCGTTTAAGACGCAAGGGAAGCGAGTAATGGGTCATGATAGTTCCGAAGGTTGTAAAATATCCCTTTGACTACACAGGGATTTTAAATGATAAAGGTAATCAAGCGCTTCACGCGGAGATAAATTATCCACATTCAGCGAGGTTAACCCGGCAATAAGTGGTGCGTTTTGCGGTGTTTCAGCAGAATGTTCCGGCGTGGTTTCTGTCTCTACCCGATGTAAATGGTCTTTCGCAATTTGAAGCACGGATTTGGGAATGCCTGCCAGCTCGGCTACTTCAAGCCCGTAACTGCGACTGGCCGCGCCATCCTCCACCCGGTATAAAAAAACAATCCGGTTGTGGTGCAGCGCTGCCGTCAGGTGGACATTTTTAATGCGCGCAAATTGCGCGGGCAGTTTGGTTAATTCAAAATAATGGGTGGAAAACAAGGTAAAGGCTTTTAGGGTATTCGCTAATTGAATTGCACAGGCATAAGCGAGCGCCATCCCATCATAGGTGCTGGTTCCTCGGCCAATTTCATCAATAAGTACTAGGCTTTTTGCCGTTGCCTGTCGCAAAATAGAAGCTGTTTCGGTCATCTCCACCATAAACGTGGAGCGCCCCGAGGCGAGATCATCGCTTGCTCCGATTCGAGTGAAAATGCGATCGATAGGACCAAGCGAGAGCGCTTTTGCCGGGACGTAACTGCCGGTGTGTGCAAGCAAGGCAATCAAGGCCGTTTGGCGCATGTAAGTGGATTTTCCACCCATGTTGGGGCCTGTGATGAGCAGCATATTTTGGTTTTGATTCAACTGTAAATCATTGGCAATGTATTGCTCTTGCAAAACCTGCTCAACCACCGGATGCCGGCCTTCTTTAATAGCAATGCCAGGCGTTTCAGTAAATTGCGGCCGGCACCAGTTTAATGCCTGTGCGCGTTCGGCAAAAGTAGCCAATACATCGAGCTCAGCCAGCGCACGCGCCAGTTCTGTTAAGGGAAGTACACTTTTTTGAATCGCTTCCAGCAAGTGTTCATAAAGCCATTTTTCCCGTGCTAACGCTTTTACTTCAGCCGATAAAACCCGCTCTTCAAAGGTTTTTAACTCAGGGGTGATGTAGCGTTCTACGTTTTTTAGCGTTTGCTTGCGTTGGTAATTGTCAGGCGCTTTTTCGGCCTGGGTACGTGATAATTCGATGTAATAGCCTTGCACGCGGTTGTAGCCAAACTTTAGCGAAGACAAATTTAGGCGCTGCTTTTCTGCCAGCTCCAATGCCACGAGCTTTTCGGTCGCATTGGTATTTAAAGCGCGCAATTCATCAAGCTCTTCATCAAATCCTGTGGCAATCACGCCGCCATCACGAATTAACAGCGGCGGGTTCTCAACCAGAGCCTGCGTTAACAAGCCATGCAACTCGGGTTGCGGGCTTAGGTGTTCAAACAGTTGTTTTATTAAAGCGGATGCGTTGTTCGCAATGGCTGCTTGCAACTGCGGCAGTAATTCCAGGGTTTGGCGCAATTGCAGCAGATCGCGCGGCCTTGCTGATTTTAAGGCAATACGCGAAACGATACGCTCTATATCAAAACATTGTTTCAGCAAGGGATGTAATTGATCATCCTGTTTTTTGCTCTGCAGCTCGGTCACGGCCTCAAGCCTTGCTGCAATGTGATGGGGTTTGCTGAGAGGGCGGCTTAACCAGCGCCGAAGCAGTCGGCTTCCCATCACCGAGGCGGTTTTATCTATCACGGTAAGCAGCGTGTTTTTTCGCTCCCCTTGCCCGTTTTCAAATAACTCCAAATGCTTTTGGGTTGCCGCATCCAGTTGCAGAAAATCGTCGTTTTGCTCCAGGGTGATATGGGTTAGATGCAAAAGCGCCTGACGCTGTGTGGTTTGGAGATAAGCGAGTAAAGCACCTGCGGCTTGGAAGGCAAGTGTACAATCTTGCTCGCTAAAGGCGGCTAAACTGGTGAGTGCAAATTGACTGCACACTAATTCCTGGGCTTTGGCTAAATCAAACTCCCAGGCGGGGCGGGCAGTCAGTGGGTAATCGCGAAAGTGAGCGGCTAAATGCCCTTCCTGATAGACTATTTCTGCCGGATGCAAGCGCGTGATTTCCGCAGCCAGCATTGCATCGCCCGCCCCTTGTACCAGGTGAAATCGCCCAGCGCTTAACTCCACAAAAGCCAGGCCAAAATGGGCTCCTTGTTGGTGAACGGCTAACAAGATATTGTCGCATCGCGCATCCAGCAACGCATCGTCTGTGACAGTACCCGGGGTGATAATGCGGGTTACTTTCCTCTCAACAGGGCCCTTGCTTAAAGCCGGATCGCCAATTTGTTCGCAAATGGCAACCGATTCCCCTTTTTTTAGTAAACGCGCCAGGTAATTTTCAACGGCATGGTAGGGCATTCCTGCCATTGGAATCGGTTTTTCAGCCGAGTGGCCGCGGTGGGTTAAGGTTAAATCCAGTAATTCTGCGGCGCGTTTGGCATCCTCATAAAACAATTCATAAAAGTCACCCATGCGGTACAGTAAAAGCATGTCCGGGTGTTGTGCCTTGATGCCGAGGTATTGCTGCATCATTGGAGTGTGAGTGACTGCCATAACCATTCAAAAAAAGCAAATTTGGCAGAGTGTAACAAAAGCAAAAGCCCAAGTCAGTATTTACTTTACGCCTATTATGTCCTATATAAGATCAATGTGGGTGTAATATATCCGAGAAAGGCTATGGCTAAAATCATCTTTTCATTTGGCGGGACTGGCACAGACGATCATAACATCAATACCCTTATAGACTACGAGGAAAAACATCATCAGTTTAAAGACGATGTACTTCGTGTTTATGTTAAAGGATGCCAGGACAAAAACGCAGGCGGGGGGATTTTCTTTCCGGATGTGAACATTCCTGCGGATAAAATAAGAAAAGCATTCAGTGACGATAAAGCGTTTGATTTAGATAAACTGAAAGCGGAATTTGGCGACAGTATTGAAGTAAGAGGGACCCTACCCGAAAACGCGGAAATCACCCATATTGGCCTTAGAGGGTATAGCCGGGGTGCCCTTGCAGCGTTTGCAACCGTTCAAAAAATGGACGAAGTGGGAATTCCCATGGATGTCTTTGCAAACCAACCCGTTACCGGTCAGATTGCTAAAAATACGCCGCGCTCCTTGTATAAAAAACACCATGATTTAAGCGATTGCAAACATATCAATTCAGCCAATACCTTGCTTGGAACCTATGATAAAAAAAACGGAATTATCCACAATACGTTCCATCAACAAATGGTTGCCGTTTTTCCTGAGACAGTAACGGCTCAAAATTGGTTACTGCCCAAACAATCGCACGCACTCTGGGGAGGGGATTTTTTGATTACCCATCATACGAATCAGCTTATGTTTCAACAGGGGTATGTCAATTACGAGGGGGAACCTCACGAGGAGTTAATCCTGAAAGATTATGCAGACAATGATCTTTATTTTACTCCCCCACGCTATGCGCAATCCATAATGGGTGCTGAAAATGCCAAGCTGTTCGTGGATCCTGTCTACCAGCGGTATATCATAAAACAGGCAACCCGTCTGTTAGACCAGGATCTTGCGCCATCCCTTTCCTTTGCTCAAGCAAGTGCGATTGTTGCTATTTTCAAAGTGGAATCCATTGAAAATAAAAAACAATTAATGGATTTTGTTTTGCAAGACTCTCCTAATGCTAGAAAATTCACAAAAATTGTCAATAAAGTACAGGATGATATTAATTACGTTAGCCATTCCGTGAAAGAAAAAAGGGCGCAAAGTGAAGTGGAAGATGGAGCGGCGCCTGAGAAAAAGACCAAGGATCAATTAATTGAAGCGCATTCGCAAACGTATAAAAAAACAATTTACACCCAAAGTTGTGCCTATTTAATGAAAGAGGAGCCGAATGCTGCGGATAAAGCTTCCTTTATTGAAAGTATGCGGGAGGCAGAGGCTGCCTTTGCAAACAATGCGCTGCAAGTGGATCGCGGTTTTGGCAGACAGATATTAAAAGGGATAACTAATTTTGTTTTGCATGTCACGGGCTTATTCCTGGTTGTCAATACCCTTCATGAAGCCAAAACCGGGGATTGGTTATTGTTTAATGAAACACGCTCTACCAAAGAAATGAAAAAAACACTGCAAGAGGTTAAAAACATCCTCCGGGAACAGGCGCCTGAAGCAGCAAAAAAACCGGATGAAGAAGAGGATAGCGTAAATTCCAGCATTCAAAACCCCTAAAAAACCTCCAGTCAAATTAAAATTTGCCGATATAGAGTGTAAGTCCTTCACTTAACCTAACTTTTTTTGTTAGACTAGCTAAGGTCTTAATGGCTATGATTAACTACGGAGAATGAATATGAAACGTTTGGCCCTTTTAGCAATGACAGGTTTTTTGGCGGTTATCCTTTCTGCTTGCGGTGAAAACGCAGAGAAAAAAGACAACACAACAACTGGCGCTGCACAAACACAAGGTACTGAAACACAAACTACTGAAGCGCCTGGCACAGAAACGACAGCTCCTGCTGCTGCTCCCGCAGCTCCTGAAGAGCCAAGTCAACCTGCGCAATAAGTACTCGCTCTATTTGAAAACCCCGCTTGCTTGCGGGGTTTTTTTTAATGCTATTTCAACTTCCGTATAAGGGATAACCATGCGTGATTTAGGCCGTATTTTGTCTGATTTAACCGCGCTACTTCAGGAAAAAAAGGGAAAAATCGCTACGGCGGAATCTTGTACGGGCGGGCTTATTGCAGGACTTTTAACCGAGCTACCCGGAAGTTCGGTCTGGTTTGAACGCGGTTTTGTCACCTATAGCAACCAGGCTAAACAGGACTTATTAGGGGTTGATGCAACGCTGCTGCAACAAGTGGGTGCTGTCAGTAAAGAAGTGGCCGAAGCGATGGCAACAGGGTGTCTTGCCCAAAGCAAAAGCGATGTGGCATTGGCTGTTACAGGCATTGCAGGCCCTGACGGGGGAAGCGTTGCAAAACCTGTGGGTACGGTTTATTTTGCTTTTGCAATGGAGGGTTTTCCCGTTCAAAGCCTGCATTGCCACTTTAAGAATTTACCCCGGCACGAGGTGCGACGCCTTGCCTGTCAAGAGGCGTTAAAGGGTGTACTGGCTTACTTAAATTCTTCCCCAATAAATTATTAAAATGTCACACTCTGAATTGAACCTATTATGGGTTATCTAAAACCAGATCATCTTGCATTTTATTGTATGGTTCATACTAAGCCTGTTTTCAAGTCCAGGCACGTAATGATAATTTTGTTATATACCCAAGAAACTTCAAAATGCTAGGTTTTGGACGGCTTGATTTTTGCGCCTCCCGTTCAGAAAAAAACGAGTAATAGCAATCCTATTGCGAGTTTTTTTCTGAACGGGAGGCGTGAAAAGCAATAGACCAAAAATAGCATTTTGAAGTTTCTTGGGTATATACTGTAAAGACCAACTTATCTCTTTTCAGGTAATAACTATGGCTATGCGCGAAAATCAAGGGCGTTTTCAAAAAGAGGTTTTGAATGAACTCCATGAGTTAGTTAAGCAAGCAAAATCGGACTTTGCGAATGCTAAGAATGGGGGTGCAAATAATGAGGATGCAAAAAATGCTGAAATAAAATTCAACCATTTAAAACAACTTCATGCTTCAGCCGTGAAAATTGACGCACAGATGATCAAGGCGCTCAAGGATAAGTCAATGACCGATTCTGACAAAGACATGCTGAATCAAATTACAGAAAATGCCGCCAAGGCGGTGTCAACGATAAAAGCTGGCTCTGCGGACGAGAGCGAAATTAAGACGTCAGCTAGTAACCTGGCTTCATTATCCAAAGACCTCGCTGCCAGAGATTCCCCTGTACTCCGGGCTTTAGGTGTGAGTTTGATGACTTTTGCAGCACTTGCTTTAGTGACCGCAGGCGTATTAATTGCATCCGTTGCAGCAATCCCTACTTTTGGATTAAGCCTTGTAGTAGCAACCGGTGTGCTTGTAGGATCAGGTATACTAGCCACGCCGTTAGCAATGGGATTCTTAGCCGCTGGCAGCTCCAATAAAACAAATATGGCTAAAAGTGTGAGCGATTTTAAAAATACCTTGCAACAAATTGGCGGGGGCGAGAAGGAAAGCGAAGAGGATGTCCCGGGCGGTCCTAATTCTCGCTGATACACCCTACGTACGTCATCCCGAACAAAGTGAGGGATCTCCTTAAGTACGCTCAATGCCACTCCCGGAGATCCCTCACTTTGTTCGGGATGATGGTCATTTAAAATTTAATCGACTATAAATAGAATCTCTTTTTTGGCTAGCGAGGGGATATATACCCGCTTCTTTCAAAAGGCTATTTTTGGTCTATCGATTTTCACGCCTCCCGTTTAGAAAAAAACGCGCAATAGGATTGCTATTACCCCGCTTTTTTCTAAACAGGAGGCGTGAAAATCAAGTCGTCCAAAACCTAGCATTTTAAAGTTTCTTGGGTATATAATTGCTTTTTTGCCTATAAATATGGATGAAACGATGGAAGACAATAAACAAAAAGCCCTCAGTGCTGCTCTCGCGCAAATTGAACGCCAATTTGGTAAAGGGTCTGTCATGCGCATGGGCGACAGCACAGTTTCTCGCGACATTGAAGCGATTTCCACGGGTTCTTTAGGGCTTGATATTGCGCTAGGAATTGGCGGCTTGCCTAAAGGGCGTGTGGTAGAAATTTATGGTCCTGAATCCTCTGGTAAAACGACCCTCACTTTACAAGTCATTGCCGAATGCCAGAAAAACGGCGGTACGGCTGCATTCATTGATGCAGAGCATGCACTCGACCCAAGCTATGCTCAAAAATTAGGCGTGAATGTTGACGAATTGCTGGTTTCCCAACCCGATACCGGTGAGCAAGCCCTGGAAATTACTGACATGCTGGTGCGCTCTGCCGCAGTTGATGTGATCATTATCGACTCCGTTGCGGCCCTAACGCCCAAAGCTGAAATTGAAGGGGAAATGGGTGATACGCACGTGGGTTTACAAGCTCGGTTGATGTCACAAGCTTTGCGTAAACTGACAGCAAACATCAAGCGCTCCAATACCCTGGTTATTTTCATTAACCAAATCCGCATGAAAATTGGGGTAATGTTTGGAAGCCCTGAAACCACCACCGGTGGGAACGCGCTGAAATTTTATGCGTCTGTTCGGCTGGATATTCGCCGGGTTGGTTCCATTAAAAAAGGCGATGAAATTTTAGGCAGTGAGACGCGCGTTAAAGTAGTAAAAAACAAAGTCGCACCTCCCTTTAAAACTACCGATTTTGATATTTATTACAATGAAGGCATTTCCCGGGAAAGTGAAATCATCCATTTGGGTGCTCAATTGGGACTTATTGAAAAGTCAGGCGCCTGGTACTCGTATAAGCAAGAAAAAATTGGACAAGGTAAAGACAATGTGCGTCTCTTTTTAAAAGAACACCCGCAAATTGCAGCCACGCTGGAACAACAAATCCGCACGGAGTTGTTGGTTAAAAAATTGCCTGTTGTTGAGGAGCTAGCCGAGTCCCTGGATGACTAAAGCCTTTGACTGTGCGATGCGCCTGCTTTGCAGGCGTGAGCATGGTGCCTTTGAACTGGCTGACAAACTGAGGCAAAGAGGGTATAGTTCGGAGGAAATAAGTGAGGCACTTGCTAACAGTCAGCGCCTGGATTTGCAAAGTGATACGCGTTTTGCAGAATCGTTTTGCCGAAGTCGTATTCAGCAGGGTTTTGGTCCTTTAAAGATCACTCAGGAATTGCAAGCGAAAAAAATAGACCGTTCTCTTATTCAGACCGTACTTGCTAAAGAGCAAGCGCATTGGCTCGATTATGCTTTGGCAGTTTGGCAGAAAAAGTTCAAGGAAGAGACTGCGCCATCCTATGTTGAGCTGCAAAAAAGGCAGCGTTTTTTATTGTATCGCGGTTTTCCGACTGATCTGATTGCGAAGGTTGTTGCAGAATTGGGTCGAGGGGGATAAAAACCGCTCGGTCATTATCGATATTAACCAGAAGTTAGAATGTATGAAAAGTTCAGAAATTAGACAGCTGTTTTTAGATTTTTTTGCAGAGCGCGGCCATGAAGTCGTTGAATCAAGCTCCCTTGTTCCTGTAAATGATCCCACTTTATTGTTTACCAATGCCGGCATGGTGCAGTTTAAAGACACCTTTCTTGGCTCGGAAACGCGCCCTTACCGCCGAGCCGCCAGTTCGCAGCGCTGTGTTCGTGCAGGCGGAAAACACAATGATCTGGAAAATGTGGGCTATACGGCAAGGCATCATACCTTCTTTGAAATGCTTGGAAATTTCAGTTTTGGCGATTACTTTAAACGCGATGCTATCCAGTATGCCTGGGAGTTTTTAACCAAAGTGCTGCAGTTACCTGCCGAACGGCTCTGGGTTACCGTTTACCAGGATGACGACGAAGCAGCCGATATTTGGCTTAACGAAATAGGTGTTTCTGCAGCGCGGTTTTCCCGTTGTGGAGAAAAAGACAATTTCTGGTCGATGGGCGAAACAGGTCCTTGCGGCCCCTGCACTGAAATTTTTTACGATCACGGCCCAGAGATTGCCGGCGGCCCTCCAGGCACTCCTGAAGCAGAAGGCGATCGCTACATTGAGATTTGGAATCTTGTTTTTATGCAGTTTAATCGCGATGCGCAAGGTGTGCTGCATCCCTTACCCAAACCCTCTGTGGATACCGGGATGGGGCTTGAGCGGATTGCCGCAGTGGTGCAAGGCGTTCACAATAACTACGAGATCGATCTCTTTCACTATTTAATTCATGCCGTGATTGCCCTGTCAATGAAGCCAATTGATGCCAAACACGCGTCCTTAAAAGTCATCGCGGATCACATTAGAGCTTGTGCCTTTTTAATAGCCGATGGCGTTATTCCTGGCAATGAGGGACGAGGTTATGTACTGCGCCGCATTATTCGCCGAGCAATTCGCCACGGCAATACGCTTGGTTTACCCACGCCCTTTTTCACCCGTTTGGTCGAACCGCTCATTGCAGTGATGGGAGGGGCTTATCCTGAACTTGCCCTGCAAAAAGAGCACATTGAGCGCGTTTTAGAACAGGAAGAAGGGCAATTTGCACGTACCCTTGAGCAGGGTTTGCGCCTGTTGCAAGAGCAAATTCAAGCGCTCAAAGGGCAGGAAATTGCCGGTGAAGTAGCCTTTAAACTCTATGACACCTATGGGTTCCCTGTCGATTTAACCGCGGATATCGTGCGCGAGCAGGGTTTAACCGTGGATATGGCCGGTTTTAATCACTGCATGCAGCAGCAAAGGGAATTATCGCAAACAGCGAGCCAGTTTAGCACCGATTATTCAATTGCGGCGCAAATTAGTGAATCCTCTGTCTTTCACGGGTATGAAAAAATACAGTTGCACTCCAAAGTGGGTGCTTTATTATTAAACAATCAAAAAGTACCTCGGTTGAGGAAAGGAGAAAAGGGCGCCGTCTTATTGGAGAATACCCCTTTTTATGCAGAAAGCGGCGGGCAAGTTGGCGATCGCGGCAAGCTTGTTGCAGAGCATTTTCTTTTTCGCGTAGAGGATACCCAGCGTATCGCCAAAGCTATTATCCATTACGGTGAGGTAGTGGAAGGCGAATTGTCTGTTGGCCAGGAAGTAACCGCAGAAATTGATGCAGAAAGGCGGGCGGCAATCCGGTTAAACCATACGGCAACGCATTTACTGCACGCGGCATTAAAAAAACGCATGGGTCCCCATGTGCAGCAGAAGGGCTCTCTTGTGGACGCGGAACGGACCCGTTTCGATTTTTCCCATTTTGAAGCCTTAACCGTTCAGGAATTAAGGGATATTGAGTTTTTAGTGAATGCGGAAATCCGCAAAAACACGCCTGTTCTGACCGATATTATGTCTATTGAGGCGGCAAAAAAGAGCGGGGCAGTGGCATTATTTGGTGAAAAATACAGCGATGCAGTGCGTGTATTGTCAATCGGTGAGTTTTCAAAGGAGCTGTGTGGTGGCACGCACGCCGGGCGAACCGGTGACATAGGTCTTTTTAAAATTGTCAGTGAATACGGTATTGCCAGCGGAGTGCGCCGCATTGAACTGGTGACTGGTGCGTATGCGCTTAACTGGGTGAATCAACAATTAACGGTTCTTGACACGGTGGCGTCACAACTAAAAACGACGCCCGCGCAAATTTCTGAGAAATTGTCACAATTTTTGCATGATGCAAAACAGCAGGAAAAAGAGTTGTCCCGTGTGAATGCAAAATTAGCCAGTCAATCAGGGGCTGATTTGCTGAAAGAAGTACAGAATATACACGGGATTAATGTACTGGTGAAGCAATTACCGAATACCGATGCGAAGACCTTAAGAGGCACTCTGGATCAATTAAAATCTGGTCTGGATAATGCAGTAATTGTTTTAATTGCGCTTGAGCAGGACAAAATGAATGTGATTGCCGGAGTAAGTAAAAGCCTGATAGGGCGAGTCCCTTCGGCGGCAGTGCTGGTAAAACAGCTTTGTGGTAAAGGCGGGGGCCGTGAGGATATGGCTCAAGGTGGTGGTCGTGTTCCGGATGATCTGGCCGAAAAGATTTCACAGGTTCAAGCAATGATCGCTGAGCACGTGGGTTAATATAAATGAGGCGCTGACCATGGCATTATTGGTGCAAAAATTCGGGGGAACGTCGCTTGCTACGCTCAAACACATTAATCATGCGGCGGATTTGGTAGCAAAGGCGAAACAGGCTGGCCATGATGTAGTGGTTATTGTTTCCGCTATGAGCGGTGAAACAGACAGGCTCATTAATCTTGCCAATGCCATTAGCGAATGCCCCAATGCGCGGGAATATGCAGCGTTGGTATCCACTGGCGAGCAGGTCTCCATGGCGTTAATGACCATGGCCTTGATTAACCGGGGAATTCCTGCGCGCTCTTATACCGGGGCACAGGCGCGCATTCAGACTTGCAGCCAATTTAAGAAAGCACGTATTCAAGCCATAAACACCCAACCGATTCTTCAGGATCTCAACTGCGGGAACGTAGTAGTAATAGCCGGATTTCAAGGCGTGGACAAAGACGGGAATATCACCACCTTGGGTCGCGGGGGGTCTGATACCACCGCAGTGGCTATTGCCGCAGCGCTTAAAGCAGATGAATGCCAGATTTATACCGATGTGGACGGCGTTTACACGACTGATCCGCGTATAGTGCCTGATGCAAAACGCCTGGAACAAATTACGTTTGAGGAAATGCTAGAGTTATCGAGCTTAGGGGCTAAAGTATTACAGATTCGAGCAGTTGAATTTGCCGGAAAATACAACATTCCACTGCGGGTATTGTCTTCCGTGCAAGAAGGCCCGGGTACGTTAATTACGTACAAACAAAAAAACAGCATGGAAGCGCCAATGGTTACAGGCATTGCATTAAGCCGCAATGAAGCCAAAATCACCTTGGCAGGCGTGCCCGATTCCTCTGGCGTGGCCTCACGCATTTTAACCGAAATCAGTGAAATCGGGGTGAATGTGGATATGATAGTGCAACATGTCTCTGCCAATAAAAAAATCGATTTCACCTTCACAGTACATCGGGACGAATACCAGATAACCTTGACCAAATTGAATAAATTAGCGGCCTTGCTCAATGCCGAGGCGGTCAACGGGGTTATGGATTTGGCTAAATTATCGCTTGTTGGAGCAGGGCTTAAAAGCCATCCGCAAGTGGCCTCGGTGATGTTTAAAACCCTGGCAACAGAGGGCATTAACATTCAACTCATCGCAACTTCTGAAATTAAAATATCGGTACTCATTGATGCCGCTTATTTAGACGAAGGCGTGCGCGCACTGCACAGCGTATTTCATCTGGAAGGCGATAGCCATGATGAGTCACGCATTGTCTCAAAAGTGGAAGTGATGGCTTTATCCGAAGGAAAAATGGCGATTTAAACTGATGTGTTTCTATTGCTGAGGGATGTGAGCCGATTAGATTGTTGGAATCGGCTCGTTCAGGAAGGCGCAAAGAGTAAATGAGTCCCCTTTATTTCCCACTATAAAACATTTTATTCTGAGCGATTGCTTCGGCAAAGCCGTGCGCTGCCTTAAGCTGCCCAATATAGGTTAAATGGCAGGTGTCCTGGCGCTCAGTAATTGGGATGAGGGTGTCGGTATCAGGGCCTTGAAAAATATTATCTGCTTCACTGGCAAAGGTATGCTGGATTTCAGCAATCGGGTTATTGGGGTACCAATACCCGCATAAGGTTGCGATGGCGTAATACAGCGGGGGCGTGTTGCTGTTGGGCGTGCGTAGTGTGTTTAGCAACGCGTAAAAGGATTTTTTATACTCTTCTTTCGGCGTTTTATGGATAAAATCGGTTTCGCCCTGGTGCCAGATTACCTCAGTTATCGCATAGCGAGAGCGCACATCCTCTAAAACATGCTTTAACATGTTGTGAAGCGCCCCTCCAGGAGTCCAAAGGGCAATGGCTGTGCCATTGATTCCTGAGGAAACAATAACAACTTTCTGGTAAATACCATTAGCAATCAGTTCGTCAGCAAGAGGCGTAATAAACTCCCCTCGGGCACCCGTCGCGCCTAGCAGGGGGGAAGTGGCGACATAGCATTTCCCATTAAAATAATTGAAAACCCGATTAGGATAAGCCGTCGATATTTTTTGTGCGGCGTGATTGGCCGAATTGGATTGACCAATAACCAGTAAGACAGCGGTATTTTTATCTTGTTTAGGACAAACGGTTTCAATTTTTCCTGGATACTCTATAAGCCGCGTAAATTCATCAAAGACAGGCTCAAGAGAGGAAGCCGCGTAGGCTGAGGTCATCCCCAGACTACAAAGTAATGCAATTTTTTTTAGAAAATGAATCATATTTGTCCTTAAGTTAAGAATTATTTGCTTTATTGATAAAAAATTGTCAGTTCAAGAA
The DNA here is from genome assembly GCA_041659885.1 of Tatlockia sp. Taxonomy (GTDB): domain Bacteria; phylum Pseudomonadota; class Gammaproteobacteria; order Legionellales; family Legionellaceae; genus Tatlockia. The sequence continues at coordinate 90,493 of JBAZXN010000007.1, forward strand.
GTGGGCTAATTTTTTTCCTTCAATCTATTTCAACAAAAATTAATAAAAAAATCAATAAAAATCATGATGTTATATGTTTAAAAAAAGAAGGGCTCCCATTTTTTTCTAAAACTTGATTTCCTTTAAGGAACCCTTGTCAGTTGGCGCACGCTGAAAAAACAACGGTTCACGTTAGAAGAATGGCATGTAGCGTTTGGGGTAATGGATGAAGTAAAGTCTCTACAAAAAAACAATGCATTAGCAGCCATTACGCGACTATTGTATTGTTTTAAATCATTAGGCACATCAGAAGAGTTGAGATAATAAATTGTTAGCAGATCCCAATATCGGTTGCTTATTTAGGCGGTTTGGGAGAGAAAATTTCTTGTGCTTTTTCTTCAGGCATAAAATCCCGTAAAAAAGACAGCTCGCTTAAATTGACCGGTTTTTTTGGGGGTTGGCGATTTTGTTGAGTGGAATTGTTTTTTTATTTTACTGATTTATTAAAAAATGCGGCTGACATGATAAGATAAACTCCTAAAATTAAATAGAGGTTCTACTTTCTGTAGGCAAAAAGGGTTTTAATTCATTGGGTTTTGAGAAAAAATGCAACCCTTATCCCTGAAAGTAGCACTACAACGTTCGACAAATTTGCGGAATACATAGTATCATAAGCAGTGTAATTTGCCATTTAAAATTAACGAGTTAAGAAAGGGAACAAGCATGAACGGACTACTTAATCTTTTCGCAGTAATTATTCTTTTTGGTGTCGTAATGTGGCTGGTCAATGTGTTTATTCCCATGGCAGGCGCGATTAAAAGCCTGTTAAACATCCTGGTGTTACTTGTTTTAGTTATCTATGTCTTGCAATTTTTTCAATTGATATCGCCGCTTATTCCTATGATAGTGCTTGTGCATTAGCCCGTCCCGTTGATACCCGATACCCAGGAAATGGCATTTTGCTATTTCTTGGGTATAATCTGCCAAAACAGATTGTTGAGAATGTGATGCATCTTTTAAAAAAAATTGAACAATTGGAAAATGAGGCAACTGAGTTTGGTTTTCAGTGGGAAAAAGTTGAGCAAGTGATGGAACAAATCCAAAGTGAATGCCTTGAAATCAAAGCGCACTTAAATACCGACAACCGGGCGGATTTGCAGGAAGAAATTGGCGATTTGATGCATGCTGTTTTTTCACTTTGTGTTTTTTGCCAACTGGATACCGAAGAAACGCTTCAAAAAACAGTTAGTAAGTTTGAACGTCGCCTAAGTGAAGTGAAAAAAATTGCCAGGGAGCAGGGCTTAACCAATTTAAAAGGACTTCCCTTTGATAAATTGATGTTGGTATGGAACGCCGCTAAAAAACGCATCGGTTAAAAACGCAGTTGCAACTCTCCAATCCTCTACTATACTCCATGTATCTTTCTGTATTTTTTTAATACAATATATCTGTTCAAAAAACAAACATTTCATGAGGTTGTGATCTATAATTATTCTATGTATCCAAGGAAATAGTTGTCGTTGTAACGTTGCATCCCTTGTTCAAGGAATAGATTGAAGGATGTACTGCTTTGACAAGGGGTGTAAATGAAGTTAACTCTCCGCATGGTATGGTTTTTTCTATTATGTGGCTTCTCTTTCGGGGTAGCCGCCAACCCCATGGGCGGCGTCATCTCCTCTGGTCAGGCAGTGATTTCCCAGCCTAATGGGAATACTTTACTTATCAATCAAAGCACCAACAAAGCGATTATCAATTGGCAAACCTTCAATATTCAGTCCGGTCAGACCACCCAGTTTGTTCAGCCAAGTGCCAGTTCCATCACCTTAAACCGTGTCAACGGGATGAATGGCGCCTCGTCTATTTTTGGTAATTTGCTAGCAAATGGCCAGGTATGGATTATTAACCCGGCAGGGATTGTTTTTGGCAGCGGGGCGCAAGTGAATGTGGGCGGATTACTGGCCACGACCTCTGACATAAAAGACGAAGATTTCATGGCGGGCAATTATAAATTTACGCCCAACAGCAAGTTCACCACAGGGTCCATCACCAATGAGGGAACCATTCAGGTCAAACCCGGCGGGCTGGTGGCCTTAGTGGCCAATTCGGTTGAAAACAAAGGAGTCATTCAGGCGCAAATGGGAACGGTGCTGCTAGGCGCCGCGCAAGCCTATACACTGGATTTTGATGGCGATAATTTAATTAACTTCACGGTACAACAAGGCCCTTCAGGGCAAGCGCTCAATCCCCAGGGTAAATCAATGAAAAATGCCATCACCAACAGCGGCATTATCAGTACTGGTATGGGTGTGGCAATGACGCCGCAAACAGCGAAAGGGCTTGTGCAAAATTCCATTAACCTCACCGGGGTAAAAGAAGCCAATAATGCCTATGTACAAGGCGGAAAAATTATTCTGGATGCCGGTGGTGGAAAGATGAAAGTGGGCGGCAAATTGCTTGCTCAAAACGGCAGCGTGACCTTGAAAGCCGGTTCCATTAAAACGAAAAACGCAGAAATTGATACCAGCGGCTCCAAAGGGGGCAGCATTAATATAACCAGCACGGGCAAAGTGGCCTTAATCAATACCAAACTGTCTGCTAACGGCATTGCAAGCGGTGGCAGCATCAAAGTGTTGGGCGAAAACATTACGATTAAAAACAGCCAACTTGCTGCCAATGGCAATTTGGCTGGCGGCACTATTCTGGTCGGCGGCAATGCCCACGGTGCCGGTCCTGAAATGAATGCCAAAACGACCCTGGTGGATGCCAAATCGACACTCTCTGCCAATGCGCTGGAAAATGGCAATGGCGGAAAAATTATTATTTGGTCGGATGAAGACACCAAAGTGTATGGCAGTTTAAGTGCAAAAGGTGGTATTTCAGGCGGCAATGGCGGCTTTATCGAAACCTCAGGCGGACACCTTGATGTCGCAGGCATCACTCTCAGCACAGCGGCGCCCAAAGGGAAAATTGGCGATTGGTTACTCGATCCAAGTAATGTCACCATTAGCAACGGTGTCACGGATATGACGCTTCTTTTAGGCACTTATTCGCCTCTGGCTGTTGCTTCTACCTCAACGCTGAATGTAACGGATTTAACCAACCAATTAGCCGTGGCTAACATTGAAGTGGTTACAACTTCTTTGGGCCTTTCCGCAGGCAATATCACCATTGCAACCCCCATTGTCTGGAGTGCTGCCACAACGCTTACCCTAACTGCTGATCCTGTCACAGGGGCCGTTCTTGTCAATAATGCGATTACGGCTAATGGAAGCGGGGCAGGGCTTGTTTTATCAGGAAATACCATTTCCATTGCCGCCCCAATTACGGTTAACAATGGCAATGCAACCTTTACCGGTGCTACAACCATTAGTGTGAATAATGCAGTAACCACTGGTACTGGCAGTCAAACCTACAATAGCGCTGTTACCTTGGCTGCTTCCACGGTATTAAGCGGTGGACAAATTACTGTGCCCAGTGTGTCATTAGGGACACGTACCCTGACTGTTTCAAATTCCAGTACAAGCAGTATTCCCGGAGTAATTAGTGGAACCGGTGCGTTAAGTAAAGCAGGCAGTGGTATTTTAACCCTTAGTGGAGCAAATAATTATACCGGTGGAACGACAATCACAGCCGGAACCTTGTTTGTCAACAATACAAATGCATTAGGCACTACAGGAAACATCACCATTAATGGCTCTGGCGCTATACTTCAATTTGATTTATCAGGCAATACTTTGGCTAATTCAAATACAATAACGCTTACAAATGGTTCAATCATAGCCGCCAATACCGTAGGCACGGATACTTTAAATAATCCCATTAATATCACTTCGAATACTCATTCTATTTCTGCTAATGCGGGTGCTTCCCTGAATCTAAACGGTAATATAGCTGATACCCAAACTCAAATAAATTTTAATGGAGCAGGAAATATCGCTGTGGCCGGTGTAATTAGTGGGGCTAGCACCGTACTGCAAAAATCAGGAACCGGCACGTTGACACTAAACAATGTCAATACGTATGGTGGAGCTACTAACAGCACTGGCGGGACAATAACCATTGGCATAGTAAATGCCATTCCTCACGCTGTTAATTTATCAGGTACGTCTACTCTCAATTTAAATAGCATTAATACGACTATTTCAAGCTTAACTACTACTTCTTCAGACCAGATTACTCTCGGATCAGCAACCTTAACAGTCAGTGACGGTGTGAGCCAGGGTGTTATCAGCGGTACTGGCGGCTTAACAAAAGTAGGTGCCGGTAATCTGATTATGGGAGGTAGTAATACCTATACCGGTGCCACTCAAATCAATGCAGGAACAATCACTCTGCAATCTCTAAATGCATTCGGTTCAGGAGCCACGCAGTCAAGCAGTATAACTATCGCATCGGGTGCAACTTTATCGTTTAGTTTTTCAGCGGTGTTAGGTAACAGCAACCCAATCAATCTAGGTGGTACTATTATAGCAAGCAACGCAGGCACCACAGCTACATTAAATAATCCCATTGTCTTAATTGGGTCAGCGACAATAAACCAGACAACATTACTTGGTACTATTCGACTAAACGGGAATATTAGTGACGGTGGAAATGGGTTCTCACTCACTAAAATTGGTATTGGCACTCTGACGCTTGCTGGTACGAATTCGTATACCGGTGCAACCCTGGTTAATGCGGGAGCTTTAGGCGCCGGATCAATCGATGCCTTGGGTTCAGGAGCCACGCAGTCCAGCAGTCTCACCATTGCATCGGGAGCCTCTTTGTTTTTTACATTCACAGGCACGCTTGCTAATAGCAATCCAATTACTGTAGGTGGAACTGGTGTGGGTGGTAATGGCTCAATTTTTAGTTTTAGCGGAAGTACCACTGTATTGAATAATCCAGTCCTGCTAACAAGTGCTACTTCATTAGGTGGAATTGGTTCAGTGACCTTGAACGGGATTATAAGCGATGGAGGAAACAATTTTAGCCTCACTAAAATAGGGAGTGGAACTTATTCGCTCGTAGGTGCCAACACCTACACAGGTGGAACTACCGTTTCGGCCGGGACTTTAAATATTAACAATCAAAACGCACTGGGTAGCACAGGAAATATTACCCTTGGCAGCGGCACTCTTTCATTTGATTTAGCGGGGAATACCTTACAGAATCAAAATACAATAACGGTTAATGGAGGAGCCCTGACAGACAATAATACTACGGGTACAGATACTCTGCTAAACCCTATCCTGTTAAATAGCACCCCAACAATCACTGTTTCTAGCAATACGCTTGCTTTAAATGGCACTGTAAGTGGCACTGGCGGATTGACCAAATCAGGAACTGGGGTGCTCAATATCAGTGGTAATAACACGTATTCCGGGAGTACCACGATTAGCCAGGGAACATTAAATGTAACTAGTGCGACAGGCCTTGGTGATTCGGGAGGGGGAGCCATTTCAGTAGCCACTGCTTCAACCTTGGGATTTAACCTCGGAGGCGCTACCCTGGCCAATGCAAATACCATTACCCTGGCCGGTACAGCGAGTTTGATTGACAATACAGCATCAGGCAATACAGATACTCTGAATAATCCAATTGTCCTCACAGGTAGTAGTACTCCCCTTATCCGCTCTGCAAATTCTGGAGCTGTATTGACCTTAAATGGAAATATCTCTAACCCCGCTTCCACAACATTAGGCTTTGATACAATTGGTAATATTAATGCTTTCGGTATAATTAGTGGTGCAATTGGTCTGTCTAAATCAAGTACTGGTACCCTCACATTAAACAATGTCAATACCTATACCGGAACAACTGCTATTAATGCGGGTTCACTGACTTTAGGTATTGACAATGCCTTGAGTGGATCTACCGCAGTTACCCTGGCTAATACGGCAGGTGCGGTGCTAAATCTCAATAACTTTAGCACCCCTATTGGATCTTTAACTGGAGGCGGCGCCACAGGCGGCAATGTAACCTTAGGCTCTGGCACTTTGACTACTGGCGGTAATAACAGCACTACAACCTACAGCGGTATTATTTCAGGCACGGGTGGTTTGACCAAACAAGGCACAGGCACAATGACATTGGGTGCTGCGAACACCTATACGGGAGCTACCACTATCAATGGTGGAATACTCAGCTTAGGGGTTGCTAATGCATTAACCAGTACCACTGCAGTGAGTCTTGCCAATACGGCAGGAGCGGCTTTAAACCTGAATAACCTCAGCATCACCATTGGCTCATTATCCGGAGGCGGTCCTTTAGGTGGAAATGTCACCATGGGTTCAGGCACTTTGACTACAGGCGGGGATAATAGCAGTACAAATTATAGTGGTATTCTCTCAGGTACTGGCGGCCTTACCAAGCAAGGTACAGGCACAATGACTCTGGGCGCTGTTAATACCTATACTGGCGCTACTACAATTAATGGTGGCACCCTCAGCCTAGGCATTACCAATGCGTTGAACAGCAGCACCGCGGTAACATTAGCGAATACAGTCGGCGCTATCCTTGACCTTAACAACTTCAATACCACCATTGCCTCCTTAGCCGGAGGCGGTGCAACGGGCGGAAACGTCACGTTAGGTTCTGGCATTTTGACTACCGGCAATGCGGGCAGTACCAATTTTGGCGGTATTATCTCAGGCACAGGCGGCCTTACCAAACAAGGTTCCGGCACGCTGACTTTATCCGGAGCTAATACCTACACGGGGGCTACTACTATTAACGCAGGCGCACTTACTTTAGGTGTTGCCAACGCATTGAGCGGCAGTACGGCAGTTACCCTTGCAAATACTGCCGGCGCTCTGTTAAATCTCAACAATTTCAGTACATCCATTGGTTCTTTAGCCGGTGGTGGTGCTACTGGCGGTAATGTCACTCTGGGTTCAGGTACGTTAACGAGTGGTGGAAATAACAGTACTACCACTTACAGTGGCATTATTTCAGGAACCGGTGGCCTTACCAAACAAGGCACAGGTACGATGACTCTGGGCGCGGTTAATACCTATATTGGGGCGACTACGATTAATGGCGGCACACTTAGCCTGGGTGTTGCCAATGCGTTGAATAGCAGTACCGCGGTAACGTTAGCGGATACAGCCGGCGCTATCTTTGACCTTAACAACTTCAATACCACCATTGCCTCCTTAACCGGAGGCGGTGCAACGGGCGGAAACGTCACTTTAGGCTCTGGCATTTTGACTACCGGCAATGCGGGCAGTACCAATTTTGGCGGTATTATCTCAGGAACAGGCGGCCTTACCAAGCAAGGTTCCGGCACGATGACTTTATCCGGAGCCAATACCTACGCTGGGGCTACTACTATTAACGCAGGCGCCCTTACTTTAGGTGTTGCCAACGCATTGAGCGACAGTACGGCAGTCACTCTCGCAAATACTGCCGGCGCTCTGTTAAATCTCAACAATTTCAGTACATCCATTGGTTCTTTAGCCGGTGGCGGTGCTTTAGGCGGTAATGTCACTTTAGGTTCAGGCACTTTGGCCACGGGTGGTGATAACAGTAGCACTGCCTATAACGGCATCCTCTCAGGTACAGGTGGTTTGACCAAACAAGGCACAGGCACGATGACTTTGGATGCTGCCAATACTTACACTGGAGCTACAACTATCAATGCGGGCGTACTTAATTTAGGGGTTGCCAATGCCTTAAACAGTAATACGGCAGTCACGTTAGCTAATGTTGCAGGCGCTGCCTTAAACCTGAATAACTTGAATACGGTGATTGGTTCCTTAAATGGCGGAGGTGCCTTAGGTGGTAATGTCCTTTTAGGCTCAGGCAATCTGACCGCCGGTGGTAATAACACCAGCACCACCTATAGCGGTACGCTTTCCGGTACAGGAAGCCTTACTAAACAAGGTTCAGGCACAATGACCCTGAGCGCTGCTAACACCTATTCTGGCGGCACGGTAATCGATGCGGGTGGATTGACGGTAACTGATGCGAATGCTTTAGGTACTGCGGGCAACATTGATGTCA
>JBAZXN010000008.1:0-97988 GCA_041659885.1 Tatlockia sp.
TAATTACGGCTCTCTTGGTTGAGATGGATGAAGAATGGGCTCAGGGTAGAAATTATCTAAATATGGGTGATTTTTAATTAATGGTGGTGGGATAAATCAGAATTTACAGAAAGAATGTTGCTTAGTCGAGAATGCCAGTATTTTTTTATATCCTGAGGGTGTTTTTCCAAGTTTTTTAATGGCACCTTTCCTTCCAGCAATATCTGTCCAGCATCTGGGTTCAGGAAACATAATGCTGCTTTAGGATTTTTCTGCCAATCTGACCATTTTTGAGTTTTTGTATTGGATAGGAATTCCAAGCACCCATCCTGGGTAATGCCATATAACCGCATGGTTCTAACATGTGGTCGATTATCAGTCTGGTTTGCCAACTGACAATATACTGCGCGATACGTATAATCAAACCAGGTTTTGAAATATTTTTCTATCATTTCTGGCATAGAACTCATGAAACATCCTTATTTTGCAAGTATTGTGAAGAGATTGCTGCTATAGAAACAAGATTGTATATGATGACCACTATCGACTTCACCCATTTTAATGAGGCAATAGTTATACAGATGTTTGAATAGCCGTAACTACTCAGGTTTCTAATTGCAGCGCTAATCGGAAGTTAGCGACGAGTTGGCTTTAATCCTTTCTGGAATAATTCACGACCTATTCTTGACTTACTGATTAACAGCATTTTTAAATTAATTCTTGTCAATCTTAAATAGATTGATGGTATGCTCTTGGAATAAAATTACTGTATTGCTCATAAGGGAATAAATGATAGAAATAGATCATACTTTGCTGAGTGGAGAAGCCTTGGAAAATCTAATCATTGATATTATCACTCGTCAAACTACAGATTACGGTGAATATGAAGTTGGGATTCAAGTTAAAAAAACCCAGCTAAAACGAAAATTACTGTCTGGTGACGCTATCATTATCTATAACGCTAAAGAAGAGTGTTGCGATATTATCAGGGTAGAAGACTTTAAGACCTTTCAACCCGTGAAGCAAGACTAGCAAATGATCTTATCTCCTATCATTAAACTCAGAAAGTGGTGATAATATAAAAAATATTTTATTTGAAGAAAGTAACTCTAATAAAAATTCCTTACAAAGTGCGGCGCAAACCCAAACGGATAATCCACTGTTTTTAAAAGAAATTATTAAAGTATGTGGTAGCGAAGTTATAAATCAACCAATTAATAAAGAGGGATTAACTTTATTACACTATGCCGCGATAAAAGGTAACGTTCAGTGCGTAACTTATCTTTTAAAAGAAGGCGCTTCTACCAAACTAAAGGCAACTTGGAAATATCAGGGTATGACTTCCGAGGTAACGGCGCAAGAAATTGTAAAAAAAAGCCGATATCCCAATGGCTACAATACCAAAAATTTTGAAGCATGTAATGAAGTATTTGCACAATATTCCGCTGAAAAAGTAACTCAACCTTCCGTGGCACCGCACAGTATATTTAAGGAACCGCTAAATTCAAATAGATTATCTCACCAATTGACAGCAACTTACGATTCGTCCAATGAGGGGCCGCTTTAAAATAAGTGGCCTAGGACTAAAGACTGTCGATTTCGAACCGGAAGGGTTTAAATGCTAAAAATTTTCAATCATGTCCTGCAAACACTGATGGAAAATTTCTAAATAAAAATTCTGAGTTGGCATCAGATGGAATTTATGAGTGTTTGGATAAATGCCAAAAGACTTGTCCCTTTGTATGACCCCTTTGTGTTTGCGAAGCGTATATTAAAGGAGTTCCATTAGAAAAACTGTGCCTTGAACCTATTGACGTTGATTTAGTGGAGTCCTTTCTGAATTATCTTGAGAAAGGATGCCATCGCAAAATTTACACACTAAACCATCGTTTAGCTCAAAAAGTGAATTTAATTGCAAGTGCTGTGAAAATATGTTTAGGATTTAATCCCCTACAATCCTATTGTAGACCGCTTTGTAGCTCCCCCTGAAGGAGGAACCGCAACGGATTAACCCTGCATTATTGACTTTAAATAGCGCAACATGGTATAATTTTTGCACAAAAAACGCAATGAGGATGGAATACGTTCAATGATGAAAACAAAATGGTTAATCCCTTTACTCCTGGCGTGCCTCATAGCACTTACTTTTGGTTGGTGGTATGCAATGAAAGAATCCCCTGTTGTTCTGAAAGAAAAATCCTTTTCAGAACTTCCCGGGTGGAAAACCACCAAGGTGAAAAAATCCTTACTCGCTTTTCAAATTTCCTGCCAAACTTTTTTAAGACAAGATCCAGAGCAACCCGTTGGCAGCGAGCACATGAATCTTAAAGCGAAAGATTGGCAACCCACTTGCCGCGCCGCTTTAGCCATTAACCCCATAACTGAAACGGCTGCTCGGGACTTTTTTCAACACTGGTTTACACCAGTTGAATTTAATAACAATCAACCCGTGCGCGGCTTGTTTACGGGCTATTATATGGCGACCTTACACGGCAGCCGCACTAAAACAGAAAAGTACAATGTGCCTGTTTATGGAATGCCGCAAGATTTGTATTCGGTAAACTTAAGCCTCTTTGACCCTTCCTTCAAAAACCGCCGTTTTGTTGGGCGTATCCAGGGGAAACAGGTGGTACCTTATTATACAAGAGCTGAAATAACTAAGGGAGCCATTGAAAAAGAAGCGCCCGTATTAGTGTGGGTTGACAGCTATGTGGACAGGCTTTTTCTGGAAATTCAGGGCTCAGGTACCGTAGAATTAAACGACGGCTCAAAAATACACTTAGGCTATGCCGGTGAAAACGGGGCGCCCTACACGCCGATTGCCCGAGTACTTATTGATCAAGGAGTAATGACCAAAGACAATGCCTCTATGCAGCGCATTAAAACCTATTTGGAAGCAAATCCTGAAAAAATGCACAAGGTATTGAATGAAAATAAATCCTTTGTCTTTTTCCATTACCTCAAAAACGATGCCGCACTAGGGTCACAAGGGGTTGCCCTTACGCCCGGTTATTCACTGGCTATTGATAGAAAATGGATTCCATTAGGCGCTCCCTTGTGGTTGCAAACAACAAGACCGGATGAACGGGAAGTAGAGCAGGAACGTACCTTGCAACGGCTAATGATTGCGCAAGATACCGGTGGTGCAATTCGTGGTCTGGTGCGCGGTGATGTGTACTGGGGCGCGGGCGAAAAAGCCACTTTTATCGCAGGCCATATGAAAAACCCGGGCCATTATTGGTTGTTATTACCACGTCATACCGTAGCGCGGTTACAAGAAGAATTTAGTTAATCCGTCTAAAAAGCTACGCGCAGGCGTTCATTCACGTGAACGCGCAAGCGCTGCGCTCTGTATAACGGACGCCCTGGAGCGAATGGCAGAAGTCAAGAGTATTTTTTGTGCAGATTTAAAACAACCCCGACTTCCCGCGGTCAAGCCGCGGGAAGTCGGGATGGGGGCAAAAACTCCTTAATTTCTGCTATTCGCCCTAGAGCCACTCCCAATCGAGCATATCGTTAGGCATATCCGTAGTCACCACTTTAGGTGATGGGTTTCTTGTCGGCTGCTGCAAGGCTTCATCCAGGCTGATAAAACGATAGCCATTCCTTTTAAATAATTCAATGATATCACCCATGCAATAGCTGTTGAGCAAATTGGCATGAATCAATAAAATCTGTTTGGCATTGGGGTTGGCGGATTGTTTAATTTCGTTTTCAGCAAGTAAGGTTTCCCTCCAGATATATGACAGGTATTTTTGTTTAATTTGGTTAATGTGTTCCTCACGATGACTCGCAGGCTTTTGGTATAATTTTTTATTGAAAAGAAAATCTTTACTGTCGATTGTGACTGGTGCAATCACGTAATTATTTTCTTTTAAGTATTTTTGCACTTGCTGTTTTTTGTTTCCACGCCCCTCAGCGAGATAAGGGTAGCGAAAATAACGCGTCGAAGACATTAAGGGAGCAAGAATTTGATCCGCTTTTGCGACATTGGCAATGTATTTGTCTGCCGCAGTCGTATTTAAGTTCTCGTGTGTGTAGGTATGGTTACCTAAAATAAAACCGGCTTGTTGAAACTGCTCCAGCAGTTGCCACTGCCCTTTTCCAATACTTCCTGCAATCACAAATCCCGTAGCGGGCACATTGTTATCAATTAAGGCTTGCATGAGGCTTAAAAAACGGTTTTGCGAAGGCTCCGTTTTGCTGGTTCTGAGATGCGGTGATCCGACAAAAGGCAAGTCATCGATGGTTATCGCAATTTCCCGTTCAAAAGCAAAGCAGGCAGGACTAAGTCCCAAACCTATGAGCGCGATGCTTAAAAGGTATTTTTTAAACATGGATGCATTCCTTGTCAATATTTTTCCCATTTGAACGATGATGAGTGCAAAAGTTATACCAAGAGAGTGATTTTTTTTTACAAACCATGTGTTTGCCCCATGAAAAGTTCCTTTTTTTCAGCTATCATTAGCTCTTTTGAACGCAATGGAGTCAGGATATGAAAGTGGGTCAAGACAGTCTCTCAACGGAATGCCAATTGCAGGTAGACGGGAAAACCTATCATTATTACAGCCTTAAAGAAGCGGAAAAAAAGCATTTCAAGGGCATCAACCGCCTCCCCTACTCCCTGAAAGTTCTGTTTGAAAATTTACTGCGTTTTGAAGACGGGGACACCGTTGTAACGGACGACATCAAGGCAATTGCCTCCTGGCTTGCAACAAAAACGTCCCATCATGAAATTGCCTATCGCCCGGCACGCGTCCTCATGCAGGATTTTACCGGGGTGCCTGCCGTAGTTGATCTTGCAGCAATGCGTACCGCTCTGGAGAAAATGGGCGGCCAGCCCGATAAAATTTCGCCGCTTTCACCGGTTGATTTGGTAATTGACCACTCGGTTATGGTGGATAAATTTGGCACAGCCAATTCCCTTAAAATCAACACGGAAATTGAATTAGAGCGAAACATTGAGCGTTACGAATTTTTACGTTGGGGTCAAAAAGCCTTTGCAAACTTTCGAGTGGTTCCACCGGGTACCGGAATTTGCCATCAGGTCAATTTGGAGTATTTAGGTAAAACGGTGTGGTCTAGCGAGTGCAACGGTAAAATGTACGCCTATCCCGATACGCTGGTTGGCACGGATTCGCACACCACGATGATCAACGGCCTCGGCATCCTGGGATGGGGCGTTGGCGGTATTGAGGCCGAGGCAGCCATGCTTGGCCAGCCTGTTTCCATGTTAATTCCTGAAGTCATTGGGTTTAAATTAACTGGGAAGATGAAAGAAGGCATTACGGCAACCGATTTGGTGTTAACGGTAACGCAAATGTTGCGTAAAAAAGGCGTGGTGGGTAAATTTGTTGAGTTTTACGGCACAGGCCTTTCCGATTTGCCCTTGGCCGATCGGGCAACTATTTCCAATATGGCACCTGAGTACGGTGCGACCTGTGGCTTTTTCCCCGTGGATAAAGAAACGATTCGCTATTTAACATTGAGCGGTCGGGATGCCCACACGATTGCCTTAGTGGAAGCCTACTGCAAAGCGCAAGGTTTATGGTATGACAGCGCCTCCGAAGATCCCATTTTTACGGATTCACTGAGTCTTGATTTATCCACTGTCGAACCTTCTGTAGCAGGCCCAAAACGCCCTCAGGATAAAGTCACTCTACCTAACCTGCCCTTGGAATTTAACGCTTTTCTAGACGAAACTGGTAAGTTAAGTGAGGCGGAAAAAACCTTTCCCGTAAAAAATGAATCCTTTACGATGCGCCATGGCCATGTAGTGATTGCAGCCATCACAAGCTGTACCAACACATCCAATCCCAGTGTGTTAATGGCCGCAGGGTTGGTTGCTAAAAAAGCCATTGAAAAAGGCTTGATGCGCAAACCCTGGGTAAAATCCTCTTTAGCACCCGGTTCCAAAGTAGTGACCGATTATTTGCAGAAAGCGGGTTTGCAAACTTACCTCGATAAACTGGGCTTTAATTTAGTGGGTTATGGCTGCACCACCTGCATTGGGAATTCAGGCCCCTTACCTGAGCACATTGCAGAATGCGTGAGTGACGAAGATTTGGTGGTGTGTTCTGTACTTTCGGGAAATCGGAATTTCGAAGGCCGGGTTCACCCGCAAGTACGCGCCAATTGGCTGGCCTCTCCTCCGCTGGTTGTAGCTTATTCTTTGATTGGAACAACCTGTGTTGATTTAACCCACGATCCCTTGGGCGAAGACCAGGCAGGAAACCCGGTTTTCTTGAAAGACATCTGGCCCACCAATGCAGAAATTGCTGAAGAAGTGGCCAAAGTCACCGGTTCGATGTTCCGCAAGGAATACGCGGAAGTCTTTCTTGGTGATGCGGATTGGCAAGCCATTCAAACCAATGACAATGCCACCTACAGTTGGGATAGTGAGTCAACCTATATTCAGCACCCTCCTTTCTTCGAAAATTTGTCTCAACACCCTGAACCCATTAAACCCATCCATAATGCGTCCATTTTAGCTTTATTAGGCGACTCCATCACGACCGACCACATCTCGCCAGCCGGTTCTATCAAAGCGAACTCGCCAGCAGGATTGTATCTTAAATCCAAAGGGGTTGATGAGGCCGATTTTAACTCCTATGGCTCACGACGCGGTAACCACGAAGTGATGATGCGAGGTACCTTTGCCAATATCCGCATTCGCAATGAAATGACACCGGGGATTGAAGGCGGTGTAACCCGTTATGTGCCAACGGGTGATACCATGCCCATTTACGATGCATCCATGCTCTATCAAAGAGCGGGGCAAGCACTGGTTATTATTGCTGGAAAAGAATACGGAACCGGTTCTTCACGTGACTGGGCCGCCAAAGGCACGACCCTTCTAGGGGTAAAAGCGGTTATCACGGAAAGTTTTGAGCGAATACACCGTTCTAACCTCATTGGAATGGGCGTCTTACCCTTGCAATTTCAGGAAGGAACCACTCGAAAAACCTTATCTTTAGATGGCAGCGTACAAATCAGCATTGCAGTGGATGACTCACTCAAACCCAGAGAAAAAATTAACCTGCGCATTAAGCGCGTTGATGGTAGGGAAGATACGATTCAAGTCATTTGCCGCATTGATACGGCCAATGAGCTGGAATACTACCGAAACGGCGGCATTCTACAGTTTGTTTTACGTAATTTAACCTAAGCAGGATAATTGATGCACCCTACCAAGAAAGTGTTGTCCGTTTTTTCTCTGGTCATGATTAATGTCATTGCCGTAGATAGCCTGCGCACACTCCCCATGAGTGCAAAATTGGGTTTACCCTTAGTCTCTTACTATCTGGTGGCGGCCTTTGCTTTTTTTATTCCGATTGCATTGGTCGCAGCCGAGCTTGCCACAGCGTATCCAAACACCGGCGGATTGTATGTTTGGGTACGGGAAGCCTTTGGCAGGCGGGCGGGTTTTATTACGATCTGGTTGCAGTGGATCTATAATGTGGTTTGGTATCCCACCATTTTAGCGTTTATTGCAGCCACTCTTTCCTACCTTTTTGCACCGGAGTTAGCGAACAATAAAGTGTATTTATTGCTAACTACCCTGGGGCTTTTCTGGTTTTTTACGCTCCTCAATTGTTTTGGTATGAAGGTGTCTGGGTTTGTGAGCATTATTGGCGCAACCATTGGAACCATTTTACCCATGCTTGGGATTACACTTTTAGGCGCTTTTTGGTTTTTTCAAGGAAAACCTCTGGCAGTGGATATTCACTCTTCGTGGATCCCGGATTTTAGCGAATTAGGTAACCTTTCACTTTTCTCGGCCGTATTGTTTGGCCTCATTGGTGTTGAAATGTCCGCCGTGCATGCGGAAGAGGTGAAAAACCCCCAGCGCGACTATCCACGCGCTATTTTGTATTCTACCGTTATTATCTTTGCAACCCTGGTGTTAAGCTCACTTGCCATTGTTTTTGTTGTACCTACCAAAGAATTAAGCGTGGTGTCGGGCTTGATTGATGCCTACGCTGTGTTTTTTAACAGCTACAACATGCCCTGGATGATCAGTGTCATTGCTATTTTGATTATTTTGGGTGGATTAAGTGGAGTTTCCGCCTGGATTATAGGCCCTACCAAGGGGCTTTTGGTTTCCGCGCGTGACGGCTCTTTGCCTGTAATTTTTGCCCAAGTTAACAAATACGGTGCACCGGTGGCCATTTTAATTACCCAGGGCATCATTTTTTCCTTGCTGAGTACTGTTTTTATCTTTTTTGACTCGATCAATGCAGCCTATTGGCTATTGAGCGATTTATGCGCCCAAATGGCACTTTTAGTCTATATTTTTATGTTCGCGGCAGTAATTAAATTGCGCTACAGCCAGCCGAATCAACCACGCAGCTACAAAATACCCGGTGGAAAGTGTGCCATCTGGTGTGTTGCAGGCCTTGGAATTGTCTGCTGTCTGGCTGCAATGGCGATAGGCTTTGTACCCCCTACCCAGATCCCAATTGGCAATGTGGCTTTTTTTGAATCGTTTTTAATCGGTGGATTGGTACTTTTTGTCGTTATCCCCTGGTTTTTTGCAAAAAAACACGAAATAGCTTTTGATAAAGAGCAGCATGTTAAGTCTGAACAAGTCGATATTCACGGCTATTAATTCGGTGAAGTAGACGCAAGCGCGTTAAACGCAAGCTCTATTTCATCCCCTACACCGGGCAATACGGTTTTCATACCAAAATCAGTGCGTTTTATTGTGGCTTTTGCTATAAACGCAACACGTAGCGCATGCGTTTGAGGATTTTTTTCCATTTTAATGACTTGAACCTCAAAAATAACCGGGCGAGTCACGCCATGCAAGGAAAACTCCCCCTGGATTTTTGCATTCCTCCCGTCAATACGTTCAACACTTTTCCCAATAAAGGTAATGAGTGGGTAGCTTAAACTATCAAATAGCGGCGTTTTGCGTGATTTACGCAATTCCGGGATCCCTGAAATGGAGTTGGTTATGGCAAGATCTGCTTGCAAGTCTTGGGGATGGTCGGGGTTAACGCGAATGGTGCCTTGCACAGGCCACTTTCCAGCCAGCGATTTAATTTTGGCTGACTCAATATTCCATTCCATAAAGCTTGCATTCGCATCAAGCCTAAGCAAGGCTGCATGCGCGGAAGAAACAAAGGTAAGTAAAAAAAAGAGCCTGGCGAAATTCAATTTCATTTGATACTCCGTCTTATTATTGTTTGGTATCAAATCAAGGTTAAGTTAACTTTAGACAATGAATGCAATAATCGCCAGGTGTAAAGCCATTGCAGTGTGAATTACCTCTACAACCTATTCAATTGACACTGGAATCATGATGACTTAAAATAGAGCATTAAATTCTTTTTAAGAACAGCGCTGATTGTGATGTTCCAGGAATCCTAATGCCAAAAATCACTATTTTTCAACAAGAAAATCAGCTTATTTCCGATCAGTTAGCTAATATAGAATATCGCCTGGATAAAGAGCAGGCCATCTGTCTTGTGCTGCCTGACAAGCTTTCACCTGATCAATTGCAGTATTTAGGCCAATGGTTGCAGAAAACGCCCCCAAACTCCGTGTATAAGCTGTCCTTATTCATGGATACAGCGCTTTTGCAAACCCCTGAGTGCCATTTTTTTTTACAATGCTTAAACGAAATAGCCATTGAATCCATTGAGTTGCTATTGAATAAAGAGGACTTAAACACTCCCGGCCTGGATACCCTTTTAGCAGAGCATATCGCAAAGGGCGTAGACTTTCCCGTTCTTATTATGGAGAGTGGCAGGGAAGATGTTTCAATGCAATTTCCAACCTTTATTGCAACAATTATCCAGTCGATTCAACAGGCAAGACCCAAGCAAGCCCGGGATGAAGCAAATTTCGAGTTCCTCGAGGGGATTGATGGTGCCCCTATCAAACTTAAATCCTTAATTCATCATGCCGATGCGAATCAATTTAACCATTACGTACAAATCGATGTACAGCATATGGAAGTGGTCGAGCAGCAAGTACAAGAAATGGTCGAAGTGTCCGTAGTTGTGGAACAGGAAGTTGCACAATATCACGGCGAATGCATTGATTATGCTGCTTTTAAAAAGAAATACAGTGAATCCGCCCACCTCAGCTCCCCTTTTCGACCCTCTCAGGTAGCGGACGCTATAGCCCTTGCGGAATATGAGCTCTTTGCTAATTTGCCCCATGCAATTAAGTACCTGTCCCCAAACGCTGAGGAAAAACTGGCCTCAGCCCTTCCGCAATGGGTTGCTTTAAATAAAGAAAACTGTGCGCCTTTTGAACTTAGCAAGACGCCCCAAGGGGAGTATGTACTGGATTACGATCCCTTGACAGAGCAGCCAAGTGAAAGAAAGCCCTTCGCATTGGATACGTATATTCCCTACAGGGATTCGACCCCCTTCTATAGCCTATTTGACGCAGTCAAACCCTTGTTAGGCACAATTCCCCAAGCAAGCATTCGTCTACGCATTATACAGGGAAATTGCACCAGTCTTATGAACCTGTGGCTTACACAGGGTGATACCGGAGTTACCCGTTTTTTTCAGGCACTTACTGAATTGGATTTGGTGCATTCAGGCTTGGCGGAATTTCTAGATGACGCCTATTTTTCCCATTTTGATCACCTGACGCCGTTTTATCGTGATGATTTTTTTGATATGTTGGGCAGTTTGCGCGCTTTCACACCAGTGCACATTGCTTGTTTAAAAAAATTCCTAGTACATACTGGTGCATCGCGCCATAACCTAATTAATACAGTCAATGATTTTAGCTATTTTTGGAAAAAATGTGAGGAGCTGTGCCAAGGTAGTAACCCGCTTCTTTCCCAAATTGCAGGCCAATGGGAAACCCCTCAAGGGGGGCAACCGGGAACCTACATGCAGCGGCTCTTGACACTATTAACCAATGCACGCGATTTACCTGATCAATTAAGCGCGCTTGCCCCCCGCAAATTTGGCTCTCCTGAACAAAATGCCAAAGCCCTCATGCTGGATGCTTTTGGTGCTTATTATGCTTCAAAATACGAAGGGTTTACCTGTGTTGCATCGTGTATGGATTTTGTCTATAACCCGGTGGCGCTGCATGCGAAGCCTTTTCATTCGGGGTTTCAATGCTACCGTACCTCACTAGATACGCTGTATAACATGGTCACTGTTCAAGGTGCTTATATAATACTAAACGAATCTGAGCTTATTGCTTGCAAACTCGAAAATGGCCTCTATCGAACCTGGGCGATTGATAGTACTAAAGAAACACTTTCTACGGGCAGTTTTGAAAGCCTACAAAAAGAAGGTAAAGCCATTGCTTATGTAGACTACGTTGTGACGGGCGATATTTTGCCACCTGCATTCAAATTATACATAGTTTACGATTATGGTCAGGGAAGTGCATTTCAGCGCATTCACCCATCCTTACCCATTTCTCCACAAAACTATTACCGCCATGTCTATCGGTTTATGGGGCAACAGCTTGCGGGGATGCCCACCCAAATGTTTATCAACACGTTTCAAAAAGTACTCTCCTATGGGCGTAAATATTCTTACCCCGAGCATGAGAATGAATGCAATTTTTCAATGCAACTTCGTTTAATGGAATGTCTCTACTATATCACCGGGGCTCGGTTTAAAGGCGTATTGAATGCAAACAAGAAGTTCTGCGGTAAATCTGTCTCGACATTTGAGTGGATTTTCAAAAATGCAGAAAGCATTTGTATTAAGGAAATGTTAGACAAGTTAGCTTGTCTGAAGCAACTGCATGAGCAGCAGGTCAATTTTAATGATTTAGAAGCAGAATACTACATCGCAATACAAGACTTCTATTCTATAGAAAGAAAACACGATGGGGATATTTATGCCTTTATGGTTTTCCAAGACTATCCCCGTTTATTAAACCGTCAATTGATGGCGAATCGTTATGCCACCTTGCAGTTTATTCGTGTGATAGGTGCCCAAAAAACGATACGTGGGACGAGTTACGCCCTTTACAGCCTTGAGTATCTTTCACGTGGAGCAAACGTTGGCAATGCCTTGCAAGATGATTTACTGTTATTTTCGGCACTGTTAGCAAATTACCAGTTTAATCTACTCGAAGAAGACTTTAAGGCTTTACCAAAAGAGCATGCTGATTTACAAAAATTAAACGAAATCCGCAGATTTTTAGAAAAGGCAAGTCATGGAGAAACACAACAAAACACCGCACTTTATGTGTTTCAATGCATTGTCTCCTCAGAACAATTTTTAACCTACGATACGGCTTTAACGCTTTTTCGTGAGGCCGAAGCATTGGCAATGCAAAACGGTGTTATCGATCATAAAGCAATCCATACTCTCTTTCAAAAAGAGGGTATCACAGTCAAACTGTACGCGCCCGAAATTGTGTGTCGAGATAACCAGGAAATTCGATCAAACCTTATCCAAATCATTGAAGTTCTGTCCCGTGCCAACGCATACGGTAAGCCGATGAAATTCCTGGTGGACATGGGAAAAGCCGCTGCTTCAACCAATGAGGACACTAAAGCAGGTTTTATAAAAAAATATAACACAGAAAGTGTACGTGCACGCATGGCACAACTTAAAGACACTGATATAGCAACGCTGCAAATCCATTTAAACGAAGCGATGCAAGCTTGCGGCAAAGTAGCTTCTCTGATTGCAGGAGGACTTATAAAAAACCTCCTAAACAATTTAAAAACCCGTGTCGTGTACGATCTTTTTAAACTCGATTCGTACAGTTCGAAGATTGCTTTAACCCTCAAAGAGCTTTTAACGCCCATTAAACCCGAACCAAAGCTTCCTTTCGCACTGTATAATGCGACCTTGCAATTACCAGAAGTAGAAGAGGCCGATGATTTTAAACAACTAACCAGAATTACAAGCCTCTTGACACCCCTTGCCATTGCTTGCATTGCTTTATGCAAGCAGGCCGGTGTACAAGGTGATTTTGAGGCCGCCTATCTAAAGTGTATCGAAACGATTGATTTTAAACGATGCGACATTGACAGCTTCACGGCCTTCATGACGTTATTCTCCTCCATGCCGCATCGCGACCATCAACCTATTTTTGCCGCTTTCACGGGTTATTTGACAAAAAACTATGAAAAAGCAACTTGTTATCGCTTAATTGAACTCGTTCAATTAATGGATAATCAGCAATTTTCAACCCCAATGATCGTTGATTTTTGTAGGCTATTTAACAACGAGGATCTGGATTATGTTACTTTTATCCGGGAGTTGGGCAAAATCCATGCGCAAGATGACCAAGATAAGCTGCTTGCCTTCTTATTAAGAGAGCCAACCCTTAGCAACCAACAAAGGGTACAAATTGGACATGATACTGCGGTATTTATAACTCATCGAGAGAGCATAGCCAATATGGTTATGCATCTGGTTCAAAACCAACAGGTTACGCTTTTCCTGGAAAAAACCGCTTTGTTAGCTCCAGAGCAAAAAACCCGTATTCTGCTTATTTTGTCAAAAGCATTTGCTTCTCAACGCGCATGCGATAAGCCGACCGACCTGACCGCCGTATTAAATCAGTTGTCAGCGCTCGAAGAGCCCAATCTAACCCGTTTAAGTGTGCTCTACGAGACAACACCAATTAGTATCAACTCACTACATAATGGATTAAACCATTTGGGTCAAGAGGAATCCTTCGATGCCTTATTACTGACCATTGAAAAATCGCCATTTGGAAAACGCAATTGGGATGCGCAATTTGAACTATCGCAGGTTGAACGAGTAATCAATGAGTCGACCGATTTAATTAACGGCACAACCTACCCTTATGCCTATCGAAAACAGTTAATGGAAATGTTTTTATTAATCAATGCAATGGGTAAAAAATTACCGGTGTTTGATGGGAAAGCGGCCTGCGACTTAACCAATCAGGAAATCAAGACGCGCTTTTTGAAGCTAAAAAAAGAGGGGCAGTGCCACCACAATATCAAGCATCAAGTGCAAGCCTTAACGCTAATGCGTGAAGCAATGTATCGCAGCACAGGTCAATTTCCCAATGCCACTCAGATGATTGTACAGATTGATAGCCTCCTTCATCAAGGACACGTTATCACAAACTTTGATACCGGGCAGGGAAAAAGTCTTGTCGAATGGATGGAATGTGCCTTCTTGTGGTTAATAAGCGATCGCGTAGAACGGTTTACCTCTTCCTTAATTGATGCGCAACGCGATATTGAAAACTACGGTGCGTTTTTAACGGCCTTAGGTATTCCTTTTGCCCAAACACCGCTTTCTGCTGTAAGCCCCCTTGCTGCCTATTCTCATGACGGAATTAATTTCAGCACCGCATCCCAAATAGATTTCTTTTACACCAAAGCCATGTTAGCTGACCACCAACTGGAGGACTCGGATGCAATTGTCAGCACCGTGATTAACGAGTCAGACTTTTTTATTCTTGATGATCAAACTGCATACCGTTTTGCAACCCACGGGGCAAACCTCAATGCTTCGCACACATGGATCTACGGCGTTATTAATTCCTACATTGATAAACCCCCTTTTACGGATTGCAACACCAGTAAATCAACCGATCTTAGCCGCTTGAGAAACTACATTCGTCAACAAGCACGTTTATTAGACAAGTCCGCCCGGATACTCACCCGTTTAGACGATGGGGTTCTTTTGAAATGGCTTGAATCGGCTCTTTTGGTCAGGTATGTACTAAAAGTGAATAATAACTTTGTTATCAGCGAACACAATGTAATCCAATTATTGATGGAAGACAAAAAAGTAAACCCCGTTGCAGTATTTGGAAATGGTTTGCAGCAGTTACTTCAAGACCGCTTAAAGATAGAAATAACACCTGAAACAAAAACTATTATTTCAAAAGCCAACCGCAATGTATTAGACAGATGCCTTGCTAGAACAGGGCGCATTTGGGGATCCTCAGGAACCGTGGGTTCCGAGGAGGAAATACAAGAACAATTTGAAAAATACGGGTTCGCTTTTTCAAAGATTGAGCCACATCATAAAAAACACACCAATACCCTATCGCTTAAACTATTACCCAATAAAAAAGCGCACTGGGCACACCTAATGGACCAGGTTTCTCTTCGATTTAAGGACAAAAACAGAGCGCCCTTGTTGATTTTCTGTAAAAGTATTGATGAAGTAAATGCACTGTATGCTTTTTTACACGCAAAATTTCCAGAGGAGACACTGCAATATTTTACTGGCAAAGAAGAAGAAACGGCAGTAATTAAAGCAGCGGCAACCCCCGGCATGGTAACGATTACCACCGCAGCCATTGGGCGAAATACGGACGTTCCTTACAATAAAAAAGAGGGCATGGATGTGTGCCTCACCTTCGTTTCTTCCACACGACTGGAGAGGCAAATGAGCGGTCGTACCAATCGACAAGGTTCAAAAGGAGAAATTTTCTATATTTTGAATCAAGAAGATCAGCAGGTATCCAATGAAGCGCAAAAACAACAATTACAAAAAAAACTGGATGAAATAGCACGCACACGACGCGAGTTTAATGAAGGATTTTACCGGCTCATTGGTCCTTTGCTAACGCATGTTGAACAACTACCCAAAGAGGACTTTGTCACGATAACAAAGCAACAATTGTTTAACACCAAGTGGTCTGCATTCAGTGAATCACAAGAATCAACTTATCGCGAAGCCAAATTAGCAAACACTTATAATGAAGCCACCTTTATTCAACAGATGAAAGAAGCCCTTGCTGAACACTTAACGGAGGCCATTCCCAGCTATCGGCTTGATGAAATGCCAAATCTGACAACCCCCTACCACCCCTTACCCGAAAAATATGCGTCCCTTGACAAACCCGTATTAATAAATGAGTGCATCCCACCCATCGTGATTGCTCATGAACTATTTTATGAAACAAGGGCTAATAATAACCCTGTGACAGCAAAGGATAAAAAGGAACTCTTCTCGGTACTGCGTACTCTTTTTCATGATGCAAAAGCGAATAATTTTATTGAAAAAAACCATGCTTTTTTAAGTTATTTAGCGCAAAAACAATTTAATGAAACGGAGCTAAAAGCGATTTACAGGACTTTTTTGCAAGACGAATTATTACCCAAAATCAAAAAAACCGCTTTCATGCCGCGTTGGCTAGGTTATGCCGATAAATTAACTCAGTTGACAAACAATCAATCTTACTTGTTCCTCTTTCAAGCACTAGTGAGTGTTGATAAAGACAAACCTGGCGATTTGACCCTCTTAAAAAACATGACCGCTACCATTATTCAGGAGTACCTGGAAAATAGTTGGTTTATTAGTACTACAAAGCGCAAAGCGGCAAAGGCATTGGTAAGCGCTATCACCCATGCGAAAGACGATTCAACCCTGATAGCAGCGTTGGTGAGTGCTCAATTGACTATTGCAGACAATGACTTAGCGCTTAATAAAAGTCTCTTTTTTCAAACGAACCGATCAGGTAAAAGCCGTTTGCAACACAGTATTACCACTGCATTAACACTAGCTGCTTCTTTAAGCATGCAAACGGATACCCACGTTTTAGTCGATGGACTCGTTAACCGGTTGCAATCTCTTTCACCAAAAAATGCGCCACTTAAGACGCTGGATGAAGTGAAATTTTTTACGGCACACAGTATGAAAGGGCATGATAAGGTGAATGCAAAAGTACTTGGTACAGCATTAGAAAAAGCACTGGAGATTGGGCATCGGTTACGGTGATTTCGTTTAAGCTTCATGAGAGTCTGCACGTATCTTAAAAGGATACGTGCAGACTTTGCTCCACAGGCTTCAATACCCCTCAGGCAATGACATTAAACTGGCATTTCCACCTGCGGCCGTTGTATCTACCGTGTAGGTTCTCTCATGGCAGAAGCGAAGCAGGTAATGCGGGCCACCTGCTTTGGGGCCTGTTCCTGATAAGCCTTCACCGCCAAAAGGCTGTAGCCCTACCACCGCACCAATCATGTTGCGATTCACATAGCAATTGCCTACATGAACCTGCTGCTTGATATACTCAACCGTTTCATTGATGCGGCTGTGTATGCCTAAGGTTAATCCATAGCCTGTGCTATTAATTTGTTCAATCACCTTATCCAAGTTTTTGCGTTTATAACGTACCACATGCAACACAGGACCAAATACTTCCTCTTCCAAAACAGCCATGCTATCAATTGCTATGGCAGTTGGCGGCATAAAATGACCCGTACCGCAGACTTTAGGAATTTCACACTGATAAATCAGCGTACCCTTTTCTTGCATTGCCAAAACGTGTGCCTTTAAACGCGACAAGGCTGCTTTATCAATAACAGGTCCAATGTCGGTAGAAAGCCATTGCGGATCGCCAATTTCCAACTCAGCCATCGCCCCTTTTAACAAATGGATCATGCGATCATACACTTCGTCTTGTACAAACAACACACGCAGTGCCGAGCAGCGCTGCCCTGCACTCCCGAAAGCGGAATTAACCGCATCAATCGCAACTTGTTCAAGTAAGGCTGAAGAATCCACTATCATGGCATTTTGGCCGCCCGTTTCGGCGATAAGGGGAATAATTTCCCCTCCACGCGTTGCCAACGTTTGATTGATATGGGTTGCAGTTTGGGTGGAACCAGTGAAAACAACTGCTTTTACGCGCTTGTCAGCCACTAAAGCCTGGCCTACTGTTTTGCCATCGCCCGGTAAAAGCTGGATTACCTCATCAGGAATACCGGCTTGATGCATTAATTGCACGGCAAAGTTGGCAATTAATGGCGTTTGTGGAGCAGGTTTTGCAATCACGCAGTTTCCAGTAACCAATGCGGCCACGACTTGCCCTGTAAAAATTGCCAAAGGAAAATTCCAGGGGCTAATGCATAATACAACACCGCGACCGTGCAAACTCAACTCATTTAGCTCGCCAGTATAGCCATGCAAAACCAGCGGTTTTGTCATTAACTTTTCAGCCATAACCGCATAATAACGGCAAAAATCGACCGCTTCACGTACTTCGGCAACCCCATCGCCAAAAGTTTTCCCGGCTTCCAAACAAGCCAGGGCCAAAAATTCGGGCATGTTTTCTTCGAGAAGATCGGCAAAGCGCTGAACCATCGCGACCCGCTCGCTCACAGGCCGGGTGCTCCAGACAGGAAATGCACGAGTAGCTTCGGATAAGGCCCACTCAATGTCCTGCTCTTTTGCATCACTGACCCGACCAATTGTTCTATCCGGTTTTTGCGGTGAAGTAACAGAGCCATCCACTTCGCCTCCGGGTTTTTGTCCTGCCAATAAAGGCTTGGCAAACCAATGCCCCAGATCCATTTCACTGTAAGTTTGTTGCAATTGAGCAACCAGTGTTCTATCGGTAAAATCAAATCCGACTGAATTTTTTCGTTCGGGTTGAAAAATAGAAGCAGGTAACGGAATATTTTGATTTATTTTGCCTAAAAGGTGGTTTGCCTTGCTGACAGGATCTTCTACCAGGCTGCTAATCGGGGCTTTTTCATCCACTATTCGATTCACAAACGAGGAATTTGCTCCATTTTCCAACAAACGGCGAACCAGGTAGGGAAGAAGATCTTCGTGCGTGCCAACAGGCGCATAAATACGGCAAGGAATATTATGACAATTAGCAGGGACTATTTGCTCATAAAGCTCATTGCCCATGCCATGCAAACATTGAAATTCAAAGTCGCGGTAACTGCCCACAATATTGAGAATCATTGCGACAGAATAGGCGTTGTGGGTTGCAAATTGCGGATAGATGGCATCCGTCATCGTTAGTAATTTTTTAGCACAAGCCTGAAAGGACACATCCGTAAAGACTTTACGCGTGAAAACAGGGTATTCGGAATAACCTTGCATCTGCGATTTTTTAATTTCACTGTCCCAATACGCACCTTTAATGAGTCGAACCATAATGCGGCGTTTTTTGCCTCGTGCTAAAGCTGCCACCCAATCCAGTACATAAAAAGCCCTTTTTTGATAGGACTGCACGGCCAAACCAAAGCCATTCCAGCCGTTTAGGCTGTCATCGTTAAATACTTGCTCGATAACATCAAGTGAAAGTTCAAGCCGCTCTGACTCTTCTGCATCAACGGTCATACCGATATCGTATTGCTTTGCAAGCTGCGCTAACTTCAGCAGTTTAGGCGGTAATTCGTCCATAACTCGCGTGCGTTGGGATTCCTGATAACGAGGATGCAACGCAGACAACTTAATAGATATGCCAGCACGTTGGTAGATGGTAGCGTTTTTATCCACGCTTTTACCAATGGCTTCAATCGCATTTTTATAGGCTTCAAAATAACGCGCTGCATCTACATCGGTTAGTGCGGCTTCCCCGAGCATGTCGTAAGAATACCGATAACCTTGTGCCTCTTTTTTCTTTGAGCGGGACAACGCTTCCTGAATCGTTCTTCCCGTCACAAATTGTTTGCTCATAATGCGCATTGCTTTATCTACCGCTTTACGAACTACCGGTTCACCGCTGCGATTGATCAATTTAAAGAGGGTTTTGGATAAGGTAGAGTCTGCATTTTCAGGGGTTAGTACTTTTCCTGTCAGCATCAATGCCCAGGTAGTGGCATTTACAAAGAACGATTCACTCTGGCCACGGTGCGCTTTCCAGTCGGCGCGGGAGAGCTTGTCTTTAATCAAACTGTCAATTGTGGCATTGTCTGGCACACGCAATAAGGCCTCTGCCAAACACATCAATGCGATGCCTTCATCACTTGATAACGAATACTCCGTCAAAAACGAATCAATCCCCGTACTTTTCTTGCGTAATGCGCGCACCTGCTCCACAAGTGCGGTTGCCTGGTTTTTGATGGCATTTTGTTTTTCAACAGGTAACTCTGCTTTGAGAATAAGTTCTGTCATCAGCGTTAATTCATCAATACGATAGGCTGTGTTAATCTGTGCACGGATACCTTGCGGGTTTTGTACTGAGAATCGCTCAAGCATGTAAATCTCCATAAAATTTGTTGGGATGATAATTCAGAATAAAAGTAATTGAAATCTATTTATGCAAGAGTGTACATTTTTATATCTTATTTATCAAGGTTAAGCCTGCGCAGAAGTATAAAAGTTAGACAAAATAGAATCAATTGTGATAAGATAGGTCACTTTTGAAACAAATGATTGGGTGAAAATCCCATTAAATAGATTTATTTACATTCTTTTTGTTTGACTTTTGTTCTTGTTCCGGTTTAGCTTACTTTCTTAACCCGCTGAATTGAATAAACTTTCACCTTAAAGACCAAATCAAAAACTTGTGATTTTACATTTGGGTTAGTTGTAAATATAATTACCAGTCGTTTGTAAACCGTAGATCCGACGATTTACCAAAGAGTAGGAGTGTTATGAGTACAATACTAAGTTTTGTTTCTGCAGTTTTTTTAGCATCAAGCCCCGTTCCACAAGGCGCCCCCCAAACTGTTAAAACAGGTTTCGACATAAACCAACATTTGCTTTTTCTAAGCCAGAAAGCACCCAAACTCAACAAGCAAGTATTAAAAACTGCGTTGATTGCTTATAAAAAAGCGGCTGACAAAGGCGCCGTTAGAAAACCACTTCTAACTGTGATTGATTATTCATTACCCTCAAACCAGCAACGCATGTGGGTTTTTGACTTGCACAATGAAAAGCTTTTATACAACACCTATGTCGCTCATGGCAAAAACTCCGGCATGGATGTACCGCACCATTTTTCCAATTCTTTTTCAAGCAAGGAAACAAGCCTCGGGACCTTTGTAACGCGCGATACCTACATTGGCTCAAAAGGGTATTCACTCAATCTCCAGGGATTAGAGCATGGCATTAATGACAATGCGTATAATCGCCGTGTGGTGATTCATGGTGCCTGGTATGTAGAACCTGACTTTATTAAAAAAGCAGGCCGTGCCGGTCGAAGCTGGGGATGTCCGTCTATTGCCAAAACATTGGCTCGTCCGGTAATTAATACGATTAAGGGCGGTTCGGTGGTGTTTGCTTACTATCCCGATAAGTATTACTTAAGTCATTCCGGATTCGCAACCGTATAAAAAGGTAAAGCCAGGTTTAACCCTGGCTTTTCGCAGTCTTCCGTCAGAACATCCTGTTCCGACATGTCGTCCTTGACTATCATTTCCCTATGATCACAAATCCTTTTGCCTGGACCTCAAATCCATTGAAGCCGTAATTCAAATTTAGCAATTAGTTTGTTGCTTTGCAAGACAGACTGGCTTCTAAAATACGGTGTGCTGCTTTATTGAAATTAATTTTTTGCGTTATTTATTAATACGTTAGGGTATTAGAAAGAAATTTTTACAAGTTGATCAGGCGCATCTCTTGAGTCACATTGAGATATCTCTTGGACTTTCTTAATCAATCCATTAGAACGAAAATTCAGATGGCACCAATAAAAACAGGGATTAACTTAATATTTATGCAAAGAGTACATATTTCCCCACGTAAAGCGTTAAAAAATCAATTTTAATAAAAACCAACTTGATTAACCTGGTATTTATGGTAGTTTAATCAAGAAAGAGTTCCTGTAGGTATACAAATGGTTCAACAAACAGAAAGCGCCAAAAAAGATAAATTACAAATCATTGATTGGCTGGTTGAATATTTCCCGTGCGCATTTTTTAAAAAATCAAATCAGGTAAAGCCCTTGCAAATTGGCATTTTCAATGAAATCATTGCCTTTTACGAGCGCCTTGACACCCCTCCTTTTAGTAAAAAAGCCCTTCGTGAGGCTCTAAGCTATTACAGCGCTTCCCCTGCGTATTTAAATTGCCAAAAAGCCAATGCCGCACGCGTTGACCTTTTTGGAAACGAGGTGGATGTGGTAACCGAGGATCAGGCCAAATATGCACACCAACGCTATCAAACGCGTTATGCCAATAAAAAAGCAAGTGCTAAGGGAACTAGTTAGGAATACAGAGCAGATTTTTTTAGTCTGACTTAAACTAAAGAATACAAAACAACACCCTGAGGCTATCCATGAAATCATTACAGGATTTTATAGTTGGTAATCCCTTTTTTAGCATGTTGGTATTTATCGGCATAGGCTTTCTTTTGAGAAGCTTAAAGCGACTAAACAGGAATGCGGTTCGAAACAACATCGAACACATTGAATTGGCTCTGGAAGACAATGACATTGAAAAAGCAAAACATTTTCTTCAGCAATTAAAATCTGGATTGGGTGTTTAAACACGCTTTCATGGATTTTCCGAGCTATAGCGAGAAACCTCTGCACCAGACTCAAACTTATCAAGGGAGATTCCTCGCCATGCTCGGAACGACGTCAGAGGGCGGTCTCTAATTAATAGTAATTGCACTCCTGGTTTTGATAATTACAATCCCCAGAGGGATAGCATCGAGGTACTGTTATACATCGATAACGAGGGTAGTACTCGTAGGGATTATAATAAGGGTAAGGTGCATATCCGTTATAATAGCCACCAACTGGCACGGAGGGGTTAATAAAAATGACATTTTGTCCCCAATATCCCTGCCTGTAGCCCGAATACCCATGCCCGTAGCCCCAAAACCCATGCCCATGCCCATAGCAGAGTGATGCGCTAACCAATCCCAAAACAAAAAGAAAGCATCGTCCTGTTTTAGATGGCATATACGACCTCCTTAACATAAAGCGCCTAAATTAATTATAGCCCCTTTATATTTTGCAGAACGGTCGGTTTATTTTATCCCCCCTCGCAAGGTTTTACACAGCACACTAAATAATTAATATCGACAGAGGATTGCAAGGCTGCTTTGCGAGTAAAGGGGTTATAACCCAAGCCCTGCATGGTTTTCAAGGCAAAGCCTTCTTGTCTCGCCATGGAGAGCAACTCACTGGGCTTGATGAATTTAGCAAAATCGTGGGTTTGCCTGGGCAATAAACCCAAAACATATTCCGCAGCAACAATTGCTCCTGCATAGGCCTTGAGCGTGCGATTTATGGTGGATAAAAAAAGCAGGCCACCTGGCTTTAATAACCTTGCACAATGCGTTATTACCGTTTGTGGATTAACGACATGCTCCAGCATTTCCATGCAAACCACGACATCAAATGCTTGTGCTGTAAAATCCTCAATGGGCGTGGCAACATAATGAAGGGCTAATTGCTTTTTCTCGGCATGCTTTCTTGCGACAGCAATGGCTTCTTCCTCTGCGTCCAGGCCGGTCACAATAGCGCCTTTTTTAGCCAATGCTTCACTTAAAATGCCCCCGCCGCAGCCAACATCCAGAACCGTTTTTTGTGGAAGATGGATTGCATCCTCAATAAATTGCAGCCTTACTGGATTGATATCGTGCAAGGTTTTCAGTGCGCCGTTTTTATTCCACCATTGCTTGCTTAAGGTGGCGAATTTGTTAATTTCATTGATATCAACCGTTGATTTAGTGCGCATGGCGATTAAGTAGATCCAAAGGTTTAAAAAAATCCAACACGTTCGTATTGGTAATAAAACTAAGATTGTACGGGTGCTCGGCGATTAAGCAAGGGAAAAGTTGGGCGTTTGGCACTTCATTCGCTATTTTCCCCAGTAAAATAAGCTGTATCGCAGGTTTTTTTTCCAGTAATTGCGAAAACAAACTGTGCATAAATGGCTGCCAATGCCGCGCATGAAAACGCACCTTGCCATCACTGTATACCAAGGTCGCATTTAACAATAAAAACCCTTTGTTGATGAGGGTATTAAACAACTCCTCCCCCGTTTGAATGTATTTCGACTTATCCAGTTGGGTAATTGCTGTTTGTGACAAATCCAGCCCCAGATCGCCTCGCGCAAGCAAAAGCATTTTCATAATATTGCGAAGCGAGGTCGCTCGGTTAACCGCTTTGCTTAAACCGGTTTCGCTCCATAAACTCCCTACTGCGTTATCCCAAAAGGCATAGCCATTGGCGGAAAGAGCGCGCGGATAAGGGGATTCGCCCAACAGAAGGTATCGGGTTTCACTTAAAGGCAGACTAAAGGCTGCAAGCAATTTAGTAATCCCGGGTAACCAATCGGACTCGTGTGCCAATTCCAATAAATAGTTTTGATCCATACGCTTTAAAGCGAGTTCTATTATCGCATGCCATTCGGGATGGGTTTGTTCAAGGATTTGCTGCACGTGCGCTCTGCTAAAAATAAGTTGGGTTTATTGTACCAACTTTTACAAAAGCTTGAAGTGGAGTTTTTTTTGCTTCATGCCTTCTTTTTTGCCAATTTGTCTGTTCATTTCATATTCTCTTAAGCTTTATTGAGTAAACTAACTGACTTTGAATGCATCAGGCTCTCTATGGCTACGAATAATTTTAATTGGGACAGGCAATACACGCATTCCATGGACGACTTGAATGGGTCTCAAAATACCTTTGGGATACCCGCGTCGCTCATCGAAAAAGTGGGCTTTTCAGCCGTTTTGGAACGCCTTTCGCTGCAAAGCTGCCCGAAACTCGCTGGCGATTACAGCCATGTCAACCTGGAATTTTATGCGCTTATCATAGACCGTATTCGATTTTTACTGAGAAGACAACGGACTGAGCTGCGCAAAGAACTGGCAAGCATTGCCAGTCGCAAACAATTTATTTTCCAATGCCAGGAAGACAAAGCCCATTCTTTATTGATAGAAGATGCCATCCTGCATTCTACGCCCGAATACCAGAATAAACTCCAGCGTCAACTGAAAGAAATAGACGCGTTTTTACTCTCCATTTCAGCGCATTTCTAAGTCTCAGCAATAAGCTATCCCCTTGCCTCCTCTGGCAAATTGAGCTAATGTCATAGCTTTAGGCAGAGCAAAAATGGTCAATAAAACAAGGGAGTTGCTTCTAGGCCTTCATGAAAAAAATCAGCTCATGGTGGAACAGCTCCACGCCTTCTGTTCAATCAACTCCGGTACAGAAAATTTACCAGGCTTAGCCAAAATGCGGCAAACGCTTGAAGCGGCTTTCCTGCCGCTGGCCGATTCCATTGAAACAATACCGTTTCCTGAAACAACTGCCCTAAACATAGAAGGGTTTGCACAACGCCAATCCTATGGCGATGGGTTATGGATTCGCAAACGCCCTGAATTAAAACGCCGAGTCTTGCTGTGTGGGCATATGGATACAGTCTATGGTGCGAACCACCCTTTTCACGCCGTGACCATGCTTTCAGACAACAAGCTCAATGGCCCGGGTGTGGCCGACATGAAAGGCGGTTTAATTGTCCTTTTGCATGCCCTGATCTGCTTTGAAGCGTCTTCCCTGTCACCCTTGCTTGGCTGGGATGTCTTTATCAATACCGATGAAGAAGTAGGCTCACCGGCTTCCCGCTTTTTTTATGAGCAAATAGCCGGGGATTACCAGGCAGCTCTTGTGTACGAACCGGCAATGAATGAACAAGGAACCCTCGCTAAAAACCGCAAGGGAAGTGGAAAATTCACCTTGATTGCCGAAGGGAAATCCGCGCATGCAGGAAGGGCTTTTTTTGAAGGCAAGAACGCGATTTGTCACCTGGCAGAAGCCATTACGGCTATCCATGCATTAAATGATCTGGACAATGGCATCACGCTGAATGTTGGAAAAATCGCAGGCGGTGACGCACTGAACAGGGTTCCTGATAAAGCCGTAGCGCAAATTGATGTGCGCATCTCCAAGCCTGAGGATGCCTTGTGGGTCACAGAGCAGTTTAATCGCATTCGGGAAGAGGGTAAGCGAGAAGGCTGCACACTTGCAATCGAAGGCTATTTTGGTCGCCCGGTTAAGACCGTTTCCAATGGCACTGCGCGTTTGTTTCAGAGGGTTAAGCAAGTAGGCGAAGTACTGGGGCTTGCCATTGATTGGCAAGACAGCGGCGGTTGCTGCGATGGAAATAACCTTGCAGCATTGGGCCTGCCAGTCATCGATACGTTAGGCGTGCGTGGCGGCAATATTCATACGGAAGCCGAGTATATTCTTCTGGATAGTCTTGTGGAGCGCAGTGCATTAAGTGCCCTTCTTCTGATGGATTTAGCAGGCTCTGGATTAGAGGATTTAAACCAATGATGCTTTTTCGAAGCGCTCGCCCTGGTGATTTGGATGCAATCTATCACCTCGCAGAAAATGCGGGCATTGGACTAACCACTTTACCCAAAGATAAAAAATTGCTTGAAACGCGGTTAGCCTGGTCTGCTGACTCCTTTAAAAAATCAGTCCAATCCCCGCAACAGGAATATTATCTTTTTGTCCTTGAAGCGGTCGAAACAGGCAAAATACTCGGCACCGCTGGGATTGAAGCGGCCATTGGCTTTGAAGCCCCTTTTTATTCCTATAAAATCGTCAAACGAACCAGAGTCTGCCACTCTTTGCATATTCGAAGCGATTACGAAGTCTTATCACTTGTAAACGATTACCAGGGGCAAAGCGAATTGATGACCTTATACCTGGACCCCACCTACCGGCGTCATTACAATGGGCTGCTTTTATCGCGCGCACGTTTTCTATTTATCGCCCAATACCCTGCACGTTTTGCCTCTCTTCTGATTGCAGAAATGCGCGGTGTATCAGATGAAGCAGGTCACTCGCCCTTTTGGCAACATGTCGGACAACATTTTTTCCATATGCCGTTTGAAAAAGCCGATAGCCTCACGCTCTCAACCGACAAACAATTCATTGCCGATTTAATGCCAAGAAACCCCTTGTACATCAAACTGCTTTCGAAAGCGGCACAATCGGTCATTGGCAAACCGCATGCCTCGACCTTACCGGCCATGAAAATTTTGTTACAGGAAGGCTTTCGTTTTAATGGTTACGTCGATATTTTTGATGCAGGACCCACAATTGAAGCACCCTGCAAGGAAATACGCACTATTGCGTCCAGCCGAGTGGTAACGGTTCAAAGCATTAGCGATGAAGTGAGCTCCAAACGGGCTTTACTGGCCAATACCGAACTTGAATTTCGCGCAACCGTAGGTCAGGTGGTGGTTAATCCAAAACAGAGCACCTGTGTTATTAGTAAAAAAACAGCCCTCTTGTTAGCTGTCAAGCAAGGGGATTGCATACGAATTGCCCCGCTGCAAGGGGATGACCGTTCTTTTTTTAGTGAGTAAAGGGATGACTAACTTGCAAGAAAACCATAAATCACACTACCTGGCTGGCCATTGGATAACCGGAAATGGACACCCATTTTTTTCCGTTAATCCCGCGGATGCATCCACGGTATGGCAGGGGCACTGTGCAACGCGTGAAGAAGTCATGGCCGCTTGCAATGCCGCGCATTATGCGCTCCCTGGGTGGTCTTCTGAAACCTTTCAAACACGATGCCATTATATTTTAAATTTTGCCAAAGAAATTGAGACCAGGAAAACCGAGCTGGCTTTTCTCATTGCTTTAGAAACCGGCAAACCCTTATGGGAAGCCTTAACCGAAGTCAATGGGGTGATTGCCAAGGCCCAATTGTCCATCCAAGCCTACGAAGAGCGGGTAGTTGAAAAACATTTCACCGCCGCAGAGGCAATAGCGCGCCTCACCTACAAGCCCCATGGAGTGATTGCAATTCTTGGTGCCTTTAATTTTCCAGCGCATTTGAGCAATGGGCACATTATCCCGGCACTTTTAGCGGGCAATACGCTCGTTTATAAACCCAGTGAATTAACGCCTGCCGTGGCTGAATTTATTACCCAATGCTGGCATGAAAGCGGCTTGCCAGCAGGTGTCATGAACTGCCTGCAAGGCGATGCTCAAACCGGGCAATTTTTGATGGAAGCAGATATTCAGGGCGTTTACTTTACGGGCAGCTACCGAACGGGTAAACGCATTAACCAGTATTTTTCCGATAAACCCGAAGTGATTTTAGCGCTTGAGATGGGTGGAAATAACCCTCTGGTACTTGGAAAAACAGCGCATCTTGAGGCCGCAGTTTACCATGCATTGCTTTCTACTATGATAACAGCCGGACAACGCTGCACCTGTGCAAGACGATTAATTATTCCTCGGAATAAAACAGGGGATGCATTTCTTCAGCACTACCTAACCCAATTAAAAAAAATAAAAATTGGCGCTTTTAGCGAAAAACCAGAGCCGTTTATGGGGCCTGTCATTCGTTACGAGCAGGCTTTAACCCATCTTGCCAGCCAACAGCAACTCCTTGATTCAGGCGCCTCTCCCTTGCTTACCATGCGCTCATTAAAAGAACAAACCGGCTTTTTATCGCCAGGCGTTGTAGATATGACAGCCGTCAAAACGCCATTCGATGAAGAAATTTTCGCCCCTTTTGTACAGGTTTACCGGTATGAATCCTTCGAAGAAGCGCTTTTTTTAGCCAATCAAACCCGCTATGGCCTGGCGGCCGGTTTATTGTCTGAAGAAGTGACAGAGTACGAGCAATTTTATAAAACCATTCGCGCAGGGCTCATTAACTGGAATAGGCCAACGACCGGTGCGGTAAGCACGTTACCATTTGGAGGGGTAGGTTTAAGCGGAAACCACCGGCCAAGTGCCTATTTTGCCGCAGATTATTGTTCTTATCCTATTGCCAGTATGGAAGAGTGCGAATTAACCTTGCCCGCGCTGCAATTACCGGGAATCACACTGGATTAAATGAATGACTTATTATGAACTCAATTTAGACGGGCTTGTGGGACCAACCCACCATTATGCCGGGTTATCTCTTGGCAATCTTGCCTCAACAGGCAATGCCTTAAAACCTGCAAACCCCAAAGCAGCAGCGCTTCAAGGCATTGCAAAAATGCGGTTGTTACATAGCTTAGGGATTAAACAAGGCTTGTTACCGCCACACCAACGCCCTCATTTTGCCCTTCTTGGCCAATTGGGATTTAGCGGTAATCCTGCAGCACAACTTAAAGCCGCAGCGCGTGACGCCCCAAGGCTCCTAAGTGCAGCCTTTTCTGCATCCAGCATGTGGGCGGCGAATACCGCCACAGTGTCTGCAAGTCTTGATACACTAGACCACCGGGTGCATTTTACCCCAGCCAATCTGGTTTCCAATTTGCACCGTCATCAGGAGAGTGCTTTTTCAGCGCATCTTTTGCAAACCTTATTTAGCGATCCGCGTTTCTTTTGCCATCACCTGGCACTTCCTGCCTGCAGCATTACTTCCGATGAAGGGGCAGCAAACCACAGCCGCTTGTGTGAACGGCACAACAGCAAAGGCGTTCATTTATTTGTTTATGGCAAATCGCACTACGAAAAAGGAACTGAACCCCGCCAATTTCCCGCGCGCCAAACGCTTGAAGCCTCACAAGCGATTGCCCGCGCACACGGCTTACCCCCTCAACAAGTGGTTTTTGCCCAACAAAATCCCAAAGCCATCGATGCCGGTGTTTTTCATAATGATGTGATAGCGGTTGCCAATGAGTCGGTTTTGCTCCTTCATGAGGACGCTTTTGTGAGTCAGGAAGCGGTATTGCACGCTTTGCAAGAGAAAAGTGATTTCCCAATGCAATGCATTATTATCCCTGCTAACCGTCTTTCAGTTGCTGAGGCAGTCAGCACCTACCTTTTTAATTCGCAATTGATTACCCTTCCTGAAAAAAACCATCAAATGGCATTGATTGCGCCCATTGAATGCCAGGAAAACAGCAAAGTCAGCGCACTTATCGATGAGATCATTGCCTCTTCCACCAACCCGGTTTCTGCTGTGCATTATTTTGACTTAAAGCAAAGCATGCAAAACGGCGGCGGGCCGGCCTGCCTTCGCTTGCGGGTTCCCTTATCCGAAATCGAATTGCAAGCCATGCAGCAATCCATCCTTGTTACGCCCACTTTACTGGACAAGCTTGAAAACCTGGTGAATAAACACTACCGTGATACATTACACTTTCACGATTTAGCCTCCCCGCTTTTTGTTAACGAGTGTTTTACTGCCCTGGATGCATTAAGCCAAGTGTTTCAGTTAGGAAACATTTACCCTTTCCAACGTGAGAAAAATTAGCATGCTCTGGAAAACCCGGTTTAAAACCTGTATTTATCATGCTTCCGGAATTGCTGTGTATCAAAACTGGCTTTATCGCTGGTTGCAATTTGATTCCCCGGCGGTTCAAACACTTATTCACCGCTATCGCCCGCATAAGCCGCAGTTAAATTACCTGCCTCCCTTGATGTTACCCGCAACGGTTCACAAAAAGCCTTGCTTAATGCTGGGGCTTGGAGGTGGCGGCATTGCACACGCATTAAAGCCCTACCTGGGTGAGCAAAAGTTAACGATTGTGGAAGCCAATGCGCAAGTGATTGCCCTTGCCAGGCAATTTTTTGGAGTAGATACCTTAACTAACGTCGACATTGTCCACGCAGAGGCAAGTGATTTTTTAAGCCAGTCCAACCAATGTTTTTCCAGTATTTTGGTCGATTTATTCACAGACAATCATTTTCCGCAAGGATGCAGCAATGCCTTGTTTTTTTCCCATTGTAAGCGTTTACTGGAGCCCGCGGGTGTATTAGCCGTTAATTTGGCAAATGCCCGAGAGCACTGGCCAGTATTTCAACTCCTGCGCGATCAATTTGCACGTTCAACGCTTACTATCCCGGTTCCTCGCTCATCCAACCTCATTGTTTTGGCCCAAAAAAGCGATACCATTCTCCCTTTCATAGAAAAGCTAACCCAGCTAAAAGCCATTAATAAAGCCAGCTGGGACAAGCGATGGGGGTATTTAGCGGAATACCGTGGTTAAGCAGGGTACTTAAGCCAGACAGGCATCACCCTATTCAAATAAACCATAAATTTCCACAACCCCACCTGAGATTCCACGCTACCGTAGGGATCGGCTTTTAATTCCGGATAGGCAATACCAAAACCAAACAGACCCGGCCCAATGATTCCAAGATAAGGATTATGCTGAACGCCTTCGTAATCCCCAATGACGATATTGTTTCTTTTCTCAAACCCCACAGCATAAATAACTTTCGCGCATTCAGGCAGAAAACGGGTAATATTAGGCTCAGAAGTATTATAGCGAACCAGATTAGCAGGCAAAAATCCATCAATATGCGCTTTTGCCCAGGCGGCAGTTTGTCCTTTTAAGCCCGTATTATCAAAAAGAGTCCAATTTCCCATGTCGACTGCGTAGCGGCAAGGGGAGCGGTAAAAATTAATGACTTTCTTCACACCCAGCTCAACCAGATGGCGCACAATAATAATTGCCGAGTGAGAGGAACCAAATACAGCGTAGGTTTTATCCAGCTCAATCATTTGGGACAATTTTTCTTTATCAATCGCTGCGTCAAAGGGAATGACATCCACTCCTGGATAGCTAAGGCTCAGGGGTATGGAGCCGGTTGCCAGAATCACATTTTGCGCGCTAAAAGACCGTGTATCGGATTCTAAAAACCAGTGCCCTTCAGATAAAAACATTCGATGGATAGTCGTTTGTTCCTTAACAATCTTTTGGCACAGGTGCTCGGTTACCCACTGCAAGGGTTCAACAATATGATGCAAGGTACAGGTGTCTTCAGGATTTAATTGATTAAGCGAAAAATCACCAGCCACCTCGCTATAACCAAAAGCCTCAACAGCATGTAAAAAATCAGTAAAATACGCGACCTTGGTGTTGCTCGATACACTAGCCCAAAATTGCCCTAAATCCCCTACTGTAAAGAGGGGATCAATCCACACAATCTGTTTAGGCTCAATGCCCTGGTCTAACAGCTTACCCACAGCAGCAATTCCCGCAGGCCCTGCTCCCACCACAGCCCATTGAAACAGGTGATTTTTATTATTTAACA
Source organism: Tatlockia sp. (assembly GCA_041659885.1). Taxonomy (GTDB): domain Bacteria; phylum Pseudomonadota; class Gammaproteobacteria; order Legionellales; family Legionellaceae; genus Tatlockia. The sequence goes on from JBAZXN010000008.1 coordinate 31,582, forward strand.
TAGGCAGTACTCCAAAAAATTTTAATTCATTTTATCGTAAATCCGTGGGGTTGAGAGCCTGAAGAAGATAATAAATTTTCAGGGCAACAGGATACACCACTCTAGCGGTTCTCAGCGCGTTCCTGTTTTTTTGACTTAATATTGGCTTAATATTTCAGTGTTAAAATCATCCTTCTAGTATTTATTGTAACCACCGAGGAAACCACCATGTCAGGCGATAATACCAATGAAAAAGATATTGTAGTTGAAGAATTTCCAGTAGCTGTATTAAATAATGTTAAAAAAAATCTGGATTTAACAACATTTGCAAATCTATATGCAACACAAACAACAAACAATAATAATGAAATAATTATTGAGAACAATGGAACAGATGAAGATCAATCCATTTTGAAGGGATCAAACGATACTACAATGCCCATAGAGGAAGAGGAAATTGTAGAACTTGAGAAGGGTGAGGAAGTTTTAGCTGAGCCGCAACATGTAATTGCATTTAATAATATAAGCGGTCAGATAAATGAGCAAGTTCAAAAAATAATCAGCGCCAATGCAGCCTTTTTGGACGATAAGACAAAAAATACAGTTACATCGGCTATTGGCGCATTCATCGAGGCTGAAAAAGCCAATCTTGTTATTTCTTCCAAGGACGACAAAAATAAACAAGCCAAAGCTATCAGCAATTTACAGTTGGTTTTAGATTTATTAAACGAACCTTCTAAGAAAAACATAGCTAAATGTTATAAAACAGCACAGGAACAAAACCAAAGCTCGCCCTTGTGGTTAGGCTTAGGTGCCGCTCTTACGTTAGCAGGACTTGCGGTTGCAGTCTCTGCAATACTTCTTCTACCAAGCCTTCCAGTTGTAGTGGGATTATCTTTAATAGCGCTTGCTGCAACAGCGGGAGCCGCATTAATGGCTGCTGGTGCTGCTAGCTACATGTATTACGCATTAAAATCCACGCCCTTATTACGCCTGGTAGATGCAGTAGTATTCGCTAAAAAAACCGAAACCGTTGACGGCAAACCCAATCGCTTTGCCCTATTTACCCCGGCTGCCATAGTACCTACAATATCTACAGATGCACCTACAGATGCACTTACTATGTAATCTTGCTCCAGGCGCTGAGGATCTCCTTGGCGCTTTTTATCTTCCTGTAAACAACAGACCCAATTCCCCAAGTTAACGAATCAAATCAAACAAAGGTTAATTTAAGCATTCAATGGTATAATTGCACCTTATTTAACCACTCGAACACAAGATGCTCAATTTTCCAATAAGTACGTACACCCCCATTCAACTCAAACAGTTACTTTGGAACCGCAGTAAAGGGGAGTCTTTCTTTTTTAAATGCGTAAACAAACCATCTAAAATGCTGCTACTGCAAAAATACTTGTCACCGCACCATTTTAATCAAGGTATCAACCAACCCAACGCAAAGGGGGAAACTCCGCTTAGTTTATGCGATGAGCCCACTGTGAGTGCAATCTATACCCAAGAAACTTCAAAATGCTAGGTTTTGGACGACTTGATTTTTGCGCCTCCCGTTCATCGCATCCACATGTGTAGAACAAAAATAGAATAAGACACTACAAAATAAAATTAGTTAGCAAGGCGGTTAGTGTTCTTAACATTTTCTTAATCTAATTGATTTATAATTGGGCTGATTGATAACAACCAGAGGTAATAAGCATGCCAAGCTCCAACCTGTCTCCAATTGAACAAGAATTATTCAACCGAATACCGGAAAAAAATCAAATTGATTTGATTCTAAACAATAAATTTGCCGACTATCCCCTTAACGAAGACACTCAAAATGCAATTCGTAAAGTTCTTTATGACTTTCTTTGGATTGAAAGAAAGAAAGTCAATCAAGCGCAACAGCATGAGACAGAAAGCTTTTCAATTCATCGCGAAGAAGACATTGACATCGTTTTGAAGTTACTAAAAGACCCCTCACCAGTGAACCAAAACGCATGTTATAACCGAGCTATAGAGCGAAACGAACGGTCCCCCTTGTGGTTAGTTCTGGGTGCATCCCTCCTCTTATCCGGAACCGCGCTTCTTCATTTAGGACTACCTCTTCTCATCGCTACAACAGGGGTAACACTTGGAGTTGCAATGCTTCTTATCGTCGCAGCAACTGTGGCTATGACGGCTCTATCTGCACCCGGTATGTTGAGCTTGCGCCATTACTTCATTAACCCGACTCCGGTATCGAAGTCGCTTAAAGAAGTGGCCGATACAGTAAAATCACACCACGGTTTTTTTGCTAAGCCAAATGATGCAAAGGGTGACAGTGATTCTCATGATAACGATGCGGGTAATCAAACAAATGACTCTGTGTCTGGAAATCCTGACTCAGGATTAATTCTTATGTAATGAATTGTCAACAGACTCAAATCATTACATGAGAAGCTGCAAATTGGGGTGTTTACATAAGAACACCCCAATTTTTATGTAAAAGAAAACGCGTTTACAATTCCTCTCCGTTGCACCATGCCATGAAGGTGAATTGTAAACGCGTTCTTATTCAAACTGACTTGCATGTATGTACTCTAATAGGAGTAGCCTGGCTTGCTTGCAACCAGGCTTTATCATAAACCTCAAAAACGCGGGGCAGAATTTTATCTGCCAGGCTTATGTACTGAATCCTGGTTGCAAGCAACCCGGCTACTTACTTGTTAATCAATACATTATAGGGAAGTTCTTTGACCAGAACGCGATCTGGTAGATCCCGCGGACGAGCCGCGGGAAGTAGGAAATGGGGTGGTCAATAGTTCACAAAATGGTTTAAATTTCCATGAGATCTTTTTCTTTGACCTGCAAAGCCACATCAATCTCTGCAATGTATTTATCGGTCAGCTTTTGAATTACTTCTGCTGCACGCCGTTCATCGTCTTCTGAAAGCGCTTTGTCTTTAACTAAATCTTTCAACTGAGAATTTGCATCGCGGCGAATATTGCGAACAGCAACACGTGCTTGCTCCCCTTCTGCCTTGACGACCTTAATCAATTCTTTACGACGCTCTTCTGTTAAAGGCGGCATGGGAACGCGAATGGCACTGCCGGTGGTGGCAGGATTTAATCCGAGATCGGAAGTTAAAATCGCTTTTTCCACAGCGGCTACCATGGATTTTTCCCATGGGGTTACCATTAAAGTGCGTGAATCACTGCTGGTAATGTTGGCCAATTGATTGATTGGCGTTAAATTACCGTAATAATCGACCTGGACATGATCAAGCAAGCCTGCATTGGCTCGGCCCGTTCTCACTTTGGTCAAATCATGTTGCAAACTTTCCACTGCTTTTTTCATGCGCTTTTCAGCGTCTTGCTTCACTTCATTCATGATTGGCTCCTACTGTAGTTCCCACACGTTCTCCCAGCACTATTTTTTTCAGGGCATTGGGCAGTGCCATATCAAATACTTGCAGTGGCATGCCGTGATCCTGACACAAACAAATGGCTGTTGAATCCATTACTTTCAATCCATCTTGCAATACTTGTTTATAGGTCAAATAATCGTAGCGGGTAGCTTGTGGGTTAGTCATTGGGTCGTCTGAATAAATGCCATCGACTTTAGTGGCTTTTAACACGATGTCTGCACCCACTTCGATAGCGCGTAAACAAGCTGCCGTATCGGTTGTGAAGAAAGGGTTGCCTGTACCTGCTGCAAAAATCACAACCTGTCCATTGCGTAAATGGGTCATGGCTTTGCGCCTGTGGTAAGCATCAACCACACCCACCATAGGAATAGCTGACATAATGCGGGCAGGCAAATCAATGCGCTCCATGGCATCACGCATGGCAAGGGAATTCATGACCGTAGCCAACATTCCCATGTGGTCACCAGTGACTCGGCCTAATCCTGCTTCAGATAAGGCCTTACCACGGAACAAATTGCCGCCCCCGATTACAAGGCCTACTTCAACACCCATTTTGATGAGATCAGCAACCTCTTTCGCCATGCGGTCAAGCACTGAAGGATCAATTCCAAACTGAGCCTTGCCCATCAGCGCCTCACCACTGCATTTGAGTAATATGCGCTTGTATTTTAATACCGGGGAATTGCCTTGCATCATTGTTCGCGAACCTGTGCCATAACTTCTTCTACGAAATTATCTGCTTTTTTCTCAATCCCTTCACCCACTTCAAAGCGAATGAATGACAGAATGTCTGCATTTTTTTCTTTCAGAAGTTGACCCACTTTTTTGTTCGGATCTTTTACATAAGGTTGACCTAACAAGCTGACTTCATCGATAAATTTATTAATACGGCCTTCAATCATTTTATCAATAATTTCTTGGGGCTTGCCGCTTTCGCGTGCTTGAGCCGTAAAAATATCGCGCTCTACTTCAATGGCTTCAGCTGGAACCTGGTCACGGCTTATGACCATCGGACGGCTTGCAGCAATATGCATGGCAATGTCTTTGGCCAAGGTTTCGTCCCCATTTTTTAAGGCGACCATTACGCCAATACGGGAACCGTGCAGGTAATAACCAACAACCCCATCACAACTTACGCGCACCATGCGGCGCAGTTTGATGTTTTCGCCAATTTTAGCCACTAATTGTTGACGTGCTTCTTCTACGGTGTGATCCGTACCAACCAGCTTCAGGTTAGATAAAGCAAGAACATCTTCGTTTAATGTGCTTTGCAACGCAGTTTCCACGACGTTGGCCGCAAAACCAGTGAAGTTCTCATCGCGTGCTACGAAATCGGTTTCGCTGTTAATTTCAAGCATAACTGCAGAACGGCCATCAACAGCACGCGCTATAGCAATTGCCCCTTCAGCAGCCACACGATCAGCTTTTTTGTCGGCCTTGGCTTGTCCGGCTTTTCGCATTTCTGAAATTGCTAATTCGATATCACCGTTGGTAGCTACCAGGAATTTTTTGCATTCCATCATTCCAGCACCGGTACGTTCCCGCAGTTGCATCACTAATGCAGCACTTATAGACATCTTAATCCTCCACGTAACAAAAAAGGAAGGAATGCCCCGCGGCAGTAATGTAAACTACTGCCCGCAATCTTCTGAAAGAAGCACTCCTCTTCCTTTTAAGAAAAATTACTCACCTGTTTTTTCAGATTCTTTATCATTTACCGCGATTTCAACAAACTCGGCATCTGAGGATGCAACACCACCTACTGTGTTACCGTTCTTGGCATCCAGAATGGCATCTGCAACACAACGCACGTAAATGTCAACCGCACGCATGGAGTCATCGTTACCGGGTACGATGTAATCGATGTTATCAGGGCTGTTGTTTGTATCAACAATACCAATAACGGGGATTTTTAAGCGACGTGCTTCTTCCACTGCAATGTTTTCAAAACCAACGTCAACTACAAACAGCGCATCAGGCAAACCGCCCATGTCTTGAATTCCACCTAATCCACGCTCTAATTTGTCAAGCTCACGGGTTAACATTAAGGCTTCTTTTTTGATCATGCCTTCAAACAAACCTTTTTCCTGCATTTCTTTCAATTCTTTTAAACGGAAAATAGATTGACGAACGGTTTTGTAGTTAGTCAACATTCCGCCAAGCCAACGGTGGTCCACATAGGGCATGCCACAGCGTTTAGCGTGTTCGCGAATACTTTCTTGCGCAGCTCTTTTGGTGCCTACGAAAAGAATTTTTGCCTTATTGGATGCCAAACGACCGACGTAGTTTACAACATCGCTTAACATAGGCATGGTTTTTTCTAAATTGATGATATGGATATTGTTTCTTGAACCAAAAATGTAAGGAGCCATTTTGGGGTTCCAGTAACGGGTTCTGTGCCCAAAATGAGCGCCCGCTTCGAGCATTTCACGCATACTAACATTCATAACTTATCTCCAGGGTTAGGCCTCCACGCTTCCCATAAGATACCCTCTATAAACGGGACCCTATCTTATGTGACGAACCGTGTGTGTAGTTAAAAGCGCCGTATTTATACCATAATTCATTGAAAGCAGCAATTATTTAACCCGGTTAATTTTCCAATAAATTGCTATACAACAAAATAATTCTTCGTCTATACTTCTTCCTTTAGCCCATTCTTCAAAGGACGATACAATGCATAAACTTTTTTTAGGCTTAATCACACTGGTATTCTCGCTCTGTATCGGACAAACAAGCTTTGCTGACACAGCGCCCGCTACCCCTGAAAAACCCTGTGGCTGCGGTGGAACTATCCCAAAAATGGCGGATTCTTTAAAACTGGATGATGCACAACAAACCCGGATAAAAGCCATTAAAGAGCAATTGCTGGCCAACGAAGAAACCCTTAACAAACAAATGGATGCGCTGCGCGGTGAAATAAATCAATTAATCGAAGCGGATTCTCTGGATCAAAGCAAGTTGGAAACACTTGTCAACCAGAAAAAAGCATTAATCGGGGATTTAACCCGGGCAAAAATTATTGCAAAAAATCAAATTTATATTACCCTCAATGCAGAACAAAAATCCCAGTATGCTCTATTAATCGCTCAATGGGAAAGTCAACCTGCAACGTGTCATTAATAACGCTCCCCTGGTGCCCTCTCGGCAACCAGGGATTTTCAAATTTTTTAATTAGTAGGACTGGTGGATTTCCATGGCTGTAACGATAAAAACCCCTGATGAAATAGCTAAAATGCGCATTGCAGGCAAACTGGCTGGCGAAGTGCTCGAAATGATCGGACCTTTTGTTAAAGAAGGGGTAACTACAGACGAATTAAACACCCTTTGCCATGACTACATTGTAAATGCGCAGCAGGCAATCCCCGCACCGTTAAACTACAATGGCTTTCCCAAATCCATTTGCACTTCGATTAATCACGTGGTATGCCATGGCATTCCTGGCAAAAAAGCGCTTAGAGAGGGTGATATTATTAATATTGATGTCACTGTCATTAAAGAGGGATACCATGGAGATACCAGTAAAATGTTTTTTATTGGTGAACCTTCGGTAAAGGCCAAGCATGTTGTTACGGTAGCCCATGAATGCCTTTTTATTGGCATTGATATGGTTAAACCTGGGGTTCGTTTAGGCGATATCGGCCATGCTATTCAAAAACATGCCGAAGGTCACCGTTGTTCGGTGGTTCGCGAATATTGCGGGCATGGCATCGGTCGCATTTTTCATGAAGATCCGCAAGTATTGCACTACGGAACACCAGGAACCGGGGAAATTTTAAAACCAGGCATGACCTTCACCATAGAACCCATGATCAATGTTGGCAAACACCACACCCGCCTCTTGCCTGATCACTGGACAGTGGTCACTAAAGATCACAGCTTGTCCGCACAATGGGAGCATACCTTACTGGTGACGGATGACGGGGTTGAAATACTTACTTTACGCGATGAAGAACGATAACGCGCAGAAAAAGCTCTCCTTAAAACAGTTTAAAAGTAAGCTGTGTGAACAATTTACCACTAAAACAAACATAGTAAGACTCACCAATGAGCTGGTGGAACACACAGACAGGGTGGTGCGAAGCCTCTTTATAAAAAACCAGCTACACCACGGTAATCAATTTTGTCTATTGGCTTTGGGAAGTTACGGCCGCCGAGAGTTGCAACTGCATTCGGATGTTGATTTATTACTGCTGCATGCAGATCCCCTTTCGCAACAAAACGGTGAGTTAGCACAATCCTTTATCCAGGACTGTTGGGATGTCGGTTTGGAAATCAGCCATCAAATAACGACCGTGAAGGCGTGTGTGGATTTGGCAGCAAAGGATTTAACCGTTATCTCAAGTTTGCTCGATCTGCGCTTGCTTGCCGGCTGCGCTGATTTAATGGAAGCGTTAACTTACCAAACCCATCCCTTGCATATGTGGTCCAGCCGCGACTTTTTTTTTGCCAAGATAAAAGAGCAAGCGCAACGCTATGCAAAATATGGCGAAACCGCGTATAACCTCGAGCCTAATGTAAAACAAGGTTCTGGGGGGTTGCGCGATCTGCAAGTTATCTTGTCCATTAGCAAGCGCCATTTTAGAACACAAAAACTGGCTGATGGCATTGGAAGTGGTTTTTTTACCGAAAAAGAATACGAGGCACTGCTCGCCTGCCAACATTTCCTCTGGCGTATACGTTTTGCTCTGCACGCTCTTGCACAAAAACAGGAAGACCGCCTTCTCTTTGATTACCAATCCCGATTAGCGCAATTTTTTGGTTTTCAGGATAATGAAAAATCACTGGGCATTGAGCAGTTAATGAAAGCTTACTTTAAGGTGATCAAACGCAGCAGAGAGTTAAATGAAATGTTGTTACAATGGTTTGCAGAGACGATAATCTACAGCCATAAACAAAAAATAAAGCGACTCGACTCCTTTTTTCATCTCTCAAACGATTACATTGCAGTCAATCACTCCCAAATTTTCATTCAAAACCCGCACGCTTTACTCGAGCTATTCCTCTGGATTGCAAAACGTCCCGCAATTAAAGGAGTACGCGCAGGTACTATTCGGCTTATTCGCGAACACCTTTATTTACTGGGTAGCCGTTTTTTGAAAACAAAAAAGGCCACCGCAATTTTTCTTGCTCTTTTCAAAGCGCGCTCCCCCTTTGAAGCCTTGCAACATATGAACCGTTATGGGGTGCTCAATCATTATCTGACGCCTTTTGCAGAGGTAACAGGCCAGATGCAATACGATTTGTTCCATGTGTACACGGTAGATCAACACACTTTATTTGTAATTCGCAATCTGGAGCGTTTTTTACGTAAACCCTACACGCCCCAGTTTCCCTTGGCCGCAGAGCTCATGCGGGAAGTGAACAACCGTTCTACGCTCTATTTGGCAGCCCTTTTCCATGACATTGCCAAAGGACGCGGAGGGGATCATTCCGAATTGGGAGCGCTTGATGCAGAGCAGTTTGCTTTAAGTCACACCATTGCAAAACCAGAGCGTGACTTGCTTGTCTGGTTAGTCCGTAACCATTTACTCATGTCACGAACTGCTCAGCGGGAAGACATTTACGATCCGCAAACCATTGCGCATTTTTGCAGCCTTCTTCCCGAGCCGCATTACCTCAAATTCCTGTACCTGCTAACTGTTGCCGACATTTGCGCAACCAATCAAGCACTTTGGAATACCTGGAAAGACTCCCTGTTAAAAGAGTTATATCGTGCCGCAAGCAGATATATGCAGCCGCAAGGGATAATGGATGAACACATGCTCATCGATTTGCGTCAAAAACAAGCGATGGCTATTTTGTTACAAGAGCATATGGAAAAGGCAGCGGTGGAAGCGCTCTGGTCGCACTTTAAAGCAAACTATTTCCTGCAGGAATCACCGGAAATGATTGCCACACACACCAGGGCTATTCTTCAATGCACCCATTTTCCCCTCGTGATGATGATGCCGCATCACAGCCAGGGCGGTACTGAAGTCTTCATTTATATGCCGCATTGCGATGAGCGATTTACCATTACGACCACGGTATTGAGTAATTATTATGCCACTATTCAGGAAGCATCCATCCACACTTGCGATAACCAGTTTGATTTGGATACCTATATCATTTTAAATGAACACCAGGGAACCTTCTTTGATGAAGCGCGCAAAAGCGCTATTTTAAACGCTTTAAAAAAACAACTCACCGAAAAAACAATCCCCACTCTTTCAAAACGGCGTTTGTCACAAACCCAGGCGCATTTTAAATTAAAACCCCAAATTACCTTTCAAAAAGACAATGCCTTGCGGCAACGAAGCGGCTTCTTTCTGGTAGCACCGGATAGATCAGGCTTATTAGCGCACATCAGTCGTGTTTTTTTAAGCCAGGGAGTACATTTGCACAATGCCAAAATTGCAACAGCAGGTGAGCGCGCGGAAGACATGTTTTTTATTTCCTCCGCAGAAGGAAACGTCTTAACGAAAACAGAAAAACAGCAACTTAAAAAGGCCTTGCTAAAAAGCCTGGCTGATTTTGCAAATTGATTTTTTTCGGGGTGTAGAAGGATGTGTGCCCATCCCTCTACACGAAATGACTAGTCTAATACATTCATCGCAGTATTATGGTCGATTAAATTTTAAATGACCGTCATCCCGAACAAAGTGAGGGATCTCCGGGAGTGGCATTGAGCGTACTTAAGGAGATCCCTCACTTTGTTCGAGTGACGTACTTAGGTCGATTAAATTTTAAATCACTATAAACCGAGTTGGAAGCGACTATTCAACAATTACTATTGGAAGTTATTATTGTTGTTGGCAACGCAGGCATTTTCTTCATGCTCTTTATCGGTTTTATGCCAAAAAGAGTAGGTAGAAAAATTGTCTAAAAAATTTTTCTTGTCCGTATTATTTGCATTTTCAAGCAACGAGGGTTTCAACATCATATTAAAACGCGCTTTCCAAATAGCGGTTTCCCGATTTATTTCTTTTTCAACGCAGGTTTTGCTAATAACGTCTTCATCAAGAACCACCTTGAACACCTTATTTTTTAAAAACAAGGAAGCCCAGGAAAAGAAAGTGTTTGTCCATGCTTCCTCTGTGTTGAAATGGTTTAATTGTTGTGCCCTTGAGAAGGCCGTTACACCCTCATCATCGGGTAAGTCAACTTTTGCACCATGCCGAATGAGCAACTCAGCTAACTTCGATTGATTGTGCTCTACAGCGAGTCGAAGCGGTGTACAGCCGTGACAAAGCGAATTCAACTCAGCGCCTTGTTCAATAAGCAAAGCAGCTATCTCAAGTGCGCCCTTTTCAGCAACAAGATGAAGAGGTGACTGACCAAAGCGATTTTCCCTGTTTACATCTGCATTGCCCCGAATGAGTACTCGCACCATTTCAAGCTGTCCATTGTAAACGGCAAGGTGAATCGGTATGTCATTGTCATCATAACCATTAGGATCAACACCCCTTTTGAGAAGAAACTCGGCTACTTGTAGCCAGTTATACTGAACAGCAATAAACCATTGAGCTTTTAAGTCAATGAGATCACTGCTTTCCTGAAGCAATAATAATACCTCCTCTTCTGTAAGCACTGTATTAACGATATATTGCCTAAGCCCGTTAAATCTCTCTACTTGAACATGAGGATCGAAACGCGATTCTTGTTGACTTGATTTCATAGATGCCTTACCTTTTTTGCGTATAATATGCGCAACTATATCACATAAATGACAGCATGATCAATGTATGCATCTCTTGAACGGAAAAACGAGGTGGGTCTCGCGCCTTGCGCGTATTACTCTGTTTTTAAGAATCTGTGAATTACTTGCAGCCTTGATTAGAGCTGTTGACTCGTAAACAGGGAACTGTGTAAAAGATCCTTCACTGCGTTCAGGATGACGTGCTCAACGCCGCGCTTTAAAAAACTCGGTTAATAAGGCAGCACATTGGCTTTGCATAATGCCTTCATCAATTCTTACCTGATGATTTAACGGATACCCCTGCAATAAATTCAACACCGAACCGGCAGCCCCTGCTTTAAAGTCGCGGGTTGCAAACACTACGCGGCCAATGCGCGCATGAACAATAGCACCTGCACACATAGCGCATGGCTCAAGCGTGACGTAAAGCGTTGTATTGGCCAGGCGGTAATTATCCCTTGTTTGAGCCGCTTCGCAAATCGCAATCAACTCCGCATGCGCGGTGGGATTGTTTTGTTGTATTACCTGATTCCAGCCACGGCCTAACAGGGTGTTGTCCGCGCCTACTAACACTGCCCCAACAGGTATTTCTTGTAACGCTTTGGCTTTTTGCGCAAGCGCATAAGCCTCTGCCATCCAGAATGCGTCTTTTATTCCCATTCAATGGTCGCAGGCGGCTTGCCGGAAATATCATAGGTCACTCGGGAAACACCGGCTACCTCATTAATAATTCGATTGGAAACCTGAGATAAAAAATCCCAGGGCAGATGCGCCCAATGTGCGGTCATAAAATCGATGGTTTCCACTGCACGCAAGCAAATGACATAATCGTAACGCCTGCCATCGCCCATAACCCCTACACTTTTTACCGGTAAAAACACGGCAAAAGCCTGGCTGACTTTATGGTATAAATCCGCTTTTTCCAATTCATCAATAAAGATAGCATCGGCCTTGCGCAAAATTTCGGCGTATTCTTTCTTGACTTGCCCCAATATCCGCACGCCAAGTCCAGGCCCTGGAAAAGGGTGGCGATACACCATGCTGTATGGCAAACCAAGCTCCAAACCGATTTTTCTCACTTCGTCTTTAAAGAGTTCCCGAATAGGTTCTAATAATTTTAAATTCAAGGTTTCTGGCAGGCCACCTACATTGTGGTGGGATTTAATTACAGCCGAAGCCCCTTTGGTTTTTGTAGCCGCTGATTCAATCACATCGGGATAAATAGTTCCCTGTGCCAACCATTTGACTTTGGGTAATCGAGAGGCTTCTGCGTCAAATACCTCTATAAAAGTACGGCCAATAATTTTACGTTTCGCTTCCGGACACTCCACGCCTTTTAAAGCGTCTAAAAATTGCGATTCCGCATCAACAGCAATAACGCGAAGCCCCATGTGTTGTTTAAACATTGCCAGGACTTGCTCTTTTTCCTGTAACCTAAGTAATCCGGTATCTACAAAAACACAAGTCAATTGAGCGCCAATTGCACGATGCAGCAAAGCAGCCACCACGGAAGAATCTACGCCGCCTGATAAGCCGAGCAACACTTCTTCCTCGCCCACCTGGTTTCGAATGTCTGTAATCGCCCGGTCAATAATGTTATCCGGAGTCCAGCTTGTTTTCGCTTTGCAAATGTCTACGACAAAACGTTCCAGTATGCGCAGGCCCTGGATGGTGTGCGTGACCTCCGGGTGAAATTGCAATCCGTACCATTGACGCGCTTCATTGGCCATTCCGGCAATCGGTGCGTTGCGGGTTTCGCAGATCACTGTAAAACCTTCAGGAAGGGCTGTGACTTTATCGCCATGGCTCATCCAGACATCAAGCAGTGCTTCGCCCTTTTCCGTTGTACGGTCTTCGATGTTTTCAAGTAATATACTGTGGCTATGCAAACGCAATTCGGCATAACCAAACTCTCGTACAGCGGATGATTGCACTTCGCCGCCAAGCTCTGCTGCCATGGTTTGCATCCCATAACAAATTCCAAGCAGGGGTAAATTTGCAGAAAAAAGCCACTTTGGTGCGGTGGGATTAAAACGTTCTGTAACCGTGGAAGGCCCCCCAGATAAAATAACTCCCGCCGGGGATAAGGCGTTAAACGTGCCCTCTTCCATATCGTATGGATGGATTTCACAATAAACGCCTAATTCTCGCACACGCCTTGCAATGAGCTGCGAGTATTGTGAGCCAAAATCGAGGATAATAATCGGTTTTATGGGTTTCATATTAATTATCAACCTGATAGTTAGGGGCTTGTTTAGTAATGCTTACGTCATGGACATGGGATTCACGCATGCCCGCATTGGTAACTTGCACAAATTCGGCCTTTTCATGCAGCTCATTAATGGTACTGCAACCGGTATAGCCCATGCAGGAGCGCAAACCACCCATCATTTGATGAATGATGGTTTGCACGGGGCCTTTATAAGGAACGCGGCCTTCAATGCCTTCGGGCACTAATTTTTCAGCCCCTTGTTCTGCATCCTGGAAATAACGGTCACTTGAGCCTTGCGCCTGCGCCATAGCACCAATTGATCCCATGCCGCGATACCCTTTGTACGTGCGCCCCTGGTAGAGTTCAATTTCTCCCGGGGATTCTTCGGTACCGGCAAACATTCCACCGAGCATCACGGTATTCGCACCGGCTGCCAATGCCTTGCACACATCCCCTGAAAAACGAATTCCGCCATCAGCAATGATGGGAACGCGCCCTTTTAATCCATGCGCTACGTTGGCAATGGCTGATATTTGTGGAATACCCACCCCGGTCACGATGCGGGTAGTGCAGATAGAACCAGGGCCAATGCCTACTTTCACTGCATCAACACCTGCGGCCACCAAATCTTCTGCGGCACGTGCAGTAGCAATATTGCCGCCTATAATTTGTACTTGCGGGAAATGGTGTTTTATCCATTTCACCCGATTTAAAACCCCTTGCGAATGCCCGTGCGCTGTGTCGACAACCAACACATCGACTCCGGCATCCACTAGCGCTTCTACACGCAAATCGGTTCCCTCTCCTACTCCTACAGCCGCGCCAACTCGCAGTTGTTCTGCGCTGTCTTTACAGGCGAAGGGATTTTCTTTGGCTTTCTGAATGTCTTTCACGGTAATTAAACCGCGTAAGTGGAATGCTTTGTTTACGACCAACAGCTTTTCCAGGCGGTGCTTGTGCAAAAGACTTCGTACCTCTTCCCTGCTCGCTCCTTCCCGTACCGTAACAAGCCTTTCTTTCGGCGTCATGACGGCCGATACAGGCAAGGAGAAATTGGTTTCAAAACGAATGTCGCGGCTTGTGACAATGCCCACCAAAGCATCCCCGTCTACCACCGGAACGCCTGAAAAATGATGCTTTTCCATCACTTCTAACAATTCCTGAACCGTGACATCCGGTGCGACTGAAATGGGATCTTTTACCATGCCGCTTTCAAATTTTTTCACTTTGCGTACTTCATTGGCCTGGGCTTGTACGCTCATGTTTTTATGGATAATCCCCATTCCGCCTTCTTGTGCCATTGCAATGGCCAAACGGGCTTCAGTAACGGTATCCATGGCGGCAGATAATAATGGAATATTTAATTCAATTTGGCGGGTAAGTGCTGTTTTTAACAAAACTTCTTTGGGTAATACCATTGAGTGGGCAGGAATTAACAACACATCATCAAAGGTTAATGCTTGCTGGACAATTGAAAGCGACATACCACACTCCAGGAATTGATTTAACCGAGCATTATACAAGCATTATTCCAAATCGCAAAGTGATTTTAGCAATCTGTTTGTGTATTTTAAATTCTCTGTGTATAATTATTGATGTCAACATCAAGCAAGGACGCCAACATGAAAAAAATACTAATGGTTGCTTTAGTGGTAGCTGCCACCGCTTCAATGACCGCTTGCGGATATTCCAATTGCGGATACTCAACCTGTACGTCTTGCTGTAGTGCAAGCTATACCTCCTGCTGTGGTTCTTACGGCTGGTATTAATTTAAAAACGCATGGCTTAGGCCATGCGTTTTTAGTTTATTTTTTGCAAAAATTACAAGCATGGTGTTTGTGATGATGCTTTAATGGAATCATTACCCCAAACTGTTGAAACGATGCAAGCTTTGTCTGCGCGATAAGATTGGTAATTTTTGCATTGTTTTCATTAATCTGACTCATCAATCTGGACAGATCATTCCACTGCGTTTGCGGTGTTGCAATGCGTCCTTTTAATTGCATTTTAAGTGCTATTTTTTCCTTCATTAAAGGTATCATTTGATCATGAAGATTTTTACGCATCACATGCATTGCTTCTTTTTGTTCAGCACTTAAAAATCCATGCGAGCGCACTTGTTTTTGCACTTTGGGATGGTTTACCGGATAGGCTTCATTTGCAAAGGCCAATGAACCGCCCAATAAAGAAAAACCTAGCACGGCAGGCAGTACCCATTTTTTCTTCAACATCATTTTACTCCTCTTTTTAGTTTCCTCTTAAGTCTGGCGAATCAATGTAATTGGCATATAACAAGACTTAATTACTTTGTAACGTTTTTGTTACATCAAGAGTGCTTGAATTGAGTAATAATATACGTGTAAACTGGATGAAAACATTTAACCTTTCGACTAACAGGTAGGGTTTCCGTTGGCTAAAATTATTGTCGTTACATCGGGTAAAGGGGGAGTAGGTAAAACCACTACTTCTGCAGCAATTTCTTCAGGACTTGCTTTAAAAGGGCATAAAACAGTTGTTATTGATTTTGACATAGGGCTTCGAAATCTTGACATTATTATGGGCTGTGAACGCCGAGTTGTTTATGATTTTATCAATGTGATAAACGGTGAAGCCAGTTTAAAGCAAACATTGATCAAAGACAAACGCGTGCCGCATCTCTATATCCTGCCAGCTTCCCAAACAAGGGACAAAGATGCCTTAACGCTGGAAGGGGTTGAAAAAGTATTAACCGAATTGAAAAAAGATTTTGATTACATTATTTGCGACTCCCCTGCGGGCATTGAATCAGGCGCCCACATGGCTATGTATTTTGCTGACCATGCCATTGTAGTCACGAACCCTGAAGTGTCGTCTGTCAGAGACTCCGACAGGATTCTTGGCTTACTGGCCAGTAAAACAAAACGTGCCATTGAAAACACCACACCAATCCAGGAACACCTTTTATTAACCCGTTACGATCCGGAGCGTGTTGAAAAAGGGGAAATGCTGTCGGTAGAAGATGTGAAAGAGATTTTAGCGATTCCCTTAATTGGTGTCATTCCTGAATCCAAAGCAGTGCTTAAAGCCTCCAACACGGGAACGCCGGTTATTCTTGATGAATTAAGTGATGCAGGAAAAGCCTACCAGGATGCCATTGCCCGTTTTCTCGGCGAAACACGGCCTATGCGCTATATCAATAATGACCGTAAGGGATTATTACGCCGATTGTTTGGAAAAACCAGGGAGGAAATTCCAGCATGAGTTTATTTAGTTATCTAAGAAAGCGGACGAATACCGCCTCTGTTGCCAAAGAACGTTTGCAAATTATTATTTCGCATGAGCGCTCGCAGCGCAATACGCCGGATTATTTACCTAAATTGCAAGAAGAAATTATTGCCGTTATCGCAAAATACATCCCCATTAATCGCGATAAAGTCAGTGTTAACCTTGAGCGAATGGGTGACAGCGCGGTACTTGAGCTCAACGTTACCATGCCAGATGAAATCCTTGAAGAGCAGTAACCTGCTTTTTTTATTTTCTTTTGTAACTTAAGAATTTTATGTGCAATTTTACCCCGACCCGACTTCCCGCGACTTGTTCGAGGGAAGTCGGGTTGGGGTAAAAGGGTCAAAAACTCCTTAACTTTAGTGCCATTCACATAAGAGCTCACACACATAAGAACTCACGTTGCCAAACAGGATGGGCAAGTGATACAATGGACACCTTGCATTATTATTGAGCACAAAACCCATGATAAATGAAACAGGAAATGACTTGGAAAAGAATGCAACGGAAATCCTTGCACCTAGCTATTCAGCGTTTCAAAGTTTAGACGAGTTAGTCCGATTCATTCCCTCATTAAACACTGATTTAATTGCAAAACCAAAGCATGCTTTGTGTACTGTAAGCCAATTTATTAAGGGATTAGAAAATCAATATTCCGAAGAGGAACTTACATCGTATTATAAGACGTTGATTAGCACAGAATGGTTTTTTTCCAAAGAAGAGTACCTGAACTATGCAATAAAAATATCCGAGCAGTTTCTCTTTCATACGATCCAACCTAAAGAGAAAATTTTATTCCAGACTGTTATTCAATCGATTGTCTCCTCAAACCAAAACGTATCCGACTTGCTTATACGCATTCATAACTACCCTGATCTATTGCAGTTTGCTTTAGAGTCTTTGCCTCAAGTGATGCGGTTAACTTGTGTTGTACAAAAAAATGAGCAGAAAAAAAATCTCCTGGATTGTATAACCGATTCTTCTAGCACTAAATCGCTTCGTATTGTTCTTAGCCTACTCGATGAATTGCAGCAAGTGACCGCACTTTTAACACCCTACGCTGATACGAATGAGCCATTGGTTCTATCTATTATTAAAACCAAGTTTTTCTCCTCTTTTCCTGATATTTTCAGTACATTACAGGAAGGAGCCCAATCAGCGCTTCTGGAGCAACAGGGTGCTTTTATAAAAGAAGCGCTTAAAACTAACCAGTTAGGCATGGTTATTTCCCTTATTAGGTCATTACCTAAAAACCAGCGCTTTAATGCCTTAGAGCTTAATCTCTATCCTCAGAATAAAGAACAGATCAACAACTTATGGCATTGCCTTGAGAACGATCTTGAGCAAATTAGTGCACTGTTACCCTTATTACCCGAGAAAGATCAAGCAGCTGCATTGCACAACGCCAATGTATGGCGTGCTGTTACCGATGAGAAATCGCGCTATGAACACTATTGGGCACTCCTTCTAAAACAGCATTCCCTCACCCCGCAAGAGCAAATGGGGATGCGCTTTTTTAACAAAACAACCCCCGAAGAGGCTAAAAATAAATTTGCCATTGCTTTAAATACGCTTGGGCTTCATTTAGGAGCCGATGCAGGCAATCTTCACCGTCTTAAAAAAGAATGCCTTGATGTGAAAATTCTATTGGCTACTCACAGCCTCGTTTCCAATTTCGCTTCAGAAAAAAATAAGGTTGTTCTTTTAGATAAGTTTGGAAGAACCTGTTGGAATAATAACAGCCAATTCGATTCGTTTTACCTGAAACTGGCCGTATTTATTGGGTCCTGTGCAGTCATTTCTTTGCTCACACTTCCTGCCTATGCCCTGTTAGGATTAGGTTTATCGGCTGCGCTTTGTGGCATCGCAGGAGCTGTTTTTTTTGCCAGCCTATTTAGTTATTGCCTTTGGAAATACACCCAATCCGATAAAGAAAGGGTTGAAACCAACCGATTAGTAAATGAAGTGGTTGGCACTGGAAAAGCCTATGCTAAACACTTTACTAAAATGGAACCAAACAATTGCAAAGGTGAACTAATGAGTGATAGAATAAGCACTTTGAGTTAATATGGGACATACGTGCGCTCAAACAACACAATAAAAAAGCCAATAATAGACTTAAAAACGGAAGCCATGATGCTAACCGGACAAAGCAATCATGACCAATTCCTATCTATATAGTTACGGGTGCAAGCATCGGCTATGTGTTTCTGGCAATAGCCGATGCCGCTTTTCTCGCAAGCATGCTCTGTTTCTCACTTTGGAAATATACGCAATCCAACAATGCGATTGAAAAACACAACAAACTCATTTATGAAGTTGTAAAAACAGGGAAAGCCTATGTTGAAGCGCTTTCTCCAAAAAACGAAAACGAACAGGACGTAACGGAACGCTTTACCCCTACCCTGTACTAATTAAGATTATACTGTAGGTTTGGCCTTGGCCCAACATGGGTTATACTCTGAGCACTCCATGTTGGGCCAAGGCCAAACCTACTTCATAATAAAAACAAATAGAATTAATTTATACCATATTATTTAATTTTAACGCATGTATTATTTTAAATCATTCGGCGCCCTAGCTGTTTCGCCTTAACTCTTTGTCTGCAAAATCATCTACCGCAATCACCGCTTGCCGCGCTTGCTCTGCTTCCTTCAACTGGCTTGCCTGCTTTTTAGTTAAAATGCCGGCCTCCAGTGCTTCGTCAATTTGCTCAAGCAGAGTAAGGCTGTGCAGCGTGCCTTTTTTAACCGCTCGGCTTATCTCTTTTTCCAAATCATTGGCAGCGGTTATTTTTTCAAATGCAGCTTCCAAACCACCTAGCGGGCAATTATCCAAATCCTTCGCAAAAACAAAGCGCGTTAATCGGTTTCTGGTGGCATTGGGTTCGGTAAGGATTGCGGCCACTTTTCGGCATAATTTATCCGAAGGTGACAGGCGCTGGCTTCCAAATGGTTGCAATACCCCTTTTAACACAATCCTGCCCCAACGTGTTGGGAAATTAGCAATCACTCCCTGGATAGCAAGTTCGCATTCTTTGGCTAATTGTTGACAGCACCAATCCACCAGCGGTAAATCATCGCTTGGCTCGCCCTCATCATGAAAGCGTTTTAAGACACCGGAAATAAGGTATAAATTGCTTAAAATATCCCCTAATCGGGCTGAAATCATTTCCTTGCGCTTTAAATCCTTGCCCATGACAAGCATGGCAAAGTCGGAAAGAAAAGCAAGATTCGCGCTGTAACGGCGCACTAATTGAAAATAACGGGGCACTTTGGTTTTGGGCGTATGCGTCAACCGTGCATCCGTTAATGCAAAAATTAGTGATTGGGTGAGATTCGCAAGAATAAATCCGGCATGCCCAAAGAAGGCTTCGTCAAATTGCTGCAAGTTATTTTGCCGGACACTTTCCATTTCTTTATACACATAGGGATGGCAGCGAATAGCGCCCTGGCCATAAATTATTAAATTGCGTGTCAGTATGTTTGCGCCTTCTACCGTTATGGCAATCGGCGCGTTTTGATAGCCCCGCCCCAGATAATTTTTAGGCCCAAGGCAAATGCCTTTTCCACCGTGGATATCCATCGCATCCAGCACAATTTGACGAGAGCGTTCCGTGGTGTGGTATTTTAAGATGGCACCCGCAACCGAGGGCTTGGCGCCGTGATCAATGGCCGCTGCAGTCATGGTTAAGCCCGCATCAATAAGATAGGTATTCCCGGCAATCCGGCTCAGTGGTGCTTCAATGCCTTCAAAATGCGCAATAGACTGGTTGAATTGTTTGCGAACCCTGGCATAAGCCCCACTGGCCAAAGCCCCTACTTGTGAACCACCCGCGGCACTAGAAGGAAGAGAAAGTGCGCGCCCCGCACTTAAACACTCCATCAACATGCGCCAGCCCGCACCTGCCATTTCAGCACCGCCAATAATAGAATCGATGGGCACAAAGACATCTTTCCCCTCCGTAGGGCCATTCATGAACGCCGTATTTAAAGGAAAATGGCGTCTGCCCTTAATAACGCCTGGAGTCTCTGCAGGAATGAGTGCGCAAGTTATGCCTACATCCTGCCCCTTTCCCAGCAGGTTATCGGGATCAAATAATCGAAAAGCCAATCCAATGACCGTTGCCACCGGACATAAGGTAATATAGCGCTTATTCCAGGTCAGTTTTAAACCCAAGACCTCCTTGCCATCGACTTTTTTCCGGCACACAATGCCTTTGTCTGGAATGGCTGCTGCATCCGATCCTGCATTGGGTCCTGTTAAAGCAAAACAGGGGATTTCACGGCCATCGGCTAACCGGGGAAGATAAAAATCTTTTTGCGATTTAGTCCCGTACTTTAATAATAATTCAGCAGGCCCCAAAGAATTGGGAACGCCAATTGTCGTTCCTACCGTCACTGAGCGCCCGTAAACGCGGGATAAAATGGCCACTTGCGCTGTTGCCGAAAACCCAAGTCCACCATATTGTTTTGGAATGATCAGGCCAAAAAAGCGGTTTTCCTTGATAAATTTCCACATCTTTTTTGGCATATCGGTGTCTTTATGGGTTATTTCCCAATCGTTAATCATACTGCACAAGGTATCCACCGGCCCATCGATAAAAGCCTGCTCTTCTTTGGTTAGGGATACTGTTTTCGCATTCAGCAAAGCCTCAAAATCCGGTGCACCACTGAATAATTCCCCCTCAAAGCTCACGGTTCCTGCTTCAAGCGCTTCACGCTCAGTGGAAGACATGGCAGGCATGGCTTTGGAAATAAGCGTAAAAATACGGCGAGAGATCCATTTTCTTCGCAGAGGCTTAATCGATGCAAGGCCAACCAATGCGATAATGAGCCACAACATACATTGCACAAAAAGGGAGAGGACAGCAACGCGTTGCATGAGCAAAGTAAAAAGAACAAGACTAATCGTCCAAACGAAACCAGAAGCTTGTTTAACTAACAACAAAAGGACAAATCCAATAAATCCTGACACGATTAAAGTGGCTAACACGCTATTCTCCTTAATTCAATTCCTGTGCTTACAGGATAGCATCCAACGCTTTGAAAACAGCCTCCACTACCCCCTTGGGATCTTCCATTGGCAGCATGTGACTTCCCTTCATTTCTAATGGGGTAATCCCGTAGTGTTTTTTCATGTAACGGATTTCTGAAGGATTCACTACAGTACTTTTATCCCCATAAATTAACGCCGCAGGGCGAGCTAACCTGCCCTCGTATTCGTAAAGCGTATGCGGAATAGTGCGATAAATTAAATATTCCGTATGCCTGTCAAAACGAAGCATGTAGCCGTCTGACGTTTTCTTTAAGCCGTAATTAATATAATCCTCTAAACAGGCTGGCGTAAAGGATTTAAACAGACTTCGGGTTTTAAGGTATTCCAGCACCTGTTCTTTATTTTGCCAATGCTCGCGTCGCCCGCGCGTTCTGGCGGCAGGCGTTATGCGGTCAATTACGCCCAACGCCTTTGCTAACCGCACAATGCTTGATTTAAAGCGGCCAAGCAAAGGGGAATCAATCATTACCACCGCTTTAAAGAGATGCGGTGCTTCAATGGCTGCAACAAGGCTTAACACCCCTCCAAAAGAATGCCCAAGGGCAATGACTGGTGCCGAGGCTTTCTCTTTGACACTGGCAATCAGTTCTTCCACCAGAAGATGCCAATTTTCAGTCACAGGATAGGCATCATGTCCTATTTTATCAATGTAACAGCAATCATAACGCGCTTCCAACCCATCCAGCATTTGTTTATAACACAGCGCGGGAAATCCATTGCCATGGGCAAAGTGAATCTTTTCTCTCACAAAGCCACCAATTTATGGCTTGCACGCTTAAGCGAGATGACTGCAAAACAAAAATAGAAAATAATAAGCAAGGGCATAATAATACCAAACCGGTTTGTTAAAATCCCAAAAGCAAAGAAGCTCCAAATCACCACCATAAAAGGAGTGATACTCACCATAACCAATCGGGCGGATTGTTGATAGGTTATGGAAAGTTTGAATAATTTGGCAATCAATTGCCCCATCAATGCAAAGACTAAAAGCAGCACTACAAACAAGGCAAAAAAGGCAAAAGCAACGCTTGGATAAATTAAAAAACCAAAAAAATATTTAAGCTTGCCAATGCCGGAACTTTTAACCCAATTTTTCCCTTCAAAGACAGAATTGCTCTCCTTGCTAAAAGAATAAAAGTAGGTAGGCGAAGGCGTAGTGATAGGCTCGCTGGAATAAAAAAATTGCGGGGAGGGAAAACGGTAATACAGTTTATCTTTGGTAATGAGGGTCGTTAATTTGGGGTAAGCCCCATTAAGGGAGGTCACAACGCCTGTGGTATCGACAATGGCAACCACTTCGTTTTTTTTGTTTTTGATTTGGTAGGGCATGGGTTTATCGAGCGAGACTTCGCCCTTTTGAATATACAGTGTCGGTAATTGCCGAATCGGATTGAGAAGATCATCCTCAAAAAACTGACAAAACTCAAGGGCTAAACGGGCGGAAAACGGAATGGTTACGACAAAAAGCAATAAAAGAAGATACCCAATGCCATACCCTTTCCAGCGCTTGCCCACATCAACATACAATTGCGGATTAAAAAAAGAATAATATAACGCTTGCCAATACCGATAAATGGGTTCGTCAATTTGCCGCAATGCCTTTTTTTTACCTTTCATCCCAGCCACTCCTGAAGCGTAATGGAGATAGAGTATCCTTATTCTAAGCCACTGCCAAGAACGAATCCAATGAAAAGAAGCCGTTTTTGCCATTAAATCAAGAGGCTGTTACCGTGTGAAACAATCGAGCAGGCCCACAAGCGCCTATATCCAGCAGCCATTTTGGCAACATCGTTATACCCCTTGCTTAAGCGTTCTTCGCAGTAATTGGGTGTAAATGGGTTCATCCCCTGCGAATTGCATAACCATCGTTGCGGTTAAACAACACACCATCAGGGGTAAAATCAACAGGTAATTTTGCGTCATCTCAACCACAAGCACGATGCCTGTAATGGGTGCCCGCACAGTAGCAGAAAACAGGGCTCCCATTCCAGCCACGGCAAACATACCCGGATGAATGGTTGAATCCACAAAAAAAACCTGAAAAAGATAAGCGGAAGCGGTGCCCAATAAAGCGCCCAAAGCAAGCATGGGGGCAAAAATCCCGCCCGGAACGCGGGTGGAATAGCAAAGCATGGTCGTAATAAAACGGATAACAAATAAAAAAAACAGCAGCGCAATGTCAGATGACAAGTTTAAGGCCTGATTAATGATTTCATAGCCACCCCCTACCAAAGCGGGGTACGTATAAGCAAAAAAACCGACCAATAAACCAACCAGGATCACATAAAGCCTAATTTGTTTTTTATTGAGTTTGTCGGTTAAACAGAGGCTTTTCATCAATAGCTTATTAAAAACCAAACCAACCATACCCACCCAAAGTCCTAACAGAAAAAAAAGCCATAACGATCGCAAACTTGGCAAGTCAAAGACACGCATTTGAATAGCTGGCGCATCACCAATAAAATAATGCAAGGTGATGGTAGCCATGACCGAACAAAGGGCAACGGTCGTAAAATTGGTAAAATTAAAACGAAAAGTGAGCCGCAATTCTTCCATAACAAAAAGAACGCCCGCAAGTGGCGCATTAAAGGCTGCGGCAAGTCCCGCCCCTGCTCCAGCCATAATCAGGGTATCTCGCCTTTTGGTTGACAGGTGTAGCCTTGATGACAGCATTTCACCAAGATTCCCCCCCATTTGAATGGTGGGCCCTTCACGACCCAGCACCAGTTTGGCGGAAATAGCCAAAACACCGGCTAAAAACTTAACAGGCAATAAACGGCGCCAAAAAAGCGGTCTTTTATGCAAGAGCGCCCCCTCAATTTCCTGCACCCCGCTCCCAGCCGCTTCGGGAGCGAGGTCTTTCACCATCAACCAGGCAACAAAAACAAAGACGGTGGAAATAAGTGCGGAACAAAGTGCAGCAGAGAACCCTTTAGCACTTAAAAAAGCCAGGGTCTTCGCAATCAAGCCGTCCAGCGCATGAATGGCAATCTGAAAAAAAGAGCTGATAGCCCCGGTAAAAACCCCTAAGAGGATGGCTATACCATAGACAATCACAAGTTTATTGCGCATCTTCAGCAAGCATCTCCATCAGGTTAGAAATAATGGTTAACCCGGCCTGATTCGGCATCGAAAGAATCGTTTCAGGATGAAATTGCACCGCTTGAATCGGAAGCGTTTTATGCGATAAAGCCATAATAACACCGTCTTCGGTAGTGGCAGTTACGGTTAAGGCATCAGGGAAACTGTTTTTTTCTGCATACAAGGAATGGTATCGGCCGGCTGTAAAAGATTTGCCAAGGCCTGCAAACAATTTCGTGTCGGAAACCACCTTGATTTGTGCCGCCTTTCCATGCACGGGATAACTTAAAACAGCAAGTTCCCCTCCAAAATATTCCGTAATGGCTTGCAATCCCAGGCACACGCCAAACAAGGGAATCCTTTTTTCAAGCACGGCTTTAATCGTTTCATTCACCTTAAAATCAGCCGGTTTTCCGGGGCCTGGCGACAATAACACCAGATCAAAACTATTTTTTTCCATAAAATCAAGGACGTGATCGCAACGCACGGTTATTACTTCAGCCCCGGTTTGACGCACATAATTTGCCAAGGTATGCACAAAGGAATCCTGGTGATCGACAAGCAAGACTTTTTTGCCACTTCCCCGCTTTGCAATAGCAGGTTTCGTGCAGGGTTTATAATCCGGATTTTGCAAAATATCCATAAAAGCGGAAGCCTTAAGGCGGGTTTCCTGCTCTTCCGACTCAGGAACGGAATCGTAAAGCAGGGTCGCACCCACCCGAACTTCGGCAATACCCTGCTGTATGCGTATCGTTCTTAAGACAAGGCCGGTATTCACATTGCCATTAAACCCAAACCAGCCTACCGCTCCGGCGTACCATTTTCGGGGAGATTTTTCATGTTTTTCAATGAAATTCATGGCCCACAGTTTGGGCGCGCCTGTCACGGTTACTACCCACATGTGAGTTAAAAAGGCATCAATACCGTCAAACCCTTCACGCAACGTCCCTTCCACATGATCCACCGTGTGAATTAAGCGGGAATACATTTCAATTTGGCGCCGCCCTACAACGCGCACAGAGCCTGCCTCGCAAATCCGCGACTTATCGTTTCTATCCACGTCCGTGCACATGGTCAATTCAGAGGCTTCTTTTTCTGAATCCAGCAAAAGCTGAATATTTTGCGCATCCTCAATGGCATCAGCACCCCGTTTAATGGTTCCCGAAATAGGGCAAGTTTCCACCCTGCTACCCTGGGTTCGCACATACATTTCAGGCGAGGCACCCACTAAATACTCTTCCTCGCCTAAGTTGATAAAAAAACCATAAGGCGAAGGATTTAAGGTACGCATGCGTCTAAATATTGCCGAGGGTTGCTCCAGGCATTGCGTGTAAAACGTTTGGCTTGGCACCACTTCAAAGAGATCCCCGCAGGCGAAACGTTCTTTAGCAAGACGCACCAAATCGGCGTATTCACCGGGTTGGTGATCACAGCCTTTTGCCGGTTTTTTCTTAGGCTCGTAGGCACAAAATGCGCCATCGCGCGGCAAGGCTTGCGTGGATTTACCTTGGTATTGGAAGTTGTAACGTCGGATAAACGCAATTTCTTTCCGGTGGTTTACGACATAAATTTCATCCGGCAAATAAAGCACCATGTCCCTTTGCGAAGCAGGCCGCTCTTTGCATTGAAGAAGGGCTTCAAATTGGAAAATCAAATCGTATCCAAAGGCTCCGTAAAAGCCTAAATAAGGCTCATCGGATTTAAAAAAAGCAATCAATTCACGAAGCAAAGTAAACACAGAGGGTTGACGACTGCGCTCTTCCTCGCTAAACAAGGTATCGGAAGGTTTTATGTTAATCGTACACTGCGACGTACTTTGGTTGGTAATTAGCATGCTGGCGGCTTTTTGCAAACCTGGACTTATCATCGCAAGCAAAGCCTCACCGCGTTTATTCAAGGCTTCAATCACAATGGTTTTTTCTTTGCAAATAAAGGCAAGCGGAGGATTATAAAAGCCAATATCCCAACAAGTATAACGACCAGGGTATTCAAAACTCGAGGCAAATAAGGCGCCCCGATGGGTATCCAGCCGCTCTATTAGCGGTTCAATCGCATTTTCATACGCAAGCTGATGTTCCTCATATTCGATGTGAACCCCTCCTGCTGTTTTTACTTGCTGCAACATATTAACTCCTCGAAACCAAAAGTTTTTGAAAAACTCCCAATTAGTTCTCTGTTTTGTAATATTTCATTCTACTTTAAAATGAAGGCGCTGCAAGCGGATTGATTCCGCTAGTTATCGCTGTATAATTTGCTAAAAACTGCGAGTGTAAACCTCATGAACGATGACACGACAAACAATCTGATGCAGCTTGCCTACCTTAAGGTAGATGCGCATTTAAGTGAGGATATGCATACCATTATGGAGTTTGTTGCCCAATTAAGTCAGGTCAACACCGAAGGCGTAGCCCCCCTTTTTCACCCTTTTGACTTAGCACAGCGTTTACGATCAGACAAAGTGACTGAAGAAAACGTACAAAAAGCCTTTGCAAAGATTGCTCAGAGCTTTGAGGACGGTTTGTACCTTGTGCCTAAAGTTATCGAATCAGGCCAATAACCATGCACAATCTCACCTTGGTTGAATTAGTCCACGCGCTTAAAATGCGCAAAATTTCAAGCGTTGAACTTACCAGACACTGCCTTGACCGTATCGAGCAACAGGCTGGATTGAATGCCTTTATTCACCTTCGCGATGAAGAGCAGGCCCTGCTTGCGGCCAGGTCTGCGGACACTTTGCTTAAACAGGGAAACGCCACCCCCTTGACGGGGATCCCCATGGCACATAAAGATATTTTTTGTACAAAGGACTTGCCAACCACTTGCGGCTCGAAAATGCTGGCAAATTATTACTCTCCCTTTGATGCAACCCTTGTCAGTAAATTACAGGAACAAGGCGTCATACTGTTAGGCAAAACCAACATGGACGAATTTGCCATGGGTTCTGCGAATAAAAACAGTTATTTTGGTCCGGTTAAAAACCCCTGGTCCAACACCCGCGTGCCTGGCGGCTCTTCGGGTGGCTCTGCTGCGGCCGTTGCAGCCGGTTTAGTCCCTTTTGCCACCGGCTCAGACACCGGAGGCTCTATCCGGCAACCGGCGGCTTTTTGTGGCATTTCAGGCATTAAACCCACCTACGGTCTGGTTTCCCGTTTTG
Organism: Tatlockia sp.; assembly: GCA_041659885.1. Classification (GTDB taxonomy): domain Bacteria; phylum Pseudomonadota; class Gammaproteobacteria; order Legionellales; family Legionellaceae; genus Tatlockia. The sequence continues at coordinate 59,414 of JBAZXN010000008.1, forward strand.
GCATGATTGCTTATGCCTCAAGCCTTGATCAAGCAGGGCCTATGGCAATAACTGCTGCGGATTGTGCTTTGGTTTTGGAAGCCATGGCAGGCTTTGATGAAAAGGACTCGACTTCAGTAAAACAAACAATTCCCAATTATTCAGCCCATTTGAATGACTCCGTGAAGGGATTACGCATCGGTTTACCTTCCTGTTTTTTTCAAAACGAGGCAGACCACGCCATTTCCAGAGCCATTACGGAGGCCGTAGCGGTTTTTCGTGAGGCCGGTGCTGAAATCGTTCCCCTTGATTTGCCGCTGCAACCTTTATGGGTTCCTTGTTATTATGTCATTGCCTGTGCGGAAGCGTCTTCCAACTTATCGCGCTTTGATGGCATTCGCTTTGGTCATCAAACTCCGGGGCAAACGCTGAAAGAGCAAATTATTAACACCCGGACTGAAGGGTTTGGTTTGGAAGTGAAGCGGCGCATTCTTACCGGAACCCACCTGCTTTCCGCAGGTTATTTTGATGCTTTTTATTTAAAAGCCTTAAAAATACGCCGATTAATCCAGCAAGAAATTCAGGGCATTTTGCAACAGGTGGACGTTATTTTTGGCCCCACCACACCCACTTGTGCCTTTAAACGCGAGGAGCAAACAGTGGATCCGACTAAAGACTACCTTGCGGATGTCTTTACGGTTGCAGCCAATTTAGCCGGTATTCCCGCCCTTTCTATTCCTGCAGGTTTCAGTAAAGGCTTGCCGATTGGCATGCAATTAATGGGCAAACCCTTTTCCGAGGCGCGTCTTTTGCAATGCGGCCATTTTTTCCAGCAAACTACTTCCTGGCATAAAGCCCGGGCATTTCCTAACAGGTGATTTATGGCATGGGATTTAGTAATAGGGCTTGAAGTGCACGTGCAATTGCACACGCAATCGAAATTGTTTTCAGGCGCGAGCACGGCTTTTGGCGCGGCTCCCAATACGCAAACCTGCTTTATTGATGCAGGACTTCCCGGCGTATTGCCCTGCCTGAATGCACGGGCTGTGGAAATGGCGATTGCTTTTGGCTTAGCCATTGATGCAACCATAAATAGCCATTCCTATTTTGAGCGCAAAAATTATTTTTATCCTGATTTGCCCAAAGGCTATCAAATCAGCCAATTTCAACGCCCGATTGTCGAAAAGGGGCATTTAACTATTGCCTTAAAAGACGGCCAAAAGTCCGTTGATATTGTCAGAGCCCATCTGGAAGAAGATGCGGGCAAATCCTTGCACGAGGCACACCCTGAGTGCACAGGCATTGACTTGAACCGCGCGGGCAATCCTTTGCTTGAAATTGTCACAGCGCCTTGTCTGACTTCTTCTGAAGAAGCCTTGGCTTATTTAAAAACCCTCCATCGGCTGGTGCGATTTTTAGGCATTTCGGATGGGAATATGCAAGAAGGCTCTTTCCGTTGCGATGTCAATTTGTCCTTAAAGCCCAAGGGAGAAACCCGCTTAGGCGTTCGAACGGAGTTGAAAAATTTAAATTCCTTTCGGTTTATTCAAAAAGCAATTGCTTATGAGCAGCAGCGCCAACAAGACGTATTGGAAAGCGGCAGCGCCATTCGGCAGGAAACCCGCCTTTATTGCCCCCTTACCAATAAAACCGAACTGCTGCGCTCAAAAGAAAATGAAAACGATTACCGCTATTTCCCGGATCCCGATTTATTACCCATTGAAATTGCCCCGCAAACCATTGAGTCAGTGCGTCAAACACTTCCTCCGCTTCCGGGAGCAATTCTTGAACAATTGCGGCAAAACGAGAAACTCACTGAAGAAGACATCGAGTTTGTCCTCACCTCGCCGGCCACCTTTGCTTATTTTAATGCCTTAAAAAACAGTTGCCACACGGACGAAAAAACCCTGATTAATTGGCTTAAGGGGCCTGTTGCTGCAGCACTGAATGAAGCCAATAGTACCTTTGAAAAAATTCCTCTTTCCCCTTCCGCTTTGGCTCCTTTACTCAATGCCTTAAATGATAAAAAAATAACCACCAACCAAGCCAGGCAAATTTTTGCAAAATTGTGGGCGGGCCTTGGCAGCGTGGAGGAGCTAATTCTTAAAGAAGCCATTGAGGAGACGAGTGAGGACGCATTGGAAAACAAAATTGCCACACTCCTTAACCAATATCCAGAGCAGGTAGCCGATTACCGTGCGGGAAAAGAAAAATTATTAGCCTTTTTTGTCGGTCAATTGATGAAGCAAATGAAAGGCAAGGCAAACCCTGAACAGCTTACTGGTTTGTTAAAAAAACAGTTGCAGGAATAAATAAACGCTTACACCTGCCAGCCCGTCATCCCTCGCTGCGCGAAAGATCTCCTGATGCCTTGGTGCAGTAAACCTTGGTTACGCTGCGCTGCACCAAGGCTACATTGGGTTAAACAGTGATAAAAAACCTGTAGCCTTGGTGCAGCGCAGCGTAACCAAGGTTTTCCTTTTGAATGCAATTTGAAATGCAGACGGGATTAGGCGCAATCCTTCGCTACGCGCTGGATGACGGGTAATTTAATGGCAATGAGCAGAGCACAAGCGGCTCCCGTATATTGCTTCAAATACAAAAAACATGTACAATTCACAACCACATTTTGTTTGTCCGAGTTGTTTTATGTTAATCAAGAATTACTACCATATATTGGGTTTTGAAGAGATTCAAAATAAAACAACCCTCACCGACGAACAGATTAAATCGGCTTTTCACACCTTGGCAAAAAGGGTTCATCCCGACAGGGAAAAGGAAAAAGAGAAATCCACTCTCACTTTCGACCAGATTAAAACAGCCTATGACGCCCTGCGCACTGAAACACTGCGTCGCGAATACGACAAGATGCTTCTCGATAATCGTGCATTACGTGAGGACAATTTTGATCTTATTTTAACGGATGACAACCTTGTCCTTAAGGAAGAGTCAAGAACTGCCATTGAAGCAGTTGAACCGAGCGCTGCTCGACCCGCTCAACTACAGTCACATGAAAATATTAGCGTTTTATTCTTAAATAGCGCACTTTCACCTGCGGCAATGATTGATTTAGCTGCATCAAATCCTAATTTTGGTTTGCAGTTATTAATGCACCCGTCCCTGTGGGGCACCTTGCCAGAGAGCGATTTTGTTGTTTTAATTTTGACCTTGTTTGCCCAGGTTCAGGAACAAGAAGAGCAGCTCTCTGCATTTAAAAATTCGCTCGCTGTAAACGATTTTTTAACCAATCTCAACGAATACGCTTTTGCGTTTGACCAAGAATTGATAAATCGCAACACCGCCTTATCCAATCCATTTATCTCCACGTTTGCGGACTCTTTCCACAAATTAACAAAAAATGCACTGTTTCAATTGCTTCCATTCAATTCGACCCTTGTCGCACTATTCCTTGAGCCTCCGCACTCAGACGATTTAAGCATTGCAGAGATTAACCTGGTCTTAAAGACGCTGCCCGCTAAGGAATCGAGTGCCTTTTTTGAAAAGGTAAAAAACCAATTTCCTAAAAAGTATAAGGCTGTGAATAGCTACAATTTTTTGCTTGCGGAAGAAAAAATCACTGTATCTCCTGTACCGAATGCCGCAGTGATTGCTTTACAGGATTTGGAGTTAAGTGATTTATTGCAGCTTTTTCAAGATTGCCGCAGTAAACGAAAAGAAGCACTTGCGCTATTCTCTTTTTTTGGCCAAACGCCTGTGTCTAATCTTATCGCGGAGTATGTGTATAAACATTTTAAACCGCACGAACTCTGCCTCTTGTTAAGAGAGCAGGACTTGTTGTTTTATTTCCTCCGGAATAACGCCGATAAAGCACAACTTGATTTTGTTTCAGCCTGTTTTTCTCAGTACATTACAACGCATACTAGCTATTATAATAATCAATTAATACGCAATCTTATCGCACAAAAAATAAAATTAGATCTTTTTTCACCCTCTTGCCAGGAACAACTCCTTTCCTTGCTTTTTGCCGAGCATTATTTGTTGGAGGAACTCAGCAAAAAAGATAAACACGTTTTTCGGTTTATTGAATGCAATAGCCAAAATGCCCTTTTTTCTCAACAATGGCAAACTCTCCTGGAGAATGGAAAACTACCCCTTTCGTTGCTATGCAAAATCAATGTAAAGTTATCCCTTGCGCTGAAAAATCAGGAAGCACAAGCAGTCCTGGATGCGAGCCTACGGTTTGCCCACTTTACCAACTCGTTTGCCATCAAATCAACTCCCAAATTAATGTGGGACGAATACCAATCACTGATTTCGATTACCGGATTTTATTCTGACTTATTAGAAGTAAGAGCAGAGCCTAAGGTATTAGTTGATCTCTTTTTAAAATACCTGGATTGGCATTCCACGGGGCAAGAAAAGCCGGTCTGCTCGTATGAGATGAAGGATAGTGTAAAACATGCAATCGTATCCCAATCAAACGAAGGCAAGCTTATTCTTAAAAAATTGATGGGGACCATCGATAACTTATTTTTTCTCAATTTATTTGCAATGAATAACAGTAATCCACTATTGTTCCAGTCGAATTACCCAAGGTATGAGATATGGGGGGATCTTTTCTTCCCCGCACTCCAGTTCTATCCGCAAAAAATGATCTCTTTACTGACTTATGAGGTGTTAATTACTTTACAACGGGAGATTAACCACCCTCGGTACCACGCTCAGACAATAACCAAAGTGCTAAGGCATTCAAAGGTAAAAGCGCTCATTAACTTTTACGATAAAACCGAGAAATTACTGCTTGCCCTAATTGCTGAACAAGAAGAACAACCTGATTTTAGCGCATTCCTGGCAGAGCTTAGCTCACCGATGGCCGATGCGAGTTTTATAAATCACTTATTATCCATTAAAACTATCCCATTGCCGTATCAGGCCATTATTATCGACCATTTGCTCCACTCAGCTGTTGTGTCACCGATTCACTCAAAATCAATAAAAACAATGCTGAATACCCTGTTAAATCAGAATAATGACCTCTCACTGGCAATGCCAGAAGAACAGTATCTTTATGCAGCAAAAAGTTACGTGAAAAACCATGCCGACACAATTCCTGGGGATAAATTAGCAACCTTGTGCGCACGTTTCGGGGATGCGTTGCAATCGGCACTGTCCCCCGCATTGCAAGAAAAATTAAAGCTTACTCATCATTTACGAAATATACTGCAAGCAAGTCATAACGCACAATTTAAAAGCGTGATCATCAATCACGACAGGGCAATAGAAGACATTCTCACCCCTTTTAAGGATTTAGTACTTACGCCTGAGCTCGAAAATACCCCCAAAAGTTTGGCATTGTATCAAGACTTATCCGCAATTCCGGCTCAGATACGCTGCGATTCGGTGTGTTCGCTCATGGACGGCTACCCGCATGCTAATCCCACTAATTTGGTGCTCTGGCTATTTCAATTACCTCAATCCTGGCCATGGGTTAAGCAAGCCTGTGGTCATTTTCTGGCGCAAAATCCTGACAAAATAAAACAATATTCCCTGTTATTGAAAGGAACAGCGCTTGATGAAAGCGCAATTAACGAGGTAGAAAAAAAGATTTGGCGCCAAGAGATGGACTTAAACGCGCTGCTTCGCTTATTGATAGACGCTGAATCGCCAGAACAACAAGGGCTTTTTTTAGTCTGTTTAGGGCAAGAATGGATTGTAGACAAGGTAACTAGTTACGCCAGTCTTCATCCGCTTTTAAGTGCATTAACCACTGATAAGGAAAAAGAAGCCGTTTTAGCTTTGCTTCCATTAGCCACTCTGCTTTCACCCTATGAATATGAAGGATTTACTCAAGCTTTATTAACCCATTTTACCGAAGAAGCGAGGCCGCAGTTGCAGCAGTGCTATTTTGCCAACCCAAAGCTTAGTGCTTATACTGAGGTTTCTTCTTTATGGGATGATTGTTTAATCGCCCTTCCTCTGCTTAATGAGGAGCAGCAACAAGCAATGTTAAGCTGGATGGACCAAAGCTATGGTCTTGATAAAGACGATGAACAAACTAAACGCAACATTGCTTGCTTTGACGTAATAACCCCCTCTTTGCAATTCCAACGCTTATCCTGTCAGATGACTCTCTTACATTTCAACACAGTCGACTCTATGATTAAGTGTATTTTGCCCAATCACCGCTTCAATATCTTTTTGGCCGCTCTTGTTGCGATAATAAAAGACACAGATCGTGATACTTTTATTACTGGGTTTATTGCAGACAGGATCAATGAATACGTCATCGATTGGAAACAGATTGAAGAAATTTTGAATACGAAAATCCCTAAACAACAACAAAGTGCCTTACTGAATAAAATCAGACCAGCCACTTGGGCTAAACTCATTGCCTTAGCCTTGCCTGCCGATAAACTGAGTGTTTTTCTTTCAAATCCTGCGATTTCGCCCGAGAAAAAACATGCTGTGCTAGGTCGAAAAAAAATTCAAAACGCCATGTTTCTTCGCAATTCACTCATTAATCTACTGGACAACCCATCGATTTCAAAAGAGCTTAAATCAGCCTTTCTTAGCTCTGTTTTCCCCTGTTGGATAAAAAAGGCCAGTTCCAGAGACATTATGGCTCTTTTTTATCTCCTGCAAAATCTGCCTGAGCCGGTAATGCAACTTTGCAATACCTTAATGAAGGATAAGTTATACCGAGAAAAAATGAAGGAAGATCACGGGCTTTTTAAACTCATTTTCGATGCCCCTTTGTCGTTTCTGAGTGACGTCATCCAGGATTATACCCTGGAGGAGTTAGCTGCAGCGCCTACAGCGGGGGGACTTAGTTTTGTGCTATGGACAACTTACTACTATTGGTTAGAGTATGCTGGGTCTACCAACAATATGTATGTAGAACCCCATCATGCATCACTTAGGCTTAAGCAGGCTGGGAAGCATCTTTATTCCGAACTCTTAACGCGTTTTATAAATGAATTACAACAGCCAACAAAGGAGCCTGAAGCCACTGCGCAAAGAACATTGTTGCTTGCATTCGGCGAACGCCTTCATGCAGGGCTCCTGAATAATAGAGCTAAATTCGAGGCTTTTGAGCAGGCTCATATAGACTATCGTAGAAAGAAATACCAGAGTGTCGAAACTGAGAAAACACTGAAAGGATTATCCGCTCTCAGCCCCTCCATTGAAAAGCAACGAAAGATTCTTGAAACAGCCTTACTGAATTTGAAAAAGAGACCTGAGACCCCCGGTACGCAGAGTAAGCAACTTGCTTTGGTCAGTGCCATATTGGGATTTGACTTCCTACAGTATCAACTCGATGAAATGCGCTATTGCCTCAAACGGAAAGACCCTGACTACCTCTTTACGCAGTTAAATTACGCTGGCTTTAAAGCAATCTCTCAAAGCACTTGCAAGCAAATGCAGCGTTGCTTAAGCGATAAAGAAGTGCGGGAATTTAGTCAACCGGTGCGAAAAACCATTGGGATTATTGCCGATCTTATTTTTTGTTTGACAACCGTAGGTATTTTCTCTGTTCTTATTCGCCGTCTCTTAAGCCCTATTACGCAAGATGCCAATTGGGAAAACGGTTGCTTTTTCTCTTTAAATAATCACACCTCGCAACTGTTGACAAGCGCGCAGGCAAAATTCACTTTTTTCCAGAACGAAATGGAAACGATTGCAGCCGCTTTGCCAATTAATACCGGGCTAAAAGCATAAAATATCAACCGCTGTAGTCTGGTTGCTTGCAACCAGATTTGCAATTTATCCCTGAGAATGTAGATAAAAAGTGCTTGATTGGTCTTGTTTTCCAAAATCCTGGTTGCGAGCAACCAGGCTACTTCGTGTTGTATTGAAATCCAAATTACCGTACAATGGCCATATATTGTATATTACGGTTACTATATGACCAAGAGCAATGCACTATTGGCACCCTCTGAAAGCGCTCTGAACGAAGACTTACTAGCCTATGTGCAGAAACAATTAGCGAGTCTGCGCAGCACAACAAAGCGTTATCTGGATACGCTCCCTTCGCCCGATGCACGCTACACCGGCGCTCCTTGGGATCTCACTTTTCAAAGGCGCCACGCAAGGCTTTTACAAAAGTGCATCAGGAGTTTATCTCCGGACTTTACTTCAAATCAGCAGCCTCTCCTGCATTTGATGCAAGGAAACGCACCGGTCTTAAGCCTTGAAGGCACAGTATCTCCAGACGCAACCCTGGCACTTCATTCAGAGGGATTTAACCCCTTGGCAAACCAGATTACAGCGTATGCGATGGCCGTCGTCAAAGCCCAACAATCGCTGGCAAATCACCTCTTGCTTCCCAGTAAAAAAGTGTTTTGTGGTAGTAACAGAGTTCATGTTCATGAAGACAAACGAGACAATGAATTTCAATTATATGAAACACTGGAGTTTGCTTGTTTTGGGCGCTTACTCTTGCATTGGCAAACTTTAAAAACAATTAAAGCTAAAAACCCCACCGCGTTTAGGGGATTGCCTGATAACACGCTGGAGGGCAATAAGTCGGTTGCAAAAAAAGAACAACCGGACGTTTTATTTCCCAATCCATCAAAAAAAGAACGAGATAAATACCCCTATTTGCTGGGCAAAAGCCAATTATGGTTTGTCATTGACAACATCATAATTGGCATCTATAAATCGCAATTTGCAATACCAAACCCCATAAAAACACCTGCTGAAGCAAAAGAGCAGTGGGAGTTTTACGCAGCCCTTATCCTGACAACCGAACTCAAGACCTTATTCACGGGGAAAGACCTTCTGGAGCTATTAGGCGCATTAGTCAAAAGAAACGATCCGGATTGCATCCAATCCCATGTAGAAAGTGTAAATAAACCGGCAAATTTAAGGATTTACGAAGGGGATAGTGGTCATTTTGCAACTTATCTGGAAGCAAAAAAACCTAAAAACACCCAGGAATTTATCAAATCGCTTAATCCTTTTTTTAAACTATCCGATATCTTACAACTGCTGCAAAAAGATAAAGAGGCGGCCACCTATTTATTTGCATCCCTTTTTGCACCCTGGGTACAACACATCGGTGAAAAATATTGGGATTGCAGCAGAACAAGCATTTCCAATCTGATTGCAGCAAGCACATTGATTCATTATGACGACTTGATAATGCTTTGCCGTTCTCACAGCAAGGATACCGAGGGGGTTTATCTCTTTTTTGTCGCATACTGCCGTTTATTAGGTAAAAAACCGAGTAAAGCGTCTTACAGAGAATTTTGTGAGTCCAGTGAGGGGATTTGGAATACCGACTTAAATAAGCCTGAGAAACCCTATTATGACCGTTTGGGTTTAAATGAAAATACATCCCTTTCAGAGGTTCAAAAACAATTTCGCAAACTTGCCCGCGCCTCCCATCCGGATAGAAATTCAGCACCTGACGCCGAAGCGAAACATAAGGAACTATCCGAAGCTTATGTAGCCATTGAACAGTACTTAAAATCAAGGACGGTTTCTTCTTCTGATATTCCATCCAATTATTATGAAATGCTTGATGAAAGCTATTCCAGGGTAATGTCTGAAGGTTTTGCTTTGTACAAAGCCAAATTAGCGCATCATTATAAGCTCTCTAAAGCGGCTATTACTCACCCGGGCTTCTCCTACTTAGGCAAGCTAAAAGAGGATTTACCACCCGAATTGTGCGGCGATGAAGAAGAAACCTCTCCCTTGTTAAATGATTTAAATGCGTATCAACTAAGTGAATTACGGGAAATTATCGCGCTGCATAAACTAAAAGAGCAACATCCCCGTTGCAAAAAAATAAGCCCTTTAAGAGCCATCGAAAAACTCACTTTACCCCCCTTATTGCCCGCCACAGAGCTATCAACCCAGTTACAAGAAAAGCTCAATGCACTGCAATCCGCACTCAAAACCGCATTAAGCAAGTGCCATTCGCCTAAAAAAATAGCAGCCATTGCGAAGATTGTTTTAGCTACTGAAAAACTGATAAAAAAAACCGTGGAACCCCTCGCTTCCAATACACACCTTCCAAGTCCTGAAAAAATAGCACAAGCTCTGGAAGAGTATGAGAAAGTAAAACTGTCACTTCCTTTGGGGATTAAAGTCACTCTGGCCATTACTGCATTTGCAGGTGCTGTGTTAGGCTTAGCCATTGGATTTGTACCCGGTTTTATTGCTCTGGGGGTAATCGGGGGAGCGGTAACCGCTTGTTTAGGTGCCGCTATTGGCGGTGCCGGTGTTGCTTTGGCTTGCCATGGCCTTTTTAAAGATCGAAGTCCAAATAAAGAAATGGAGGATTTCGCGGCGGTTCTCAACAGGCCACCTGCCTCAAATGCCTCCATTAAATAAACCATCAAGAATAAAAAACCTGTGTATCAAGTGTAACGACTTTTTCTTTAATAAGGCTTCACAATCACTGTAGTACCAATCGTGACAAACTCCTGATTCAACCACCTTGCTGCACTGGGTAATACGCGGATGCAACCGTGGCTGGAGTTGTAGTTAGGTACTTCATACGCTGCGTGGATGGAATAGCCGCCGTTAAAATGCATGCAATAAGGCATTCTGGCGCCACCGCCTGTTTCTACCGGATAAAGGCTTGACGTGCACTCTTCCCCTTTCTTGGAATACACATGGAAAGTTCCGGTGACGGTTTTGCAGCCTCGACCAATGTCTTCACAAAAGTCTTTCCCGCCTGAGGCACTTCCTGTTTTCACAAGATTACCCTCGGAGTCGTAAGCGGCCCATGCAGTGGCGCGGGGGTCAAAGATAAATACTTTTCTTCCCGTTGCTTCGCGTTTTGCAGGAAAAGCCCCCGTTCCCCTGTGATCGGAATCCATGCTCATTGTATAATGCGTGTGGCCTGCATCATCCATAATGGGTACTGATCTATCCATTGACGCACAAGAAGCCGCCAACACTGATAACGATCCAATGATGAGTTGTTTGTTCATTGGTGATTTCCTCCCTCTTTTTTTTAGGTTATCGGAAGAAATCGAAATATATTTAGCTTTTTTATAAATTATTTTAACATTTTGTCTTTTTTATCTACTTTTGGCGCAGAAAAAGACGTTTTACGCAGGGAATCGGGAAGCAATTCAAGGATAGCCAATCGCAATTGTTCATCGCTGCATTCAAAACATCCGCCACGGGCCGGCATGGCATTGAGGCCCTCGGCGCTGCGCTCAAAGAGTTCAGACAAGCCATTTTTGACGCGCAAGATCCAGTCCGCTTCCACTCCGATGCGCGGTGCGCCCAATGGAATGAGTGGCTTTTCTGCATGGCAATTGATGCAATAATGCTGCACGATGTGCTTGCCCTCTTCTTTTGTCCCGCGAATGGATTGAAGAAACTCCTGCGGGTGGTGCGAAGACGCAAAGCCCAAGGCGTGATAGCCCAACAGAACCAATACAAGATACTTTAAATAAAAGCCCAATTTTCTCTACCTTATTTTTGAAAAAAACGCAGCAGCACCGTTCCAAGTGATTGACTTTGCTTTAAAAGTGCGATAAAGATTAAAGATTAACCACACTTGTCCACCAGGAGCCGATGAAAAATGAGTGAGATTGAGAGCGATGTGATGGAGCGTCCTAACCATGAAACGTGTCGGCAGCATGAAGTGATGGCCAAACAAATTGCAATGATTAAAAAACAATTACTCAATGCCACGGAAATCGACTACGACAAAGTCAAATCCATCAAAGCCGAACTTTCCGCAGGGCTTTATCAAAGCCAAAGCCTGGGCATCGCTACAAAGATGGTTGCTGATTTCTGCCCTTAGGCAGTGCGCTTTAAGGGGGAATGCCGATGCGGTGGATTTTTGCACTGCAGAGGCGAAGAGTTCCTCAGCGACAAGTATCTACTTGTCACCAACGAGTTTTCGGCTTTTATGCTATTGATTTTTTTGTTCAAGATTTTAAAAAAGACTTGCAATAGAATAGCTATTACGCGTCTTTTTTAAAATCTTGAACAAAAAAATCAAGTCGCCTAAAATACCGAAAACGCATTAGCGACAAGTATATTAGCAAATTGCCTTTATTTATGCATCAATAAATTCACATCTTGCGCCGCATCTAATATCATATAGCTTTCCATTGCAGCGAATTAACTATGACTTTATCTTCTTTAAATGCGATTTCACCGATTGATGGGCGATATCTTCACAAAACAAGTGCTTTAAGCCCTTATTTTAGTGAATTTGCTCTTATTTATTACCGCCTAATGGTTGAAGTCCGTTGGCTTGAGTCCTTGGCTGCCAATAAGGAAATTCCCGAGGTTGCAGCCCTTAATCCTGCTGCAAAGGCCTATTTGACCAAGATCCTCGCTGAATTTGACGAAAACGAAGCGCTTCTGGTCAAGCAGTATGAAAAACAAATTAACCATGATGTCAAAGCCGTAGAATATTATTTAAAAGATAAATTAATGCAGTGTGACGCATTAACATCCTATACCGGCTTTATTCATTTTGCCTGCACCTCAGAAGACATTAACAACATTGCCTATGCCTTAATGGTCAAAGAAGCGATTGCGCAAGTGTTGCAACCCACTTTGGCGGAAATCATCGGCAGCATTACCCTGCTTGGCAAACAACACGGGGATGTACCCATGCTGGCCCGCACGCACGGACAACCGGCAACCCCGACAACCATGGGAAAAGAGCTGGTTAATTTTGTAGCCCGTCTTAAACGGCCTCAGCAGCAATTGGCCGAAGTGCTTATTCCTGCGAAATGCAATGGCGCCGTTGGAAACTACAATGCCCATTTGGCCGCTTACCCCCACGTGGATTGGCGAAAGCACTGTGCGCAATTTGTTGGTTCACTGGGCTTGTCTTTTAGCGCCTATACAACGCAAATTGAGCCGCACGATGGCTTAGCGGAAGTTTCCCATATTCTTATTCGCATTAACAATATCCTCATCGATTACACAAGAGATATCTGGACCTACATCTCCCTGAGTTATTTTAAACAAAAACCCGTAGCGGAAGAGGTAGGCTCCTCCACTATGCCGCACAAAGTCAATCCCATTGATTTTGAAAATGCGGAGGGTAATTTAGGTTTGGCCAATGCGCTGTTTGATCATTTTGCCAATAAGCTCACGCAATCGCGTCTGCAGCGGGATCTTTCCGATTCCACGGTATTACGCAATGTCGGAGTCGCCTTTGCTTATACTTTAATTGCCTACCAGGCTCTCGCCAAAGGCAATGACAAATTAAAAATTAATAAACGGGCTCTGGATAATGATTTGAATGCTAATTGGGAGGTGCTTGCCGAAGCTGTTCAAACCGTGATGCGCCGCTACGATGTGCCACAAGCTTATGAACAGTTAAAAGCATTAACCAGGGGCCAGGGGATTGATCGGGACAGTTTACACCAATTCATTCAAACCCTGGCGGTTCCTGACAAGGCGAAGCAAGAGCTTCTGCGGCTTACGCCACAGAATTATCTTGGACTAGCCGTACAGTTGGTGAAAGCATTTTCATGAAAAATACATCGCAACAGGGAAAACCCATCGAATTTGATGTCATTGTAATAGGGACTGGTTTGGCTGGCCTAAATTATTGCCTGCAACTACTGGAACATAAGCCAAAGCTTAAAATTGCCCTCATTTCCAAAGCCGAAATGAGCGAATGCAACAGCCGGTACGCGCAGGGTGGAATTGCAGCGGCGGTGAGTCCTGAAGACTCATTGGAATCTCATATTGCCGATACCCTGCAAGCAGGGGATGGTTTGTGTTATCAACCCGCTGTTGAGTTTATTATTCAACAAGGGCCGCAGGCTATTGATTCACTACTCCGTTACCCTATTGAGTTCACCAAATCACCAAGTGGCGAGTATGCACTGGCAAAAGAAGGGGGGCACTCCTTTCGGCGCATTTTTAATAGCAGCGATCACACGGGTTTAACCGTTACCAGTGCCTTATTGCAAGCGGTCAGGCAGCACCCGCAAATCCGGATTTTTGAAAACCACGTTGCGGTTAATTTAATTACCCAATACCATCCCCATCGCATTGAAACACAAGGTGAAGTACTGGGTGCCTATATTCTGGATTGCCAGGCCAACCGTATTGATACCTTTATTGCTCGCGCAGTCATTCTTGCCACCGGAGGTGCGGGTAAAACCTATCGGTATACCACAAACCCAATGATTGCAACGGGCGATGGCCTGGCCATGGCTTACCGTGCCGGGGCGCGCATTGGCAATATGGAGTTTTATCAGTTTCATCCGACTGTTTTGCACCACCATTCTTTAAATAATTTTTTAATTTCAGAGGCCGTCCGAGGGGAAGGGGCTTTATTGAAAAATGCGGAAACCGGTGAGCGGTTCATGCAGCGTTATGCACCGGAACAACAGGAATTAGCTACACGGGATGTGGTATCACGCTCTATATTTAGTGAAATTGAACAGGGGCAATCGGGATTTGTCTATTTAGACATTACTCACCAACCCAAAGCGTTTCTAAAAAAACATTTTCCGCACATTTACACCACCCTGTTATCGATTGGCATTGACATGAGCCAGGATATGATTCCCGTGGTTCCTGCAGCGCACTACCAATGCGGAGGGGTGTTAACGGACTTACAGGGTCAAACCGATTTGAAAAGGCTTTACGCCATTGGTGAAGTGGCCTTTACCGGTCTTCATGGTGCAAACCGGTTAGCCAGTAATTCCTTATTGGAAGCCCTGGTGATGGCTCGAAGCAGTGCGCAGGCGTCCATCAAAGACATCGACACCCCCATTAAGCCACTGGATGCCATCCCTGACTGGAGTTCTCCTGGTGAGGTCAATACACGGCGTGCCAGCCAGATTAATGCCCACTGGCGCGGCCTGCGCGGGGAAATGACTTCTTACGCAGGGATTGTGCGCACCGAAGCAGGTTTGCAGGATTTACTACAATTAATAATGAAGCGTAAAAAAATTATTGAAGAGTATTACTGGAAGCATTGCATTACCCGCGACTTTATTGAGTTGCGCAATATTGTACTCAACGCCGAATTGATCGTTCGTGCAGCACTGTCCCGACGCGAATCCCGAGGCGGCCATTACCGCGAGGATTTCCCCTTCAAAAGCGCGTTTGCCGAGGAAAGCATTGCTGGACTAACATCGCCCCACAACTCCATTTGTTTATGAGGTAGCATTGATGTTTACGAATCAAACCAGTTATCAGCCAGAAAAAACCCTGATGACCATCCAAAACGACATGCAAATTTGCCAGAGTGATTATCCACTGGACTGGTATCAGGAAGACTTTATTCCCTATGCCGAAGAATACCAGGCGCTGCCTGACAGAAAACTAACGACCGTATTGGCCTGGATGCGCCCCTACATGCAAAAAGCACAGGATTATTTTGGTAATAACTTGCTCTTGCTTGCGCACTATTACATGGGTGGGGAAATTGTTCGTTTAATTGAGCAATTTGGCGGACAAATTGGCGACTCCTATCAACTGGCCTTAATGGCTGCCAATCATCCTGAAAAAACGGTGATTATTGAATCTGCGGTGCATTTTATGGCGGAATCCATCAGCATTCTGGCCAATACCAATCAGCAGGTTTACATTACCAATCCGAAATCAGGATGCACCATGGAAATGCTTGCCAAGGATTTTATGGTAGAGCCTGCGTTTATGGATTTGAATGCGCGTTATGGTGCTGAAAACATTTTGCCGGTGTGTTATATGAATACGTCAGGGCGCGTGAAAGCAATGACCGGCGCTCAGGGTGGCGCGGTGTGCACCAGCTCCAATGTTCAGAAAATTTTTACCTGGGCGCGCACGCAAAAGAAAAAAATCCTGTTTATTCCGGATAAACACATGGGTGAAAACGTAGCCTATTGGTTGGGGATTAAAAACCTCGCTTATTGGCCTGGTGGGACCGCTGGCGCGCAATACTCACTCCCCTCCCAATCCAAAGAGACTTTAGCGCAATTTGATAAGTCCGAGTTAATTTTATTTGCCAGTGAGTGCGCGGTACACACCCACTACCAACCAGAAATGTGTGAATACTGGCGTGCGTTGGGTTACAGCACGATAGTCCATCCTGAATGCCGTAATACGGTGATTAAAGCCGCAGACATTGCAGGCTCAACCGCGCTTATCTGGGATTATGTGGTCAATGACCGGGCGAAAACCAGGCATTACGCGATTGGGACTGAAAATCACATGGTGGAAAATCTGAAACAATATTGCAAAGGATTGGGGATAACCGTGGTTAATCTGGCCGAAGCACCAAAAAAAGGCAATGAAGCGGGCATTGGTTGCGGGTGCGCTACGATGTCCCGCAACGATCCTCCCCATCTGGTTGCCTTGCTTGATCTCCTAAGGCAGGGCAAAACAATGGCCTACAACGAAGTCAAGGCCGGCGATAAGGTCAATGAATTCACCGGAAACAGGCAGCGTTTGCAGGAAAGCGAACAGCAGTGGGTTATTGATAATGCCAAAAAAGCCCTGGAGAAGATGATAACAATTACCGAGTCAGCGGGTTAACCTTTTCATCCGCTTTGAATTTATGGTATAAAAAGAAGAGTTAATGGGTGTACGCCCGTTTCTTTCAAAATGTTGTAGGCACTTTGGATGCGTTGAGAAAATGCACTGTCAACAGCCCCTAAAGCGCCAAATGATTTGACGCTGTTTGTTTTAATTATGAAGTAGGTTGAGCCTTGGCCCAACGGGGCAGAGCAAGGGCAAAACCTCTGTTGGGCCAAGGCCCAACCTACAGTACGGGTTTAATAAACGCATTCACATGCATTTGCCAGGCAATGTGTTGTTTTAAAGCGATAGACCAAATAACATTTTAAAAGATCACGGGTATATACACCCTCGCCCTTATCCAATAGCCACAAGCGGTAAGTTGTAAAACGGAATTCCGTTCTATAAGGAAGAAGCATGCTAAAACGTGATATATCTCGAACGAATGTCCTCATTGCCGCAGCCGGCGGAATGATCGGTTCAGGATGGCTATTTAGCCCCTTTATCAGCGCACAGATGGCAGGAAGCAACGCCCTGGTAAGCTGGGTCATTGCAGCTATTTTCATGGTTTTTATCGCCCTGCCCCTTTGCGAACTCGGCGCCATGTTCCCTATTTCAGGGGGAATGACCAATTACCCAAGCTTTACCCATGGCAATGACGTGGGCTTTTTGTTTGCCTGGACGTCCTGGCTTTCTTATGTGGTGATGACCCCGATTGAAATTCAGGCTATTTTGCAATATTCAAGTCACTTTTTCCCCAGTTTAGCGCAGGATGAAGCAACCTTTACCTTATCTGCAACAGGCTACTGTGCAGCGCTGTTTATTATGTTGTTTGTGGTTTTATTAAACTCCTACGGCATCAAGATGTTGGCAGAGTGCAATAAATTCGCAAGCATCATTAAATTTGTTGTGCCATCCATTGCCATTGTTTCTCTTTTATCTATTGCTCCGTCCATGAGTAACATTCAAATTAATTTAACAACCAAAGAGTCCTGGGCGCAAATATTCACCGCCCTTTCCGCAGGTGGAATAGCCTTTGCATTTACCGGGTTTCAAAATGGCTTAATGCTGGCAGGCGAAGTACAAAATCCCCAAAAAAACATCCCCATCGCCATCCTTGGCGCAGTGTTTATCGGGTTTATACTGTATTTTATGCTGCAACTGAGTTTTTTAGCCGCCATTCCTAAAGCGTACATCAGCCATGGGTGGCAACATTTGAGCTTTCCCGGCGACAACGGCCCATTGGTAGGTTTAACGTTGCTATTGGGCTTAGGCGTTGTTGCCATGCTCTTGATGTTTGACGCAGCCTTTTCCCCTTTTGGCACCACCCTGGTATTCACAGCAGCCACTTCCCGTATTTTGTACGGAATGAGTTTAAATAACCACTTACCTAAATTTTTTACGAAATTAAACCGACATCAAATCCCCTACATCACCCTTTATGTGAATTTTTTCGTAGGATTCCTCTCCTTTTTGCCCTTTCCAGGCTGGCAAAAAATGGTGGCCTTTTTGTCCTCTTGCAGTATTTTATCCTATGGCATTGGCCCAATTTGTTTATTAGCCATGCGAAAACTGCAACCCAATCGCCACCGCCCTTTTAAACTCTGGGCAAGCCTTGTTTTATGCCACGCAGCGTTTTATTCTTGCAACCTGATGTTGTATTGGTGTGGCTTTGATATCTTGTGGAAACTGGATTTAGCCTTATTGGTGGGTTTTGTTATTAATATCAGTTATCAAAGGCGCAGTCTTTTTGAATGCAGTCGGAGTTTATACTGGTTTACCTTTTATATGGGCAGTATGCTGTTTTTATCTTACTTTGGCTCTTTTGGCGGCTTGCACAGCATTCAATTTCCTCTCGATATTTTACTTATTTTACCGCTTAGCATCCTTGTATTGCAGCTTTCGCAGTATGTTTTGGTAGACAGTAAGGCGCATGAAGCACTCACTTCGCAGATGTTGCTTACTGAGGGAGCGGAGGGGTAGTATCCCATGGACTATACTTTTTTTGCTCCCAGGAAAGTGTTTGCAAAACAATTAAGCAAGCAGGTTGATTCAGCTATTTATTCAACCAATGCGCGTTTGAAAGAAGTAGGGAAGCAGCCTTTGGAAAATCTCTTTACCGCCGCAAGAAAGCCTCCGATAAGCATTAAAAATTACTTGGCGCGGTTTATGAAATTTATCGATAATGCACCCCAAAATATCTACATTATCATGTTAATTTATCTACAAAATTGCCTGGAAGCCCAACCAAAAATATATTTAACTGAGTACACTGTACATCGCCTTTTAGCAACCTGCTTGCTACTCGCCTACAAATTTAGCTTAGACTCCCCTTTTTCAGATACCGTATTTGCGAAAGTAGCCGGTCTTGAGATAGAGGAAATGAAAAAATTGGAAGTGTATTTGCTAAAGCTGCTTGATTACAAGCTTTTTGTTACGGAGGAAGCGTTTGAGCAAACGCAAAAAGTTGTCTGTACCTTTAACCCCTGGTGATTTGAACAGGCAGTTCCTTTTTAATGGCCTAACTGCCTGATAAGATTGACTCGCGGCACTTAATTTAAACTTTTAGCCGCTCTGGAATTGGTTTTTTTGGCAAGCAAAGGTGCTTTTGTGTGCGTATGCACTGAATGCGAGGACAGAGTTGCTTTTTTGGCTGTTGAATTTGGTTTTTTAGCCAGCAACGGAGCCTTTTTTCGTGCAGGACTTGCCGTTTTTGTAGTAGTGCCTTTACTGTTAGTCGCGGTTTTACTGGCTGAGGCTGACACTGCTTTTTTAGCTTGTCCTGCGGCTTTTTTTACCTGGGTTTTGGCGGTTTTTTTCACTCGGTTCGTGTTTTTTTGTACTTCTTTAATTCCTTGTGAAAAAATTTCTCTTTTCTTTAAAAACTCCGCCTGCGCTTCTTTAATGGCTTTCTCGGAATTTAAAGTAAAATCATGCGAAACACTTACAAAAGCACTTTCAAAGATTAGAAACGATTTTTGCATATAGTCTAATAAACTGTGGCTGTTTTGTATGGCAAGATTGACTTGCTTTTCCATCAACTCTTCAGGGTGTTTTAAGTTGGATAATTCCTCAAGCCTTAAGTGTTTTACATTTTGCAAGGTTTTAACATTTAAGGCGATTATATCTTGAAAGGGTTTTTGCATTTCATTAGATAGCAAGGTAAAGTTCTTTAAATAATCCATATTCATAGTCATCTCCTTGTGTTTATTCTTTTAAGCCTAGCTGATAAATTTAACTTTTGCGAATTCAAAGGGCGCTAAACTGGCAATTTTCAGGCAAGCCTGAGCAAACAAACCCGCCATTTGTATCAATCCATTGGCTATCTTGTCTTGAAGGGACTTTAACGGGTACAGACCACCAAATGGAGTACTCTCCCATCGTGTTGGTATACGTACAAATAACACCGCGCCCTATTCCTGCCACCATAATATTGGCGCGTGTAAATTGCGTCGTTTCATCCCCCTGCGGCTTATTCATTGAAAAAGGATTCACAATCCAGGGGCTGGGTGGCTCGCCCCATTTTAAGGAGGAGGTTTTAGGATCAGGACAGGTAAACAGTGCAGCATTCGTAGTTAATGAAGTAAATAACAAGGACAGTGTCAGGAGTTTGTTCATAATAATTCCAGCATTTAAGTTTATTTTTAATTATTTTCTTTTTCCCATTGTATAGCAAGTTTTCTTTGTTATAATGCCCACCTGTGCCGGGGTGGCGGAATTGGTAGACGCGCCGGATTCAAAATCCGGTGGTGGTGACACCGTGTCGGTTCGACTCCGACCCTCGGTACCATTAAGAGTTTCTTTATGGTTCACGCACAGCACACAACACGATTATTCAGCCAGAGCATTCTGCTTACTCTATTATCCATCACAAAAAAGCTTAATTAGCAATTACCTTTGAACTCATTGATTGATGTCCATGACGTTGATCAGCTCGTTGAACAAACGCTTTGAAAAACGCCTCACCAGTTTGATCAGAACGGTTTTTTAAAGAGGAAAGCATCTCACTATGTCCATCGTAATTAAAAAGGGTAGTCATTTTTCTATCACTTAACGGCCCCATTTTTCGGTTCGCGTCACGAGGGGCCACTTCTTTGTTTGTATTCGGCTCGAAAAACATTTTTAATTTCCTTTACCTGGATGGATGTTAAATAAGCGCAAAAAATGCATCACTAAAATGCCTCTTGAGGCATTAACCAGGGATTTGGTTGGTTTAGTTAATCTACAAAAGTGCGAATTAAAGTGCATTTGCGAAAAAAGTGCTTTCCTAAAAACATTAAAAATAATTGCGCTAAACTATCAGCCTGTTCTCCAACCAGAAAGCCATATCCATCACAAATGCTCTGGAGTCTTTTCACCGATACTTCTAGTACAGAGGCAAGCCTGGTAATATCCATGTCGCCATGTTTTGTTAAAACATCGATTAAAATTTTCTGTTTATTTCCTTTACTGCAGAAATCAATCTTAACTGATGACTCTGGAAATTCTAATGTGCAACTCATTTGGCTACTCTCCTAAAATTAACTCATTTTTTGCAAAAACTTTAGTACTGATCAAAGAGAAGGAAGGGTTGGTGCTTCTCTGAAGAGAAAAAAAAATTTCTCTGATTGATTTCAATCGCGTTCCAAATTAAAATGATTTTTTACTATCAGACTAATGATATCAATGCGTCATAATAAAATCAAATAATGATTTATTGATATCATATTGTTTTGGGATCACTCTAAAAATGAAAAAATTTTCAATTGAAATGGAAGTAAGGGATAATGAGCTGGATGCGCAAGGTATTGTAAATAATGCTAACTATATGGTTTATCTTTCTCATGCCCGCCACAAGCATGCGCATGCTTTAGGAATTAATTTTGATGAGTATGCCAGGAAGAGTCAGAAATTGATTGTGTTAAGCTGCACTATGAAATTTAAAAACTCCCTGGTAGCAAATGATTCGTTTGTTGTTACCAGTAGCATCAGCAAAGCAGACTATCCAAATCAATGGGTTTATCATCAGGATATCAAGCGCGCATCGGATGGAAAAGTAATTTTAAAGGCAATATTTAACTCCACATGCCTGAATGAAAATGCTACCTCTGACGAAAGTAAATTATATATACCCGAATTAATTAACAACCTTATTTAGAATGATGGTATCTGTCACGGCTAATATGCAGGATGGAGCCTCATCCTGCGCAGCTTTTAAAGCGACCATTTTGATTATAGTTGCTGCAGCCTGCTTTTCTTCTGCAATTGTTTCGCCCTGCCTTCCGTTTATTGCGGATTATTTTAATGTGCATGATTATCAAACCAGCTTGCTTGTGAGCAATTTTTTATTTGGTTATCTTGCGGGCCAGGTTTTTTATTCCATTTTATCTCAACGTTCAGGGTATAAAGTTGCACTAATTTTTGGTTTTCTAATCTATGTAAGCAGTTGTTTGATCCAAATTATCGCGATAAATTGCAAGGCATTTAACCTATTGTATTATGCGCGTTTTGGATGTGCTTTCGGCGCTTCATCCGGGCTTATTTGTGTTTTTGCTATTATTAATGATTTACCCGAAAGCAAAATCCAAACGCAAAAGCTTGTATCCTTAGCCTTTATTTCTTTAACCTTTTTTTCCTATTTATCTATTACCATTGGCGGTTTACTCACTCAGTATTTGGGTTGGATTTATGTTTTTTATTTTATGATGATTGTTTCACTGCTAAATTTACTCGTAATCTTCAAATATATTCCGCAGACCTATCGTAAACAAAGGCGCCACAAATCCTCTGTAGAAATACTCTCCCAGTATTTTAAAGCAATTTTTAATTATAAAATAATCATACCTTCACTGGCTGTCTCCTTCACTACAACAGGCACGTATTTATACAATGCTATCGCATCTACTTTATCGAAAGTGGTTTTTCATCTATCCCCTTCGGTATTTGGTGTTATCTCTATTCTAAATCTCATAGGGTTGATCTTTGGCGGATGGTTAAGCTCTAATTTGATAATAAAATACAAGACATCCAGTGTGTTATTGTGCGGAATGTATATTGCTTTTTTCCCTGTAGCTGCTTTGTTTTTTTTACATGATATTATTTTTACCGCTCATCATCATGGGTTATTCTTTTTTTTAATGGTATTTATTTTAAATTTTGGACTGGGAATTATCTACCCCAGCGCCTCTTTTTTAGCGCTTAATGCATTAAATTGCAGTTCTACCGCCTCTTCCATAATGAATTTTCTTAAAATAGCCAGTCCTGCTTTCGCTATCTATTTTGTGAGTAAATCACGCATGGAGCTAATAACGAGCTATAGAGTGCCTTTAGCATCCATTTTTATAGTCGCTATGCTTAGCTGTTTTGCAATTAAAATCATTGAGAGACTAAAGAGCGCATAATAGCCCTATAAATAGTCTGCTTATTTCTAATAACATGTTTTGAAAAATTAATATCATAGTGCTTTCCGGTAATTGTAATAATCGCTTTCCCTCCATTTTCCAAGGGAGAGCAAAAGGCAACACCATGAGAAATATTTTTTTCCTTTCTTAAGTTATTTAAATAAATAGACTCGTCATTATTTGGAAAATATTTGTCCCAAATAAAAATAAACCCTTTTTTATGATTCTTTATTTGATTATTCGCTTCCTGCATCAGATGACACTTCAGATATAACCCTGAGTTAATATAAGTATGCAGCCATTCCTCACTTGAGCACTTGGAAAAACAGGCGTTTCCTTTTTGATCAAGTAATGTGATGGAGCTATAGGTAGCTCCAGAATCAAGTAACTCATCAATAAGTACAGAAGAATGAATGGTATTTGAAACAGTTGATTTCAATTTTTGCCCCTGGCGAGTTATGGTCTTATAGCCGTCCAATGCACTTTTGCCAAAACGCTATAATGAGAAAATTCCATGCGTTTTTCCTGAGAGTTTTTAAGAAAAACCGTTTTGTCGCATCCTAAAAATCCAACATGAACGGCATTTTCATGCACAATGAAAACAAGCGAATTTGCGTGCTCTGAAATATCCGAATTTATTTTAACGCCACCCACATAATCTCCGTAGCGTATAATAGGGGCAAAAAAATTACTTGTTACTTTGTAATAGGTAAAATCTTTAACTTTTTGATTCAAACTTAAAAAATTTTGCTCACACAGTTCGTCGAAATCATCTTCCATAAACTCTTTCATATGTAACAGCGAAGGAGGAAAACCCGAACCATTTTGGATCCAATCAGGGGAAACGATGAGCCCTTTTGAGCAAAAAAACTCGGCAACAGACGCTATTTTTTTTAGGGTGGGGGTTATCGTATCAAGCTCCCATCTTGAAAGGGTTGGAATGGAAGCTTCGCCCCATAACTCAGCAAACTCCTTTCGGGTTAAGCCTATCGATGAACGACAATATGTTATTCTATCCCCAATTGTTTTCAATATCGTTTCCTGAATCAATCTAATGGTTGATTTTAATAAAATTAAAAAAATAGATCAAATGATATCTAAACATCATCACGCATTCACCATCGCCTTCCAAAACACCATATGCTCTGGTTTTATCGTTTCATTTAAATGCAAAAGCACGGGGTCTATTTTATCCTGGCTATCAAAAAACTCGATAACAAGGGGGAGATCCAGGGATAAATCGACCAAAGAGGCTTTGTGGTTGCCTGTGTCGCCAAAGCCGCTGATGGCGCGAAATACGCTGACTCCGCGTAGTTTGGCCTCGTTTTTTAAGTACTTGAGCACAGTATTTTGCAGGTGCGATGATTCGGTAATGTAAACTCTTACACAAATGACTTCGGTTGTTTTCATAATTGTCTTCCTCCAAGTACACCAAGCCAGGTCAATGCAATGCATAGGGTTACACTCAGAACTACATTTAAAAAGGCGCAAGGCCAGTCGCCGCTTTCAAACAGATTGAGTGTTTCCAGTGAAAAACTGGAGAAGGTCGTGTATCCGCCTAAAAATCCAATTAATAATAAAGCGCGTAATTGCGACCCCAAACCATCAAATCGCTCCAGAAGAACTGCAAACAATAAGCCCATTAAAAAGGAACCGCTGGCATTGACTACCAGAGTGCCATAAGGAAAGTCACGCCCCAAAACCCAATACACAAAGTAGGAAATCCAGTAACGAAAGACTCCCCCTACCCCTGCTCCAAAAAAAATAAGTAAGGTATTATTCACCTTGATCCCTTGTCGTTCAGCAGCATGAGGAAAAATAATTCTTTTTGTAAAAAACATGCAACAAATTGGGCTTCGTGATTATCAAGCAGATGGCTTGTTTATAATTTACCCACAGCCACTAGTAATTTGACCTAAAGTGAGATAACCATGCCTGAGATTAATATTGAATTAGAACCCATTAAAAGTAAAGCTGGCCGCAAAAAAGGCGATAAAGGGAAGGAGTACGAAACGCTTTTTCTGACCTACCAGCAATATAGGGTAGCGCACGCATTGCCTTGGTGATGCGTGAACAACTGCACAAACAACACAAATTGGATTATCGAGAAATACTCTTTTTTCTGAAATACCTCCTGAAATACACGGTGTAATTCACTTCCTCTTTTTAAATGCCAAACGATGCGTTACCATGCGAAAAATATTGAAGGAGGCTCTTTTGTATTCTTTAGCGTTTCAAGTCAGGGATTACGAGTGCGATATGCAGGGCATTGTAAACAATGCGGTATACCAGCATTATTTCGAGCACACACGCCATGAATTTTTAAAACAACATACCTGCCATTTTGCAGAATTAACGCAAGCAGGTATTCATCTTGTCATCTACCGGGCAGAAATAGACTATCTGTTACCCCTCACAAGCGGTGATCTTTTTACTGTAGAGTTACTGCTGGAAAGAGTCTCCAAAACGCGCTGCCTTTTTAAACAAACAATTCATTGCAATGGCAAAACCTACACCAAAGGGCAGTTTTTTGTTACAGCCATTAATGCTGCAAAAAGACCCATTAACCTGGATGTTATCGAAATTAATGCCCTACTTTTGAATAAGGTTTAGCAATGACTACTACCCTCTCCCGCAAGCGGGAGAGGGGATTTCTTGTGAACTTAATCGTATTAAACAATAGACAACTGGACTCATTGCGAAAGAAAATGAAACAACTGCTTTCCTCTCCCTGTGGGTAGACACTAAATCCCCTCGCCCCCTTGGGGGAGAAGGTTAGGGAGAGAGGGGTTAAATTGATTTATAGGCGCATGAGGTTCTGCTGTATCTGGCAGTCGCCAAAAAGAGTAGTCTTTATAATGTGCTAATAAAACTTTCTTTTCGTCCAGCGAGGGGTTTACAAGTAAAGCCCGCGCTCGCACGGTCTTTACATTCAGCTTCCACACTGCAGTACTATCGAGGTGATCGACGATTGTTTCTGATTCGTTATGGATAAAGAACAGAGTAAAAAAAGTGTTAATCCATAACGCGTCGTTTGGAAATTTTTTATTGGCTAATTCCCCTGGCGTTAAACCCTCGTCCCCTTTCAAATCTGCTTTTGCCCCGTATTTAAGGAGCAACTGAGCCATTTCCAAGTGGTTGTTAAAGACAGCGCAATGAAGCGGCGTATCATGCAAAAGCGTACCGGAATCGATTTGAGCGCCATTTTCAATGAGTAATTGTGCTATCTCCGTGTAATTTCTCCTGACAGCAAGATGAAGTGGGGTCAACCCCACGAAATCGTGACTATTTACATCAGCCTTTGCCTTTAGAAGCAATTGCACCATGCTAATCTGATTGGTATATGCAGCCAGGTGAAGCGGCGTGCGAGACATTTTTGCGCGGTAGTTTACGTTAGCACCCTGATCAATAGCAAATTGAGCCACTTTTTCCCAGCCCTTACTCATCGCCTTGCGTAACAACGCGTCTTTATCAATCAGGCCAATGTTTTCAAAAACAAGTTTTAAAATCCCCTCCTCTGAACCATTTCGCTCTGATAATTGCTTCATGAAAGAAAAGTTTGTCACCACATTTGCTGCCTGCATAAAAAAAACGCTACATTAGATAACTTATTGATCACATTATCATATTAATCGCACCGGATGCAAAATTGGATTTGGCATCTCAATACCGGTACGATTAAACCGTAAGGTTTCCCTTGTTCACAGGGCTTTTAGAGCAATTGTCAACACCCTCTCGTAGCATGCAATCGCGCAGGGATAATTTCATTAAAAACTCTGGAATGTCGGGCTGTTTGCAAAGCAAGCCTCTTCTTCACTGGACTGGGGATACTGGGTTATCTCTTCAATTGGATTTTGGCTGTTTTCATCAGGTGAAGGATAAGACACAGGCGCAAAAACAATCTTTTCAAGAAAATCAACGGTGACTCCCTCTGTAGCTTCTTCTGTGATTTCCTCGGTGACTTCCTCTGCTATTACCAACGTATTTAACACATTTTCAATTTGATCAAGGTATCGATTAATGGTTTGCATTTTATCTTTGCTAACAGAAGGATAGGTGATGGTCAGGGTAATGCCAGGACGGGTCAGGGTGGACACGGGAGTTTTTTTAGGCACTCGTTGTTTAGTCCCTGCATAGATAACCGCTCGCCCCTCTAAAGAGTATTTTCTTGTATTTTCATCGAAAAGGATTCGTTTTTTTTGCTCAAATGACAAGACTTCTTGCGTGTCAACAAATTTATAAACGCGCTTCTGAAACGCTCCGAGTTTAATCACTTTTCTTCCATCAACCCGGTTTATTACTTTGTGGCAAACTTTATTCTGCGGTACTGGCTGCAAGGTATCTGCAAAATAATATTTCACCTCATTCAGTTTGTACCATTCCTTTACGCTAATGACTTCTTGCTCGTTAATAATCAAACGACCATCAACCTTAACAGGGAATTCCCCTTCAGGCACCAGAGCATCGTTCATATCAGAAGGTGTAATAAGATTCACATAAGCATAGCGCTTTATTTTAATTTTTTTGGCAGGCACGGCTTTTTTTTCTCTTAATGAGAACAAGCTGTACTTTCTTTTTGCCAAATTGCTCTTGTCTTCTTTAAGGTCGGGTTGAACCTCCTCCTGTTGATGTTGACTCGCTAAAAAATCATCCTCATCATCCATTTTTAAACTTCCGCTTTAAAAAAATATCATTATTATCAATATCTACCTTGTAATCAAGCAGAGGCGCCTCGGCTTCCTGTGACTGCTCTAATAATCCAAATTGATGTCTTTTTTTCCTGCCAGTAAATCCTCTGCAATGTCCTCTAGTCGTTGATAAGATAATGCAAATTCAGGCCCATCTTCCATGGTACTGAGTGTTAACAAGATATTGAGGAATTCTACGTCATTCGCATCCACATCGCCGAGATACATTTCATAAGCCCATGATCCGATGTGGGCAACATCCCACTCGTCGGCGACATGTTGCTTTAACTCCAACCCGAAATCTTTTCTTGTAACCATTAACGATTTCCTCCTCGTGCCTTGTTGAGTTCAGCTCCCGTCGGTGGATAGTGTGAGGAGTAAACTTTTTGCCCATTCACCATTTTCGGGTGAACACGGTTTACATTGCCCTTGTGATCATAGGATTCAGCCCAGGCCCGCACCTGCCCTGTGCGGGGATTGTATTCGGTAACATGGGCATTTCCTCTGGTGGGGCCTGGGGTGTTGGCCAAGCGCTCGCGGCTATAATATCGAACCCTTCCATCCATAAATTGCTCTGATCTTACTGCAACATTTTGTGCTACTTCAAGTGCTTTCAATTTCGTATTTAAGGCAACTTTCGCATTAATATTGTTTAACCCACTCCCATTCACCGAGGAATTGCTTGACGAGGTGTTCCCTCCTGAAACAATATTAATCTGCGGTTGAACACTAACCCCTCCGTACACTGCTTCAAAAAATCCATAACGGCCCGCTTTGCTCTCCTTACGCACCGTATGATTAATACTGGCAGGTACCCAAAAACATTGCCCGGTAAGATCGACACATTGCTCTTCTTTTCCTAACTTAATTTGGCAAAAACCGGATTCAAGTTTCTCTCTGGGCAGTTTTTCTTGTTGTAATTGCTGTTGTGATTTTTTCATCGCAATGCCCAGAGCGGCGTTTTCGCCGTGATCATTTATCGCACAGGCCATTTCTTCAGTCGAGCTATAAGGAAATTGCGATTGAATCTGTTGCAGGGCTTTGCCTTGTTCATGGTGCAGCAAAGCCTGCACTAAAGGCGCACTGTTGCCTTGTAAAAAAGAATCGATTAGATTATCCCAATTCAAATTATCCTGTGTATTCATTGGGTTAGTTGCATGCAATACCCATTGCGAAAAGGTTTTATGTAACGATTCTCGACAAGCTTTCGTCTTGGACTCTGTTAATTCTTTCGCTATATCATCCCGTTTGGGGTTAACCACCTCAGTCCAAATACGCGATGATTCAATGCGGGGATTATCGCTTGCAATTTTATCATGCCAATTTTGACAGGCGTTATTCACTTCAGAAGAATAACGCGTGAAAGACAAGTCCCCCATTTCATCGCGAATTTGCTGCAATTTGTAAGCCCATTTTCTAAACAATACGGAGCTTGCCAACTCTCTTCGCCATTCCTGAAAAATCGAAACCACGCGCCCTGTCGTCTCCTGACAACGGGCATAATAGTGTTTATACGCTTTCGTGTTGTAGGTATAGCCCGGAATAGATGTTCCCAATAAAACGTTTAAAGCATCCAAAGCCTCCTGATTGCCTTTGCGCCTACTCTCTAACACGCGAATCAAGGCAGTCATTTTACTGAGTTCTTTCAAGCGGCCAAACTCAGGCAAATAGTGGGCAAACTCCTCGTAATGGGTTGTAAACTCATGTGCAAAAATAAACTCAGGAGAATAACAATGAGGCATCCCCGTTTGGCGCGCCATTTCCCTGGTTATTCTCACCAGGAGGGGTTGATTTGCGCTGTTTTGTAGCACCTGTCCGTTGAGGTCTTTGGGTTGTTTGAAGAGTCTTATCAACGTTTCGCGGTAATTTTCAATGGCATGCCGATGGGTAATGGTATTGTTTTCCCAATAAAATAGCCGCGTCTCCGCATAAATAAAAAGCATGGCTTGTCCATCAATCCTTCGAAAGCCCGCTACTAACTCATCCAATTCCTTGCGCTGTAAAACATAAATAGGCCAGCCTTCCTTTTCGTTGCCAACATCTCTCAGTTCGCCATGCATGTCGCGCTCCATGCGATGTTTTTTTACAGTCATTTTTATATTGCCCAGACCAATTCTTACAATTCCCTCTTCTGAAACCGCATCAGAAATTGAAATATCAATTTCTCCCGCTTCAATCCAAAAACGATGCAATGAGGCAACATGCTCTGCAGCATGAAAATCCGTAATAATTTTAAGCAAATATTCTGGTAAATGGGCAAGCATGGATGAAACGGGTTGTTGATCAAAAGGATAGTGTCCTTGTACCTCTTGATTGGTTGTTAAAAATTTCAACATATAATCCGTTAATAACATGGTATTCAAGAGTTCCGTTCCACACAGTTGGGCGGGGGAAAAACGCATGGCATTAAAAGGATGGTATGGCCTCGTTGCATCCACGGGATCCAAACTAAAAATAGCCGCGGACAGATTTTTTTCCAGCATTTCCTGTAGATCAAATAAGGTAAATAATTTTTCGTATTCCGGGTAATCCGGAGTCCATTGATTCATTAAAAACTGAATTTCGCCCGTTTTTTGATTAATTTCTACGCCATTTATCGTTCTAAAGGGGAGAGTCCCTGTCGCTTCAGCAAAAGGGATAGTGGCTACCGGTTTCAGCCATCCTTGTTCGTCTCTATCCACTCGAATCCACTCGGAATCCATGTTTTTTTCAACGTCTACAGGAGACCAGTTCTTTTCAACCAACAGTTCATCCATCAAATTCAAACGCATGGTATATTCTAAATCCGGATCATGTTCTTCCCTGTACCAATTTTTTAAACAGGCCTCAAACGCGTGATACAGTATGGTTGAGGCGCAATGATCAATCCTCACAGGCTCTATATGCGTTTTGTTATGCCCGTAGATATCCACCATTGCGTTGAGCAGTTGGCGCAGTACACCGAGCATTTGTGTTTCTTGCTGTAAAAAAGCAATATTGGATTGAATACGTTCAAAGAAAGGAAACACATCGGCCAGCATTAAAGCGCGCTTTTCCAATGCGAGGCTAGCCTCACTGAGTATTTCTTCCTCAAATTCAAATGCATTAAGGTATTTTAAAACATGATTGGTAACATACATTTCCAGATCAGGTGTGGTGTGACGCGCAATTTCTACGGCGGTCAGATACATTTTTAATGCGAGTTTTTCATCCGCTATTTTGCGTTCGTTCCAAAATTCCTGTTTGGATGAGTGCTGAAATTTCATTCCAATATGGAGAAAAACATTCACTAAAACCGCTTTACTACTGGTTTCAAGAAAAGCAGGAATCCAATCTATGAGATGAAACGCACTTTCCCGGTATGCGCCCTCGTTCTTATCCATGGCATGCGGTTTCGACAAATCCTTTTCAAAATTAAACAACAACTTAACGTATTTAATTAGTTGAAAGATATTGCTTTTATCCTGCTCAGTACTATGGGATAAACGCTCTTTTAATTCATTAAGAAGCGCTCTTGCTTCCTGTTGTCCATCCGATTCATTGGAGGCAAATAAATCCTCCCGATTGTGCCAATATAATTGCAGCGCGTAAGCATATAAACTGCGAAAATATTTGTTATAAAAGAGAGGAAGAATATGAGGCATTAACGCCTCAGGTGCCTGTTTAACAAAATGGGTAATTTTATTGATTGAAAAGATTAGCTTGCGGTGTTCGAAATCCTCTTTTTCTGTCATGGCAATGAGTTCAAAAATTCCTTCCATTAATTGAAGTTCTCTCGCCGGCACATTGTGTTTTCTGGCTTCACTGAGTTGCTTCGTAAAATACTCGGTAATTTCAGGTAAAGCAGCGCCAAAATACCTGCCATGCAGAAAATTGGTAAGTAAGGTAATGGCTAATACAGGCGTCAACGGTTCTTGCGGGATGGGTAAGGATTGAGAAAGCGGATTTGCAGGGTAGCGCCCTATTTGTTTAAGAAAACAAAAAATAGTATTACATGAAACAGTACCGTAGTTTGTTTGTATAAAATAAATTCCAGGTAGAGAAATCGACTCGCGAGGCGAACGTTTGCCCACATCATGCGTAGCATAGTGCTTTTCTAATGCCTTATGTTCTACGCGAAAGGCGTGCGAAAAGGGAAGCAAATCACCGGATGAGATAAGTCCATCGGGTGAAAAAGGGACTTCGTTATCGACATCGGCTTCCTGAAACGCCCTTAAATTCGCATCGTAATTTCTTCTTTTTTCTGGATCAGACAAGGTTTCATACGCTTCATTAATTAACCTTATTTTTTCATTAAGTAACTCTATTTCTTCACCAGTGAGCGCTTCCATAAGAGCCGCTAATTTATCAGGGTGAGTAGTTAACGCGAGCTTTACATACGCTTTTTTTATCGCTCTTTGGGATGCGTTTAAAAAAACACCCAATATATCATAAAAATTTTTCATCACATTTGACTCTTAATTAAAGGTAAACTGCTCCACTTCCAATGCTTTGTTGTGCCAAAAAGTGGCTTTTTCTTGATTGGGAAAAAAGGAACAATACAACTGACTCAAGGCATGTTGTTTTCTGGCACTGAGATCTTCCGCCAAGCGCTCTAATGGGCTTAATGCTTCGTAATGCCCCAATGTGGCGGCCTTCATATAACAGTGAAAGGCTTTTTTTACCCCTTGTGGAGTAAGCTGATATAACTGGCCTAAACGAAAAGCGGCTTCTTTATTATTAAAGACATAGGCTTTTTCATAAAAAAGGATTGCAGACGGTGTATTTTTTCTTACCCCCATACCTTGATCGTATTTTTTGGCAATTAGCAGGTATTGTTCGGCATAAAACGGGGTTTCAAGCAGATAGGTTTGCGCGTTAACATGCTCTTGTTCTGCGGCCAGAAGGCACCAGCCAATGGCTGAAGTCCTGTCATTTTTTCGGTGGTAATAATTGAGCGCAAGGGCATATTGCGCCTCACTTATTCCCGCAAAAGCCAAACGTTCTAACGCTTGAAACGCGAGGTAATAATCGCTTTGTATAGCAATGGAATAGTGCGCACAGGCTGCCTGTAGATCATTGTCTTCTTCAAAGGCTTTTCCTGTCAGGTAAGAAACAATTTCATTGGTGGCAAACGCAATCCTTTGGCTCGGCTGATAAACAGGAGGGCACTGCATTGCAAAGGAAGGCATGTGTAACGGTTCATAGCCAGGAACTGATTGCGCTTCATTTACGGGAGGAAACAACGATTCAACCAAATACGGGCAAGAGGTATCTAATGGGGGATAGAGCGGATTGTCATTGGACTCGTTTTTAGAAGAGGGCATGTCATAAATGAGATAGGCCTCTTCCTCAAAGGTATTTTTTTCGGGTGGAAGGTCGATTACAGGCTCAGAATGCATGGTATTTGCACAATCTTCCACCTTATTTGAAACGGGCTTGGTATGATAATTTTTAAACAACTGAATTATTTCTACGAATT
Source organism: Tatlockia sp. (assembly GCA_041659885.1). Taxonomy (GTDB): domain Bacteria; phylum Pseudomonadota; class Gammaproteobacteria; order Legionellales; family Legionellaceae; genus Tatlockia. The sequence continues at coordinate 92,317 of JBAZXN010000008.1, forward strand.
GCTCTTCTTTGGCGATTTGCAAAGCAGTCTGACGCGTCCTTCGAAAGAGGGATTTTCCGCGCAAAGGGGTTAATCCATGCAGATCGATATAATGCATAGCGCCAAATCGATGCGGTCGAGGATGCAAACATTCATTTAAAAGCGATTCAACAAGTTCTATTTGATTTAACATGACCGCATAATGCAAAACAGCATAGCCGTCTTTATCCACTAAATTCAAATAAACCCGAGGGTGATGAATCAGTGTTTGAGCCACAGCGGTCTTTTGATTTAAAATAGCTCTAAAGAGAACCGTTTGTTTCTGCTCATCCAGGTAATTGGGATTAAAACCCAAGTCCATCAGCTCAGAAAACAACGCCTCAAAACTGGCCTCCAGAGTACGCGCGCCTAAAAAACCTGTTTTCGTAGGAGGGGATAAAACACGGGCGCCTGCACGAAGGATAGGTAAAACATACCGTAAAACATCGGCTTCATTGGCTACTAACACGCTTTTCAATAAAATAAGATGCGGCATAATCGGTGTTTGACCCGCTCTTTGCAGGGCCTCTTCAAGCATTTCCAGGGGAATATGCAGGCTATCTTTTGGCATTAACCTGATTTTTTGATGAAATGCAGTAATGATCTCTTTATAACGATTATCGGTACGCAATCGACTGACCGAGGGAAGTTTTTTTATGCGCGAATCAAAGGCATCAAGATCGTTTAATTTTAAGGCTGAATAGAGTGTGGCAAAGTGAATTAAGCGCTCTTCCAGTCGTTGCCAGTTTGTTTCAAGTGGCTTAATGGGTAAGGTGCTCATTGACTTTGACTTACTTTTCCGTCCCAAACACTCTGCTAATTTTAACTCAAAGTAATTAAAAATTGCCTCTATCTCTTCCCACATAGTTTTAACCCTGCTTCAATTTAAAACAGAGTATAACGATTCAGGTTTTTAAAAAATATGAGCAAAAATTACCTATTGTAATCAATAATTATTCATGATATAATTGTGAGCTACCTGGCTATTTTTGTGCTAAATATGGATTATAATACCAATATTTTTAAGGATCTGGATTGTGCACCGGAGCTAATCCCTGACAACACCTCCTTTGATTTATTCAACCATATGCAGGATAGCATCTACACCAAAGACCTTAATTCCCGGTATTGCTTCATTAATAAACAACAGCTCGTTACGGTTGGATTTCAAACAATAAAACAAATCAGCGGTAAACTCGATGAAGATTTGTGCTGGCAGGAATATGGCGACTTATATAAAGCGCATGATCAAGATACCATCAAGGGCCTTACCTATCGTCAATTGACTCTGGCAAAAAGTGAAAGGGGAGAATCCCTTGTTTGTCTTTCTTTTAAACAACCAATATACGATGCAAACAAAAACATCCTTGGAGTAATTGGAGTCTCTCAAACCTACCAACATTTCAATATTCAGAGTCTCTATTCCAGGATACGCATGCCTGAAAAAACCCCTTTGCGAATTATACTTCCCGAATCCATTCAACAAATTTTAACTGAAAATAACCTTCCATCCCTCACCACGCGCCAGATGGAGGTCTTGTTTTACTTACTACAGGGAAAATCGCCAAAAACAATAAGCAGAATAATAAATATTTCCTTAAGAACAGTCACACACCATATCAATTTTATTAAAGAAAAATGGAATTGCTACAGCAGCGAAAGCCTTGTGACGAAGGCTTGGGAGTCAGACCTTTTTAATTGCCTACCTTCTACCCTGTTTCATGCCAATTTGCTTAAGTCTCTGGACATGGATGAGTAACAGCAATCGGCTACAAAGCAGATTGTCGAAGCTTTTTTAACTTACTCCGGCGTTGCTTGTCTTCACGACACCTCTTGAGGGATTGTTTAGATGGCCTGGTTTTTCTTCTCTTCTGTGGTACCGCACTGACTTTTTGTATTAGTTCAACCAGCCGCTCCAAAGCATCTATTTTATTCTTTTCCTGGCTTCGGTATTTTTGCGCTTTAATAATAATCAGCCCGTCTGAAGTAATACGGTTATCACTTAATTGCATTAATCTTGCTTTGTATTCCTCGGGTAAATCCGATGCAAGAAGGTTAAACCGAAGATGAATTGCTGTAGAAACTTTATTAACATGCTGCCCCCCTGCTCCTTGGGCTCGAATTGCTGTTAATTCAATTTCAGACAGCGGAATGGTAATACTATTCGTTATTTTTAACATAAAATGCCCTGCTCATTGCCAACGCTTCCATTGTAGACGATTTTAAACCTAATCAAGCCAAAAACGTAATAACGCGGTTACTGCCTGCGGAAATTCCATAGAAGGCATACACCCTGAATCTTCAATAAGACCGACATTCGAGCGATCTTTTTTGTGAAATGTCGAATTAGTACAATCCAACTCAATAAGATTATTTTTTGACTCAATTGAACCAGGTTATGTCGTTCCCGTGCAGACGGGAATCTATGCACAAAAATGGCATGATGCGAATAGTATAGATGGATCACCATAATGGGCATATACATTTGAACTGTCATATGCATTTGCTGCTATCTTGAGTAATTTTTTTGGAAATGACGAATAATCCGTTTGGGTAAAAATAGCTTGCCACTCTGGGTTATCGGAGTGAGGAAACGTCGACAAGATAATACCTAGCAAAGCAATTTCTTCATCATCCAACTCGTGCGGTATGTCTACATGGTGTACATACTCATTTTTTGCCAAGAATCCATCGTGCACAATTTATTTCATAATATTCTGGCAAATTCTAACCCCAAGAGGAATTGAGGGGAAATTATAGCTATAATAATTATCATAATGACCAACATTTGGCTGGCTAATGAAAGTAGAATCATTTCAATACTTGGAAAACAAAGGATGGGGAATAAAACAATTTCCTGATTTGGATTCTGAGCAAACATTAGTTTTAATCTTTGCCAGCCCCATTTTCAAAGATAATTTTGAGCCTATAAATCAACTGGTTAAAGCCTATAAAAAATCAAAAATAATAGGGTGTTCTACCGCGGGTGAGATTTTTGGCGCCAAAATTTTTGATAATAGCCTTTCCGTTGCGGTAATAAAATTTACAAAGACCAAGATTAAACTGGCTGAAGCAAAAATTTTAGAGCCAAAAAACTCGTATTCAGCGGGTAAATCGATAGCTAAAACGCTTGACGAGCCTGGGCTACGCAGTATTTTTGTATTGTCTGATGGCTTAAATGTAAATGGTTCCGAATTGGTGAAGGGCTTAAATACAATCAATGAAGAAGTAATCATAACCGGAGGCCTGGCAGCCGATGGTCCTAATTTTAAAAATACCTGGGTTATCTGTAATGGAGAAAGGCTCGAACATCATGCAGTAGCGATTGGATTTTATGGGGAAAATGTATGTTTTGGCCATGCTTCCAAAGGAGGATGGGATATTTTTGGTCCGGAACGCCGTATAACCAGAGCAGAAGGAAATATCCTTTATGAGTTAGATAATCACCCGGCACTTTCCCTTTATAAAGAATATCTGGGGGAGCGTGCTTCTGAGCTCCCTTCGTCTGGCTTACTCTATCCTTTAGCCATTCGTGATCCCTCTAACAAAGAATCCAATCAATTAGTTCGTACCATATTAAACGTTGATGAAAAGGCTCAATCGCTCATCTTTGCAGGCGACATGCCTGTAGGCTATTACGCGCAATTAATGCGTGCAAACTTTGATCGCTTAATTGTTAGCGCCAGTGAGGCCGGCGAGGTAGCAAAAAATTATTATTCCGAAGGGGCAACTAATTCACATGGCGTTTTTGCACTGGATATCTCTTGTGTAGGAAGACGATTACTGCTGGGGGAACGCACGGAAGAAGAAACAGAGGCCACCTTTGATATATTGCCTCCAGGGTCCTTACAGATTGGCTTTTATTCTTATGGTGAATTATCGCCAGGTGGTATGAGAAATTGTGAATTGCATAACCAAACCATGACAATTACCACGCTAAATGAAAAGGACCTACCACGTCATGGAATTGCATAAACTCCTAATGCGCCAATTGGAAAAAATGAATATGAATTATCATGAGTTACCTGATGCATTAGAGAATTGGCAGGGATTTATTACGAGGATAAATAAAACCTATCTGGATACCGATCAAGAGCGGTATTTACTTGAACGCTCAATTGATATTTCCTCACGTGAAATGCTGGAAATTAACACCCAATTAGAATCCGCTCAACAGCTCGTAGGTCTTTGCTATTGTAATTACAATTCAAAAAATAATTCGATGTTCTGGTCTAAAGGGATCTACAATTTGCTACAAATAAATCCCCTGGATTTAACTCTTTCCTATTCCAATTTTTTAGATCTGATTCATCCCGATGACAGAGTGCAGGTAAAAGAAGGCATTGAAAATGCCCTGGTAGAAAAAATAGGCTTTGATTTTGAAACAAAAATACGCAACAAAGAGGATGAGTACAGGTGGTTTCGGATCATTTTAAAACCGGATACCAGGGAGAATCAAATATCAGGAGTGATTATTGATATCAACAACCGAAAAGAATCCGAACAAAAAATACGTCAATTACACAGTGCACTTTTAACTACGGCACGCTTGGCAGGCATGTCTGAGGTAGCCACTTCTATTTTGCATAATGTGCGTAATGTCTTGAATAGTATTAATGTTTCAGTTGTTACGATAAAACAAAACAGTACGCAATTACATCACAAAAAACTAGCCAGTGTTGTTGATATGATAAAGGCTAACATTCATCAGTTGAATGATTTTTTGTTACAGGATCAGAAGGGAAAATTAATCTTGCCTTACCTGGAACATTTGGCAAAAAATCTTAGGGAAGAATACCAAATTAACATGGAAGAATTCCCTTTTATTGAAAAAAAATTAAAGCACATCAAAGAAATTGTGGATACGCAACAGTCTCTTAGCGGGGTACTTGGAGTCTCTGAAAAAGTTAATATTTTGGAACTTCTGGACAACTCGATAGAAATGTCGAGTGTTCGCCATCCCGAAATTCTGCTAACCAAAAAAGATACCAGCAAAATTAAAGAAATTCTCTCTGAAAAATCAAAATTATTACAAATATTAACTAACTTGTTGCGTAATGCAAAAGAATCTGTTTTAGAAAATGTGACCAATAAACCAAAAAAAATCGCTATTTTAGTCAATCGAGTGGATGAAAATAAGATTAAAATACGTGTTAAGGATAATGGCGTGGGGGTTTCGGTAGAAAATATTAATAAAATATTTTCATTTGGCTTTACTACAAAAATAAACGGCCATGGGTTCGGCTTACATAGCTCTGCATTATCAGCGAAAGAATTGGGTGGCTCTCTTAATGTTCAAAGTGCCGGTATTAATCAGGGCGCTGAATTTATTTTGATATTACCGATAACCGGTTAGAGGAAGAGTTTATGACTAATTCGCCATTCCATATAATTATTATTGATGATAATCCCGATATTCATCGGGATTTTATAAAGATTCTTACGCTAAGCAATTCCGTGAATCAATTTAACGAATTGGATAGAGAACTATTTGGTGAAAACATTGCGCGTTCAGAAACGGTTTTACCTGAGTTTGATATCGATACGGCAACACAAGGTAGTGTATCGTTCTTTCTGTAAATTCAAATAGGCCTTGTAAATAGAGCAAGCCAAGATTTATCCTTTTTGCGCAAACAAAAAAGGGGAATAAAAGA
>JBAZXN010000009.1:0-92582 GCA_041659885.1 Tatlockia sp.
TGCTGCAGCATCAGCGTATTAATATACACCATACTTAATTGCAAAAGTTGTAAACAGAGCATAGAAAGCTCTGCTTCCTCAGGTTTGTTACTACGCATTGCTCCTGTTTTACCATAAAAAATAAAATTATTAATACCGTTCCATCGCTCTACGACATTTAGACCTTCGTGAATTTCACGTCGTAAATTCTCTGAGCTTAAATAACGGCATAAAAATATCGTCTTAATTGCCTTACCAAGTTCACTAAGCGCTTTATAAACAGGGTGTTGTAGATTGCCTCGTGTAAATCGTTTCATAATGGCTTCAGCATTCGCTGTACCCAGTTTCAATGCAACAGTATATTTAATGATCTGATCATAATGAGCCTCAATAATATCCCAATTGATCGCTCGTGATATTACAGGAGTAAGATGACTATATTTAGTTAAATCTGCCTTATCAACAACATACAAACTTTGTGCGTGGATATTTTTAAATCGAGGAAGCAAATCAAAATCTAACATATAAGAAAAAGCAAAACCTACTTCGCTCGCACCATGGGTATCGACATAGTTTTTTTGTAAGTCCATGTCTGTGCAATGACGTAGCACACCTTCAATCATTGAGGCTACTTCAGAGGAAGCGCAGCTTTTTAACTGTGAATAAATACATACGGCTTTGGTATCAACGTGCCAATAAATCATAACCCCTTTGCTGTGATAACGAGGATGCCATTGACTCATTAAGTTTTGATCGGATGATGGAAAATGTTTTGAATCAGAAGCAACTGCTGTTGTACAAGATTGCCATATTTCTGGTGCACGAATTTCAAATAATTGATTGATAACCATGCGAATAGCATCTCGTAGATTATCCGGATCAAGATAACGAAGTTTTACATGTTTTAAATCTTGATAAGTAATGCCTTCATTGCCAATGCTGACACTTTTTAATCCAGTATTAGTACCATACCCAAGAATAATAAGGAGTAATCGTTTTTTTAACTCGTCTTTATTTAATCCTTCTTTAGGGCCACTGGGTGTAAATGCTTGTAAGAAATCAACAAACAAATCGGTTTCTTTGAGCACATCCAATAAACTAGTATTTGGCCAACGTTTAAATACTTCTTGTTTAATTGATTCAAGTTGGAGTGGTGGTGGTTGCTCTAACAACTTAGCTACTTTAATATGCCCTTTTTTTAAAATTTGCACGGTATTGTTTTTAGGGAGACCAGCGTTAAAGTCATTTAAGTGTTTGCTCAGCTGCTGTTTAATATAACGTGTAAAATATTTTGCTACTTTTGTCTTATTTAACAAATTATAGTAATAATCTTTTTTCTCGCTAAAATCTTGCGGTAAATCCTCTTCAGGATTTCTGTATTGATAAGCCCCATGTACCCAGATTTCTTTAACACGCAATTTATCTCGTAGATTTCTAAGAACACAAATTTCATAATTGATACGATTAATACGCTCAGTTTGCTCGGTACCGTCAATAGCGAAAGATTGATGTGATTTTTTCACAGCACCATCAATAGGTGCAGCCACATTACTTGGATAATAAGTTGTCCCACTGTCCAGTTGCGATTGAATAACATTTAATGCCTCGACAATGGGTTGATAATGTGTATTACGTGTATCGAATTCTAATAATTCCAAGACAGGGGCTATCATACGACGATAATGATGTATGTAAGAATTCCTTGCACGATCATGAACTAGACTATCATAAGTGATTTGTTTTTCAGGATCTTTGTTGCGTATGGCTTCCAGTGTTTCTTTTGACACAACCGGATAAATAGCTGCTTTAATAACTTCATCTTCACGTTCAAGAATCGTGCTAATTAACGTATTGAGCAATACTTTACGATTACAACTTTTTTTGATTTCAATGACTTTGGATAATTCTTTTTTAAGTTTATTTTCACCGGATGTAATGATTTTCTTCGTTAATCTGATCAATAAATCGACGAGATTATCAGTCACTTGCTGTTTCTTAATCAACGCAAAAATGGCAAGTAATGCATAACGATGCACCTCAGGCATTACTTTGATAGCGCTGGGATATTTTGTAGAAATATTGCGATAATGACGTTGTAATGCCTTCATGGGGATATTGTATAGGCATTCCGGTAACGCCAGTGTTTTCAGAAACTTTAATTTCTTGGCTTCATTTAGAATAGTTTCTAATGATAAGCCACCAGGCCATCGTTTAAAGACGGATAGCCGTGACATGCCATTTTCTTCAATAAGCAATAATTCATCCAAGCTTGTCTTGGTATCATAATTTAAGCCTAAAAAAATTGATTCAAATAACTTTTCCTGATACTGATGTTTGGCGCTGCGGATGATATGTTCTAATGTATCATCACTTGGGCATTCAATCTTTTGTTTTATTAAAAACTGAGATACACGCTCTTTTAATGGTTCAATATTGAGTGTTTCTTGCGGTAAGACAGTATTAATCAACCAATTTCTAATGTCTTCTTCATCTTTTTGACGAATTGTTCTGGATTGAAAATAATCTCTGATTTCAGCACGATATCGCTCGATCGTTCTGTCTGATATGGATTTGCAAAACAATTGAGATGATGGAATATCTAATTGTTTTCTAATAATTTTTATAGCACGCTTAGGGATGTCGGCAGGAGATTGAAAAAAGCAATGCTGATACTCGTAGAATTTGAATAGTAATGAAAAATATAAGCGTTGCGACACATTTTTTGTATTAACCAGCTTAAGCTGATCTTCAGTTAATTGCCAACTGAACCGCGTTGTATCAATTATACGGTTGTTATCAAGATTCGATGTTTCTGGCATAGGATTCTCTGGCAGATTCAATGGCTTGATAGAATTTTTTCTCTAAAAGTTCTTGCGACGGCAGTTCATTAATATATTGTGCAACATGGATGCCACTTTGATCCATTTTAAGGTACTCAATATCATCTTGATCTTTACCGGCGCACAAGATAATACCCAAAGGTTTTTCTTCAAACGGAAGTCTAGCATTTTTATCGAGCCAGTTTAGGTACCACTCCATTTGCCCTTTGTACGCTGGGTCGAAATTATTTAATTTCAAGTCCAACGCGATGAGCCGCCTAAGGCGCCGATTAAAAAACAATAAATCAAGGTAGCGATCCTTTCTGCCTGTACTCATTCTTTTTTGCCGTGAAACAAAACAGAAGTCATCGCCAAGCTCCTGCAAGAACTCAACGATATTATCCAGGATCAAATCCTCAAGATCCCGTTCGCTTCTATAATTGCTACTGCCAATAAAGCTTATGAAATAAGGGTCTTTGAAGACAAGATTGCTAGATACGCTATCATTTTTCCTAAGTGCATCAATACTACTTTGAATGACTACCTCTGGTTCTTTACTGATGACTGTTCGCTCATACAACATGCCATCCATTTGACGCTTAAAGTCGCGTACGCTCCAGTGTTGTATACGACACATCTCCGTATAAAAATCACGTTTCAGTGGTTCATCAATAGCACAAACCATCACGAAATGTGACCAGGACAATTGTTTCGACAGTGTTGAAACAATTTCACGAGTAGGGAAAAGACGAGACAACTTGAGCATGCGAGACAAATTTATCTTCCCATAACCACGACCATACTCTAATGAAAGCTGATTGGCGATATTTTCCAGTACTTTGTCACCATAGGTAGCGCGCTGTGAATCAAAAAATTCTTCATCAATGCGTTTACCAATCATCCAGTTCAATAAAACTTGCGTTGAATTATACTCTCTCGCTACATGTTCTCTGGCTTGATGAATTAATTTACGGATTTCTTGATGCAAGCTGGAGGATAACAACGAGATTTCACGTTCCGCATCGAGTTTGATTTCTTTTTTGGGCATCTAAAAAGTTCCTGGAAGCATGGGTATCGGCAGTTACGCTATCAAACGGCATTAATTTTATGGGGAAAGCGTAACAGAAAACGCCGAACGATGGAAACGTTTTTTTGATTCGGCACTTTTGTTCAGATGGCGGCAAAACTGATGGTCTTTAGTCCCGGGCCCAATAAACCTGAGCATGCTTCTTAGTGTCCACTAAAAGGTTGCAAGATCAGTCTTCCACAGAACCCCTTGTGGCTGTTATTTCTGGTTCGCAGAAACTTGGTGCAGCTATGGGGCTTAAAGCATCCGCTAATTATATTGACGACGGACACCCGAACCCGTAGATGCTGCCTTTTATTATGCACCTGGAGCCATGTCAGATGTCTTAGAAGGTAAGTTTGGATCTATATTTCCAGGTTTATCAGTAAAGAAGCGAATTTTAGATTGACCAATGTTTTTCTTAAATTCTTCATTTAGTTTTCTTCTTTGAAGGTATGTTTGTCCTGCACCTACCATAAAAGAAAATAAGGACTTGTGATTCTTGGCATTTGCTTCCTTTGGGTTAAAGGCTTCTGGATGCCACTGAATTCCAATCATTGGAGCGCCACACTTAGTTTCAAAAGCTTCAACACAATCATCAGGCTGCATTTTTTGGCCTTGACGTGAGTTGGGAGCTAAGGCATCATCTTTTTGAGAACGGGCGCTTACTTCTAGTAGTTCAATGGGTTTTTCCGCCAAATCATCAGGAGCTTTCCAGTGCACTGAGTTAACAGCAAAAGGTGAGACTCCACCAGCAATACCAGATAAAAAAGTGTTTGGGACAGGGGTAGCCTTATGAATCATCTTGTTATTGCAAACTTTAGGCTGTGAGGCACTTAGTCTAGGCATGGCACCACCATAATTGTGATCGCTTACCTCTTTAGTTGTACCACCATAAGTTTCCCATAATGTCCATGAGCCAGCACATACGGCCAAGACGGGTTGACCTCTGAGCTGCGCTTTATTTATAAGTTGTTGCTCGAATTGTAATCTTTGTTTGTGGCTTTCAGGCTGTAGGTTATCGGAGTCTCTTGTGTAGCCAGGTATAAATATAAATCCGGAGCTTTCAGCCCAGTCTGTAACTGTCTCTGGAATGTCACTATTAATTGGAAGGGGACATTTTTTTTTATCTCCTCCTCGTGAATTAATGTAGTTGGCGATATCAACCTCTGGCGTGTCATTTGGCTTGCATATAACCGTTTCTAGCTTCGTCATAGCTCTTACCGTGAAGTGATCAAAAAAGGCCGCCTTGCCCCAAGATTCAGCCCGATATGAAATTGCAATTTTCATTTGTGAAGGAATTAAATAAACAAGGTGTAAATTATATGTGATGACGGGTTCGTGCGCAATCAAATTTCTAATGGTTTTAACTTTGAATACTATGAATAAACAAATAGGGTGGATCTCTGTAAAATACCTTTACGATGCACCTGGTATTAACAAGATTGTTCCTCTTGATAAGGTCGCTTAGCAAGGTGTCCGTTTTTTTTAGGGTAAGATCACAAAGGCGTTATCAATTTTTAAAATTGGTTTGGTAATTATGGTTATACCATCCAGAAACAATATATTATGATATCCGGTAGTAGATCTGCAGGAAATTTGGCGTATTATCTGAGGAAGAAAAATAACCGACCTATTTATCCAAATCAAAAGTTGTTGTTGCAAAACGTAGGAATAACAGACCATGGTTGCTTTGTCAGAATATGAATCTATAAAACAGATTTTAAGCGAATTTGATGGAATTACTAATGAAGAAGCTTACGCAAATATTTTTGCTAGACGGATGATGAAACCGATACCAGGAACAAGCGGCGAATTTTACGGCTGCAATCACCGGATAGACATGTTGCCTTTTATCCAATCCTTGATTACCAATATTCCTAAAGGTGGGGAGATTTTTGATGTTGGTGCCGGTGCGGGTGACGTGGTGGATTTTGCATTAAAAGATGCTCCTATGGGGACGGTTGTCAATATTGAAGAGCCTAATGCATCCTTAATAAATTCTTATATAATGAAACTTAAAAACTATAATAATCTGCATCCAGGTATTACCTATGGCGGATATCTACAAGATTATTATCAAGAAACAAAAAATGCTATTTTACCAAAACAGCCACAAAGTCTTATCTTAGCTATGCATATGATATACCACCTGACAGATTTTACGCATCAAAATATTCAACCAGAAAAGGATATAATTGATGCATTCACTTTTCTGTATGAGTTATTAGCTCCTGGAGGCTCTATCTTTATTGCTTATGCTGATCTTCTGGATAGCGAAACGGGAATAGCTGTGTGTGGTTTAGCAGAAAAATATTTTAGAGAGTATTATCCTAAAGGGTGTTATGCAGATAATTTAATTTCTATTTACAAAGCAAGAAACAAAATATTAGGTCCCAAAGGACTTATAAAAAATCACCTTACTGAACGATTTCCTGGGATAAACATTTCTTTTCGATCTGAACGCAGAATGTGTCATTTTTTTGGTAAATCAAAAGCTGATATTGCTGTCTTGGCACTTGCCACAGAGCTTTGCTCTTCTGATAGTGATCTATTTGATCTAACAAAATTACAATTTTGTTTAAACTATATTTTGCAATATTCAAGTCAGATTGGATTACAAAAAGAAATGGGAAATGTCCCTCAGAAAGGACTTTGGCGTGCCAATGAACCTCACGTAATAGCAATTATTACAAAAGAATAAATTATTAACCAGGGATAAAGACACAGCTGGTTAATTCATCGATATCAAGGGGATAACCAACAATGAAGTATGAACTAAGCCACAGATTTACCTTGTGTTACCTGTTGATATTTTTTTGTTGAGCCTAAGTCACTATTCCCATATACTTACGATTAAAAAAAAGTCACCAAGTGAAATTTAAACTCTCTTAGTTTGTAATATTAACCCTCCGAAATTTATTCTAACGAGGTTCTTTATATGTCCCGTATTATTATTGCCATTACTGGTTCTTCCGGATCAGGAAAAACCACTCTAAGTCATGCTTTGGCTAAATCGTTTGGTGACAATGCAGTGTGTCTTTCAACCGATTTTTACTATAAAGGCCGATCTCCTGAAGAGCCCATAGCAGATTATTTGAAAAAAAACTTTGACCATCCTGATGAATTACTTTTGGATAAATTTGCTGAAGACGCAAAAAACCTTTTTGAAGGTAGAAGCATCAAGCGTCCTGAGATAGATTTTAAGGGTGGTACGTTTATACGAACGGACAATGCAGTGGAATTGGACACGAGACCCGTAATTATCCTTGAAGGCATCTTTTGCCTGCTTCATGTAAAAGTCAGAGAGCTTGTAGCAAATTATGGATACAGTATTATGACTCATGCTCCTTCTGCAATTGTTCTTAAGCGTGTTCTGGAACGTGATGCGATAGCCCGTCACAAACCTATGGAATTGACCTTGTCAGTATATACAAAAAATGTCCTTCATGGATATTTTGATTTTATAAAGCCGCTTAAAACGCAGTGTGATTTACGTCTTCTTACTTGGACTAGGGAGGAGGGAGATGTCTCAGTCGATAAATTAACCCAAACATCATTAACAGTGCTTCTGCCAAAACTCTCTCCGAATCTTATAGAAACATTTGTTACATCGGATTCTACCCATGAGATTTTGAAAGACCATATAGCTCAAACAAGAGAGTTTCTGCTTTCAAAATGAAGCCATGGAGACAACATGAATTTACACCTAACTTACTCATCAGATAAGATTGAGTAGAACGGTCAAATCGCTCTAGCCAGCCTTCTCAGAATCGGATATGCACAATTGCCGCATCCTGTTTGCTATCCTATCGTTAAGTCTGATTATCACAGTAATCAGACTTAACGAAGCCCCCATATGCTCCCTGCTTACAAACCAAAAAAATACTTTTTTATTCCTTGTTTTGGATATCGATCCGGTTATGATAAAATAGTTTGCATTTATAAAATATTATAGACATTTATGTTAAATCCATTGATTATACTTGAACAACATTTTGGCACTGCTCAGCGGGAATTTATCATTGAAAATTCGGCAAATCTAAAACGAATGGGGTACCACTCTTTTTTGCTGGAGAATGATAAAACGCAATCCATGCCCGAATTTAAGAAACACCTGGAAATGATTCTTCAAAGTATTCCTGAAGCTCATCCATTTTACAATTCTACAAAATTGATTCTTAAAATGTTGCTCACACTGGAGTCGAATGATATTACCTGCCGATTTATTGATCCGGAAACACAAGTGGAAGGAATGCGCCTGAATGATGCTGTTCAAAGAGCCCGGACCTCTGAACAAAAGAAACATGCTTTTGAGCGAAAAGAATATTTCATAGAACAACGTGATCATGTCATGTCTAAAGAGATTTTAAAGGATACAAAACAGTACCACGGCGGCGTGATTGCGATGATTGGTTATAAACATAAAAAACTTGTAGAATTACTCACTTCAGAACTTGCAAATACACCAAGATTTCTGTTGTTTTCCAATCAGGAAGATGCCGTCAAATCCATGCTTACCTCACCGGAAGATCACGCACTCTGGAACAATGTTTGCTCCAACTCTCTTTACCGCACCAGGTATTATAATAATGATGCCATAAAACATTTTAATACGACTGATTTTCTGCCTTTCTCAACTTTTAAGGAAAAATGCGGAATGATTAAAGAAATTCAGCCACCCACTGTCGTCACGCGTTTTTCTGAAATAACAGAACAAAATTACTCCTGCACACAGGACATTGATTATGTAGTGACTGCCACCGCTTCTTTTAACGATATCAGGGAACTTGAAAAAACCTCACAAAAAATTAAATCCAGTTTTCCGGGTCTGTCATTTTTTGTTGGATTTGCAAAACACTCTTATTATCTGGAAGTAACCGGACTGAACTTGCCTGAAAATAATGAAGTTTTAAATAAAGGATTTAAGCCCGGATAAAATCCGCAACAGAGCCGGAAGAAGGTCTGATTAGGAAATTAATCAGACTTAATGCCTAGCTCGCAGCAAAATACCCTACTCTAACAGTATGAAAATACCTTTGGAACGCTGTAATCCTTCTTGATTTTCACCCATTTTTACTAGGGCCTGAGTGTATAAAAATGTTAATTGGCACTCAATTTTATCCGAAAGATCTCACCTTTCAACTCAATCGTATCTCCTGCAACTATCTTTTTTCTTTTCTGTTTTTCTATTACGCCGTTTACCAATACATTGCCCGCAGCTATCATATCCTTAGCTTCTGATCCACTCGAGGCGATACCTTCAAATTTAAGAATTTTAAAGAGTTCAACATGATCTTTATTAATAAAAACATCTTTCATATTATTTATTACTCCAGTAATTTTGAGTTTTCGCAATCTTTACTTTTTAAGGAAGCAAGATAAATGGTTTCAATTTCAGTCCTTGCCCATGGTGTTTTGCGCAGGAATTTAAGGCTTGATTTGATGCTGGGGTTGGAAGAAAAACAGTTAATCTTGACTCTTTCCGCCAAGCCTTCCCAGCCATAACAAATCAACAAACTTTTTAAGATAACCTCTAGGGTAATTCCGTGCAGTGGATCATTATAAGTTTTGTCCATCAACTATACCTTTTTTTATTGCACATTTGGGGTTTAGTCTAGACCTCACTAAACTCTACTACTTCAAATACTATTAATCAGACCTTATATAAATATCTTGCGCTTCTTCTCTATCCTTTTAGTGAACTTCGCTTACTGTTAGCTTTATTCCTTCTGCTTCTTGTAAAGCATGAATTACTGAAAATAATGATTGTGCTGTTGGATTTCCACTTGCACTAAACATTCGTTGCAAACTTTTACTATTTTTATCGACTCTTTTTGCTAAAGGCTCAAATAATATTGAAGCATTTATGTAATCTTTTAATAAAGACTTGGCCACATCAATTTCATCTGCCAATAATGAATTTACAGCCTCTATCAATAACGCTTTTCTAAAGTCAGAGTCTTTTTGAGCTCGAGCTCGAATTGTATTTTTAAAATCTCTTGTTAAGACCATAATGCTACCCTCGCTTTTTTGCTAGTTTATATTCTTGCCAATAATGCTTGGCCATTTTGATATCCTTATCCTGCTGCTTTTTCGATCCTCCACCAACTAAAATTACTAACTCTTCACCGTCTTGACCAAAATAAACACGATACCCTGGACCAAAATCAATTTTATATTCATAAACCCCTTCACCAAGAGATTTTACGTTTGAATAGTTTCCGAGCTCCATTCTATATAATGCGGTGGAGACTTTTGCAGCAGCAATGGCATTCAGTTTATTAAACCACTTAGCAAATGGTTCAATACCATCTTGTGTTATATAGTAACATATATGTTACTTATTTTCAAGTCTAAGAGTACTATTAAAACGAAGGAAAACAATTAAAAATCTTATCTTTTTTGTTAGAATATGTTGTATTGTTCCATTGTTTATGGCTTTTCTAAAATCAAATTGAATGATTACCTTTGGTGGGAACACAATTTCCCTATACGGGGTTCTAAACGCTAACCCCAGAAATTTCCGGACTAATTTTAATCACTCCAGAAACATTTGTAATTGAAATATCATCTATCACATAGGCTTACCAGATATATCCGTATATCTTATCTTCGCATTAGGATGAGCAGTATCTAGGGATTGCTTGTTATCATAGTATTTGAAAAATTCATTAGATCCGTCTTGTCTGCAACTAAGCTCTTCAGTCAGACTGCTAACTCTGGTGGTAAACCAAAATATTATTTTGTTCATCCGGTGAAAAATTTGGCGGAGCATTGAAAATAGTTTGTTCTGTCGGGGTCAGTATTTCATGACGTGGTCAAGCAAATGCACACACCTGGTTAAGCAACTTTTTTCATTTTTCCCCACTCTCTTTCAAATTGATTTGGATTCATATAACCAAGATATGAATGTAACCGATAACTGTTATAAAACATGGAAATATAATTCAGCACATCCTGTTGCGCTGCATATCGTGTTAAATAGTGTCGCCATTGAACCCGTTCCTGCTTAAGACTGCCAAAAAAACTTTCTGCCACAGCGTTATCCCAACAATCGCCTTTTCTGCTCATACTGCCAACATAGCCATACATCTTTAGTAGTTTTCGATATTCATGACTCGCATACTGTGACCCGCGGTCAGAATGAACAATTAAACCTCGTTTAGGTTTACGTTGCCAAATAGCCATTCTCAACGCATCACAAACAAGTGACGCCTTCATTCGAGAATTCATACTCCAACCAACAACCTTTCTAGAAAACAGGTCAATCACAACAGCCAAGTATAACCAGCCTTCTTGAGTGTGGATATATGTGATGTCCGAAACATAGGCTATATCCGGGCCATCCACATTGAATTGGCGGTTGAGGACATTTTCAAATAAAGGCTTAGAATGTTTGCTATTTGTCGTCACCTTATATTTTTTGCGGTAGAGAACAAAAACACCGGCCTCCTTCATTAGCCGTTTGGTTTTTTTTATTCCAATAGGATAGCCTAATGCATTCAATGCGTTTCGCATACGACGACCACCATACGTGTAATGACTTGCTTCAGCTACTTTTTTTATCCACTCTAACTTTTCTTGGTGCTCAGGATCTTCAGGCCGATTCTTCTGTCGTCGTTGATAGCTGTAATAACTATTGCGGTTAATGCCCATAAGTCGACACATCACGTCAACTGGCCAGGTCTTCTTATATTGGGCAATGAACGAGTATTTTACTTCGTTTCCTTGGCAAAGAAGACCGCCGCCTTTTTTAATATTTCTTTCTCCATCTTAAGCCGCCTAACTTCCTCTCTTAATTGGCGAATCTCTTCTTGCTCGGGTCTTAATTTTCCTTTTCCTCGGAAAGCATCATCACCATCTTCATGGTGTTCACGTACCCACCGACTCATCAAGGCAGGATGAATATCAAGGCTTCTTGCTGCTTCTACGCGGCTATATCCTTGGTCTACAACAAGACTAACCGCGTCTCTCTTAAACTCTTTCGAAAACTTTCTTTTCACACTTCTTCTCCCATATTAAGATCACAATCTTAACTGGGTGTGTGCATTTATTAAATCACGTCAAGTATTATGAGGACGGCCAAAACCTCATCCAACAGAGTATCAAGGGCATACAGAATTATATTAAAAGACCACGGGGATTTAAGTCGCATTTGAGCATTTTTTCCACCCTTTTTGATGCAAAACGCGGCTTATATCGCGCAGAGGCCTACCTTAAGGTATTAAATGACAGCAACACTTCGTTATACGACAAACACCTCAACCTTTTTGCACTATTTAATTCAAAAGACGGAGCGACTTTGCAAGGCGATGTAGCAATGGCTATGTTTGGTTGTCGGAATCTATCCGAAGCAAGAAAAACCGTGCGTAATTTTTTGGCTATAAGCCATGGCCTACCCGAGCATCCCGAAAAATTACCCGCAGAAATCCATCGGGAGGTCGCACACATTATTCGAACAGCCAATAATGCAGGCGCGGGATGCACGATCACCCGATTGCAGCCAAAATAAAAAGCAAGCAGGCTACCTGTGAACGAAAAATCAATAGCACGTAGTCTGGTTGCTTGCAACCAGGGTTACTATTAACCCCCAAAAAGTGGGGTGATATTTCATTGTAGGCTGGTAGATTGAATCCTGGTTGCGAGCAACCAAGCTACCTGTGAACGAAAAATCAATAGCACATAGCAAGTAGTCTGGTTGCTTGCAACCAGGGTTACTATTAACCCCCAAAAAGTGGGGTGATATTTCATTGTAGGCTGGTAGATTGAATCCTGGTTGCGAGCAACCAAGCTACCTGTGAACGAAAAATCAATAGCACATAGCAAGTAGTCTGGTTGCTTGCAACCAGGGTTACTATTAACCCCCCAAAAGTGGGGTGATATTTCATTGTAGGCTGGTAGATTGAATCCTGGTTGCGAGCAACCAAGCTACCTGTGAACGAAAAATCAATAGGATAAAAACCTAAAACGCGTGCGTGACAAGTTTATCACCCCTCAATCACCCGATAGGTCGAATCCAGGGTTTACATTTTATGTATTTTAACGGCAATTTATTAGCTGCAAGTTTTGCATGGGCTTTACTCGCAAATTCACCCACCGTTAAGACATACCAGGTTTTACCATCCCGTCTTGCGGTATGAATTTTTGCCTTGCCTTTTAGAGGACCCTTTTGAATAAGCTGATTCAGGTAGTCTTGCTTTGTACTGGCCAACAACTGAATGGTATACGCCTTTTTCAATGGCCTGCCTTGCCCCATGTGAGCCGCAGATTTCGCCGCTTTTTTACCTTTGGTGGCTAAGGTTCTGGGAATGACCACTACTCTGTCTCTTACCACCAGCGAGTCATTGGTTTCTTCCTGAAGTGTTACATCAACAACCCGTTTGGGTGAAGGTTGCATTTGCTGAATAACAGCTGCTTCATACCAGGGGGCAATTTGGCTGGCATTTGCTTCCAGCTCCTGCTCAATGCTGGGGAGTTCACTCGGTAAAATGGGCTCTATTGCTACCTCGGGAAGAGGGGGAAGCACTTCCGCAATCGGCAAAGGCGAACTAACCTGCGTTAAAGCCTCATTACTACGCGTTTGAAACGGATGCCAGTACGTATAGACACTGAGTAAAGCCACAACGATTAATACACAATACCCCACTTTTCGCATAACAAGCGGACGCTCCTTCACTGGCCGCAGAGGCTCTGGGCAAAAAAAGCTCAGCATCTGCTGATTTATCCGGGAAACATTGCCGCCTGTCAGTAAATAAAACTGTTCCAAGCGTTTATCGGTCAACGTCTTGTATAATTTTTTTTCTAAAGGCGCGTTTTCCAGCAAATAGGTTTTAGTCTCTGCTTCGGTTAATGCGCCCAGTTCAACGGTGTGGATTGCCTTCGCATCCATCTGATTTAACAAGGCAGCTAAAGAAAACTCTGCAAAAAGACAGACATGAACCAGAGAACCTGTTTCTTGTTTTATCGGTGCCAATGCTTCCAAAGTAGCCTGTGACAGATGGGTTGCATCGTCAATAAGAAGCAGTATTTTTTTAGGTTCATTCCCTTGTTCCCTTGCATTATCCTCTGTTGTCTTACGAAGTATATCTATGCGTGCGAGTAGTTCCGCGGCGGTACAGGAGGCTGTTGCTTGCATGACTTCACAATGCAGGGTTTCTTTCAGGCTTTCCTGTAATAACTCAATGAACGTGGTTTTTCCTGCTCCCTTTTCGGCAAGAACGGCAAGAGCGCTTTCCTCTGTGTTGAGGAAATGCGTAATGTATTCAATCCTGGCGAGCCAGGAGCTGGGCTTAATAATGGATTTACGACCTTTTAGATTTGACTCATGCGCTGCATTTAACATGATTTATCTCCACCGACGGCCCTTTCCAATGAAATATGCAAATCGCGCAGCGAAACCTGTTCCTCAAGGTAACAGTCTCCTGGTGATTTCATTAAAATAAAGCGTAATTGATTGTTTTTTATTTTTTTATCTTTAAACATTAAATCCTGCAATTGCGCCAAATCCACATCCTCAGGGATGCGTTTGGGTAATTGGGCTAAACGAAGCATTGCATCCACCATTTGAACACGGCTTTCATCAAGCAGACCCAATTGATTAGACAACAACGCAGCACAGTAAAGGCCTATTGCCACGGCCTCACCGTGCAACCACCGCGTATAATGACTATACGCTTCCAGCGCATGGGCAAAGGTATGGCCTAAGTTTAACAAAGCCCGAAGCCCTGTTTCCCGCTCATCCGCCTCTACCATTTCCGCCTTGATTTTGCAGCATTGAAACATAATTTCGGGTAATTTTTGGCTCTTGTTAAGCGCTAATCCTTCTGCCAATGCCTCCTGCACCAAATCAAAAAACACCCCCCCTTGAAGCAGGGCGTATTTAATGATTTCAGCAAGGCCCGCACGAAATTCCCTAAGCGGCAAACTCTGCAAGGTGTCTACATCAATCATTACGGCTTTAGGCTGATAAAAGCTGCCAATCATATTTTTGGCCTTAGGATGATTAATGGCGGTTTTCCCCCCCACCGAGGCATCGACTTGCGCAAGCAATGTGGTGGGGATTTGTAAAAAAGGAACCCCGCGTTGGTAAGTCGCCGCTGCAAAGCCTGTAATATCACCAATTACACCCCCGCCTAAAGCGATGAGAGTCGTATCGCGGTGGTGCTCTTTTTCAATTAATGTATCAAACAGGAGAAACAGGCTTTTGGCGTTTTTAAAGACTTCCCCGTCTTCAAGGATAACCACATCACATTGCCTATCCGAGAACACAGTTTGCAATGCGCTTAAGTAAAGCGGTGCTACCGTCTTGTTTGTAACGACTAAAACCTGTTTTGATACAACCAGTTGACGAAGCACTTTTTCATCGGACAAGCCACCGTGTCCAATGAGAACAGGATAGCTCCGCTCTTCCAGGTGAACATCCAACTTCCGATATAATTTAAACTTCGCCATAAATGTATTTAATAATATTGTTTGCGACCGCTTTCACCGTTAACTTGTCGGTTTCAAAACTAATATCTGCTAACTCGGCATAGAACGGCTCACGCTCATCGCGTAACAATTCCAGGCGGCCTTCCAAATCATCTGTCTGTAACAAAGGGCGTTTTGTGTCTCGCTTTGTGCGTTCAAATTGCTGTTGTAAAGAAGTTTTAAGGTAAATAACTGTGCCTCTACCCGCCAAAGCATTTCTATTTTCTGGAGTCATAACCACACCGCCTCCAGTTGCTAACACGATATTGCTTTTTTGCGTTAATTCATCAATTATTTTTTGCTCGCGCCGCCGAAATCCTTCTTCCCCTTCAATATCAAATATCCAGGAAATATCAGCGCCGGCTCTTTCTTCAATTACTTCGTCAGAATCGTAGAACTCAAGTTTAAGCTCCTTTGCCAAAGTACGGCCTATTGTACTCTTACCCGCTCCCATCGGCCCTATTAGAAAGATATTGCGTACTTTAACTATGCTCATTTTTAATTAAATACCCCTTGAACTGAAACATGGGGGAAAATCGCCCCAGGTTGATTAACATAGTTCAATAAGATCATTAAGCTCAATGTATGGATCTCACTGACCTACCAAACTTATCCAACTCCACACCTCCTGCAAACACCTGTCTCTTTTTTTTCATCGCTGAATTCGTTATTATCCTAGGAGTAATGAAAATGAGCAACTCCTCATTTCGTATTGTTGTTGAGCGATTTCTAAATAAATGCCCCAGGACAGGTAATTCTCCAAGAAAAGGAACACGATTTAAAGCATTGTATTTGTTTTGTTTGTAAATACCACCTAATACAATGGTTTGCCCGTCTTTTACTACTACACTTGTTTGAATTTCCTTAGTCAGGATGGAAGGAACCCCATTAAATATTTTTACAGAAGGAATATCCTGGTTGATATGCAAGTCCATTAAAATGGATGCATCCGGTGTAATTTGCGGCGTAACTTTTAAACTTAAAACCGCTTTTTTAAATGCAACCGAGGTTGCTCCACTCGCAGTTGCTTCCTGGTAAGGAATTTCCTCTCCAGACTCAATCGTTGCAGCCTGCTGATTGGCGGTTATTAACGTGGGGCTTGAAATAATTTCCCCCCGACCCTCACTTTCCAGCGCTGACAGCTCTAAATCAAGAAGAATACCATTACCTAATTTGGCAAGGGCAATTCCAATAGAAGCCGGATTGCCGCCCAGCGGCAAGGCAGGCAAATCAAGATTTAACCGCTCGGCCAAAGGCGCATGCTCAGATACCGGGTGTTCGTTGAGCGGTTTGGCAATTCCAAAGCGAATGCCGAGATCCCGGATAGAGTCTTTGGTCACATTCACAATGCGCGCCTCAATTAAAACCTGTTTAATCGGAACATCCAATTGTGCAACCAATGCGCGTATTTTGGCAAGGTGCGCTTTGCTGTCCTGTATCCACAGGCTATTGGTTCGGGGATCCGCACTGACATTGCCACGAAGGGATAAAGACGCGGGCATTTCTTTCAGCAAGGCAGCAAGTTCATTCGCTTTAGCGTAATTAACCGGTATTAAATCCGAGTAAAGCGGAGCCAAATTTTTCAGATGAGACTTCGCTTTAACATTCTTTTTTTCCTGGTCAAGTATTTCCGCAGTTGGTGCGACAAGCATGACATTGCCTATTTTTCGTTTACTCAAAGCTCGAGTTGTTAGAATAATATCCAAAGCTTGATCCCAAGGGATATCATTTAGACGTAAAGTAATATTACCCCTTACTTTATCACTTACTACTATGTTTATTCCAGTAAAATCAGCTAATAATTGTAAAACAGCCCGCACCTTAATCTCTTGAAAATTCAGGGAAATGCGATCGCTACCTGTTTCTTTGTGCAAATAGTGATCGTTTTGCACTTCGTCTTCAGGCTTGCTGTGTGCCAAAAGAGAGGGTTCATAGGGCAAGAACGGGGTTGTCCTATGCGTAGAAGCATCGCTTTTTAAAAAATCCCTTGCTTGCGCAACAGGTATTAAAAAAAATAACAAACACGCCGTCATTAATTTAAATGCCATTATCCCCCCTTTTATAAAAATGAAGGCTTAACGCCATTTCAAGGGCTGCTTTTCCTGCGGCTTTTTTACTTACTTCAATAGGATTGAAGGTAATAAATGGGTTGATTAGGGATAAGTTATTCAAAAAAGAAGTAAGCTGCACATAGTCACCACTGACTACCATATCGATTATTTTTTCACGGTAAAAACCTTGCTCCAACTCAGGCTTGTGCGCGGAAAATTCAAAATAAACAGCACCTGCCTCCCCCGATTTTGCCTGCTCCATCAGCTCAGAAAGAGAGGGAAAGGCGTTTAATACCTTGCTTTTTTCTTCGTAGCGTTTTTTAAGTACCTGTAAATGGGCTTCACTGGCTTTCCAATTTGCCTTTTTCCTTTTGATTTCACAGGCCTTTTCCAAGCGTGTTTCTTCTTTTTTTAATGCATGATATTCGCTATATTTAGGGCGCAGTTGGGCAAAATAGTCTATTAAAAACAAACAGAGCGCCACAATTAAAACAAGTCCACATTGCGTGTAATCAGGCCATGCAGACCAATTGGCCAAATCCAATTCACTTAATGTGATTTTTCGCATTGCTTTTAACCCCTGTCTCCTCATGGAGAATAAATTCCAATTCAAATTGACTCGCCTTTCCTGACTTACCCTGATTAAACGAAATGAGCCTTGGGTTTTTCATCCAGGGATTTTGCGCTATGCTATCCAGCAGACAATGAACCGCCTGATTTGAATCTGCAACACCTTCTAAAACCACGCGATCGTCTTCCTTTTTTAATTTATTCAGGTAAATGTTTTTTGGCAGCACATGCAAAAGCGCATCCCATACGTGAAGAATCACTTTGTTTTTAAGATGTAGCTGCTGTAAAACAACCATTTTCCTAATGAGTTCCTGCTGTTTTTTGTTAATTTTTTTCACATGCAAGATGGCGTTATTTAATGCGTCGATCTTTTCCATTAACGCTTTATTTCGCATACCTTGAACCAAAACACCCCGATTGGCTTGATGATTCAGGAGAAAAACAAGCGATAGCATAATCGCTATAAGAACAACCGTTATTTTTCGAAATACAAGGAATTTTTTTCTTTCCTTATCACGGGAAAGCAGATTGATTTCAGCCACTATTATTCCCTTAATGCCAATCCACAGGCAATAAGAAACTCGGGACTTAAATGGGCGAGTTTTTGCCTCTGCCTGTTATCGAAATCGAGGTATTTAAAAGGGTTGGCAATGGTTGTGGGAATGCCTGTTTCTTTTTCTATTCTCTGAGGCGTTTTGGATACATACTGCATCTCCCCCCCCAGGAAAATATGTTGCAACGGGTTGTTTCTGGATACCATTTGCGCACACTCTTGAATAAGGAGCAGGATCTGGGCGTCCCTGCCTCCCCAGGCAGGTTCAACCGCTTGCTGGGCGAAATGAACCACCCTTCCCTCTTCCACCAGAAACAGCTTTAGTTCAAGCGCGTTAATCTGCACGACTGCGATTGGGCAATCCTTTCCCCCATTGGCCAGCTCTTTTGCTAATAATTGCGAAACAACGCGAGCAACGGCATGCGATTCGGTTTCAATAACCTTAGCCTTAAGACCTGCCATTGCACTTAGGGTTATCAGGGTATTGACTGTTTCACTTTCTGAGGCAATCAGCTTGACATCCACCATGCCAGGATGACCATGGCTTGGCCCTAAATCCGTAAAATCAAGGTGTACGGCCTCATTAGCAAACTGCTTTTTCACTTCAAGCCAAACCAGCTCTTCGCGCTCCAGGGCCGTTAATCCTGGAATGCACTGAATGGTTTTACTGAAAATAGCCGAATCAGGAATAGCAAAGGCTAGTCCTTTTTTTAAAGGAGGCAGGGTAGTGGCTATTTTTTTTAGATGGGCGGATAACATTTCCACCTTGCTTGCATGAACTGCCTCTGGGCAACCAGGAAAGGATTGGTAAGTGCAATGGTCAACAACGTGAGTGAAACCCCGTTGGGAAAGCGCTATGGTTTTCATAAAGGACGCGTTTAAATCAACACCGAGTAACGAACGGTATCGCTTGACGAAGCGTTTAATCACTTGTTTCTCCTGCCTGTTGGACTGTAGGTGCTAGCACGTGTTCCCTCGTAAATAGCGGCGGGAATAATACCTTACTCTTTGTAAAAAAGGAATTTTTTTTGGAACAAATGATTGGAGCCTGTTGATACTTCTTTTTCTCAACTCCTCTGAACTACGTACCGCAGCAATTGTCTACACGGAATGCTTTGGCTCTATCTCAAAGAAAAACAACCTATAGGAGCAGAATCGAATCAGATAGTGCGTTTTATCAGCAAAAATGAGGCGTTACACGTAAAAAAAAGAATTAAAGACTAATAATTCGCAAATTACTGCTAAATCGCGTTATAATCCGCAATCCGTTTTTAAAATAGATTACCACTCGCTCATGAAAAAACCAGCATATTTCTGGCGCAAAGGCATTTGGGCGCTAACCAGTCTTTTTTTTCTTTTTCTGGTTTGTGCCAGTTTATTATACCTGCACCTTGAAAGCCAATTACCCAGTGTTGAATCGTTAAAAACCGTACATCTTCAAGTTCCCTTACGTATTTATACCCAGGACGGCCTGCTCATTCAGGAATACGGCGAAAAAAGACGAATCCCTCTAACCTATGAACAAATTCCTCCGATGCTAGTGCATGCCTTGCTTGCAACGGAAGATCAACGCTTTTTTGAGCATCCTGGCGTAGACATTATGGGCTTGGGTCGTGCCACCATGCGCATGATTAAAACCGGAACCAAATCCCAGGGCGGTAGTACCATTACAATGCAAGTGGCTCGTAATTTTTTTTTGAGCCGTAAAAAAACCTTTCTACGTAAATTTAATGAAATTCTACTGGCGATTAAAATTGACAGGGAACTGAGCAAAGAAAAAATTCTTGAGCTTTACCTTAATAAAATTTATCTCGGCAACCGCGCTTATGGTGTGGGCGCTGCTGCCATGGTTTATTACGGTAAATCCTTAAAGGAATTAACTGTCTCTGAATTAGCAATGATAGCAGGCTTGCCTCAGGCGCCCTCGACCCAAAACCCCATCGCCAATCCTGTTGCCGCTAAAAAACGAAGGGATCATGTGTTAGAACGCTTGCTGGAAGAGCATTTTATTAGCGAGGCGCAATTTGAGGAAGCAATCCATGAGCCAATCACGGCCAAATACCATGGTACCAATATTCAGGTGCAAGCACCTTATGTAGCGGAAATGATTCGCCAATCGCTTTATGATCATTTTGGTGCAAAAGCCTATACCAAAGGGTATAAAGTCTACACTACGATAAAAAGTCCGCTTCAAATTGCGGCCAATCAAGTGATTACCGATAACCTTTTAGCCTATGATAAGCGTCATGGCTACCGCGGAGCAGTGGCTCATCTAAACCCGGAAAAGAAAGATGACCTGCTAAAAGCACTGAGCCAGTATCCTGAAATTAATGCGCTTGAGCCAGCCCTTGTGTTAACGGTAGGCTCGAAAGAAGCAACCGTTGTCTTACATAGCGGCGCGCAAGTTACCCTTCCCTGGGAAGGTCTCTCCTGGGCAAGGCCTGCCCTTAAGCACGGCTGGATGGGGAAAGCACCGACTAAGGCCAGTCAAATACTTTCTCCGGGTGATGTTGTTTATGTACGAAACAATACTAAACACTGGGTGTTAACCCAAATCCCCCTGGTGGAGGCAGCTCTCGTAGCGCTTAATCCCAATAATGGCGCATTGGAGGCTTTAGTGGGCGGGTTTAATTTTCAAAAAAGTAAATTTAACCGCGCAACCCAATCGGAAAGGCAGCCAGGCTCAAGCTTCAAACCCTTTATCTATGCCGCCGCTTTGAATAAGGGCTATACTCTGGCGACCTTAGTCAATGATGCGCCCATCGTTGTGGACGATCCAAGTCAGGCTAACTTATGGCGCCCCCACAATGACAACCTCACCTTTAACGGCCCCACCCGTTTGAAAGACGCATTAGTCCATTCCCGAAATTTAGTGTCTATTCGTGTACTGGATGATATTGGTTTTGATTACGCTATCGATTTTATTAGTCAATTTGGATTTCCTAAAGCCAGCTTACCCAAAGCGCTTTCCTTGGCTCTGGGCAGTTTATCCGTGAGTCCTATGGATTTAACCACCGCATATGCCGTATTTGCCAATGGCGGTTATAAAGTAGAGCCGTATTTGATTGATCACATCACCGATAACGAGGGGAAAATTTTACTCCAGGCAAAACCAACCGTAGTCTGCAAAAATTGCGATCTCTCAAAGACGGATCCTGCAACCATTGCGCCACGCGTTATTTCTGAAGACGTTGCGTTTTTAATGAATTCTGCACTGAAAGACGTGATCCAGCAAGGCACAGCCCACGCCGCCACGGTGCTTAACCGGCAGGATCTGGCCGGAAAAACGGGTACGACTAATGATCAGGTCGATGCCTGGTTTGCGGGATTTAATTCCGAATTGGTAGTAACTACCTGGGTTGGTTTTGATACGCCGCAGTCATTACACGAATACGCAGCGAATCTCGCCCTGCCCTTATGGATTGATTTTATGAAAATCGCATTAACCAATCTCTCTGAGCAGGTTATCTTGCCTCCAGAAAACGTGGTCGCGCTAAGGATTGATCCCAAAACCGGTTTACTCGCAAAAAACAACCAGCCCAACGCGATTACCGAATATTTCCGCCAACAAGACCTTCCTGGCGGCTATCAGGAAGCTTCTGAGCAAAACACGATTGAAGCGCCTGTCATCGAGAGTGAGGAAGAAATGGCGAGTCAATCCGCTCAAGAAGAAGAAAGTTTGTTTTAACCTGGCGGTTCCCGCTTTGGGCAGCGTTGCCGAAAGCGGGCACCAGACAAAGCACTTGAAACAGGATAAGACTCCGTGCCAGTTCCTCTTAATTGCCTAAAAAAACCGGCTATACAACCACTTGATAATCAAGCCCTTTTAACCCGGGCAATGCAACTTCCCGCAGAGGGAACGATAGCCCTGTCAACAAATAAGTTATCTTATCTTAAAATTGATAACGACTGGGTTCACGCACTTTACCCCTATTTAGCAAATCAGGGCATTCAAAAACCAAACTATTTTCACAATGATGCGATTGGTGCACATATTAGCGTGATTTACCCGGAAGAAAATACATGGATTAATGAAGCAGAGTGCAATAAGCCACACCGATTTAATCCAACACAACTTGTTAAAGCAACTATCGGTATGAAAAATTATTATGTGCTCTTAATCGAAGCGAAGGCTTTATCCGTAGCAAGAACAAAACTGGGCTTAGCAGAATGGCTGAATTTTAAGGGCTATGCTATTCCTTTTCATATCACCATCGGAGTTGAAAAACTGACTTGAACCTTACAGATAATCCCCTTGATTAGCCAAGGGGATTATTAAAGAGAGGGTTTAGCTGGCCAATGCATCGGTTGCAGCAATGTATTCGTAACCGAGATCACGCGCAACGGCTTCGTAAGTAACCATTCCTTTATGCACGTTAAGTCCATTCAGTAAATGGCCATCACTCAGTAATGCCAACTTAACGCCTTTGGTGACCAGGCTCATCACAAAGGGTAGCGTTGCATTGTTCAATGCAAAGGTAGAGGTCCGAGGAACCGCCCCTGGCATATTTGCCACGCAATAATGCACAATGTCATCGACTACATAGGTAGGCTCCGTGTGCGTTGTCGGGCGACTTGTTTCAAAGCAGCCGCCTTGATCAATGGCAACATCCACTACCACAGAACCTGGGCGCATCGTTCCAAGCATTGTGCGAGTAACCAATTTAGGCGCTGCAGCGCCTGGAACAAGCACCGCTCCAATAACCAGATCAGCGTCTGCAACATAATGTTCCAATGCTTCTACGGTTGCATAGATAGTATTGAGTTTGGAGCCAAACTGAAAATCAAGCTCATGCAAACGCGAGAGGGATTTTTCCAGCACGGTCACGCGCGCTTCCATACCCATTGCCATGCGCACTGCATTGGTACCGACAACTCCGCCTCCAATCACCACAACATTGGCAGGAGCAACGCCAGGCACACCACCTAACAAAACGCCGCAACCGCCTTGCGCCATTTCCAGGCAATGAGCGCCCGCTTGAATTGCCATTCTGCCTGCAACTTGCGACATAGGCGTTAACAAAGGCAAACCGCCGTCATTCTGAGTAACCGTTTCATACGCAATTGCAGTAACGCCTGATTCTTTCAATAAGCGTGTTTGCTGAGGGTCTGGAGCTAAATGCAAGTACGTAAACAGGGTTTGCCCTTCGCGTAATTGGCGGCACTCAATCGGTTGCGGTTCTTTTACTTTAACGATTAAATCAGCACGCTCATAAATATCGGCAGCGGTTTGTACAATTTCGGCTCCTGCAGCACTGTATTGCTCATCGCTAATGCCAATTCCCAATCCCGCTCCTTTTTCAACGAAAACTGAACTTCCAGCACGCACAATTTCTCGAACGCTACCAGGAACAAGGCCAACTCGATTTTCCTGTGATTTAATTTCCTTTGGAACTCCAACTAACATAGTTTTTTCCCTCTAACAGAGTGTTTAATTGAGGCCTTGCAGATTGCAAAGCGCCTTACTGCAAAATACGTACTGTTCTTGCTAAGCTGAGTGTTTTAATTGTTCAATCAATTGAGGGACTAACACAAACAAATCACCCACCAGGCCATAATCCGCTACCTGAAAAATAGGCGCATCGGGATCTTTATTAATCGCCACAATGACTTTAGAATCTTTCATGCCTGCGATGTGTTGAATAGCCCCTGAAATGCCTATTGCAATATAAAGGTTTGGCGCAACGACTTTTCCTGTTTGCCCGACCTGGTAATCATTCGGAACAAAACCTGCATCCACCGCCGCGCGGGAAGCACCAATTGCAGCACCCAATAGATCAGCCAGTTCCTCGATTAATTTAAATTTTTCAGCATTTTGTAAACCGCGACCACCTGAAATAATCACTTTTGCGCTGCCAAGCTCAGGCCGAGCGGACTCGTTCAGCGCGTGCTTGATAAAGACGGTGTCTTTGCTTTCGATTACCTTATCAAGGCAGTCAATAGAGCAAGGATTTTGGGTGTTTGTGACCGCTTCAAACGCCGTACTGCGAATGGTTAACACCTTTATTTTATCTAACACACGGACGGTTTCGAGGGCATTTCCCGCATAAATAGGATGCTCAAAGGTCGTGTTATCTACAATACGCGTTACATCCGAAATTTGTGCCACATTAAGCTTTGCCGCAACACCGGGTAATAGATTTTTACCAAAAGTGGAGGAAGGCGCAAGAATTGCAGAAAAAGAAGAGGCTATGGATTGGATAAGCTTAACTGAATTCTCCGCCAGTTGGTGGGCGTAACAAGGATTGTCACAAAGCCACACGGCATGCACGCCGGCAATACAGGCGGCCTGCTCTGCCACAGCCTGGCAGGCAAGCCCCATCACGAGTAAAACAACTGGCTTATCCAGTGCTAAAGCAGCCGTCACCACGTGCAAGGTATTTGCATGCAGTGTACTGTTATTGTGTTCAACAACGACTAACGTGCTCATCGCATCTCCTTGTTAAAGCACTTTGGCTTCGTGTTTTAATTTCTCGACTAATTCTTCAACAGTACTGACCTTGATACCACTGCCTCGTACCGGTGGGCTGCTTACCTGAACCACTTCAATGTGCTCTTCCAAAACCAGATTTAAATCCGCCAGCGGGATAATAGAGAGCGGTTTCGATTTCGCTTTCATGATATTGGGCAGGCTTGCATAGCGCGGTTCATTTAAACGCAAGTCGACGCTGACTACGGCCGGCAAGGTCAGTTTCAGTGTTTCCAACCCGCCATCCACTTCACGCGTGACTTCAATTGCCTTCTCATGGACTTCAAGGGCAGAAGCAAAGGTTCCCTGCGGCCAATCCAGCAAGGCTGCTAACATTTGCGGGGTTTGATTATTGTCGCCATCGATGGATTGCTTGCCCATTAATACCAGGCCAGGCTTTTCATCCTGGACGACTTTTTGCAATATTTTAGCGATATTCAGGCTGCAGAAGGTGTTATCGGTATGGATTAAAACAGCGCGGTGCGCGCCTTGGGCCAAGGCTTGCCTGAGTGTTTCCTGACACACTTCGGTGCCTATGGTAACCACTACAACCTCGGTTGCAAGGTGTTGTTCAACCAGGCGGATGGCTGCTTCAAGCGCAATTTCATCAAAAGGATTCATGGCCATTTTGACGTTTTGCTTTTCCACTCCTGTTCCGTCGGATTTAACCCGAATTTTGACATAAGGATCAATTACGCGCTTCACTGCAACCAGAATTTTCATTGTTCCTCACTGAAAACGGAATAAGCGAGCATATTGCCAGAGTTCGAAAAAAACCTCAATTAATTCCTGAGGATAGAGCAACTCGGCTCGTGGTGAGGAACGTGTTAAGTAGCGTTTAACTCAACACTGGCCTCGGTTAATTGCCTTAAGTATTGAATGAAAGGCTCACCCGTTTCTGCATGTTTCATCCCAAACTCAACCATTGCCTGCAAATAACCCAATTTGGAACCACAGTCATAACGCTTCCCTTTAAAATGATAGGCTTGCACCCGCTCTCTTTTTAATAAGCGTTGAATACCATCCGTTAGTTGAATTTCTCCCTCAGAAACTGCAATTTGTTTCAAGCAAGAAAAAAGTGTAGGCGTAAACAGATAACGGCCAACTGCCGCAAGGTTTGAAGGAGCGGATTCCCTTTTCGGTTTTTCAACCATATCAAGAATAGTGGAGTAATTTTCAAGGGTATCTACTACGCGCACCACCCCATACTGATGAATATTTTGCCAGGCAATCGGTTGGACGGCTAAAACCGAATGGCCGTTTGCTCTAAATTGTTTAGTCATTGCAGCAAGACAGGGCACGTTGGAGTCATCAATTAAATCGTCCGCCAGCAACACAGCAAACGGCTCGTTGCCCACAACATGCTCAGCGCACAAAATGGCATGCCCTAACCCCAAGGGCTGGTTTTGCCTGACATAAGTAAATTGGATTCCCGGCGGCGAAACGCCTTTTACGAGATTGAGCAAGTGTTCCTTGCCTTGCTCCTGCAAACGGGTTTCCAACTCAAAGTGATTGTCAAAATGATCTTCAATCGCCCGTTTACTGGAGCTGGTAATAAAAATCATATGGGTTATGCCGGCTCTCACCGCCTCTTCCACCGCATACTGAATGAGGGGTTTATCCACAACGGGTAACATTTCTTTGGGATTTGCCTTGGTCGCCGGGAGAAAACGGGAGCCAAGCCCGGCCACTGGAAACACCGCCTTTTTAATCTGCATCAAGAAGGCTCCTTTACCTGACACGCTTTGCTTGCAAAGAGTGGTGGCCGACCTACGGAGTAATAGCTGGCTAATTGTGCCTCTCGTACTGCATCCAAACCAAAGCAATTGCGACCATCAAAAAGCGGAGCCATTCTCAAGTGATTTTTTAATTGAATGAGGGAATATTTTTTAAAAAGGGACCATTCGGTGGCAATCACCAAAGCATCCAGTTTCTCATCAAAGACTGACTCAGCACTTTCACACCAGCTAATGGAAGGATGATGGATTAACGTTCTCGCTTCTGGCATGGCAACCGGGTCGTAGAGGCGCAGCTTCACGCCTGCTTCCAATAACTGCTCGCAAGCGACAAGGCTGCTTGCCTCACGCAAGTCGTTGGTTTCAGGTTTAAAGGATAAACCCCAAATACCCACAGTTAATCCTGAGAGCCGGGAAGCAAAATGCCGATTCAATTGCGCTTTGATCCAATTTTTTTGTAATGCATTGATTGAATCAATCGCTTCAAGCAAACAAGGGTCTATTGCCAGGGATTTTGCCGTTTGCACTAAAGCACGCACGTCTTTTGGAAAACAAGACCCGCCGTAACCAATCCCTGCCTGAAGAAAATGCGGGCCAATACGATGGTCTGTCGCCATTCCTTGACGAATTTCTTCAATATTCGCTTCAGCAGAGGCTGCAATTTGGCTGATTTGGTTCATAAAACTGATTCGGCAGGCTAACATGGCATTGGCTGCGTATTTGGTTAATTCTGCTGAACGTAAGCTCATAGTCAAAATAGGAATTCCTTTTGCAGCAAGCGGCGCATACATTTCCCTTAAGGGGTTCAATGCAGATTCCTCACCGCCTAAAATAACCCTGTCAGCATGTAAAAAATCATAAACGGCCGTGCCTTCGCGCAAAAATTCAGGATTGGAAGCAACCGATATCCTGATGTTTTTATTGTATTTGCGCAGTTCCTGCTGGATGTGTGCATGGATTGCATCTCCGCTGCCCACAGGAACGGTTGATTTGGTCACTACAATGCAATCCTCTTTCGCTTCTTTTGCGATTAGCGATGCCACTGCAAAAACCTGGGAGAGATCAGCACTGCCGTCTTCAAGACCCGGCGTTCCCGTAGCAATCAGATGAATGGTTGCATGCTGTACTGCCTTTGCAAGACAGCTTGTAAACAAAAGGCGTTGATTAGCCCCTTGCGCTGCTAATAATTCAGGAAGGTCAGCCTCATAAATAGGACAAACCTGCGCTGTTAGTCCGGCGATGCGTTCTTCATTAATGTCGGCACAAACAACAACATGCCCGAGTTGGGCTAAACAGGCTGCGGACACTAAACCCACATAACCCGCTCCATAAACTGAAATGTTCATAATGGTCTCAAAAAACAAAGGCTTTATTCCATGGAATGGAATCGGCTGCGCGTTAAAGGCTTAAGAAAAAATAAGCCCCTTCCTTCCGGCCACTACCATTAAGTTAAGCCCGTCATCCAGAGCGCAGCGAAGGATCTCCTGATGCTGGCACCGTGCCTGTTGCAGGAGATCCTTCGTTGCGCTCTGGATGACGGAAGCTCAAAATCCGTAACTTAATGGCATTGTTCCTTCCGGCAGGGTATTATCAGGGAAAAAGCGATTTCAAGCTAGTACTCTAAATTGCATAGTTAATAAAAATGAGTATACTTCCCTTTTTTTACACGATTCGCCATGAATAATTTTGCAAAATCAGATCAAGGGCTCTGGCTTAAGAACCCGGTTTTTATTAGCTTTTCCTTCGCATTGGTGGTGTTTATCGTGCGGGTTTTTTTGCGCGCCACAACCCTTGAGATGGACGAGGCAGAGCAGGTCGTCATGGCACAACAGTTGCTGCCAGGCTATCCTGCCCAACCGCCGTTATACACCTGGTTGCAATACGGTTTGTTTTCTCTTTTTGGGCGCAGTTTAGCAAGCATTGCTTTGCTCAAATCCACCTTGCTGTGGGGCTCCCTTTATTGTTTTCATCGCATTTGCCGTCTTCACTGTTCCTCTCACGCGTTTGCCTGGTGCGCCACCGCCGCATGGGCGTTCTTACCGGCAATAAGCTATGACCTCATGAAAGACAACACCCATTCGGTGTTTGTTCTATTAGCGGCAAGCTTAACCTGGTACTGGTTTGTTGCACCAAGCCGATTAAACAAACCCCTTTGGTATTTTCTTTTTGGTGTGATTACAGGCATTGGACTTCTCTCCAAATTCAATTACCTTCTTTTCCTGGCCCTGTTATTTCTTAGTGCGTGTACTGTCCCGCAATACCGTAAAAAAGTAATCCACCCAGGGATGCTGTTGTCACTAGCTGTCGCTATGCTGCTGGCTAGCCCTTATTTTTTCTGGCTAATAAACCACCCCAATCTCGGATTGCATAGCAGCTATAAATTTATGCCAAATGAGCATCTCGGGTATGGTGTATTCAAGTTGGTTATTGCCATGGCCTACTTTATTCTGCCTTTTTTACTGGTGAGTTACTCCTTTTTTCCTTTACGAAGAGGCATTCCCCCCTCCACTGTGGCAAATCAACTACTGCTACGTTTTCATCTAATAAGCGTTCCCTTTCTTTTGGCGTTGGTTTTGCTGGGCGGCATTGGCCACATTGAAACCCGTTGGTTAATTCCCATTTTATTTTTATTTCCGGTGCTTTATTTTAGTTTTCAGCAAGGAGAGCCATCGCATTACGCTGCTTTTTTATTGGCTTGCATTCTGGTTCAAAGTTTGCTGTTTGCAAGCCTTATTTACCGAAGCCATTTTGGCCATACTGCGCGCAATCGCTTTCCAGTGCATTTGGCGGTGGAAGATATTAAGAAAGAAAAGCGTCGTTTTGAACACATCGCGTCCGATTCTTTTTGGATATTGGGAAATTTGATGATTGATTTATCAATAAAAACCGGCTGGCTGATTCATCCCGCCGCCTTGCCTGCTACCTTACCTGCCAACACCTTATTTGTATGGCAAACCACTACCCCACCTGAATGGACGAATTACTTCCTGCCCCCCACTACGGTAGTGCAGAGTAAAACGATAGTGGAGCCGCTTCATTTAAGTGTAAAAGGCGGCTTTGTATACTAGGGGCCTCTATACGCATTCCTGTAAAACAGGCTTTATCCACTTCTTATCCAAAGGCGCCTGATAAGTATGAAAATGAGCAAGCAAGGCGTATGGGCATTCCGAAACCACAATCATGTTGCGATGCACGGCTTTTAAAAACCCCTGCGATACTGCATTATCTAAAAATTGCAGCAAGAAATCGTAATAGCCTGCGATATTCAAGATGCCACAGGGTTTTTGATGATAACCCAACTGCGCTAAAGTGAGCACTTCAAAAAATTCGTCTAATGAACCGGTGCCCCCTGGCAACATAATAAAACCATCCGCCAGCTCCGAGATAAGCACTTTTCGCTCGTGCATCGAATCAACAATATGGAGTTTGGTTAACTTTTCATGCGCAACCTCCACATCAACCAACGATTGGGGAATCACACCAAAGACCTCGGAGCCATGACCGAGCATGCGGTTTGCAAGCGAACCCATAAGCCCTACTTTTGCCCCGCCATAAACCAAAGCGATATGGGCTGCACTCAAGCTGTCGGCCAATTGTTCTGCGGCTTTCTGGTATACACTCTGATTACCGGAGTTTGCACCGCAAAAAACAGCAAGTGCTTTTATTTTTGTGTTCTGTGACATTAACTCCTCGCTCCTACTCGATGCGCTGCTCGCTCTCGCTGAATCAGAAAAAGGTTACGCCCGTAAATAAAAGCCCCAGTAGATTGCCCTAAAATAAACACCGGATCCTGCTTATATATAGAATAAATTAATAAAGTAATTCCGCCCAATAAGCTTAAGTACCAAAATGCGACAGGAATGACGCTTCGTTTCTCTTTTTCACTGACTAACCATTGGACAATAAAACGGGCGGAGAAAATTCCCTGCCCAATAAACCCAATGGCAAGCCACACATATTCAGCTTTCATAGTGAGAAACCTCAGGCGCACAAGGCCGTTTCAAGAGCCAACGCACACCAATTAAATCATGAATTCCAACAAATAAACGATTCATCACCCCGTATTTGGAAAGACCATGCCAGCGTGATCGGTGGTTTACAGGCACATTAATGACTGAAAAGCCTGCCCTTTGGAACAAAGCCGGAAGAAAACGGTGTAAATGATTAAAATGCGGCAGAGCTAAAAATGCCTCCCGCGGAAACAGTTTAAGACTGCAACCGGTATCAGGGCACTCGTCCTTAAGGATAAGGCGTCGAACCCCATTGCCAACACGTGAAGACAGTTTGCGCAAACCGTTATCGTCCCGTTTACGGCGATTACCCAGCACAACCGTCTTTGTGTTTTTTAATTGTTCAAACAAACGCGGAATGTCAGCAGGATCATTTTGGCCGTCGCCATCCAGGGTTACAAGATAGGGGTAACGTGCAGCCTTCGCACCACTGAGTAAGGCCGCACTTTGTCCATAATTGCGTTTATGAAACACCGCACGAAGGGTAGCGTGTGCTTTGGAAAGTGCTTCCAGGCGCGCTATGGTGCCATCGGTACTGCCGTCGTCTACGAAAATAACCTCGTACTCAAAGGCTTCAGCTGAAAGGGCGGTTACAATTTCCTGATAAAGCGTTTCCACATTATCGACTTCATTGTAAACCGGAATGACTAAAGATAGCGCTTTTTTCTCATTAGATAACATCTAGTTTACCTGGGAATGCTAAAAATTTGCCATTATACATCATGTTTCCAGGAAGGTGCTAGCCAAGTTTTTTTTCTAAACAAAGCAAGTAGTAACCCAAGCTCCAACACCACAAGATAAAAGGCAACCAGGATATCACTTAAATAATGATGGGTTAACATCACGCGAGAGAAAGCCACAGTAATTCCTGTGAGTAAAAAGGGGTAAAAATAGCGTGGAAAAACGATTGATAACCCCAACATGACACTCATAATAGTCGTAGTATGGCCTGAGGGCAGCGACCAATAATTAGCATTCCATTTAAGGCCATAAAATCCATAAATATTATCAAAAAGATACAAGTTAGGCCGCGCCCTGCCTAATAATACTTTAAAGAAAATACACAAAATAGCGGGAATGGTGATGCAGGAAAGAAGAAACCAGGCTTTTGCTTCCGTTTTTTTATTGATTTTAATATAACGGCAGTACAAACCCAAACCGATAAACACTGCAAAATAAACAGGACTTAGTCCCAAGCGGGTAATGAAACTGATAATGGGCAATTTATGGCGCAAATCAAGCGAATAAAAATAACTGGCAATCGCTTTATCCCAGAAAAGAATCAGCAACACCACCAGGGAAAAATAAAGAATGACCGCCAAAGGCTTGGTCAAAAGATTAAATAAACGCTCAAAACGCATCATGGTAACTAACTCCCTTTTCTCGTGAAACGATAATTAAATCAGACCATTTTCCCTTGCTGTAATTAAGCCCGCGTGTCTGGCCTAATACGTTCAGTTTAAAGCCTGCGTCCAGCCACTGCGTTAATACGAGCGGGTCAATCACTGCAATACGTGAAGGGTCTCGCAGCAAGCCTTGCGCCTCGTATTGAGGAACAAACCGAACCCTGTGTGTACTGAGGTTAAAAACAAGGCTTGGCTCTTCAAAACCCACAACCAACAAAGGGTTATCATCAGAAATTGCCTTTTGGTCGATAAGCGCTGCCACATTTGCTGACAGCCACAGCGGTTTTAATTGGGGCAATAATCCGGTGAAAATCAGCGGATAGCTTACAAGACTTAGCAAAAGAACAGCAACCCCTGCGCGATAGTAGGCATTTATCCATACAAAATAGCTGGCAACAAGGGTCATAAGAAGAATGCCAGCCCCGGACAAAAGCCCCACAACATTAAAATGCCCAACAATAAAATAAGGCAAACAGGTTAAGCTCACCGCAATGCCAAAGGATAAAACAACCCAAAGAAACTGAAGAAACCGCAGTATTTTGCTCGCACCGCCATCACGTGAACTACTTACCACGACTAAAGCCGCCAGTATTGCCAATACAGGGAAAACAGGAAGCACATATTGCGGCAATTTAGTCGGCATGCATTCAAAAAATATCCAGGTAGGAAGAAGCCAGGCAAGCAAAAATTTAATGGCCTTTTCCTGTCGATGGATAACCGCATACACGCCGCTCTGCCACAAAAAAAGGGACGCAGGCCAAAGTGTTAACGGTAACATCAACAGATGAAAAAGAGGCGGTTTTCCATGTGATTCATGCCCTCCTTTTAATTTGGGCAACAAGTCCTTATTGATCATTTTCATCAGATAATTGGTGCCCTCGGCCTCATTAACAAGGTATAACCAGGTAAGACTAAGTGCACAAAAAAACAACACCCCCTTCACAGGATGGATATTGCGCAGCCAACGCACTCGTTTTTCAATTAGGCAAAGCGTTACAAGGGTTAATAAGCCCACCAGAGGCGTAACGCCTTTTAACAAAAACCCATACGCCATTGCAAACCAAAAGAGAGCCGCCCACCCCCAAGGCAGGGACTTGTCCGCACCCTCCTGATAAATGACCCATAAAGCGCCTTGCATTAAAATCACAGCAGACAAAAGGGACGTGTCAATCACTGCCATATGCGCTTCAACGACTAATAATAAGGTCGTCGATAAAAACAAAGCGGCCCATTTTGCAGCCTGTGAACCAATGAACCGGCGAGAAAAAAAATACAATAGCAATACCGAAAAAAGAGCACCTAATACCGAGGGAAGACGGTATGGCCAGATGACGCTTTTTTGCGCCCTGGAGAATAATTTGACCGAGGCGGCCTGAAGCCAATTAATTCCGGGCGGTTTTTGAAAGCGGGTACGCTCTTGAAAGCGTATTTGAAAATAGTTCCCCGTCTCGAGCATTTGCCGACTGGCCTGAGCAAAATGCGCTTCGTCCCGATCGAGTACAGGCATTTTCGCAATACCAGGCAAAAGCAGTAACAGCGAAAAAAGGGTCAACAGCAAGTAATTATTTAATTTGTACAAGGAGTTGCCTGGGTTGGTATTTTAGCAGGGGACGAATTATATAAAACTTACGGTTTAAACACCAGTATCGGCAAACAGGAATACCTGGTGTCATCCTTTATGGAAACGATTTCGCAGTGTTAGGGATTTTAAATGTTGCCTCTTGAGCCACAGGCTTATTATCCGGTAGAATGACGTCTTTCTTCCTGGCCGCCTTTATATGTTTGAATTATCCTCCGTGCAACGCATTGTTATCTGGGTTTTACCGGTGCTTTTTGCAGTTACGCTGCATGAGGCAGCGCATGCCTACGTTGCATCCCGATTAGGCGATACCACGGCTAAGAGGTTAGGACGCTTAAGCTTTAATCCGTTAAAACATATTGACCCCATCGGTACCATACTGGTTCCCCTGGTCGTTTTAATTTTTAGCAATTTTAATTTTGTGTTCGGTTGGGCAAAGCCTGTGCCGATGGATAGTGCCAATTTTCGCAACCCCCGTCGTGACATCGCTTTGGCGACCGCAGCAGGCCCCGTATCCAATCTAATAATGGCATTTTTATGGGCGATTGCTTTAAAAATTGGCTATACAATGAATCCTGCTACTTCCAACACGGCCTTGTTTCTTGCTTTAACTGGGCAGGCGGGAATTATTATCAATTTATTATTAGCCTATTTAAACCTTATCCCCCTCCCCCCGCTCGATGGCGGACGCATTGCAATAAGTCTCTTGCCGTTAAGGCAAGCGATTGCCTATCAAAAAATTGAGCCTTATGGCTTTTTTATTCTTCTAGGCTTGATGTTTACTGGCGTTTTAGGCCTGGTGTTGCGCCCGTTAATGGATGTCTCCATGAATTTACTTTTTTTGCTGTTAGGGTTATGAAACTACTTGCCGATGCATCGCTCCCTGCTTTGGAAATTGCCTTTCCAAAGCCTTTTGAAATCACTTTATATAAAAGCACTGAAGAAATTGCCGAAAAACTGCAAGGGCAAGACGTGTTATTTTGTCGCTCCACTCTTAAAGTAAATGAAGCGCTGCTGAAAAATCATTCCCTGCGCTATGTTGCCACCGCAAGTTCGGGGGTAGATCACATTGATAGCGCCTACTTGCAACAAAATGCCATTACCTTACTGGATGCCAAGGGCTGCAATGCAACCTCCGTTACCGACTATGTCACAGCAGTTCTGGCTTACCTGCAAAAAAACAGTGCTTTTTCAGGAAAAACCGCCGCCGTACTGGGCGTGGGAGAGGTAGGGTCTCGCGTAGTGAGCCGCTTAAAGGCATTAAAGATGAATGTCCTTTGTTACGATCCCTTTAAAACAGAAATCAGCTCCAACACGCTGGATGAGATCACCCAATGCCAGCTTATTGCCGTGCATGCAAACTTGCACGATGAAAAACCCTATCCAAGCCGGAATCTAATTGATAAGGATTTCC
This sequence comes from Tatlockia sp., assembly GCA_041659885.1. GTDB lineage: Bacteria > Pseudomonadota > Gammaproteobacteria > Legionellales > Legionellaceae > Tatlockia. The sequence goes on from JBAZXN010000009.1 coordinate 35,125, forward strand.
TAAGCCAACTCAAGCCCCATACCGTACTCATTAACGCCTCCCGCGGCGGCATTGTGAATGAAGAAGCCTTGCTTCACCTGACAACACCGATAACCTATTGTACTGATGTGTACCAGAATGAGCCTTATATTAACCAAGAGCTAGTAAAATTCGCGAAATTATGCACCCCGCACATCGCAGGCCACAGTATCGAAGCGAAATACAATGCCGTTGCATTAATCAGTGAACAATTGCATACAGCGATAAAGAGTAAAGCCCCCAAAATGCCCTACCCTGCTGTTTCGAATCAAGTCGCTTCGGTTCGCTTTCGAAATTGGCAAGATTTTGTGTTGTCTCTTTATAATCCTGTTTTTGAAACCAATGAATTAAAGGCATCCACAAACCTTGAGACAACTTTTCTAAAGGTGCGTAAGGCGCACCTTCGTCATGATTTTTGTCGGCATGAGACGAATTCGCTTTTCGATTAAACATGAACTTTGTTAGTAGGCCCTGACATGTATGAATTTATTCCCGCAGAAGACAGACATATCAATCAACTTGTTCCGTTGTTAGCCAGTACTGGGTATTGGGATTTTGGACTCAAACATAATACGATGAATCTAGCCAATCGTGAGTTTATGAGAGAGGCTATTGTTAAGCCGTATTTACCCTTTACCACTATTGCAGTAAAAAAAGGAGAAGAGGCTATTGTTTCAGGTGTCGTTGTTTGTGCTACAAAAAAAGAGCTCTCTACTTTGCCTGCGAGTGACTACGATACATCCATTGATCCTCGAATAGCCGATTTGTTTAAAAATATATTTAATTTTGAATTAACTGAAAGTTATCATGTTAGTTTTCTTGCTGTCGCAAAAGCCTATCGTGGTGAGGGGTTAGGAAGAAAATTATTAGAGCTTGCGGAAAGGAAAGCAATGTTGGAGGGGTGTGAAACCTTATCATTGTATACTGTCAGCTGCCAAACCAGTGCAATTAAATTATATCATCGCTTTGGTATGATGATTACAAAAGTCATTAATGTTTCCGATCGTATACCATTTCCCTGTTTTTTATATTTTGAAAAAAACAACACTTTAATGACCCAGCATGATTATTTCGATACGGAAGAGTATAAAAAACTTGATATTGTGAATATATTGAATGAAAAAAATTAATTATTCGCATTTATATATTTTTAGTTTTTTTTGTTGGTCAATTTTACTATTAATGCGAATATACGAAGCTCTCCCATCCGAAAAAATTTCTCAATTTTCCGCACAGATAGAATTAATTTTTAACTTTCTCACGTTGGTTATAGTCTTTCAAATTTTCACCCCTGCAAATCCTTACAGTTGGGCAGCAAGGCTATTTTAGTTACTAGTCATTATGAAAACCCAGACATTATTGACCGCTGTCAAAAAATAGATGTTCGCCTTTTACCCAAAAATTTATTAACACATCTATCTATTAAAGCGGTTGATGCTCAGGTTATTGATCTGATCCTTATTGATGATTCTCAAATTTTATGTCAATCGTGGGAACTTGCAGCTGACATATCAGGGAAAAATATTTTAACTTATCAAAATATAGTAGATTTTAATAAATCTTTAGCAACACTAAAGCTCTCCACACCAATTTATATTGATTCTAATTTAGACAATAAAATACGCGGAGAAGACTATGCTAAAGAACTTTTTTATCAAGGGTTTACAGACATTTATTTAGTAACAGGCTATCCAGCTTCCCATTTTGGCAAAATGCCATGGATTAAATCAGTTGTAGATAAAACACCACCATTTTAAGTAGATAATTACATTACTACCTTCATTTCATTCTGGAATTTGATCGTCAATCAATAACTCTTTATTTTCTGGAATTTTATAATGCCGTGATACAGGAGCTGAATACAAGAGATTTATATTTTGTATTACTACGTCACTCATAGTTGTATGATAGTTAGTGCATATCAATGTATATAGCCCATTTTCTTTACCCTTTTTCACGTACCTGACAAACTTATTTCCATCGGTAGTTTCTGTTATGCATACTTTTTCAACAGTTAGTTCGATTTCATGGTTGAATTTTTTTTCACCCGCTACTAAATCGCCTATTTGATAGTTAGGCGATAGACCATCATCGGTCACCTCTAGCAAAACAGCATTTTTAATGCTTTCTTGATAAACTAAAAATTCACGTTGAATTGAATTACTTTCCATTATGTTAATTTCATTATCACTACCGCAGAGAATATCATCGGAAACAAGTGTTGGTTGTGGTTTTTTTCCATATAACAGCCAATCAGTAGAACATATTACACCGGCTTGAGCGACTCTTTTTACAACCTTTTCTGCGCCATCAACCGGAATACCTCCAAACCTGGCTAACTCCCATCCTTTGTATGTATTAATATTGATACCATTTGAGTCACAAATATCTTTCCTGCTTAAATTTGCTAAATTTCGTAGACGTCTCAAGCGCTCAGACCTAGCCTCTGGAGTTGAGAATTCATTTTCAATAACCAGTTTTTTTGTATAAATTTTATTTGTCATAGTCAAATTCAATTTGATTCGGATTAAAAATTGTTGACACAAACCCGAAAAGGAGTAATATTATTTACTTCATTATGGAGTAAATAATATTATAAATAAAGAGACGGTTTCGGGAAATGAAAAATATTCAAAAAGCAGGGTAAAGCCACCTGAAGCCAATTATGTCATTACATTAACAATGTCAAAAATAGACCGCTAAAGAGCTATTCATGGCAAACCAAAAAAGTCTATTGGAAAGAGGTTTCAGCCCGTTATAAAGCAAAGAGATTACAACCAACTCAGAGTTTTGAAAAAAATAAGTTTATTTTAGGAGAGTAGCCAAATGAGTTGCACATTAGAATTTCCAGAATCATCAGTTAGAATTGATTTCTGCAGCAAGGGAAATAAACAGAAAATTTTAATTGACGTCTTAACAAAATATGGCGAAATGGATATTAATAGTCTTGCTTCAGTACTAGGAGTATCTGTGAAAAGGCTCCATGATATTTGTGATGGATATGGCTTCTTAGTCGGAGAGCAGGCTGACAGTTTAGCTCAATTATTTTTAATATTTTTAGGAAAGCATTTTTTTCGTAAGTGTACTTTAATTCGGAGTTTTGTAGATTAATTTGCGAGTGCTTATTAACCCCATCTATTTCTCAAACAAATAATTATAAATATTCCTTTAAACTGGGAATGAGAAGAATATTGATGAATGGGTAAAGCAAATCGCAAGACCAAGGATTTTAGACGGCGCATTTTGAATCATGGGAAAAACTTGATGCTGTTTGTTTTTTAGTATGACGCAGGTTGGACCATAGCGCATAGCCGTCAGGCTAAGGGCTATGGTCCCGTCCCAACATAGCAGAGAGAAAGGGATAAATCTACAAAGCACAAAAGTCAACCCCTTTGGCCAACCAACCGAGTTATGCTCCGCCACCAATACCCTTTTTTTAAAACACCAATACCATGTCTTTATGCGGAATACCTGCATCTATATATTCATCACTGCATACCAAAAAACCCAATTTCTCATAAAAAGGGATCGCAACCGTTTGTGAACTCAATTTCGCTTCTTTAATAGTCGAATGGCTTTGAAGATCGGATAAAATGAACCGCATGATAGCACGTCCCAAGCCTTTGCCCTGGTACGCATCCAAGATAGCCACGCGCTCAATTTTTGCAAAATCGTCCATACATCGCACACGTGCTACTCCCACAGGATGCGCATTGATGTATAAAAGATAATGTATGCTCTCTGCATCTTTTCCATCTAAATCCTCTTCAATGGAAACACCCTGCCCCGCAACAAATACCTTAAAGCGAATATCCAAACATTGTTGTATGTCCTCATCAGAGAAAGCTTTCTTAATACGCAACATATTACCCCCACGGCATGTGAATGTTCATTAATTGATTAAATCGGCAAGATATGTATAATTATTGACCTGCATTTGAGTTTAATTGATGAGATTTTTAACAAAAGAGGAGAGCCAGGATACCTATTGCGGTTTTAAAACAGGGTTTTTACTAGGCTAGAGGGTTAACCGGGATTCTGCCGATCCTTAAAGACGCTGATTAGAAATCAATCAAACAGAAAACCCATAATGCGTTCCATCTGGAAGCTCTATATCGAGACGCAGCCTACCTCCTATCGCCTCAACATAGCGTTTAAGGGAAGATATTTTCAAATCTCGGCCTGGTTTTTTCTATTCCAGCCACTGTAGGTTGCTTGATGTCAAGAATCTGAGCAACATCAGTCTGTGTTTTTTGCATATGCTCTCGAAGTTCCGCCAAATGAATATTAAGCAGCATTTCTTCTGCTTTTCTACGTGCCTTGGCTACAACTTCAGAGATGCCAACACATTGGCTCTGTCAGTATCGTCTAAAACATCAAACCAATCGTCAAAGGTGTCGGTCGTTTCCAATGACCACATGGCCTCTCCTCTTCGATATAGCTTATATACTATATAGCTTCAAGGCTATAGTCAGGTGATTTACATGAAATGAATAAATAATGACATTTTCAGAAGTTCGAGATTCTGCCAACCCTTTTAATTTGAAACGATGCAAATCATCATGGAAACTTGTGGGTAATGAGTTAACTGTGGTACGCCTGCGGCACTACATCCAAAACAATCGAACCCAGACATATAAAGAGGCCATCCCAATAACAGGAATAATGACAAACCCTAGAAAAAGATGAATCTGCCTTCTGTTTTCTGCAGAAGAACGGTAAAATTGCATAAATTTTTTAAACACGGGCATGCGCTCCAGCTTTATACTCTAATGGGCTAACTCCAGGTGATGTATTGGCCGCCTTAGGCATTGTTTTTTCGAACCATCCCTTTGATTCGTTCATTCTGAGCCAAAGCCAGCTGTGTTTTTTCAGCCTGAGCGCGTGAATTAAACGGCCCCACAATCACTCTAAACCAGGTAACCTGTTGTTGCACACTCGTGGTAACACTCACTTCAAAACCTTTTAACACAAGACCTGCCTTCATGGATTCTGCATCCTGCCTGTTTTTAAAAGAAGCAATTTGCACATGGTAACCGTCTTTATTGGCTAATTCGGTAGAAAGCGCTTTATTCTCAGCAAGCGCTATTGAGGGCATCGTCGTTGCGGTTTGCGCAACGTCCACTGCTGCTTTAGCTTGTGGGGCTGGCGCGGTTTTTACGGCTTGAATCTGGCCATTTCGGTCTTTGGCTAACAGAGTATAAAATTCAAATTTGGGCTTAGGCAGCTCAGGCTCCTTCACTACAACATGCACCGCGGGTTTTTTTCCTTGCCATTTTGACATGCTACTTTGCACCCAGGCACTTAAGCTGGTGAAGTCAAAAACCGAGGCTGTTAAATAACCGCATACAAAAGAAAAAGCCAGCTTGACTACCTGTTGGGGCAAGCGGCTTTTTTTTCCAGGCCTTCTTCCATACTCTCTAGCCATTACATACTCTCTGGCGCTGAAACACCCATTAATGTTAAGCCGTTGTGCAATACCTGCTGCACGGCTTTTAGTAAACAAAGGCGAGCGAAGCGAAGCGTTTCTTGCTCACAAAGTAATTGTACTGCATTGTAGTAACTGTGCAAAGCCGTAGCCAATTCACGCAAATAATAAGCCAGTTGATGCGGTTCATGCGTCTTGGCAGCCGAAAGGACGAGCTCGGGATAGCGATTTAATAAAGTAATCAAGGCAATTTCATGCGGCTCGGTTAATTGTTCCGTGTGCAATAACCCCTCTGCTTCATTCCAGCTTAAACCGCGCTCTTTCAATTGCCGCAGTACAGAGCAGATACGGGCATGGGCGTATTGAATATAATACACCGGATTATCACTTGATTCCGATTTTGCCAGATCCAAATCGAAATCCATGTGCTGCTCAGGCTTTCGCATGACATAAAAAAAGCGCGCGGCGTCATTGCCCACTTCTTCGCGCAGCTCGCGCAAGGTCACAAAAGACCCACTTCGAGTAGACATTTGCACGCGGGTACCGCCACGGTACAAAATTGCAAATTGCACAAGGAGTACGCTTAATGCATTTTCATCGTGCTGCAATGCATTTACAGCCGCTTTGACCCGCGAAACATAACCGTGGTGATCCGCCCCAAACACATCAATAACCTGGGTAAAACCACGGTTGTATTTATTCCAATGGTAAGCAACATCCGAGGCAAAATAAGTGGTTTGGCCGTTGGCGCGAATTAAAACCCGATCTTTTTCATCGCCATAGTCGGTAGCACGAAACCACAGAGCACCTTCTTTTTCATAGGTTTTGCCCGTTGCTTTTAACGCGTTAATGCCTTTTTCAATAGAGCCGTCTACTAATAACGAGTGCTCAGAGAACCAGCAGTCAAAATGCACGCCAAAGGCTTCCAGATCCTCTTTGATATCATCCAATACCGAATGCAGGGCTTGTTGATGGAACAGATTAAATCCCGTTTCACCAAGCAATTCTTTTGCCCGGCCAATGATGGCGTCAATGTAGCGCTCTTTATCGCCGCCATCCGGTTCATCCAATGGCAAATGCTTTGTAATTTCTGACCAAGGGTGTACAAATTCCATACCCTGTTGGTCAAAGACCTGTTGGGCAATCCCATTGACATACTCACCACGGTATCCATTTGCGGGGAAAACAATCGTTTCGCCAGCCAAGGTTAAATAACGCAACCACACACTGGCAGCCAGAATATTCATTTGCCTGCCCGCGTCATTGACATAATATTCACGGCTTACCGTGTATCCGGCCGCACTCAACACATTGCCCAGCGTTGCGCCAAACGCAGCGCCCCTGCCGTGGCCTACATGCAGGGGACCTGTGGGGTTTGCAGAAACAAATTCGAGAATAACTTTTTGGTCTTTCCCTGCATCGCTGCAACCAAATTGGGAACCCATTTTAAGAATTGCAGCAATGACTTGCGAACGCGCATCATCCTGCATAAAGAAATTGATAAATCCAGGGCCTGCCAACTCTACACGTAAAACCGCTTTGTGAGAGGGTAAGTGGCTAAGAATTAATTCAGCAATTTGCCTTGGCGCTTTTTGGCAAGGCTTAGCCAACATCAACGCCAAATTGCTTGCAAAATCACCGTATTGCTTATCTTTTGCATTCTCAACCTTGATTTCAACACCATGCGCTTCGGGTACTACGCCGCTTTTTATCAGACTATCCAGCGCTTGCGCCAAAAGTTCTTCAACAGTAAATTTCATAGTCTTTTTACAATCGTCAAAAAACAATTATTATGCGCTTTTTAATAGCAAAAGCATAGAGCCTGAAGACAATTCGACAGCCGCTCGGTAAGATACTGGCCTTGTTTGCAAAGCGGTTCTTATTTACACTGGGCAAGTAGGGTTAAACGAATAACGGATACCTCTTGAATCCACAAGCGATTAGTACAAAAAAACAATTGGCTGCTCGCATCAGCGCCACCCTTTTAGTGGGTATTGGGGCAGGATGCAGTGGATTGCTGTTAGTCTTATTGCTTCATTTTATCCAGCACCTGGCTTATGGATACGGCAATACCCTTCATCCTGAAAATTTTCTGCAAGGGGTAACCCATGCTTCAGGGGCGCGACGCTTTACAGCCCTTGTTTTTTGCGCCTTATTTGCAGGCATTGGGTGGTGGGCTATTTATCGCTTTGGCAAGCCGCTTGTCAGCATTCAGGACGCTATTAAATCCAAAAAACCCGACATGCCGAAAGGCACAACCGTCTTGCATGCGCTTTTGCAAATCATTACCGTAGGACTTGGCTCCCCCCTGGGGCGTGAAGTAGCACCTCGGGAGATGGGTGCGGTTTTTGCCTGTTTTATTGCTGAGAAATGGGGGTTGTCGCTTAAGGATACCCGTATTTTAGTGGCCTGTGGTGCCGGAGCGGGTTTGGCTGCGGTGTATAATGTGCCTTTGGGTGGAACCTTTTTTATTCTCGAAGTATTGCTTTCTACCCTGGAATGGCCGGCTATTTTTTCGGCTCTTTGCACCTGCGCCCTGGCGACCGTGATTTCCTGGATTGGTTTAGGCAACGAATCGCAATACCAGCTCACGCATTACACGCTGGATGCCTCCATCGTAGTTTGGTCTATTCTGGTCAGCCCGGTTTTTGGGATTTTCGCCTATTATTTTAGGGAAATAACCGATGAAGCGCGCAAGAATGCGCCCCGAAATGGACAAGTGTTAGTGCTTTGTTTCTTAAATTTTCTCTTCATTGGTCTACTCGCCCTTTATTTTCCTGCCTTGCTTGGCAATGGTAAAGGCCCTATTGAACTGGGCTTTTCAGACAATTTAGGTATCGATTTGGCGACAACATTAATTATCCTTCGTGTGCTTATTGTCTGGAGTAGCTTACGCGCTGGCGCCCATGGCGGGTTATTAACGCCCTCTCTTGCCAACGGCGTGCTATTAGCTATTATTCTTGGGAGCCTTTGGAATACCTTTTGGCCGGGGACGCATACCGGCGCTTTCGCTGTGGTAGGAGCGGCAGCTTTTCTTGCTGCCGCTCAAAAAATGCCGCTCACAGCCATTGTGCTCACGGCAGAATTTACCAACATTGATTTTAATTTTTTAGTGCCGGTTTTATTCGCAGTATTAGGTGCCACAGCCACCGCTAGCCTGTTTGAAAAATACAGACAAGAAACGCTTAATTATGTAGTTTAGTACCGTAAATCCTGTCTCCGGCATCCCCTAAACCCGGAAGAATATACCCCTTTTCATTAAGCTTCTCATCCACTGCCGCAGTATAGACTGCCACGTCAGGGTGTTCCTCATGAAAAGCGGCCAGTCCTTCGGGCGCTGCGAGAATACATAAAAATTTAATCGATTTGGGGTTGGTTTCCTTTACTTCTTTTACTGCGGCAATAGCACTGTTACCCGTGGCAAGCATGGGGTCAACCACGATAACGTCGCGGTCTTCCATGTTTTCAGGAAGCTTTGCATAGTATTCAATAGCGCCTAAGGTAGTCGGATCGCGGTATAAACCAATATGGCCGACACGGGCTGAAGGAATTAATTGCAACATGCCATCCAAAATTCCGTTGCCCGCACGCAAAATGGAAACAAACACCATTTTTTTCCCTTTCAATACGGGGGCTTGCATGCGGGTTAACGGAGTTTCTATCTGCTGGTATTCAATTTCGAGATCGCGGGTTAGCTCATACGCCAATAACATGCTGATTTCTTGCAATACGGTACGAAACTTAACGGTACTGGTTTCTTTGTTTCGTATAATTGTCAGTTTATGCTGAATTAAGGGGTGTTTGATTTCAATAATTTGTTTCATTAGTCCATCCTTAAAAAAGGGTTCCATCGCTTTCAATCTGGATGGGCGGAGTCCCTCCAGCGCGTTTTTGTCTCGCAATACGGCGTCCTGCGTCCCAGGTTCCGCCTTGTAAAATTTTCGCCAAAGGAAGTGACTCAGCACTGAGGTTAAGTTTACTTCGGATTGCCTCTGCCAATTCATCAATAAGGGCAATGGTTAAGGCACGCCACTCCACAATCACTTCTGCATCGGGTTTTTGCAATGAGGACTTCAGTTTTTCCTCTTTAAGACCTAAAAGCCCCGTATCGATAAGTAAACCTCCATTGCGGTATTCAGGCAAAGGCGTCAACGCATCGAGGTGCGTGAGGGTGAAACCCATGGACTCCAAAGGCTCAAGAAGAGAATAAGTGAGCCATTGCGACAGCTTATGGAAAGGTACCCATTCCGAACCGGGCTCTGCCGATTTTAGCGCACTGTGTACAAACACATCGCCTAAATCTATGCCATGATAAGACAGCCTTTTAGGCCAAACCCCTGCGAAAACCTGCAAAACCTCCTGGAAAAGGAGGTTAACTGACAGGCTATTCCCCGTGGCAAGTGAAGTCACATAAGAAAAGAAATGACCTAGTCGCCCTTCTTCTCCAAATACCGCTTTATTCTGCTTTATTACTTTACCCAGCCGATTAAGCAAAGCAACACGGCCTGCAACGCCCTCAAGGGGGTTTGTTTTTTCCACCTGAAAAAAGTAGCTTAATGTCTGTACATTAAGTGCTTCCAGGGGATTGGCATCCACTCGAAAAGGCGTGTCAGGATAGGCAGTTAACGCGCCACTGCAATATAAATCAAGACTTGCCAAAGCAAGCCCTTCGGAGCGCGTGTAGTCTTTTTCAGGGGACCCCTTTTTGTAGTGCCACAAAGCACCCGCACCGGCATCAAGCAGTACACTGACAATTATCAGCTCAAAAAAAATCGTTCCTCTCTCCTTCACCGGCTGTTTTTGTAATTGTTCGAGACTTTCCTTCCCGCCTGCTTCAAAATGGCGCAGACGACTGTGGTAGGGGATTTGCAAAGTGGGGTAATTGGCAACGATGGTTTCAATAATATAGTCCACCGTGGCTTGCTTTTTCGTTTCATCCACAAAAAAATACTTCAGTTTATTGGCGCGTGCCAAAGCCAATAAGGCCTTGGCTTTATGCCTTACGGTTTCTAAAGATTGCAGGGATTGCACTGTTGAATCATTCATGAAGCCCGCGTCCCTTGGGTTTTGCCAATTCGTTGATGTCGATATTGCGCTCAGGCGAATAATAGCCTGCTGCGCGTTTGGCATCCATTTCGACACTCGCTTCACCAGGAATCAACTCATCAGGAATATTAACCCGCTCTACTACTTCAATTCCTGCATTTTTTAACGCATCGAATTTTATATTTGACATGGAGACAAAGCGATGAATTTTAGTAATGCCAAGCCATTGCAATACATCGGAACTAAGCTCTTGAAAACGCATATCCTGAATACCTGCCACGCACTCGGTGCGCTCAAAGTATTTTGCCGCTGTATCTCCGCCTTTTTGACGCTTTCGCGCGTTGTAAACCAAAAATTTCGTCACCTCACCCAAAGCACGCCCTTCCTTGCGGTTATATACAATCAATCCCGCCCCGCCTCGTTGGGCAGATTGAACGCACAGCTCAATACCGTAGACAAGATAGGGCCGGCAGGTACAAATATCGGAACCAAACACATCCGATCCATTGCATTCATCATGAATACGGCAAGACAATTCGACTTCAGGATTGTGAATAGTGCTTACCTCGCCAAAAAAATAAGCCGTTAATCCGCCAATGGGAGGTAAAAAAACATTCAAGTCATTGCGGGTAACAAGCTCTGGAAACATGCCTGCGGTGTGTTGAAAAAGGATACGGCGCAATTCCGTTTCCGAAATTTGAAAACGCTTGGCAATTCCTGGCAGATACCAAACGGGATCAATGGCGGCTTTCGTAACTACGACCTCGCCTGATTCGCTTAAAATTTTACCATCCGGTTTCAGCCGGCCTGCTTTGATTGCATTTTGTAATTCAGGGACATTAATATGAGCACGCGTTACCGCAATGGATGGCCTTATATCAAAGCCTTTGGCAATTTCTTCTGCAAAAACCTCAGCAACCCGGTGTCCCCAGGGGTCGATAGACACAATTTTTTCCGGATCAGCCCATTGTTTGTGCGGGCCAATGGTCACTGGAGGCAAGGTATCGGTTAAATCCGGCTTATGCTCAGGATCAAGCACGCCGGCCGCCACTGCAAGTGCGCGATAAACGGAATAGGAACCGGAATGAGTACCAATGGCATTGCGGTGTTTCAGGTTGGTCAAGGTAGCAATGATAGGGCCACGTTCTTTTGGGTCTTCAGCCCCCCAATGGATTGGGCGATGTACAGGATGCCCCATTGGGTGGGAAGTCAATACAATATGTCCTTTGGATTTCTTTTTTCCATGATCACTTTCCTGTGCCATGTTCGTCCCTACAATAAGAAAATCATGCAATTCATCTTATTGATAGTTACTAAAAAAGCAAGGGAATTTGCAAATGCCTGATTAAATCTGGCAAGGCAGGTTTTTTTATGGCAGGCTAGAATAAACCATTCCACCTGGTAACGAATGATTCACAATACTAAAAACGGCATTCTCCTGACGATGCCCAAATTATTTATTATTTTTATTGCAATGGTCATTATATTGCCCACAGTCGGCATGGTGTTTGGTTTCAAACTGGGTGTGATTAACTGGCCGCATAAAACCCTGGTTATTTACCATGCGCTTTATTATTGGTCTATCTCGATTATCTCTGTCGTCATTGTGCTGCTTGCCCTGACCCATTATCAATATACCAACGACAAGGTGGCGTTGAGTTTAGGCATTGCCTATCTGTTTGCTGCTTATTTTAATACCGCGTTTACCCTTTCCAATGAATGGATTAGGCCAATGACGGAGGACGTGGAAAATTTACACGCCTACATTTGGGTTTTGTCCAATACGCTCACGGGATTACTTTTAGTTATTAGTTTTAAACTGTGCTTAATGAAGGTTTGGAGCCTGCACCGCTTAAAAACCCTGCTTTTTATTTTATTACTGGTCTTCATCGCCCTAAACAGTTACTGGTTTGTGTCCTGGCTGCCTTTTTCAGAACAATTGGCTCGCATTATCCATCCCATACCTTTTATAAACCATCCCTTTGGGCTAATGAATTTGGTCATCTATTTATACCTGGGCTTCGCCATTTACCCGAAATTAAAGCAATTTCATTCCCGTATTTTAACCCCGTGTATTGGTTATATTGTTGTCGCCCAGATTTTAATGTCCTGTTATATGATGTTTGGCTCGGCAAAAATATACGATACCCTCTATCTTGGCGCCTTAGCCTTACAATTATGTTGCTATTTGATTCCCTTTACCGGGCTGATTTTTAGCTACTTGCTGCAATATGACGTGGCGCTGGAAAACCAGCAGAAATTGCAACGACAAAAAGAACGGTTTGAACAACTGTCTACCTATGATCCTCTCACTGGATTGCTGAATCGGCGCGCCTTTGAGGAAACCACGCGCAAAATTATTGAGCGCTCCAAGCGCTACGGCAATCCTTTCTCCCTGATTTACCTTGATCTGGATAATTTTAAACAGATTAACGACACCATCGGCCACGATGTGGGCGATGAACTATTAAAACAGGTGTCTCATTGTTTACTACAAGTGATGCGCACGAGCGATTATTGCGGTCGTTTGGGCGGAGATGAGTTTGGGGTTATTTTTTCAGAAATATCCGATAAAGCGGCGGTGAGTGCTGCTACTGAAAAATTATTACGGGTTTTAAATCGCCCGTTTAAAATTCAGGAAAACTATTACCACACCGGAGCCTGCGCCGGAATTGCCCTGTTTCCCGATGCCGGAATCACTTACCAAACCTTGTTAAAAAATGCGGATACCGCGATGTATCGAGCCAAGGCTAAGGGCAAAAATACCTATGTGTTTTATACCGACAGCATGTCAACAAATAACCATTAACGAGTACACCAACTTTCACAATCTCTTAAACGAACAGTTGGATTAAGGCTTCGAGACGGCGCTGTGCGCCTCCTCAGCCCGAACGGCGAGCGGTCAGATAAAGGTGCTGTGCATTGAGTGAATGCACAGCACTTGGAACTTACTTCTCTGTACGACCAGGACTTTGATGGCCAGGACTTTGAAAGCCGCGTGTTTCTTTGGTTTGGCTTGGGCTTTTACTTGAGCCTTTTTGGTCTTTACCATACTTGCTTTGGCCTTGTTGGCCTTGACCTTGTTGGCTTTGTCCTGATTTACCTGGATTTGATTGTCCTTGATTCCAGTCTTTCATGGTTACTCTCCTTGTGTTTTATACTCCCTTATAGGAATAGGACAGTTAAAAAGAGAAAGCAAACGGCCCTCTTTCACTTTTTGGCAAAGGGGTTGAATTTACTTAAAGAAAATTTAAAAAAATATTCGTAGCGATTGACATTCGAAACGCAATCCGCACAGGATAGAGTTCTTGAGAAAAAGAGCAAAGGAATTGTTAGCATGCGTTTTAACGCTTATTTTTTAGTGGGTGGTGCAGGATTTATTGGTTCGCATTTTATTGACGCCCTGCTTGCGCATCCTGAAACCGCCAAAGTCACTGTGTTTGATAATTTTTCCTCCGGCAAAGCCTGGTTTTACCAGCAGCACAATCAGGATCCCCGTTTTTTTGTGGTTAAAGGGGATGCCAAAGACCGTGAAGCGCTCCAATTGGCCATGGCAAATCATGAAGTGGTTATGCATTTTGCTGCAAATCCTGACATAGCCCGTGCAATGAGCGACCCTGCCATCGATTTTATTGAAGGATTTTACCTCACGCATCAGGTATTGGAGGCAGCGCGTCTCACGCATGTGAAGCGCTTGATTTATACTTCCGGCAGCGGCGTGTACGGCGAAGTCGCGGGCGCAAGTGGTGAGGATCAATCCGGTATGTACCCCATCTCGACCTATGGCGCAAGTAAGCTTGCCAGTGAAGCCTTTATTTCAAGCTATTGCCATATGTTTGATTTATCCGCTTGTGTTTTTCGCTTTGCCAATGTAGTGGGTCCAAGGCAAACCCATGGCGTGGGCTATGATTTTATTAACAAACTCAAAAAAAACCCCAGCCAGCTTGCCATTTTAGGGGATGGCCAACAAACCAAATCCTATGTGCACATTTCCGATGTAGTGAATGCAGTCTTTCTAGCCAATGAAGCCCTGCAAGACAAGTATGCCGTCTTCAATGTGGCTACAAACGATACCCTGAGCGTTCAGGAGATAGCGCAGTTGACCGTTCGCTGCATGGGAATTACTCAGCCTGTGACCTTTCAATATACAGGCGGCGACAGAGGATGGAAAGGCGATGTCCCCGTAGTGCATTTAAATACCGAAAAAATGCGCGCCCTCGGCTGGCAGTGCCAATATTCCTCCTTTGAGGCGATGCGTCACGCACTTTTAGCCATGATAGAAATGCCCTGAAATCAGAAAAAAACCCAGTATGCATACCCTAAACAGAGGCCCAGTAAACTGTCCAAAAAAAGCAGGAGACAAAATGCCTTGTTAAACCCTTTAAACCACCTGGCGCCCCCCCACCGCACTTTCACTAAAAAAAAGGTGATAAGCGCCAACAGAACAAGATAAGGCGCAAAATCCACCTCATAACGCTGAAGGGCAAAGGGTAGGGTCAATAAGAACAAGGCATTGGTGAGCGGTATTATCAAGGCAAACGATACAAAGACTAGTAACGGTTTTTTTTCAGGCTCTTTTTTAATATAAAAGGGCAGTAATTGAGGTAAGGTACCAAGAATCAGGATAAATGGCATCGTAGTCAACACACCCGCCACCGCTTCTAAAAAATAATCCTTGTCAATAAAATAGTAACAATTGTGTAGAACAAGACCAAAAAAAGGGCGTTTAAAATGGAAAGTAAACGGCTGTAAAAAATAATAATAAAAACTAAACCAGAGGTTACGGGGAATTTTAGTCCAATCATGGAGTTCAAGGTATAACTTTTGAATATTTGTGCAGGACAATTGCCAATAATGTCCGGTATCAAAGACAGAGCCAAACCGAAACCAGTTATACGCTAACAAGCAAGCGGCAACAGCCATTGCAGGAAGCAGCAAGGCTAAACCCCGCGCCCTCCATTTTTTTTCAGCATCCTGCGTGCGCATATAGAAAAAAAGCGCGGGAAAGAGAATAACGCAGCCTAAGGCAAAATGCGGTCTTGCTGCAACAGCTAAGGATAAACACAGACTAAATAAACCCACATCGCTTAGTTTAGACTCGCGCGTCAGTGCGCGATAAAGAAAAAAGAGTGCGAAACTGGCAAAACAAAAGGCTGTGGCAATTGCTATCTCATAGACCCTTGGAGTCGAAAATAAAAAGGGAGCCCCATTGGCAAAAGCGAGCGCAAAAGCAAAAAGCGTAAACTCCACCTCCGAAGTGTTGGGAAAATAGCGTGTTATTATTTGGCGAAACAAGGTTAAATTACTCGCAAAAGCCAGGGATAAAAACAAAAGCGCAACCAAACCATCCGGGGGGAAAATACCGGTTAACCAGGTAACCGGAAGGTAGACTAAAAGCACTGGAAGCGGACTAAAATAGAGGTAATATTTACCCTGATACAGCGATACATCGTGCACACGATAGAGGTGGTTTTGCAAAGGATCGTAGGGATTTGCGAGTTGCAACAAATCTTGATTAGGGACAATGGATAAATTTAATTGTCCGGACAAAAAACCCTCTGCTAACGATTGATATAAGGTTTCCGGTTCAGTGGTTTTAATGGCTTTTACCTCAGGATACGAAGCATAAGCCAGTACGACAACAATAAAAATGACCCAAGGCAAAAGACCCGATTCCATCCTGTTTTTTTTCATGATAATACGGTCTTTGCTCCCTCAAAATCAAAGCTAAAGCGCACCTCCTCCAAACCGGCACGGCGCATCGCCTGGCGTAAAGCATCGCGATCCGCTGCATAAAACATCAAAAAACCACCGCCCCCTGCCCCAACCAGTTTGCCGCCCAAGGCGCCATTTTGCATTCCCAAGGCATACCAGGCGTCAATTTCAGGACTACTCATCCCTTGCGATCGGCTTTTTTTGTACTGCCAATGCGCATGCATTAACTCGCCAAAAAGCCTTGTGTCGCCGGCTTCCAACGCCTCTTTACTGCCTAAGCCCAAGGTTTTTATCACCTCTAAATTGCGCAGCATAGCAGCATCTTCCTGCTCGGTTTTGTTCTTTTGATCAGCAAGAATAGTGCTTGCACGGCGGGAAAATCCGGTGAAAAATAACAACAGATTGTCTTCCAGATCAAAGAGGGTTTCCTTGGATAATTGCAAGGACGTTGCAGTAACTGCATGGTTTTTGTGGAAGGTAAAACAGGTTAACCCGCCGTAAGCGGCAATGTATTGATCCTGTTTACCAATAGGCTCTTTAAGGCGCTCAATTTCAATATGGCAAGCCAGCTCGGCTAAATCCTGCGTGTTAATAACCCGGTGCTTATGGGCATGTAAAGCCACTAATAATGCCGTGGTAAAACTGCCGGAAGAGCCAAGACCAGTTCCTGCCGGAATGTCTGCAAAGGAGCTGATTTCAATTTGATTACTTGTTAAAGAAGGAAGACGTAAGGCTTCTCGAATAATATTGTGCTTGATAGCCTCAACCTGGCTTACCTGTTCTAATTCTGAATACTTGAGATAAATACCCGGACTAAAGGGGCGCATCACGCTGACATACACGTATTTATTGATGGCAGCGGCCAGCAAAAACCCTTCCTGCTGCTGATAGTAAGAAGCTAAATCCGTTCCGCCACCCCCTAAGGTAATACGCAGAGGACTTCTTGCAATAATCATAAAAAATCCTTATTGCGGCACCGTTAACCCGGCCTCCAGGGCATCGTTGTAAAACATTTTAACGGTGTCCAGGGAATAGTCTTCCAGGTTATACCCAATGAGGTTTAGTTTTTTTAAAATGTCTTTGGTCACCGTAATAATGTGGCAACCAATTGCATTGGCCTGAAATATATTGAAAAGTTCCCGCGGGCTTGCCCAAATGAGTTCAGCGCGTGGATTGATTTTAATGAGTTCAACTGCTTCCTGCATTAACGGCATGGGATCATGGCCGGTATCGGCAATGCGTCCGGCAAACAGGGAGATAAAGCTTGGCACATCCGGTGACAGGGCTTTGCTTACGTCTTTTACCTGCTGAAGGGTCATGACGGCGGTAATGTTTAATTTAATGTTTTTTGCCGTTAATTTTTCGATGAGGGCATAACAGCTTTCCCGTCGGGTGTTGGTGACAGGAATTTTAACGTATACATTTTCGCCAAAGGAGGCAATTTTTAATGCCTGCTGCTCCATCTCGTCAAATTCATCCGATATCACACCAAACGAAACCGGTTTATCCGGCATGGCCGCAGTAATCTCTTTTGCAAAGCCTTGAAAATCAAGCACCCCCTCCTGTCGCATCAACGTGGGGTTAGTCGTTATGCCTTTTATGTAGGGCTTTTCATGAAGTTGTAAAATCTCTGCTTTGTTTGCGCCATCCAGAAATATTTTGACCTTCAATTGTTCAACTTTTTCATTCATTGTAATTCCTCAGGCAGTAATGTGTTGCGGCAATTGCAGAGACGGTTGCGCGCTGTTTTGTAGTTTGGGATGTGAGACGATTAAATGCCAAATGACCGCTTGCAATGCTTCGGTATGAGGGGTAATGTTTTTTTCATTGACCGTTGGGATTATCACGCAGGCGTCCGCAACGCGTGCGGTATATCCTCCGTCACGCCCTACAATTCCAAGAATAAGGGCTTGTACCGTTTTTGCGTAGCGCAATGCGGTAACGAGATTGGGACTGATGTTTTTGCAGGAATCTCCCCCCCCGACCGAAAGGATAAATACTGCGTCATTAGAACGCAGCTTACTGACTTTTAACCATTCAACAAAGGTGCTCTCCCACCCCTCGTCATTGGTTCTTGCGGTTAGTTCTGCAATATTATCAGTCGGTGCATAGGATTCTATCCCGACAATTTTTCGAAAATCATTGACTGCGTGCGAGCAATTGGCAGCACTCCCCCCAACGCCTAACAAAAAAAGACGGCCTTCTTGCTGTTTGAGGCGAGCTAATAAAGTAACCATCTGTTCAATAGCATTATTGTCTAACTGATTGACAATGACACGGGTTTCATCCAGGTACTGCTTTGTGTAGGTCATCCTTATCCCAAAAACTTGTCCTTTTTGTAATAGTAAAGGAACCCCTTTTTTTAGTAAAGTGGCTCCTTAGGAAAACCGGACTTTCACTATGCGCTTTAAAGTCCACCAGAGGCTTTCAAAAGCCTGCATTTTACTTTGGCCAATCCGCTCATGGTAGTCGATGAACACTGTGTGTGTTTTATAGCCCAACAAAAGCGGTTTCAAGAGAAGCTCTACCGGTAATGCCGCGCCCTTTGCCTCAAAGGCGATAGCTTCAATCATCGATTTACGGTAAGCGCGCATCCCACTGTGCAAGTCGGTTAATCGCCTGAAATAAAGGAGACTGGCAAGACGCGCAAAAAAGACATTACCCATATAATTAATCCAGGGCATGGCCTGCGGTTTTTTTTGTAACCGTGAGGCATCCACCAAATCATAGCCCTCATTCAGAATACAGGCTGCCAACTCAGGAATTTTTTGCACCGGGTAAGTGTTGTCGCAATCCAGGGTGATAATCACTTCCCGGCTTGCCCTGCGAAGGGCACACTCCATGGCAGGCCCGTAACCACAGGGTGGGTATTGGCGAATGACTGTCGCACCATAGGCACTGGCTATTTTAGGAGTATTGTCCTCGCTTGAGTCCACTATGATAACTTCCGCCTTTGGCAGTATTTTTTGGATATCCTGCATCACTTTTGCAACGGCTTGCTCCTCATTTCGGGTAATCATGGCAATGCTTATGCGATTACTGATTGAATTCATGCAATTTTTCTCCAGAAAGCGTTGTTAACGCCTTATTTAAATACGTTGTTTTGAGTAATTGAGCGTCCTTTTCCTCTTCATTATTCAATAATGCGGCAAGCTTTATTGCTCTGTCTACCGCCATATCGATATTAATGTATTCGAAATAACTAAAGCGCCCCAGTAAATGAATTCCGATAGACTCGAAAAAATCCCGCACTTTAGCGGCATTTTCTTGATAAGCGACATCATAAACCACGTAAGATCGGTCCATTCTTTCAATTCGGGCAAATAAAATAGCGTCATCATCCGGTAACAGCTTTCTTTTTTGCAACCCTTCTTTGGTGTGAGCCAGAATCTCGGCATCCGTTTGTTGCCAGACTTCGGAATCAGCAGAGCAGGTAATCTCTGCTTGCAGGCTAAAGTGATTTGGCGGGCCATTTTCACTGGAAAAAGTGCAGGGGTAACTGATGCGGTTGACTAAAAATTCAGCCTCTGGAAAATACACCGCAGTATACTGATTGGCATCCACTCCAGACAGCGCAAAAGAAACAATTATCATGGGGTTTACAATTAATTGTTCTACCGCTTTTCGTATCTCCAAAGGAACAGGGCAATCCACTTTTTCAATGAGCTCATGCACAGGCATGGTACTGACCACCTGCTGGTAACTGCGCGTTGTCCCGTTTTGATTCACCAACACAATTTCGCCCGGCTTGAATTGAATTTTTTCAATGTGGCATTGGTACTGAACGGCTAAATTCGTTTTAAATGCTTCACAAATGGCCTGATAGCCCCCTTTTTTAGGGTAAAAATAATAAAGCTGATGCAAATACCCTTCCGTAGAATAGCCCATGGAGGACTTTAAAATATCCTCAGGATTCGGATGCGGGATGCGGTCTGCCATCGACATGGAAAGCTGTTCAACCGGGATATTCCATACTTTTTCATTGTAGGGAAATAAATAATGCCTGCAAATTCCCTCACCAAAGGTCTTTAAAAACCACTCTTTCATATTAGCGGGCGCAGCAAATTGTTGTTTATAGGGATTAAATAAAAAATGGCGAATGCAATCAAAATTGTCATCCAGACTTAATGCATTCAAATCGTTCTCAAAGGGGTATTTTAACAGCTTGTCCTTGAAAGCGATTTTATTGTTACGGCGGCATCGGCTTACGTTTTGGCCTAAACTTTTCACGATAAAATCGAGAATTTGCGCATCCCGGGAAAATAAAATATGCGGCCCGTAATCAAAGGTAAATCCATCCTGCGTAAACGAGGAAGCATGACCGCCGACATGGCTGTTACTTTCCAATATATCGACTTTTTCTTTTAAAAAAAGACCACAGGCTAAACCGGAGGGGCCGGCACCAATGATTGCAAGTCGAGGGGAACCAGCTGTTTGAGGTTGAGTTGTCATGCCAAAAACTCGACTTTGTTATTAAGTGATTAATTGATAGCATTATATTGATTTATCTGCAAATAATCTTTCCTGACTGAGGTGCACCATGTGTTTACCCCTTGCAATTTTAAGCGGCGGATTGGCAACCCGCTTAAGGCCGCTGACCGACAAAACACCCAAGTCGCTAATTAAAGTAGGCGGGGATTATTTTATTCATCACCAACTACGCCATTTACGTGCAGAAGGCATAACGAAAGTCGTGCTTTGCGTTGGGTATTTGGGCGAGCAGATTCAAGCCCTTGTGGGCGATGGGACGGCTTTTGATCTGGAAATCCACTATTCCTTTGATGGCGAGTCCCCGTTGGGCACAGGAGGCGCAATAAAAAAGGCCGCCCCCCTTTTGGGTTCTGCTTTTTTTGTGCTGTATGGCGATTCGTACCTGCCTATCGCTTTTCAACAGGTGGCAGCGCACTTTCACCAAAGTCCCCAAAAAGCATTAATGACCGTGTTTAAAAATAACAATCAAGGGGATAAAAGCAATGTGGAGTTCCGTGACGGCAGGATAATAGAATACAACAAACACGCGCCCAAAGCGTCCATGCACTACATTGATTATGGTTTAAGCATTCTGTCCCAAAGTGCATTGGAAGGACTGCCTGAAAACACTCCTTTTGATTTGGCGTCGTTATTTTCTGATTTATCCTGGCGTGGCGAGCTGGCAGGTTTTGAGGTATTTGAGCGCTTTTATGAGATTGGCTCCTTTGCGGGATTAAATGAAGCACAAAAACGATTCTTAGGCCTGGAAAGTGGTAATTCCCTCTCCTAACTGATACAGTAAATTTGGGTTTTGGGATAAACCGACAACAAGGAACGTTCAGCATCTATGTTCAGGATTCTTATAACAAGTGTCGTTTGTGTGTTTCTTACAGCCTGCTTAGTCGGCCCCAATTTTAAAGAGCCACAAAAAAGAGTCGCCACGCAGTGGCTAAAAAATAGCCCGGCAATCAAAGACTCTCGCATAGAAAATGCCAACTGGTGGAATGTTTTTAAAGACCCCACCCTCACCTGCCTAATCCAGATTGGCTATGAAAACAATTATTCCTTACAGATTGCCGCAGCGCGCGTTTTGCAAACCCGAGCGCAACTCGCCCAATCGGTGGGAGAACTCTACCCGCAACAGCAAGCCTTAATGGGCAACTTAACCTACAATCGGATAGGCGGAAGCTCCTTGCAGGGCTTGGTGCCTTCGAATTTCTGGACCGCAATGCTTGGCGCATCCTCAAGTTGGGAACTTGATTTTTGGGGTAAATACCGCCGGGCAATCCGCTCCAACGATGCCAGCTTTTTAGCGTCTTTTGCAGCCTATGATAATGCCTTGGTCACCCTCACCTCCGATATTGCGACAGCTTATATTAATATTCGCACAACGGAAGAATCGATTCGCATTACCAAACGCAACATTGCAGTGCAGGCTACTGGATTACAAATAGCAAAAGCCCGTTTTAATGCCGGACAAACCAGCCTGTTAGACGTGCAGCAAGCGCAAACCGAGCTTTCTCAAACGCAATCCACCCTGCCAAAATTAGTCAGTGATTTGCAGCGTTTTAAGGATGCCCTGGCAGTCCTTTTAGGAGCTACCCCTGATAAAATGGATACGCTATTGGCTAAAAAACAGGGCATCCCCAAAGCACCCCCGAGCGTGGCGGTCGGTATTCCCAGAGAAGCAATGGCCAAACGACCGGACATTTTGCAGGCGAGAATGGAAGCAGTAGCCCAATCCGAACTGATTGGAGCAGCTAAAGCCAATTTATTTCCTTCGTTGTCACTGGCAGGAACCTTTGCCTTTTCTGCCAATACCATAGGCAGTAATTCGTTAGGCGAACTCTTTAACTGGTCCAACCACATTGTCACTGCAGGCCCCTCCTTTACCTGGTCCATCCTGAACTACGGGCAAATTACCAATGCGGTCAGAGCGCAAGATGCGGCTTTTCAACAGGCTCTCCTGAAATACCAAAATGCGGTTTTAAAAGCCCAGCAGGAAGTGCAAGACAACATTACCCAGTTTATTGAATCCAGAAAGGCTGAGAATTATTTAATTACCGCCAACAATTCTGCCATTAAAGCCACCCGTTTAGCCCTTATCCGTTATCGGGAAGGCGAATCGGATTTTACACCGGTGTTAAATTCCGAACGCCAGCAATTGCAAGTGCAACTCTCCCTGACCAATACCGCGGGCGAAATCCCCAAAGCCGTGGTTGCTCTTTATCGCGCATTAGGTGGCGGCTGGCAAATCAGAATGTGCCACGATATCGTGCCGAATCAGATGAAAGCACAAATGGCCTCCCGTACCAATTGGGGCAAATTATTGCAGCCCCAAAACCATCAACCGGCAATAACCAAATCACAACACACAAAAGATCTTCTTTACCCTACCTGGTGATGCATATGAATTTTATTAAAAACAAAAAACCACTCCATTTAATCGCCTTAGGTTTAGCCGTTATTTTGGTTTTCTACTGGCTAATGAGACACCTGGGCAGCACGAAGCCGATTGCAGTGACAGCACCTCAGGTTGTCGTGCAACAGCCTACACTTGCCCAAATTACCGAATACGTAACCCAAACTGGAACCATGGTGGCCTATAACTCCGTCAATTTGGTTGCACGGATTGAAGGCTATCTTGATGCAGTGAAGTTTACCGACGGCAGTTTTGTTAAAAAAGGGCAGGAACTTTTTGTGATTGAACCGGAACCCTATTACGAACAATTAATTGAAGCCCAATCCTCCGTTGCGGCTCAAAAGGCACAGTATCAATACTCTACCTCAGAATATGCGCGCCAAAAGCGCATGTTTCGTCAAAATGCCACTTCTGAAAACAATGTTGAAAAATGGGCCGCTCAAATGACTAAAGACAAGGCCGAGATAGACAAGGTCCTTGCCAATGAAGTTGTTGCCAAAATTAATTACAGCTACACCCATGTGTTAGCCCCTTTTGACGGACGAATTGGCCGCCATCTGGTTGATCCCGGCAATTTGGTGGGCAATGGCAAAGCAACGGATTTGGCGACCATTGAGCAAATTAGCCCCATTTATGTTTATTTTAATCTCAACGAACTGGACTTGTTAAAGATTCGCGAGGCAATTCGTAACAATGTATTTAATCCACAGAAAATCGATGAAGTAACCGTTTACGTCAAAATGCAAAATGAAGACGAATTTAAGCACAAGGGGTTGTTAAATTTTGTCAACACCGGCCTCAATGCCTCGACAGGAACCCTGGAATTTCGTGCTATTTTCAAAAACCCTGAGTATATTTTGCTTCCCGGCCTTTTTGTGCAAGTGCGCATTCCCATTTCAAACCCCACCCCGCAATTAACCGTACCGGAAGAGGCCATTCAATTCGACCAGATTGGCGCCTATCTTTTAGTCCTTGGCGCGCACAATAAAGTTGAGATAAGAAGGATTCAAACCGGAGCCACCGAGCAAGGCATGCGTGCAATCACAAAGGGAATTAACGCACAGGATAAGATCATTGTGGCGGGCATTTTAAATGCAACACCTGGCAATCCCGTTACACCAGTTCAATCTGCGAGTAACAAATCATGATTTCTGAATTTTTCATTGAACGCCCGGTTCTTGCTAATGTTATTGCACTTTTGCTGGTGTTTTTGGGCGCTATTGCAATTGCCATTTTACCTGTTGCCCAATATCCTGCCATTGTTCCGCCCACCATTCAGGTATCAACAAGCTACCCGGGGGCTGATGCAAAAACCCTGGTTAAAACCGTCGCCTTACCGATTGAACAGCAGGTCAATGGGGTTGAAAATATGCTGTATATGCAATCGACCAGCACCAACAGCGGCTCTTATAATTTGATTGTGACCTTTGCCATTGGTACGGATTTGAATTTTGCCCAAATGCTTGTGCAAAACCGCGTGCAGTCGGCTCTGGCGCAATTACCCAAATCGGTGCAAGCGCAGGGGGTTTTGGTGCAGCAAAAATCCACTGCCATTTTGCAATTTATTAACCTCACAGCAGAACACGGCGAATACGATGGTTTGTTTTTAAATAACTATGCCACCATTAACATGCAAAACGAATTGGAAAGGCTACCTGGGGTTGGTAATGTGAGTATTTTTGGCTCCGGCTCCTATGCGATGCGTGTATGGCTTGATCCTAAAAAAATGTACGCTTACGCACTCAACCCGAGTGATGTCTTGCAAGCCATCAATAATCAGAATAAGGAAATTTCAGCCGGTCAATTAGCATCCCCTCCTGCGGCTTCCCAACACCCTTATCAACTGACCGTAAATGTCCCAGGCCAGCTCGTCACACCGGAAGAATTTGCCAACATTATTGTCAAAACCATTTCAACCAAACCCAATGAGCGGGCTGATGTGAGCACGAGTCCTCAAATTGTGCGCATTCGGGATGTCGGGCGCGTGGAGCTTGGTTCGTCCAATTACAATCAGCTTGCCCAACTCAATGGAAAACCGGCTGCGGCCATTGGTATTTTCCTGCTGCCCGGCGCCAACGCCTTGCAAACCGCAGACAATGTGCGCAAAACAGTGGCCAAAATGGCCCAATCCTTTCCGCCAGGATTGCAATACTCAATCCCCTTTGACACCACCATTTTCGTGAAAGAATCCATTAATGAAGTGTATAAAACCCTCTTTGAAGCAGGCATTCTGGTACTCGTTGTTATCCTGGTTTTTTTGCAAAATTTTCGAGCAACTTTAGTACCGGCGACCACTGTGCCCGTCACCATTATTGGTGCGTTTATTGCGATGCTTGCTTTGGGATTTAGCATTAATTTGCTTACTTTATTTGCTTTAGTACTTGCTATTGGCATTGTGGTTGACGATGCCATTGTGATAGTGGAGGGCGTTTCCCGCCATATTGAGAAAGGTGTTTTGCCAAAGCCTGCTGCTATTCAAACGATGAAAGAATTAATGGGCCCGGTTTTAGGCATTACTTTAGTCTTAATGGCCGTGTTCGTACCCGCAGGCTTTCTGCCCGGATTAACCGGGGCTATGTATGCGCAATTTGCTTTGGTCATTGCGGCAACGGCCTTTATCAGTGCCATCAATGCCATGACCTTAAAGCCCACGCAGTGTGCGCTTTGGTTAAGACCGATTGATCCCAATAAAAAGAAAAACGTCTTTTTCAGAACCTTTGATGCAATTTACAATCCCATCGAAGCAAAGTATGCGGATTTTATTGCGCGTCTTGTGCAACAAAGCGGTAAAGCTTGCTTCATTGGCATGTTACTCGTTTTGCTTGCTATTTTTGGTTTAAGTCGAGTGCCGACCGGTTTTATCCCCCTGGAAGATCAAGGCTATCTTATCCTGAATGTCATGCTGCCCGACGGTTCAACGTTAGGACGCACGGAAAAAGCACTGAAAGCGCTCAGTAAAAAAGTCAGCGCCCTAAGCGGCATTGCAAATGTTATTGCCATTGATGGGATTTCACTTCTAGACAATAACACCACGTTAGCGAATGCCGGGGTTTTGTATGTGATGTTTAAAGACTGGAGCGTCAGAGGAAAATCAGAAAATTTACAAGCCATGTATGCAAAACTGAATGAATTGGCAAGCAAGACAATGGACGCCAAAGTCATGGTGATTGTGCCGCCGCCCATTCAGGGGTTGGGCATGTCCGGTGGGTTTCAAATGCAAGTGGAATTGCAAGACGGCTCTTACGATTACCGTAAACTCCAGGAAGCCACGGATCAACTCATCAGGCGGGCGAATCATGCGCCGCAACTGCAAAAGCTCATGACTTCCTTTCGCGCTAGCGTGCCTCAGGTTTCTGCCCCAATCAATCGCATTAAAGCTGAATCGCTGGGCGTCACCTTAGGCGATGCCTTTGATACCTTGCAAACCTATTTAGGCTCTTCCTATGTCAATCTGTTTTCAAAATTTGGACAAGTATTTCAAGTGTATGTCCAGGCTGAAGCGTCATCGCGCATGACCATTGAAGATCTGCGCCATTTTTATGTAAAAAACAATGAAAAAGAAATGGTTCCCTTAGGAACCCTTACCGATGTAAACCTGGCCTTAGGACCTTCCATTATCTCGCTATACAATCTTTATCCTTCCAGTATCATCAACGGCATTGCAGGTGTTGGTTTCAGCTCAGGCCAGGCCATTGAAACCTTGCAGGAAGTAGCAACCGCCTTTTTGCCAGCCGGCCTTTCCTATGAGTGGACCAGCACCGCCTATCAGGAAAAAATTGCAGGCAATATGAGCTATTATATTTTTCTCATGTCATTAATTCTGGTTTATTTAATTCTGGCAGGACAATATGAAAACTGGCTCATCCCCCTTTCCATTCTGTTTAGTGTACCCCTTGCTTTATTGGGAACGGTGTTTATTTTGTCCCTGTTAGGACTATCCAATAATATGTATACCCAAATTGGCATTTTATTGCTGATAGCACTTGCTGCTAAAAATGCCATTTTAATTGTGGAAGTGGCGCGTGAAGAACGGGAACTTCATCAAAAAAGCATCCTGGAAGCAGCCGTTATCGGCGCAAGAACCCGGTTTCGGCCTATTTTAATGACTTCCTTTGCCTTCATTATGGGGGTTTTACCGCTTGTTTTTGCAACAGGTGCCGGAGCCAACGCGCGCCGTTCAATTGGAATTGCGGTATGCAGCGGGATGGTTGCCTCTACTTGCCTTGCGGTAGTTTTTGTGCCAGCTTTTTACGTACTCCTGCAAACCTGGCAAGAGAAGCGCATGATGAAGAAACAAGCGCTTGTGAAGGCAGAAATACCCCGAGTTAATTAGGTTCGTTAACATAGATGACCCCAGAAGCGCCGAATGAGTTAAAACAATACAAATGTTCCATGTTAAATAATATGGAACATTTTGACGCTGTTTGTTTTAATTATGAAGTAGGTTGGGCCTTGGCCTAACAGCAAAGGGAAAAGATCGTTTAGCCCTTTTTATTGAGTCCAATTTCAAAGACGGCAACCAATACCAACAAGCAAGAGGATTAAAGCAAACATTATTTAACCAAGATGGTCTATTATTATATAAACTAGCTTACCAAAATAATACTATGCAACCACAAGATATCGTACGCAAAACAAATGCCATTTTAGAAAATGAAGACACGAGTCCAGCCGTCAAGTATTATTTAACGCAATTAAACGCCATTTTATGGGACAGTAAACAACCGATAAATCCCGTAACCCTTAACCAGGCACTGCAATTGATAGAAACAATTCCTATAAAAAGTGCAGTCAGGGGGTTTTTTACTCTAAAAAACGCTGACATGGTTGAACGATTAAGGGAACACAAGCAACCTACAGTCAATCAAACAGCGCCCCCAACAGCAATTAAGGGGCCTGAAGTATCCTCAAAAGAATACCCTTTATTTGAACGAATCCATCAGGATTTACGGCAAATAAGACCCGAGGTGCTCCAATTTACAGACAGCGCCGAGATTCGTGCAAAAATAAAAGCGCCTAAGCCCGCCTGGAAGCATGACTACCCTCGTGAGGAGGGGCAAGTCATGAATAATTACATAGGAGGATGGCAAACATCCGAAAGCACTACCAATGAATCCAAAAACGAACATACTGCCTATGTCGATTTTCAACGGGATACCAGTATAAGAGGAATGCGGGGAAAGGAGGATGATGAAGTAACGGACTTACTTTCCTATCTAATAAAAGATACAAAATATCCTGACGATAAAAAAGAACAAGTGATGCACTGGCTTCAGGAAAAAGGGGGGCAAGGTCTTCATGACTTTATCAAGAAGATGATTAGGGAGTATGGTCCAGAGGCATTTATGAATGCCGAAACACTCTCCTTTGATTGGACTATTGAAAAAGGCGAACTGGTTTGTAATTACGAAATGGTCATTAACTCCCTCATAATGGATGATGGAATGAAGATAAATAATGGTAAAGGCGAGTTGGTTGAAGTCGGAATGCGTTTCGACCCTTCAAATGCAACCCCCATCATGCAGGTTAAAGCGCAATTCGGTGTAGTGATTGACGAGAACTCCGTTTTTCCCAAAATGAACAATTTACAAGTAACAAGCTATTGCCCTGCATTAATAAAACCAGAAAATACCGATGAATTGGAAGATTCCAATACAAATGTGATATAATTAGTTCTTTATTTTTTGAAATGGCCTGTTATGAATGATCAAGAATTGCCGGTAAGCGACACCCTCACTGCCATTAAGTTAAGGAATTTGAACTTCCGTCATCCTGAGCAAAGCGAAGGATCTCCGCGCCAGGCACAGTGCCAGCATCAGGAGATCCTTCGCTTTGCTCAGGATGACGGGCTTAACTTAATGGCAGTGAGCGACACCCTTCCTCCTGAGGCATGGGAAAATATCTTTGTTTTTCTGGACGTTCAATCCCTATTTGCTATTAGCCTGACTTCCAAACTATTTCATGCGATTGCTCTAAGACTCCTCCCTGAGTTCAAGTCCAATCCCGATGTGCTTACCTTTGTTAAATCAGCCCCCTATATTCTTAATAAAATAACCCCGGCACAAAGCGAAATGCTTTCAGAAAGCATTAGCAAGCGGAATGCGCCCCTGTTTACCTCCTTTTTTTATACCAATCAGGCAAAAACGGTCGATTTTACTTTTTATATCCCCAATTATGAAAAACGTATTCCGACCTTTTTTCCAGGAATGAACCGAAAATTTTATTTAACCGAAGAAAAAGCAATCGCTGGAACAGTTAACCGAAAAAGCGTAAAAAGCTGGGTGCAAGTTAAAATCCCTGTTTCTCTTGAAAAAATACAATCCTTGCTGGACAATCAGCACATTGAAAGCGATATGAAACTTGATAAAACGCACTTCAATGTGCATTCCAACAGAGAAAATTTGTCTTGTAACTGATTTAAGGATTTTTCCATGCAGGAAATTGTTTTAGCCACCAGCAATAAGGGGAAAATTGCTGAATTGGAAGCCTTGCTTGCCCCCGTTTCCTGTATCCCACAAAGTGCTTTAGGCATTGGCTCGGTTGAAGAAACAGGGCTTAGTTTTATTGAAAATGCCATCCTTAAAGCAAGGCATGCAAGTCTGATGGCTAATCGCCCTGCCCTTGCTGACGATTCCGGCCTTGTGGTGCTTGCTTTAAACGGGGCGCCTGGCATTTATTCCTCCCGCTTTGCAGGCGATAATGCCACCGATGAAGACAATATCCGCCTACTGCTGGATAAGCTTAAAACCACGCCTATGGAGGCAAGACAAGCCTACTTCTATTGTGCGATGGCCTACGTTGCCCACGCCAATGATCCAACGCCTGTCATCGCGCAAGGCAAATGGGAAGGTTTCATTCATGAAACCGCGCAGGGCGTGCAAGGCTTTGGTTACGATCCCATTTTTTACCTTCCTGCTTACCAGTGCACCGCAGCGCAATTGCCTGCCTCCATCAAAAATACCATTAGCCATCGCGCACTGGCCTTAAAGGCATTAGGAAAGCAACTTCATGATGAACACTGAGCAATTGTTTGTAAAAGCCTATGAGTTACAAAGCAAAAACCAACTGCAAGAAGCCATCCCTATTTATGAAGAGCTGTTATCGATTGATCCAAAACACAGTCAAGCGCTTCATTATTTAGGGTTATGCCATGGCGTTTCAGGCAATCTGGAAGAGGCCATACGCTGTTTTGAGCAAGCGATAGCCTCTGACTCCGGCAACGCCATTATTCACAATAACCTTGCCAATGCCTATAAAAAAACAAGGCAACTAGATAAAGCCATTTTGCACTACCAAACCGCCATTGATTTAGATCAAAATTATGCCGCCGCACACCATAATCTGGCAACGGTTTATGACGCAAACAACCAGTATCAGGAAGCCCTTTCCCACTACCATAAAGCAGTGCATGCCAATCCCGCTTTTGTGGCAGCCCATTTTAACTTAGGCGTATTACTGCTAAAACACAATCAGTTGAATGCTGCTAAAAAACAATTTAACAATGTACTAACCCTTGAGCCAGAAAATACGAATGCGGCCTTTTATTTAGGCATCCTCTACCTGGAAGCCAATGCACTCAGTGAAAGTGAAGCCTGTTTTCAACAAGTGATTCAAAAGGACAATACGCATGTGGAAGCACTCACCAATTTAGGCGTAATTGCCATAAAACGGGATGAGGGGCAATTGGCGGTAGATTACTTTACCAAAGCGCTCGCGATTGATAACAGCCATGTGGAAGCACGCAACAATTTAGCGGCAACCTTTATGCACCATGATCGCTTTGAAAATGCACTGATGCATTATGATGTGTTATTGGAAAACGACCCAAATAACCCGGAGTACCTGTATAACATGGGGGTCGCCCAAATGGCTTTGGGTCACTTAAGTGAAGCGAAGTGCCATTTTGAACAGTTATTAGAAGCCAATCCCGAACATTTTGCGGCCTTAAACAATTTAGCCGCCATTTTTAATCGCCTGAATGAGAAAGAAAAGGCAAAAGAGCTCTTGCAACGCGCCGTCAATGCAAACCCTCTTGATGCTGCAAGCAAGCACATGTTGCAGGCTTTAACAGGGGAAGGCAGCACACCTGACACTTGCTTGCCCTACACCCAAAATTTATTTAACAATTATGCCCTGTATTACGATGAGCATGTGCAAAAACAATTGCATTATAAAATGCCGCAGCGCATTGCCGAAACACTACACGAGCTCAATCTTTTGGCCGTTAACAAAGGGCTTGATCTGGGTTGTGGCACCGGGTTAACCGGTATTGTTATGCGTGAAGCCTGTAAACACCTTACGGGGGTCGATATTTCTGCAAAAATGCTGGCTGTGGCCCAAAAAAAGGCCATTTACGATGTATTAATTGAATCCGATGTCCTGGCTTTTTTGGCAAGCAATAAAGACCAATACCCTCTTGTTATTGCTGCCGATGTTTTGCCCTATATCGGGGATTTAGCGCCCTTATTCACAGCCCTTAAAAAGAGGCTTTCCGAAACAGGCTTTTTTATTTTCTCAACGGAAATCAGCGCAGATAAACCCTGGCAACTGCAACCCACCGCCCGATTTAGCCATCATCCGGATTACATTAAGCGTTTATGTGAAGAAAACGGTTTGGTTCTTTGCCAAAGTGAGTCCTTTGCAGCCCGCGTACAGGAGAATACTCCACTTAACGTGATGCTTTATGTAGCACAAAACAAAGGGTAGTAACAATGAGAGGCGATCTTGTCTTTAAATGCAAACAAAATTTTCATGTAAAGGCAGTTGGGTAGAGGTAGCCTTGATGGAGCATCGCGCAATCAAGGTTTACGATGTCAATCCAGTATGGAAAACCTTGATTACGCTTTCGCTCCATCAAGGCTACTAAACTTTAAAAGCCTGGGTGCTCTATCTCTTTAATATAAAGTTACCAATTGATTTTGGCCGGTATTTTCTGCTTGTCGGAGGGCTTCTTCTGCGCGTTTCAGCAAAGCGGTACTGGTGTCGCCGTGTTTAAATGCGGACAAGCCAAAGGAAAGGGTAATCGGTATTGGCGCATTGTTGGCCAAAAACTCAGCCTCTTCAATCGCAATTCGTAAATTTTCAACAACCTTGGTTGCGGCATGAATGGAGGTGCGTTCGAAAATAAAGACAAAGGTTGTTTTCTCAAAGCGCGCTACAAAATCCACCGCACGAATGGAGGATTTAAAAATTTCAGCCACCTTTTTGACGATAGCATCGCCTGTTGCAAGGCCGTATTTATCATTGATTTCTTTAAGACCGTCCAAATTGGCAAGTGCTAATGAAACATCACCAAATCCACGCTCCCAACGATGGAAGGCACCCTGGATGTATTCGTCGTAAGCAATGCGCGTAGCTAATGCGGTGAGTGAATCCTGATTCAGATTAACCGGTTGTGATGACAGCTGATTTCTCATTTTTTCTGCTCCACATTCTGCTTCAGTGAACTTGTCTTTCAGCTCTCTAAGCGTTTCATTAAAAACACGCACCCGTTTCTTTTCCTTAATGCAGTAAGAAAAGAGTTGTTGTTCTATTAAGTCTAACCCATTATTGAGAGT
This sequence comes from Tatlockia sp., assembly GCA_041659885.1. Lineage (GTDB taxonomy): Bacteria > Pseudomonadota > Gammaproteobacteria > Legionellales > Legionellaceae > Tatlockia. The sequence continues at coordinate 67,781 of JBAZXN010000009.1, forward strand.
CTCACTGAGTATTTCCAATGATTCGGCCTTTTCCATTTCTTTTTTTAGCCTTTGTATTTTTTTCTCAAAACCCGACTGCAATTGTTCAATACTGTTTACATATTCAAGGTTATCTTTATGAGAAAGGGCAATATAGCGGCTAAAATCAATAAGATAAACTCTCAATGTGGTTAAAAAATCATTAAATTGATAATGTTCTAGATTAAATGCCTCCAGGACTACATCCGTCAGGGAATCCACTATCTTTGCGAGCGAATGGGTTGTGAGCTGTTCACTTAACAAGGATTTTAAGGTGGCTAATTTAAGGGAAACCGGTTTTGAAAGGTAAAGGTGCTCTGTCAGTTGAGCTATTCGGTAATTGATGTTGCTTTTGATGAGGGATTGCGCTTTAAGATCCTGCTCCTGTCCCTGCAAATGCGACATGGCATCCACGAGGGATTTAACGCTTTTTTTAATTTTTTGTCCGTTGCTGTTTTCATCCAGATTAGTCTGCAAGGCGTGCTTTTCTTTATCCACCTCAAGGTGAATACCATTAGGCAATGTGCTCAATTGGTAAATAGCGCTTTTCAGCACATCAATTTCATTTTCCAATTGAAAACACTTCAGCTTATAGTGACTAATGGTATTAGCAACTTGCTTTTGTAGCTCTTCTCCGCGCATATTTTAATTCCATTTAAAATACTGGTTGTTGCAACTTAGTTATACTATAGTCAAATATTGCGCAAAATTCTTGTTTTTACCCTGTACCAGGTCAAGATAAGCCTTTTTAATCTGGTTACTCACCGCATTGCCATTGCTGTTTGCCAACAGCTTATCATTGATTGAACGAATCGCGGTGACTTCTGCTGCCGTTCCGGTAAAAAATGCCTCCTCGGCCTGGTAGACGTCCTCAAGCGTTAGCGCGCACTCTTTCACAGCATAGCCCAATGCTTTGGCAAGTTGCATGACCGTATCGCGCGTAATTCCGCACAAAATATCGCCTAAATGCGGAGTCAGGATTTCACCGTTTTTAACAATAAAAAAGTTCTCACCAACTCCTTCCGTAATGTATCCCTTGCTATCCAGAAATAAGGCTTCGTGGTAATGGGTGCCCTGTATTTCCAGGGAGGCTAAAATACCATTCAGGTAATGCCCGGTAAGCTTGGCATCGACTACAGTGGAATCCGGATGAATGCGAATGTAGCGGCTCACTTTAACATCAATGCTGTCATGTGGCAGGTAGGCGCCCCAGGGCCAGCAGGCAATGACCAAATCCACAGGGCATCCAACGGGATTAACCCCCATTTTACCGTAACCAAAAAAGGCAATCGGGCGAATATAACCGGATTCAAGCTTACTGCTTTGCACTACGGCAATAATCGCATCCCTCACCTCTTTTTTTGAATAGGGCAGTTTCATGTGTAAAACGCCGGTGGAATAAAACAAGCGCTCCACGTGGTCTTCCAGACGAAAAATAGCAGGCCCTTCATCCGTTTTATAAAAGCGTATTCCTTCAAACGCGCCCCCGCCATAATGCAAGCCATGGGTTAATACATGAATTTTTGCATCATCCCAGGGCACTAATTTACCGTTCTGCCATATGCTTGGTGTAGGCTTTAACATGTTAATCTCCCTTATAGACAGCCGTGCGTATCACAATAGTTGTCCGTTTTTAAAAATCCACAACCAAATCCTGCATCACATTATTTAATTGCGTTTTAAAGAGTCCCTGAATCGTTTCAAGGCTAATCTGATCGTTTGCTTCAAAACGTGCTACCAGGCAAGGCGTGGTGTTCGATGCACGTAACAGACCCCAGCCGTGTGCAAACTCAATGCGAAGTCCATCGATAGTAATAATTTTGGCATCGGGAAACAACGCTTCCTCACTAAAGCGTTTCATAAAAGCAAATTTAGCCTCATCCGCAATCGGAATTTTGATTTCGGGCGTATTGCAACTGTTAGGAATTGCTGCAAACTGCTCGCTCACCGTTAAGTTTTCCTGACTCACTATTTCTAATAAGCGACAGGCACTGTAGAGCGCATCGTCAAAACCGTACCAACGATCCTTGAAAAAAATATGCCCACTCATTTCACCGGCCAATGCAGCCTGCTCTTCTTTCATGATAGCCTTGACGATGGAGTGTCCAGTAGGACACATACGCGCCTTCCCTTCTGCCTTTTCAATGACGCGTTCAAGGTGGCTGGAGCATTTCACGTCGTAAACAATGGTAGCGCCCTTGTTTTCTTTTAATACATGACGCGCGTACAGCATTAACAAGCGATCAGGCCAGATGACCTCACCCAAATTAGTCACCACGCCTAAACGATCGGCATCGCCATCAAAGGCTAAGCCTAAATCGGCCTGGTGCGCATGAACGGCATCTTTTAAGTCTTTTAAGTTTGCTTCAATGGTGGGGTCGGGGTGGTGGTTTGGAAAACGTCCATCCACTTCGCAAAATAAAGGGATCACTTCACAGCCCAGGGCCTTAATCACTTCAGGCACTACAGGGCCTGCAATGCCATTGCCGCAATCAATGACAACCTTTAAGGGACGCTGCACCTGAATACCATTCACAATGCGATGGATGTATTCGGGAATAAGATCCAAATCCACAGCTTCGCCCTTGCCATCGGTAAATTGGGCAGATTTCACAATGTCATACAATGCGTCAATGTCAGCCTGTGCCAGGGTTTTTCCAGCCAGCACCATTTTAATGCCGTTGTAATCGGCCGGATTATGACTTCCTGTTACGATTAGGCCGGAATCTATCGCTTGCGTGTTGGTGGCATAATACATGACAGGGGTTGCCACAGCGCCTAAATCAATCACGGAAACACCGCTATCCAGTAACCCTTGCTTAAGGGCAGCAGCGAGGCTATCGCTGGTTAAACGCCCGTCTCTGGCAAGAAAAATCTGATGACGGTTTAAGGCAAGCAACTGGACGCTTATCGCCCGTCCTATGGTATAAAAATCGTTTTCATCAAATTGCGGGTTAATGATCCCGCGAATATCGTAGGCTCTAAATACGGAACGCACGACCTGTTTTTGTTGGTATTGCATTATGCTCTCCCGGAACTGCCAAAACCACCTTCACCGCGGCTGCTTTCGGTAAAGGAATCCACCACTTCAAACTGTGCACGCACCACGGGTAAAAAAACCAGCTGGGCAATGCGCTCACCGGGATTTACCGTAAAATGCTCCTGACTGCGATTCCAGCAGGATATTTTTAATTCGCCCTGGTAGTCGGAATCAATTAAACCCACCAGATTTCCCAACACAATGCCGTGCTTATGGCCAAGACCGGAACGAGGTAAAATCACGGCGGCCAAATCCGGGTTGGCGATATAGATGGCAAGCCCTGTAGGTAATAGAACGGTTTCCTGAGGCGCGATTTGTAAAGGCGCATCGATACACACCCGCAAGTCTAATCCGGCGGAACCGGATGTTGCGTATTCCGGCAGGGGAAATGCACTTCCGGCTCGGGGGTCTAATAGTTTTAATTGAATGGCTTGTTGCATAGTGAATCCCTCTTGCTTAATGCGCTGTATTTTGAAGAGTTGCCGCAAGGATTGCAATAATTTGTCCGGCTAATCGCGTTTTATGAGTCAAATTCAAATCAATTTGTTCATCCTTGGTTATTATGGTCACCTGATTGCAATCGGAATCAAATCCTAAGCCTTTCCCTACTTCATTCGCGATGATCATATCGATTTTTTTAGCCACTCGCTTGGCTTTGGCATACTCTAGCACTGCGGTAGTTTCCGCAGCAAAGCCTACCACATAAGCCGCTCTCCCGCTTTCTGCTACAGCGGCTAAAATGTCTTTGTTCGGTTTTAATGTCAGGTGAAGGGCGGGGTTTTCACTCTTTTTAATCTTTTGAGTGGAGGGTCTGTCCACCGCATAGTCCGAAACGGCTGCAGTACCAATAAAAACCATTCCCTCTTGCAAGGTTTCCATTACTTTTTCATACATGGCATCGGCTGTATCCACTGCATGGAAAGTAACCCCTGCAGGTGGTGGCAAATGAGTCGGTCCACTGACTAATATTACTTCTGCTCCGGCTAATTGAGCGGCCTGAGCCAACGCATAACCCATTTTTCCTGAGCTTTTGTTGCTGATAAAACGTACTGGATCAATGGCCTCGCAGGTGGGACCTGCGGTAAGGAGTACTTTTTTGCCTGCCAAAAGGCGCGATACCCCATGCAATCGTAGCGCATTGACAATGGTTTCGACTTCAGCCATTCGGCCAAAACCTTCCTCACCACAAGCCTGCACCCCTTCCTCAGGGCCAATAAACAGCACTTCCCTTTGTAAAAGCTGCGCGCAATTGGCAGAAGTAGCCGGATGCGCCCACATGGCGCGATTCATCGCCGGGCAAACAAACACTGGCGTTTCAGAAACCAGGTAAAGAGTAGTTAATAAATCATCCGCCAGGCCATTGGCCATTTTTGCCAGGCAATTTGCCGTAGCTGGCGCAATAAGCAGGTAATCGGCCCAGCGAGCCAATTCAATATGCCCCATCGCCCGTTCTGCTTCTGCATCAAACAAGGAAGAGCGTACCATGTCAGCCCCTATTGCCTGCAAGGTTAAAGGGGAGACAAATTGGGATGCCGATTCCGTCATCACCACACGCACTTTTGCACCCAAGCGGACGAGTTCGCGTACCAGGTAGGTTGTTTTATATGCAGCAATCCCACCGCAAAGTCCTAAAACAATTTTTTTATCAAGAAAATCTTGCATGCGATTTCACGGGTTAATAAGCAATTCCCGATCAAACCACAAAGTAGTGCAGAAAGAAATACACGCGGTCTGCTCGCCCTTTTTCGCATGGCATTTCCAATTCAATAAGAAAAAATAAAGAACAATAAAGACTTTTTTTATTCTTTATGTTATTATTTTCCCACATTGAACAACCTGCGAGTAAATAAATGCAAGATAGTACAACTAACCGAGAACTAGAAAGTTATTTTAATATGGTTCGCACAAGCAAGATCAACCAGTTAGAAATGTTGATCTATTGTAATGAAATAAGCGCCTTGATTAATCAACCTATCCCTCCTGAGAACACAACTGCGTTGATGAGAGCCGCTGAAGAAGGAAACATCCCCTTATTACAATGCCTACTCAAGGCACCCACTATCAATGTTAATTTAAAAAGTCCTTCCGGTGCAACCGCACTATCGCTTGCTGTAATGAATAAAAAAGAACAAAGCGTTTCACTGCTTTTATCCAATACTACACTTGATGTCACCGAGAGTACGCTGGCCTATGCGTTCAACAACAAACAAGATCCTGTCTTTCTCTGGATTTATACTTTGTTAATTCATGCTGTGTTACAAGCGGCAATAACAAATAATTATATGGAAGGCGTACAACGTTTAACGCCTTATTTATCCGCTGATACCTTGAATCAATGGTTGTATCCGGAAAACAATACCACCCCGCTTATCCTGGCAACTGCGCTCGGGAAAACAGCCCTGTTGGCGCATTTTCTGAAAAATGAGCACCTCAAGGTGAATGAACCGGCACGTTCTGGTCATACCGCATTGCATATTGCGATTGAAAAGCAATCAGACGAAATGGTTACTCTTCTTTTGAATGCCCCCGGGCTAACGATTGATTGGTCTCATTTTTTATGCGCCAGGACACACCATAGCGCCTTGTTAAATCAATTATATCGCTTTGCTTTTAAGCCACAACCCAACATGAAAGTGGACTTGGCAACCCAAGTGCTTGCGTTTGTATCCACGGCCGCAAATTATGCCGCTTTTGCTGCGGAAGTGAAAGAGTGGATAAATACCATCAACCCGATTAATAAAATGACTCCGCTCATGTATGCAGCCTCTGAGGGAGATCTAAAGGCATTCAACGCCATATTAAAGGTAGCAACGCTGGACATTAATCTGCAAACCGCGGGTGAACCTAAAAAATCGGCCTTTCTTTTTGCTGTTGAACAGCAGAATGAAGAGATGGTTGAGCTGTTTCTTCAATTGCCCAATCTGGCCATTGAACGGGATATGGATGCCGCAATGGAGTTGGCGCGCAATAACCGCTCCTTTTCTATAAAAAATCGGTTAGAAAATCATAAACCCAATAACGAACTAAGCGATGGCGAATGGCTAGACATTAACAGGATAACCATTCCCGATCATTTTCTATGTCCAATCATAAGAGATTTTCTGGTTGATCCCGTATGTGTTCCGGAAACAGGCAGAACGTATAGCCGTGAGGCGTTAATAAAGCATTTTGAGGCGAATGGTGAACCAGGAGAAGACGGGGAAGAGACAGTCCCTTGCCCAATTACTCGCATAGAGATGAGTAAGACCGTGCTGAACAATCCGCCAAACCTAAGCCTTATTGGTGCCATGAACGACTTTATTGCGCAGTGTAAGGCAGCGTTCTCCAAAAAAACGAAAGCCGCTTCACTCCAATCTGCAATAAATAGTGTATCAGCGAGTTTAGTGACAAAAGAAAACAAAAGTAACCTTGCAATACCGGAAAGTGATCATATTATTCTGCTGGAGGAAAGCGTTTCTTCAAAACCCGTTTGCCGTTTTTTTAATCCGCTTCATAAAGAAGCAAAAATAACACTTGGCAAGCGCGACGAAGAACATGATGCATTGGATAGCAATAAAAGACAAAAGCAATGAATTAAAAAGGCAGAAGCAATTGCCTCTGCCTTTTCAGTATTACAGTTGTTTTTGAATCGCCTGGGCTTTTTGTAAATGCGCCATCACGTGGTTGCGCGTTGCTTCCAGGTGGTGTTTTACATTGGGATTCACAGCCATTGGGATTAACTTGGTATTTAACAGCTGCAAGGCATGCATATGGCCTTGTACCATGCCATTAATAAAGGCTTTATCAAATGCAGGGCCATTGAGATGCTTCAACATGGCCATGTTCTGGCGGCCTTTTTTCTGCAACATCATTGCAAGGTTGCCTTTGATGGGGGCAATGCCTAACTGATGGCCTAAGGCTTCCATCGCTTGCATGTTTTGGCTGTGCTCTTTAACCATCCAGCCTGCAAACTCCCTAACCGCAGGGTTGACTGCTTTTCTTTGGGCTTCAGCGCCTGCTGCCATTTCATTTTGATCCAGAGCAACGATAGCCCCCAGAATTTTGGCATCCGTTTGGGCTTGAACCTTGGTATAGGCAACTGCCGGGTAAGCCGTTGCATCCGAGTTATTCATTGTGCCGCAGCCTGTCAACAGTGCCGTACCGGCAATCAAAGAGACAACAAATTTTAATTTCATCGCATATCCTTATGAGTTTTCACGGAAAAGACTTTTAACAATACACTATTTATTTCCAAAAAAAAATATGTGCTTTTTAGGAGGCTATGACCATTTTTTTTTAACGCAATAGTCCATGCCTTTTTTTTGCAAGCTTAAGCTTAAGACGCTAAAATTAAACAAAGACCGTAACAGGGAGAGTGTATGTCAGCCACGTTGGTGGATGTGCTGGTTGTCGGCGCAGGGCCTGTTGGTTTATTTTGTGCGAATGAATTGGCACGGCATGGATTAAGCCTGGCCATAGTTGAACAAAAAAGCACCTTAAGCGATAAGTCCAAGGCATTAGGCATTCACATCCGAACCCTCGATGTACTGGCTGATTGCGGCTTTCTTGAAGAGGTCTTGCAACAGGGCCAAAAAATAGACGGCCTGATTTTTAAATCCTTTGAAAAAGAATTAATCAATGCCTCCTTTGCGGACATCACGGCCAATTACCCTTATTTAATCGCCCTGCCGCAGGATAAAACCGAGAAAATTTTGGTTCAGGGATTACAAAAGAAGGGCTTTGAGGTGCAGTGGAATACGGAGCTGCTGCGTATTGAGCAAAATACAAATACGGTAAAGGCCACCGTCTGTCAGAATGGGGAACAAAAGCAGATCAGGGCAAACTGGATTATTGCCTGTGACGGCTCCCACAGCACCTTAAGAAAATTAGTGTATGCCGGTTTTATCGGTGGCCAATTTAAGGAATCCTGGTGGCTTGCTGATTTATCGCTCGACTGGCAATTGCCTGAAAATAAAATGGTTTTTTTTATCAGCAAGGAAGGTCCACTTGCCTGTTTTCCCATGGGGAACAAACGTTACCGGCTCGTTATGACCGCACCGCAGCATTGTGAGAATAAAGCCTTAACCTTTAAAGACATTGAGCAGGTTTTTTTTGAACGGTGCAGCGAAAAAGCCAGTTTATCGAATCCTGTCTGGTTAAGTGCTTTTGGGATTTCGCACCGGCAAATTCAACACTACCGCTACAACCGCGTTTTTTTTGCAGGAGATGCCGCGCACATCCACAGCCCCATGGGCGGACAAGGCATGAATACCGGTATTCAGGATGCTTATAATCTGGTTTGGAAATTAGCGCTTGTGCATAAAAAAAGAGCTGGCGAATCGCTTTTGGATAGCTATCAGTGCGAACGCTTTCCCGTTGCCCGCAAGGTCTTAAAAAAGACCGGCATAATGACTTCGCTCGTTACCTTGAAAAATCCCTTATTGATTGCCTTACGCAATCTTTTATTGCAAACAATCACCGCATTTAAGTGGACAAAAAACTTTTTTTTAACCGATCTTGCTGAATTAAAAATCAGTTATGCAAAAAGTCCTGTTGTTGCTGTGTTAGGACAAAAGACGGCTTTTAAAGCTGGGGAATTTTTAAGCGATTTTTGGTTAACCAACGCCCTGACGCAAGAAAAGCGGTCTTTACAGCAAATAACCCAGGGCACCAAACACCACTTATTCCTTTTTGAAGGATTAACTAACGCCAACAGACAGAGCTTATTAGAAACCCGGGCATTACTTAATAAACAGTTTGATACGCTTATTGAAACGCATATTGTATCCGGTGATTTTCCAACCGATTCAAAGGCGTCGTTGCTGTGGGTGGATGAAGAAAAAACCCTTCATAATCAGTACGGTATTAAAGAGCCAACTGCCCTGCTTTTGCGCCCCGATAAATACATAGGACTTACCCAGTCCCCTGTGGATAAAGATGCCTTATTGCGTCAGCTTGAAAAAGACTATATAAATAACTTCTCGGTAAGATGAATAGGGAACAAAATGCGTGCGTTACTTTTCTTTTTCGCTCTGTTGTCCTTTGGCACTGCGAAGGCAGATACGATTAATAATTACATGAGCATTGCGAACAATATTCCACAAATGGAAATGAAAGCCGATCCCCAATCCCAGGCTTGGGCGCGTTCTGCCCGCAATGTTATCACCATGACCGGTGAAACTGTGGCTGAAACGCTGATGCAAGCCAATGAATTGGCCAAAAGTCAGGGTAAGCCGTTATTTTGCCTGCCGGCCAGTACGTTTTTGGATGCGGCGTTAATGAATAATATTATCGTGCAAACCTACAAGGACATTCCAAGCCAACAAAGCGATAAAGACAAAATGACGGTTTCACAAATTGCATGGCTTGGCGTGGTAAAAAATTACCCCTGTCAGGGCAACAGCCCTGCTGCAACCAACCAGGGCTTTAATCCGATGGAACATATGCGTGCAATGGCTGCGCATTAGCAGGCAGGAAGGGGCTTTTGCCCCTTTGCGTTTAACTACTAAATTCCTCAAACGCTTCTAACACTTCTGCGGCATACATTAGCGAAGGGCCGCCACCCATGTAAATCGCCATGCCTAAGGTTTCCAATAGCTCTTCACGGCTTGTATTGAGTTTCACCAAAGCCTGGGAGTGAAACCCTATGCAACCTGGGCAATGGTTTGCAACCGCCAGAGCAATTGCAATCAGCTCTTTGGTTTTTTTATCCAAAACCCCTTCTTTGCTGGCCGCTTGGGCAAGGGCTGAAAAACCGTTCATTACATCTGGCATTTCCTTTCGCATTTTAGCTAACTGCGTGCTAAGGCCTTTGGTTAACTCATTGAATTTTTGAGACATTGTACCCTCCGACTTGACTGTTTTTATTTTTATACCATGCATTAACCGACAATTCAAAGCAGGGGAATCAATTCCTTGCAATGTTTCATCACCCGTTCGGACTCAGGAGGAAGCGTCAAATAATCCCCATAAAGTTGTTTTAAAATGCGCTCCGACCGGTTTGCAATGTTAAATTCTTCCGTTTCAAAACGCGTGCGTTGTAAGGGGTAAATGTCCTCGTGATGGAAAAAACTGCTGTTCACGCAATCGTAACCATTCCCTAAATAAGGGCTTGTTGAGCCGTTTGCTTTCTTTATAATGGATTGCAAGGTGAATTCTAGCAAACGCTTGGGAAGCAGAGAACTCATCAAGGTATACCAGTTGGCATGATGCCCTACTGAAAGTTTACTGTATTTTGGGCTTAGCAAGCGCAAACATTTCTTTGCCGCCAATTTGTAGAGTTTACGTTGAAAAAGACGTTCGGGCTGTTTATCTATCACAAAGACATCAATAAAAATGCCTTGTTGGTAGGCTTCATCGCCCTGTTCATGCCATTCAATGAAACGGCTTTCTGTATCTCTTATTTTTAGAGGTACTGATAAATTAAAAAAACCGGGATCTGTTTGCGCCGTTTGCAACCACATCGTGTCTGGGATTTCCAAAGGGGCTACTTCAAGAAATTTTTCAAAACTGGCACGCGGCATGGAAATATCCAGATCGTCATCCCAGGGAATAAAACCCTGATGACGCAAGGCACCCAACAAAGTACCGCCATCCAACCAGTAATCAAGCCCATGTTTTGTGCAAATTGCATCAACCACTTTGAGCATGCTCACCATTTTTAATTGCGCTTGCCGCAATCTGCCATCCTGCTGTGCGTTGTCTATTGCAAACGAAGTTGTCATGACGCTAAACCTTAACAAATCCACTAGTGTACACGCAAAAAAACACTTTCTCTATGAGCGCCTTTATGTCTATCCAAGAAACTTCAAAACCTATGATATCGAAGGTGGTGCCTATCTCGCTCCTTCACTTTTAAATACATTAAGAGAAACAAATAAAATTAATGGATTAAATAAGCTTACCCGATGAGAATTTGAAATCACGAATAGCTCGTAAAATAAAAGATGACAGCGTTAATCATATTATCTTAAAATTAGTTAATAACTTCCATTTAAATTTATTATCTCAATAAATTTATTAGCATTTAACTTAAACTATCGTATGGAGTAAATTGTGTTTCCGAAAGAGGAAAATTTAAACAAAAATAATAATAAAGAAGTAAAACAGCAAAAAAAATATTATGATATTACAGTCAATATCTCGGAAAATTTAGCCACTTTCCCTGGTGATCCTTGTTATCAAACTGAACAAATAAGTTCCTTAGAAGAAGGTTCCAATTTTCATTTGAGCAAGCTCTTTTTAGGGAACCATACAGGAACCCACATTGACTTTCCAGCCCATGTTATTAAAGAGGGTAAAACAAGTAGCGATTTCCCAATTGATAGCTTAATCGGCTCAGGGCTTATCATTGAGGTTCCTGAGCAAGAAATTTCCGTGACCAAATGTTTTATTAAAAACCTACCCATATTAAAAAATGATTTTGTTTTCTTTAAAACGGCAAATTCTAAAATTTCAAAAAATTCACCTTTTACTGATAAATATGTTTATATTGAACCCGACGCAGCTGAAGAACTTTTTATGAAAGGCGTCAAAATAGTAGGTATTGATTACATGAGCGTTGACAAATATGAATCAGAAGATTTACCGGTACATAAGTATTTATTGTCAAATGACGTTCTCATTGTTGAAGGTTTAGAACTTAATAATGTGCCGGTAGGGCGATGTAAAATGTATATTATGCCTATGAAAATTAATGAGATGGATGGCCTGCCAGCCCGTGTAATTGTTGAAATATGATTACCCTAATTCGCAATCAATCTTGGTATTGTTTTCATCCTCTTATTAAAACACTTTCAATATTGTTAACCAAATTGACTATATGCTCTTAATTTGGGATAATTAAACCAATTTACTTAATTATTTTGTAGTTATGAAAGAAAATTTAGATCACAACCAAAATGGCGCTGTGCCTATTACCCTCTCTTCAACGGGCGTCTTTCTTGCTCCATGGAATGTGTTGGGCCCGTTCCCTGGACCCAACCATGACGATTTATCGAAGCAGAAAAATCGCGAGCAGCAAAAGACATGGAAGGAAATAGCAGATAGGCAAATTAATGCAAACAACGATTTTTCCGGAAAACAAAGTCCGCAAGCAAAAACTACTGTAAAAAAATCCCTTGCCAAGCCTAAACCTTCTTTAACTTTCTTAAATAAAGATACAAAGCTAAACGCGATTAAGAAGTACAGTGATTCACTAAAAAAATTTTTTTCATCCCAAAATGATCGTTACTGGATAGATTTAGACTCGTTGATTAACTCTCTAAATCGTTGCATTGCTGAGTTTGAGCAAATTACTGATTCCGGTAACCAAGGCATAGAACGCGAATGTCTAAATCTAACGTATAAGCTTATTTTTGAAGATTCTAGCCGAAAAGCCTTTGAAAATTATTTAGATTATACCGAAAAGCTGATGATTAAAGCTGAAAATAATCTCCAAGACAAATTTCCAATTTTTTCAAAACACAAAGAACTAGCCAAAGTTATGAAATCCTTCGCTGTTAGCATATTTTTACTAACACTTGTTGGCCTTAGTTTTTTTTCGCTTCCAGCAACAGCCCTATTTTTTGGTATTGGAGTAATAGCAGTTGGCATTGCTGTGGGTATTAACCACATTAAAAAAAATAGATTTACTAATTATACCTTACCCCTCAATATGTCATTCTTTGCCAAGCACAGATTGGATTTCTTTAAGCCAGTAGATGAGAATTGTGTCGAAATAGATAAATTAGATACTGCATTAAACGCATTCTCTCATCATGGCATTGATAATCTCTCAGTTAATAAATTGTAAAAGCAAACGCGGAAAATGGTTCCTCTTCGGACTTCTTCATGGTATAAATTGCGAAATTAATTTCTTATGAAAAATTGTTGCGTAGCGAGGAGAAAAAAGCAATGTCGGAATATGTAAAGGCAACCTACACGATAAAATCAGCAAAAATCAAAGAAGCAGCTGATGCTTTGGTAATTGGTCAATCAATAGGCAACCCCTATCTTCGCTCAAAATACGAAACGCCTGAAATGCTGGCGCGTTATTCTGCCCATGTGACCAGTATCAAAGAATTAACCAACGCATTTCATGAAGTCGAAACCATTTTTCCAGTGGATATTTTTACCAAAGGCTCCTTCACCCACTTCCTGACGGTTGTTATGGGTGGCCAAATGGACATTGACCTGATTGAAGGCTGTCGTTTAACCGGTTTGGATATTCCAGAACAACTTATTGCCTCTTTTGCTGGCCCCAAACTCGGCATTCAAGGGATTCGCGATAAAATTTCCGTCCACAACAGGCCGCTGATTGGCGGCATTGTCAAACCTAAAACAGGTCTTTCCCTGGACACACTTTGCCAAATGATCAAAGCCATGGTGGATGGCGGGATTGATTTCATTAAAGAAGATGAAATCCTGGGCGAAATTGAGGGCGCTCCGGTTTTAAAACGGATTGAAGCAGTCAATAAAGCGTTGGAAGGCTCCAAAGTAATTTATGCCCCTGCCATTAATGTGCCCATTGCAGAATATACAGCCGTTGCCGAAGCCCTGAATGCAAGCGACAACATTTTTGGTTACCACCTGAATGTTTGGGCAGGTTTGGATGCGTTTGCTTACCTTTCCTCTCTGGCGAATAAAGTCTCTTTCTACCAAAAATCAGGCGATGGTGTAATTACTAAAGAGAATTATTCCATTGCCTTTGACGTGTGGTGTTTACTTGCACGCCTGGCAGGTGCTGACATGATTCATGTGGGCATGATGGGCGGCTACCTTGATGAAAGCAAAGAAGTATTGCAAAAGCGCATCAATGCCTTACAAAACCCCTGTTTTGGTCATAAAGGAACGATCCCAAGCTTTAGTTGCGGTGCAACTCCGGCGCACGTCCCCTTATTAACGGAAGCCTTTGGTCAAGACATTATGATTTCTGCTGGCGGCTCGATTCATTCACATGCCGAAGGCACTACGGTTGGCGTTAAAGCCTTCCGCCAAATGGCAGAACAGATGGCAACGCCAGTGGCCTGTGGTTTAGAAGTCTAATATCCATGCGTATAGTAGTAATCCCCATGGCGGGCTTTGGCACGCGTTTTTTAGAGGTGCATTCCGATAAAAAACTCACGCCAGTGCCGCCACATGGTGAACCGATGTTTATCCATGCGATTTTGAAATTGGGTTTTTCTTACGATAAAATTATTTTATTGCCAAGAGAAACCGATTCCATAGCCAGCGCTTTACACGATTACCCGCAAATTGCCCAATTAACAACCATCGTTCCCACCGAAGGCGAAACCAAAGGGCCTTTGGATACCGTGCTGTTTGCACGAAAACAACTTGAACAATACCCTGATGCCGAATTGGTTATTTGCAATTGCGATCAGGTTCTCGTTTGGCCCGGGGAATGGGCGCTTAACTGGCTAAAAGAGCGCGGTGCCGTAGGCGGCATTCCCACCATTGAAAGAAAAAGCAAGCGGCACTCCTATGCTGAAATTGACGACAAATACCCTTGTAAAATTAAACGGGTAAGGGAGAAAGAACCTATTTCAAACCGAGCCACCATCGGTGTGTATTGGTTTCGGCATATTAGCCAATTTTTGCTGGCAGCCGATGCCGTGTTTGCTCACAAAGACATTGCTCCAAATGGGGAATATTATGTCTCGCATGTTTATAATTATTTAAATGGTTTACTCCTTGAGTATCCGCTTTGTGAGTTTTGGTCACTCGGGGAACCAGGCAATTTTGCCAACTACGTGCAAAAAAACTATTTACTAGGCGACGATGTATAATATACCCGTGAACGAACAATAGGCTCTAACTTGTGATTACCATCTGGATGGACGGCGATGCCTGTCCAAAAACCATAAAAGATATTCTCTACCGCATGTCCACGCGCACTAAAATACCTTTAATGGTCGTCTCCAATCATCTTTTTTCTGTTCCACCCTCCCCTTTCATAAAAAAAATTCAGGTGGGTGCCGGGTTTGATGTGGTGGACAATTATATTGTAGAAAACCTGAAAGCCGGGGATTTGGTCATTACCGCCGACGTTCCCTTTGCCGACGCAGTCATCAGCAAACAAGGGATTGCGCTCAATCCACGCGGTGAATTGTACACGGCTAATAATATTAAACCGCTTTTAGCCAATCGCAACCGCAATGAAGAGTTACGAGGCGGCGGGTTGCTTATGGGCGGCCCAAGTAAAATAAGCCCTAAAGAGATTCAACGCTTTGCGAATAATTTGGATAAATGGATAGCGCAACGGTAAAACGCAAAGCAAGCCTTATCTATTCGGGCTACCTTTAAAAGGTTCAATTCAACTGCACGGTATCCGCAAAGTGCAATTCCTCGCTGCTGAAAACCTGATCAAACTGCTGAGATTTCCCTTCAAAAGTGAGATTGCAATCTTGTCGCCCATATTGAGAGAAAAAGGTAGACCAATCTTTGTCTAATTTTTCCATTTTATCCACGGGGATACTTCTACGTAGCGCAAAAAAACGCTGTTGTAATGCTTGATTATCCTGTCGTATAGCTTTTCTGGTATTAATTGCCTCTAAATCACCGGCTTGTTTGGCTTTCTCAAACGCCTCTAACTTGTAACGGAAAGGATTTTTTGGCTCAGGCTCCTCTGCTAACGCAGTCAAGGATAAATCCTCATCATTATAAATTTCATACACTAGTCCAAATTCTCCATTTCGACCCACCCGACCTGCTTTCTGATCGATGACGCGGGTTAAACCTGGTTTGGCAATAAATGCTGCGTCAACCGATTTAAAATCCGTACCACGACTACCCGCTGCTGTTGTCAGGGTTATCTTCAAGGGCTGATTTGCACACAGAATAATAGCCTCTTCCGAGGGACGAAGCGTTTCTCGCTCGGGATCGTGCGTATCATCAAGAATTTGCAAATACTGGGAGGCATGCTCTGTAAAGGGATTGGTTTCCAGTAAGTAATTATAAAAATCATCACATTCCGTAATGGTATTAAAAAACACCAAAGAGGACTGCCCGTTGCGGTGCGCGCCGCAGAGCGCTTCGGCAAGTTTTTCATAATGCTTTTGCTTGCCTTGGGTGTGAATGGGAGGAAAACGGTAGGAACGATTGAAACAATCCCGTGAATCGCGTTTAGGCCAGGCAATTCCTGGTTTTAATTCCCGTTTGGCTCTTGGTATCGTCACAACCAGGTCAGGATGGATAATTTCTTTGATTTGTTCTTGCACAGCCTCTTCACCAAGCGTTCCGGTTAAGGCACAACGGGATTCAAAGTGCTCCTGTAAATACGTAGCAATGTCGCCTTCCGCGAGTACTTCGGCAAGCCCTGGAATACTCATCTGGGGATGGCCTTTTTGCTTTTCCCATGCAGCAACACAAGGATGAACGCCCAAGCTCCATTGCGATTTTTTATCCACACGCCCTGTGGTATCTTTATGAACAATACGGACCATTTCCGCTTCATCAAGGTATTCGATAACATAATCTTCCTTTTCAACGAATTGCATTGCCGAAATCGCTGCTTTGATCCAGAAATCAAGCTGGTCTTCTCGATAATAAGGGTGTGACTTTAGCGCCTCTTGGACTATCGCGCGATGTAGCGCAATGTCATAGTCTGCAAGGTGTTTAAATGCATCCGAACGCGTTGCATTTTCCATATATGCTTGTGATACAAGGCCATTGCGCACTATCTCGTTAAGAGAATGCAAGAAGGCAATAAACGCTGCATCTGCGTTCTGTCCGCTGTCAGAAATTTGCATCGTTGAAGTCGCATGCACATCGATTGTGATATTGTCCACTTCATCAATCAGTGCAACACGGCCTTTAGACGTTGGAACATAGTTATTGTTTAATTGCGCCATTCGCTCAGCTAATACCGCATTGGCAATGTCAACATAATGAATTGAGCTGGCTGCAATTTCTTCGTCAGAATCTTTGTGGTTACTTACGTTCAGATGTAAAAAAGAAGCCAGTGCTTGCATCTGTTCCGAAGCAATTTCTGCCAGGGATTCGTTATGGGTGAGGACATAAACCTGTTTACCGTCAAGGGCTTTTAGCAAAGCAATTATCTGAATAATGAGCGTTTTGCCTTCTCCCGTTTCAATCTGGAACAAAGCATCTTTTTTAAGGGAAATCAATACCGAAACCAATTGTTCTAATCTAAGCCACTCCAAACGGTTGTTTTTATTAGCACTGTGCCTGGCAAATGTTTCACGCACTAAAGCCAAACGCGCAAGGGTTGACAGGGTAGACGCATTGGCTAAGGCTATTTCAAGCGCTTCGGGCGTCATTGCATCGTAAATTGCCACCAGGGCATTTAACTGCGTTATTTCCTCGCTCAGTTCACGCTTTAAGCTTTCTTCCAAGTCTAATTTTTTGAGCAATGCGTCCACTTCAGGGGCTAAATGGCTTTTGCTAGCAAGTGCCTTAACAGCAATTTCTTCATTCACCAACCCTTCGGGTGTATAAGGCACGGTTCTCGCGGTTTTTCGCGGCAGGCTTAACGCATACTGTTTCAGCAGGTCCCAATTAGTAGAGACTGTTATATTTAAGTCATAGACTTCATCCTGAGTGGTCTCCCTAACACTTTCCCCATCAATGACCACAGATTCGGGTACCCATCGCTCCTTTCTGTTAAGGTGTTCAAGGGTATTTGCCCAAAGATTGCTGCAGGAGTCAATCCTGCTTTTCGTCATATTTTCCCAATTTTTTATGGCCACTTCGATGTACTTTGAATCAACATGCAAAGCAATAAATCGCAAATACAATGCACGATAGAAAATACCATCGTCCTGTCGCTCAATGTGATACGACGTGTTGGCAAATTCCTGACTGGAAATAATGAAAGGGTTCGCAATATGGGGGAATTTAGCAGTAAATTGTGTCCTGGTAGAGGCCTTCGCAACAAAGGGATCATCAAAACACATTGCACGATGAACAAAACGATAACCCGCACGCAGCTGCGCCTTGGCAATCGCAATTTCCAGGGGCATTTCTTCAAAAAAGCGACATTGTAACTGCTTCATACCATCCCCATAGGAAGCAGCCAAAGCAATACAGTCTAAATAGCCTTTAAGCGTTGTAATAGGTTGCTGAAACCAGTCACGCGCACCGTTGTAATTCGGTCTATTCGTTGGTAAGGGCAATTTTTGCGCTTTAAAAAAATCGACAAAGTAAAATAGTCCCTCGCATATCTCTTCCAGATCATAATAACAAAGTGTATTTGACTGCATGGAGCTTTGCTCGGTTAAATGCCCAAACCAATGCAACTCCTCTTTAGATAGGCTAGCAAGCCGCTTTATGTAGCTCATTAGCCTTGGACTATCAAAGGCTTTGCCGTGGTTAATGGTGGTTAAGTGGTAATAGAGGAAAAAATAGAGAAGCGAATGTGCTCCACTGTTGAATGCAAGCAAAAAATCTTGATTCGTTTTTTCTTGTTTTGAGTAAGCAAGCTTAAGCCGGTCAAACCCTTGTAACACATCAAGCAATGTTAAAATACGATTAGGTTGCTCAGATTCTTGTGCGATTAGGAGTAAGGCCTTAAAGACTTGGGCTTTTTTCTCCTCTTCAAAAGATTCCTTGAATAAGGACTTATCAATCGCTTCAATAAGCTTTAATTGGGTCTTGGACAAGGTTAGTTTTAATTTTTTTAAAGTGTGCAGGAATTCATCTTTCGTTGCCTTCCCTGCTGTAATATAAAGTCCATTAACCGGTAAAATAGTTTTGGGGGAATCAAATGCGAATTTCGCAGGATCAAGCCTTAATGCAATATCACCTAGATTCCCTAACTGCCATATACGTAAATCCACATTAAACTTTAAAACCCAATTTTGGTTATCCCGTTCCAGAAAAAAGCCTAAGGGCAACAAGTCTAAATCAAACACCGTATTATGGCCGCGAAGGGAGTTCTCGCCTGCAAGCAATATGTTTTTTGCTTCCTCTGAAATATAAAATTTAAAATTGTTGTTGCGTTTACTGTTAAATTTCTCGAGAAATTGCTGTTGACCCTGGTTATTATTAAAATCTTCTATCGCGCTATTTAGTTGGCCAAACCATAAATTGGTATAGGTAAGGTTTGCTTTTTTAAACAAATCCCATAATTTCCATTTTTCATGCTTCTTTGAATCATCGACCCACACTCTTTGCCCTAGAGATTGCTTAAGCAGCTCTTTGTCTGCTATAGCATTGTTTTTTACGCGATTGACTTGATTAACCTGGGATTTTTCAATTTGTTGATGTAACGATACAGTCCGGCTTTGCCAAGGCGCTAAATAATCGGGTACAACCGATTTTTTTACGGGCTTTGGAAACTCCTGAGCGACCGGGATTTTTTGCTGTGGCAAAACACTTTTTTTGAGGAGTTGCTCTGGAGAATACTTTTCTTTTGTAACTGGGGTTTGGCTGTGTTGCCCATCGTTTTGAATGCCTGCTAACTCCAGGTCTTGTTCCGTCAAACGATCTTCATTGCTAGAACCCAACAGATTGACGCTTTTTAGAAGCCAGGCGAGTAACCGTTGTTTCAAGCCTTGCGCTTTAAGCGGATTTTGTTTAATCCCTTGCAAATAAACCAGTGTTTTAAGGTGGTCTTGTGCCGCAAATAAGGAAGCTTTGTTGCGCCGGTCCGATTGAATATAATCCTGCATGTGTTTATTGGATTGGTTCATCAGGTATTTTGCAGGGGATTGCCCCGCGAGTAACTGAGGATTTGTGCCAATTTGTTTTTCAAGGTAATTGTTTAACGTTATTCTAACCAGCCAGGGAACCAGATACCGCAGTAAAACAGCGCTTAGGCCAAAACCCAAAGCAACGCCGACAGGGATGAGGACGCTTACCCCTAACAAAGCGGTTAAGCTAAAACCAGCTAGTCCGAACAAAAAAACCGTTCCAGCAGAAAAACCAAGCAATAAACCTGCGAAGAGAGACCAAAGTGTCTTTTTCATACCTTTCAACCCGCCGGAAATGATGAATTATTATACAGCGGCATTGAATGGTAGGCAATAAAAGATTGACTTCGGTCAAGACTGCCAGCAATTAATTGAATATTTCTTGCAAAAAATCAGCCATGGCTCGAAAAGCGCGCTGCGCGGATTTTGCATTATACACCGTGCCTAAATGCACATCACAGGCCTTTGGATTGGTAAACGCATGCTGCGTATTGCCGTATACCTGTAACTGCCAATCCACCTGGGCCTCGGTCATTTCATCACAAAAATCCTTCACTTGCGTGGGGGGAACCATGGGATCATCATAACCGTGCAAAGCTAAAATTTTGGCATGGATAGGTTGATTGGGTACGTCTTTTGGTTTATCGAGCAAGCCATGAAAGCTCACTACCCCTTTAAGCTCGGCACCACTTCGGGCCAAGTCCAGTGCACATAAACCGCCAAAACAAAAACCAATTACGGCAATGCGTTTATCATCGACTTCGACCATGCCAATTAATGCATCATAAGCGCTTCGAATCCGCTCGCGAAGCAAGAGGCGATCATTGGCTAAAGGCTCCATCAAGGCCATTTTTTCCTGAGTGGTTTCTCCTAACCGCCCCTGACCGTACATATCCACGGCAAAACCAACATACCCCATGCCAGCAAGCAACTCGGTTTGTGCACAGGCAAAGTCATTGCGTCCTGTCCAGTCGTGCACAACAAGGACTGCAGGTCTTGATTTATCCTGGCTGTCATCGTAGGCAAGGTAACCGTATAACTCTTGTTCGCCATGGTGGTAGAGGTAATTTGAAGTATCCATAATAGTCCTTTTTTTGCCTTTCTATCGGGCTGGTCACTGATTATTGAAATTCTGCCAGAGCGTTTGGAAAAATGCGAGTAATAGCGCAAAGTATACGAAAATAAATGCCGCTCGCCACACATTTTTTTGAGATTGAGCTATGATTTAATTACTATTTCACCGCTGAAAGGATACTATTTGATGCTGTCTGACAGTGTTTCAGAAATTATAAATAGTATACACGCGCAGTTATGTTATCAAATTTTTATTACACCCATTCCTCTTCCCATCGAAAAAGAGTACCGTGATTTTGCCAAAAAAGCCTGTGAATTTTTTAATGCAAACCGCAGCAGCAGCATCGTTATTGAAAAGCCCAGACATCATGTGATCCACCATTTCAAACAGCCAACAAATCCTCATGCAAAAAAAATATTGGTTTTACACGGCTGGATGTCTCGCGCGGCTTACATGGCACGATTGATACGCGCATTACACCAACAAGGGTATGAAGTGTTCGCCCTGGATTTTCCTGCGCACGGTGAAGCAAAAGGCATTCAGCTTCCCTGGACTGAAGCAGTGAAAGTACTGCAACAAACCCTTAATCATCTTGGACCTTTTTATGGGGTAATTGGGCATTCCTTCGGTGGCTCCATGTTGTTAAATCTCTTAACCCTTGCCAGCCAGTTTCCGCAGTGGTGCCTTCACGCTGAACCCGAGCGCGTTGTGTTGATGGCCTCCCCCACTCGCATGCGAATCCCGGTGAGTAAATTGGCCAGGCGCTTTAAACTCAACAGCAAAGGGTTTCTTTTTCTGCGCGAGCTGTTTCAACACCCTTCGATGAAGGATTTAAGGCACCTTGATTTTCGCCATTACATTAAAAACGCAAACACACCGATTTTATGTATCCACGGGGAAAACGATGCCACCATCCCGCCCTCTGAATCCATTATTTTATGCCAAAAATACCCTTACGCTTCGCTTGCTTTACTGCCTGAGGTCGATCATGTCAGTGTGTTGATTGATGAGCGGGTGGAAAAGACTATTTGTCATTTTTTGGGGTAATGGCACTTGTCGACAGGTTCTCTGCTTGCTGTTAAAATTAAGGGATGAAAGCAATACGCCCTTTTGAAAATAAATCCCCTGTATTAGGTGAACGTGTTTATATCGACCCCCAATCTTCTGTTATTGGAGAGGTAACGATTGGCAATGACGTTTCCATCTGGCCCATGGCAGTGATTCGTGGTGATGTCAATTCCATTACTATTGGCGAGCGCTGTAATATTCAGGATGCAGCAATTCTTCATGTAACCCATGATGGTCCTTACACTACTGGCGGTCAACCGCTTAGCCTTGGCTTTGGCGTCACTGTAGGGCACCAGGCTGTTCTCCATGGGTGCCGCATTGACGATTTCTGCCTCATAGGCATTGGCGCTTTGGTGCTTGATGGCGTGCATGTCGAATCGCACGTATTGATAGGCGCAGGCAGCGTTGTGCCTCCTGGTAAACGTCTTTTAAGCGGTCATTTGTATTTGGGCAATCCTGCCCGTCCGGTTCGGCCATTAAATCAAAAAGAGTTGGAACACCTTGAGTATTCCGCTAACCATTACCTTCGGTTAAAAAACCGGTATTTAGGAATAACCGACTATACTCAGTAAAGGATAGAAATGTCGCGCTTAGGGAGAAGGATATGAAATTATATTATACAAAAGGAGCTTGTTCACTGGTTGTTCGCATTATTCTCAATGAACTGGAGCAGCCTTTCGAAAGCGAATTGGTAGAGTTAAGAACCAAAAAAACAGAACATGGTGTCGATTTTTTAACAATCAACAATAAAGGCGCCGTTCCCGTATTGCAGCTGGATAGCGGGGAAATCCTTACTGAAAACACCGTTATTTTGCAATACTTGGCAGATACCTTCAAAGCCTATACCTTATTACCCCAATTGGGTCATTTTAAGCGCTATCGGGTACTGGAGTGGCTAAATTATATCACCACTGAATTGCATAAAAGTTTTGGCAGCCTGTTTAATCCAACGATTGACGAAGCAATAAAAACAGACACCTTTATTCCCTTGATTAAATCCAAACTGGCTTATGTGAACAGTCAACTGCAAGGGCGTACTTACTTGATGGGGGATGAATTTACTCTACCTGACGCCTATCTGTTTGTTATGCTACGTTGGGCTATGTATTTTAAAATTGATCTTAAAGAATACAATCATTTGGAAATGTATTTAAACACGCTTGGAAAAAGGCAATCCATTCAAATGGCTTTGAAGCAAGAAGGTTAATTATGGCGTACCACGACGTTGTTCGCGGTACACAGTGGCTGATGCCTATCTTCGCTTTTTAAATTGACTAAAAAAATAAGGGATAGAGCACCAGCCAATTAAACCTTCAACCACTAAAATTAGACCAACCACCATAAAAAACACCTTACCCATTCCAATCATTGCCGCGAAAAACAGCAAAATCCCAATCACCACACGGTTTATTCGGTCAGTCTTATCAATATTGCATTGTTTTGGAAACATGTTGTTCTCCTTAAGGAATTGCCTTTAAAACGATTTACCCTATATTACAGGCTGCATGGTTAACATGGCAAATGCGATAACGGTTCCCCCAGTGGTGCCTGGCGTCTGTTAGATACAGAATGGCTCATCACGGTATCTGCCAGGAACATTACCTCAACCCCCAATACAACCAGCTTGCATTTCTTGCTGCTGACTCTACCGGTGCATTACCAACTTCCAATAGGCTGTCGTACCCTTATAGGCGTTTTTCCAGGGTCTGCTATACTCAAAGTGGTGTTTATAACGGAACAATACTTATTAAAGTAAGGAGACTTTATGATTATTAATAAAATAGTATTAGTTAGCGCATCGCTACTCTTATTCAACGGAGCATCTTTTGCCACGAGTTGTCCATTGGTTGGTGGATATACATTAAGCTCTCATAATGCAAATAACACAAGTTGCGTATATAGATCCAATGTAAAAGTTAAGTTGGACATCCGTGGGCAGCGAGTACAACGCCCCAATTGTCCTCGTTTTATTTTAACGGATCCGCATTTTGTACTCAGTGCTTGTGCGCATAATGTACTTCTCAGTAAATGTGTTTGTACTATTGTTAGTCATTGAGGTTGAATTGGGGGGCTGCGTGCCCCTCAAGCGGCTTCACACCTTAAGCATAGAACCCCCTGTTGTAACAAGTATATTCTAAACACGGGGATTTGATTGTGGAACGTATCAATTTTAAAGCAAAAAAAAAGCGGCTAATAGCCGCTTCTTAATTCACTTCATAAATCCGATATGTATCGGTTTTATCTAAAAAAGCCCTGGCGATGCCCTACTTTCACATGGGGAGACCCCACACTATCATCGGCGCAGGTCTGTTTCACTTCTGAGTTCGAGATGGATTCAGGTGGTTCCAGACCGCTATGGTCGCCAGGAAAACTGGTTACTGCAAGCTACTCGGTTTTTTATGTATTGCCGTAGCTAACAGCTTGGTAAAGATTGAGGTATCACATTTTAATTTAATTAATGCGTAACTTATTCATAATTTATTCATTACTAGCTCTTAATTAAATCGATTCGTATCATCTACTGTCTATTAACAGCCTACCCAAAAGGGACTCAGGCTATATGGTCAAGACAATCAGCCAATTAGTACGAGTTAGCTTCACACATTACTGCGCTTCCACACCTCGCCTATCAACGTCGTAGTCTTCAACGGGCTTCAAGGGAAAACTCATCTTGAGGGAGGCTTCCCGCTTAGATGCTTTCAGCGGTTATCCCGTCCGAACTTAGCTACCCGGCAATGCCACTGGCGTGACAACCGGTACACCAGAGGTTCGTCCACTCCGGTCCTCTCGTACTAGGAGCAGCTCCTCTCAATTTTCCTACGCCCACGGCAGATAGGGACCGAACTGTCTCACGACGTTCTAAACCCAGCTCGCGTACCACTTTAAATGGCGAACAGCCATACCCTTGGGACCTGCTTCAGCCCCAGGATGTGATGAGCCGACATCGAGGTGCCAAACACCGCCGTCGATATGAACTCTTGGGCGGTA